>NZ_JBHXHV010000001.1:1267976-1669373 GCF_042726155.1 Leucobacter sp. NPDC058333
CGCCCCCCCGCTTGGGGCCCCCGGCCCCCCCCCCGCGGGGGGGGGCGGGGGGGCCGGCGGGCGCGTCCCCCAAAAATCCCGGGGGCCGCGGGGGGGGGGGGGGGGGGGGGGCCGCCCCCCCCCCCCCCCCACTTCGCTGTGCAGCTACACCGTTACCGGGCGACCGACTCCCACGGGGGTGTTCGACGGCTCGAGCCGCACGATGATCGCCTTCGACACCGGGGTGTTGCTCTCGAGCGCCGTGCTGTCGAGGGGCACCAGCACGTTCGCCTCCGGGAAGTAGGCCGCTGCGCAACCGCGCGCGGTCGGGAAGGCGACGGTGCGGAAGCCGCGCAGCACACGGTCGGGTTGGTCCTTCCACTCGCTAAAGATGTCGACCGTCTGGCCGTCGCTGAGACCGAGCTCCGCGAGGTCGTCGGGGTGCACGAAGATCACCGAACGGCCCTTCTTGATGCCGCGGTAGCGGTCGTTGAGGCTGTAGATGGTCGTGTTGAACTGGTCGTGCGAGCGCATCGTCTGCAAAATCAAGCGGCCGGGCGGGCACTCGACGTGCTCGAGCGCGTTCACGGTGATCCGGGCCTTGCCCGTGGCCGTGTTGAACCGGCGCTCATCGCGCGGTCCGTTCGGCAAGATGAACCCGTCGCGGCGGCGGGTCTTCGCGTTGTAGTCGGCGCAGCCCGGCACGACGCGTGAGATGTGATCGCGAATCACGTCGTAGTTGTCGATCATCGCGAGCCAGTCGATGCCGTGGCGGGTGCCGAGCGTCGCGTGGGCGATCCCGGCGACGATCGCAACCTCTGAGCGTACGTGCTCAGAGATCGGGGGGATCTGTCCGTGGGACGCGTGTACCGCGCAGACCGAGTCTTCGACGGTCACGTACTGCGGTCCGCTCAACTGCGCGTCGACCTCGGTGCGGCCGAGCACGGGCAGAATCAGCGCTTCCTCTCCCGTGATGACGTGCGAGCGGTTGAGCTTCGTCGAGAGCTGCACGCTGAGCCGCGTCTTGCGCATCGCCGACTCCGCGAGGTTCGTGTCAGAGATTGCTCCGAGCAGATTGCCGCCGAGGCCCATCCAGACTTTAATCTTTCCCTCGGCGAGCGCGCGGATGCCGTGCACCGCGTCGACACCGTGATCACGCGGCGGCTCGAACGAGAACTCGGCCCCGAGCGCGTCGAGGAACGAATCGGGCATCTGCTCCCAGACGCCCATTGTGCGGTCGCCCTGCACGTTCGAGTGGCCGCGAATGGGCGAGGCGCCGGCGCCCGGCTTGCCAATGTTGCCGCGCAGCAGCAGCAGGTTGATGATCTCCTTGATCGTGTCGACACTGCGACGGTGCTGAGTGACACCCATGGCCCACGCGATGATGACCCGATCTGAGCTGAGGTACCGCTCAGCGAGTTCGTCGATCTCAGCCGTCGAGAGCCCGGTCGCCCGCTCCACCTCTTCGTCATCGACTCGCTGAATGTGCTCGGCAAACTCTTCGAAGCCGTCGCAGTGTTCTGCGATGAAGTCGTGATCGAGCACCGTGCCCGGAGCCCGTCGTTCCGCCTCCATGACACGCTTCGACAGTGCCTGCAGCAGAGCGGCGTCGCCGCCGGAGCGAATCTTGAGGAACTGGTCCGCGATCTGCACTGCCTTGCCCGCGTAGCCGCGAATCGACTGCGGGTCCTTGTACCCGATCAGCCCCGCCTCCGGGAGCGGATTCACCGCAACGACCTTCGCGCCGTTCTGCTTCGCCTCGTGCAGGGCCGTGAGCATGCGCGGGTGATTGGTGCCGGGGTTCTGCCCCATGATGATGATCAGGTCGGACTTTAAGAAGTCGTCGTACGCAACCGTCGACTTACCGATGCCCACCGAGTAGGTCATCGCCGTGCCGGTGGACTCGTGACACATGTTCGAGCAATCGGGGAGGTTGTTCGTGCCGAGCACGCGGGCGAAGAGCTGATACACAAACGCCGCCTCGTTCGACGCCCGCCCACTCGTGTAGAACGACGCCTCATTCGCGTTGTCGAGCGCGTTGAGGTGCCCGGCTGCGATGTCGAACGCACGGTCCCAGCTCACCGGCTCATAGTGATCTGAACCGGCTGCCTTATAGACAGGTTCGGTGATCCGGCCCTGCATGCCGAGCCAGTATTCAGTCTTGTCTTCAAGTGATGTCAGCGAGTGCTCCTGCCAGAACGCTCGCGACACAGTGACGGGCGTCGCCTCCCACGTGACGGCCTTCGCGCCGTTCTCGCAGAACTCGGCGATCTTGCGGTGATCGGGGTCAGGCCACGCGCAGCTCATGCAGTCAAAGCCGTCTTTGTGGTTGATCTTCGTCATGAGCTTCGCGGTGCGGGCGAGACCCATCACCTTGATCGCGGGCTCCATGGAGTGGAACACGCCCTCAATGCCCACCGCGTGGGTTTTCGGGGGAGTGATCTCGATATCGGCGTCCGAGAAATCGTCGCGTGGGGCCTTCGGGCTCATGAGTGGACTGCTTTCTCGAGGGTGTGGCCGGATACAGGGGAAGTCGTGCCGTCGTTGGCTTCGTTGCCGTCGTTGGCGTCGATCGCGGGGTCGACGATGCGATCGTCGCGAGTGTAAATGACCATCGACTCACCGCGCAGAAATCCCACGATGGTGAGACCGGAGGCTTCTGCGAGCTCGATCGCGAGCGACGACGGCGCCGACACTGCGGTGAGCATGGGAATGCCCGCCATCAGTGCCTTCTGCGTGAGTTCGAAGCTCGCGCGGCCAGACACCATGAGCACGTGGGATCGCAGTGGCAACAGCCCCTGCTGCAGCGCCCACCCGACGACCTTGTCGACGGCGTTGTGGCGGCCGACGTCCTCGCGCAGCACGAGCATTTCGCCGGTGCGGCCGTCAAACAGTGCGGCGGCGTGCAGCCCGCCCGTGCGCTCGAACACGGCCTGCTGCGCGCGCAACGCATCGGGAAACGAGATGATGCGCGAGGCTTCGATGACGAGCGGGTCGTCGGCGACGGTGAAGTGGGATTGCGTGTGGACAGCGTCGATGCTTGCCTTGCCGCACAGCCCGCACGAACTGGTCGTGTAGAAGTTTCGCTCGAGACTCGGATCAAGCGGCGGCACGTCAGGGCCGAGGGCGATGTCGAGCACGTTATAGGTGTTCGGCTCGCCGTCGCTCGCGCAGTGAATTGCGGCTGCGAAGTCGCTCGCCCGATGGATGACGCCCTCCGAAACGAGGAACCCCGCGGCAAGCTCAACATCGTGGCCCGGTGTGCGCATTGTAATTGCGAGCGATTTGCCGCGCACGCGAATTTCGAGTGGCTCTTCCACGGCGAGAAAATCGGCGCGACGGGTTCGGGATCCGCCAGCCGTGAGGCGGGTCACTCGTCGACGAGCTGCGATACGGGACACACCTCTTGGATATCATCGAAGTGGACTGGGAGCAAGCAGGCATACCGGCGAAGACTGTGGCCAGGATCGGAGCGGCATGAGCGAAATCCATGACGAATCGCGCTCTGTCGCCGCGCATCTCGCGACCGTGTTGGCCGAGACGAAGCCGTTGCCCGCCTCGAGTATGCCGCTTCGCGCCGCCGTGGGCCTGACGCTCGCGTCTGACGTGCTGGCCCGTGTCGATCTGCCGCTTTGGCACAACTCGGCAATGGACGGATACGCGGTGCGCGCGAGCGATACCTCTTCGGCGGGCGATGCGTCGCCGGTGGGCCTCCGCGTGATCGGTGAGGTCGCGGCGGGCGATTCAGCCGACCCGGCACTGCCGCCGGGCACGACCGTGCGCATCATGACGGGCGCGCCGATGCCGAGCGCTGCCGACGCAGTGGTGCCCGTCGAGCACACGGTCAACGATGTGAGCGGGGACGCGTGGGCTGAACACACTGTTGACGTGCTGAGCCCCGTGGCCGCCGGCGCTCACGTGCGGCGGCGCGGTGAAGATGTCACCGCTGGCGCATGCATCGCCCGCGCAGGAGACCAGCTCGGCGCTCGCCGCATCGCGGCGCTCGCCGCCGCAGGTGTCGCCGAGGTGAGCGTGCGCCCGCGCCCGCGCGTCGCTGTCATCGCCACGGGAGCCGAGCTGCGCGCCGCGGGTGAACCGCTTGAACGAGGTCAGATTCCCGAGTCGAACTCGCTGCTCGTGCAGGCGCTCCTCGCAGAAGACGGAATTGAAGCCGTCTCAGTCTCAGTAACCGACGATGACGCGGTGACCCTCGGCGCTCGGCTGCGTGAGCTCGCCGGCGAGGTCGACGCGGTGATCACGACGGGCGGGGTGGGGCCGGGCGCGCACGACGTCGTTAGGATCGCGCTTGAGCGTGAACCATCGGTGCACGCCGTGCGGGTCGCCGTGAAGCCCGGGCAGCCGCAGTGCTTTGGAAGGCTGGCTGGCGGTAGTGGTAGCGGTGGCGGCGCGCTGATGTTTGCGCTGCCCGGCAATCCCGTGAGCGCAGCGGTGAGCTACGAACTGTTTGTACGGCCCGCACTATTGCGCCTTCAGGGTGCAACGCGTCTGCAGCGCACCCGCGTCCGGGCGGTGGTCGAACGCGGCTGGCGCGGCAGCCCTGGCCGATTGCAGGTGTTGCCCGTGCGCGTCCGAGGTGCGTCGACGGGCTTGCAGTGCTCGCCAGCTGTCGACCCGCGCGGCTACTCGCACGCCGTCGGCGGCCAGGGGGGCGCTGACGGGTACGCACTCGTTGATGTCGATCGTGGGGATGTTGCGGAGGGCGAATCCGTCGACGTGATCCTGGTGACCTCGTGAGTGTGACGTCGTGAGCGCGATCGTCGCCGCGATCATCTTCGCGGGCGGGCGCGGTTCCAGACTCGGCGGCGCTGACAAGGCAGACCTCGATCTGGGCGGGCAGCGACTGCTCGATCGGGTGATTGCCGCGACGCAGGCCGCTGGCGTGAATCGCCCGGTCATCGTGGGTCCGGATCGCGCGGGCCTGAATCACTGCGTCGTTGTGCGCGAGGATCCGCCGTTCGCGGGACCGCTCGCAGCGCTCGCCGCTGGGCTGAGCGCGATCGGGTTGGAGAGCAGCGAGCGTGACGCCGAACTGCTGCTGCTCTCGTGCGACCTCGAGCACCCCGACGCCGTGATCACTCAGCTGCTTGCGCAATCCCCGGCAGCGTATGAAGACGCCGTGGTGCTGCGCGACCCCGACGGGCGGGCGCAGTGGCTTGCGGGGCGCTACCGCGTCGCGTCGCTCTCGCGAGCTGTCGCACATCTCGGCGACGAGATCGCGAACCAACCGCTTCGGCGCGCCACCGAACGGCTGACGATCGGCTGGCGCGACGCGCCAAGTGAGATCGTCGCAGACATCGATACACCGCAAGACCTTGCGCGAGCGCGAGCGCGAACACAACGTCAAACGCAGCCGTACGTCGAGATTCCAGACCCAGGAGGACGCATGTCGAATCATCTCCCACCAGAAGCTCTTGATGCGTGGCTCGCGGCTGCGACCGCGGAGCTCGGCGTCGATTCAGAAGCTGTGCGCATCGGCACCGTGCTTGACGTCGCGCGCGACGTTGCGCACGACGTTGCGCGGCCGGCGGCACCGCTGTCGACATTCCTGCTCGGGGTGGCCTACGCCCGCTCGGGGGCTGCGGATCCCGCGCAGCTTGAAGCGCTGGCCGAGCGCCTCACCGCCCGCGCGGTGGCCTGGAAAACGGAGCACGGCGGCACGGAGTGAGTCGGGCGAGGCGCGGCTGATCCGCCGCGCCGCTCGGTTGGCTGCTCGTCGCGGGTAGCGAGTAGCGAGTAGCGAGCCGCCCGCGCTACTCGCCGAGTGCGAGTGCGCGCAGCTCTTCGACGAGACCCGGCGCGCCGACGACCATGAACGGTTCGCCCGGCGGGGTCGAATCGTCGCGTCCGATGAGCGTGGCGCCCGCCTCGCTCGCGATGAGCACGCCCGCCGCGTAGTCCCACGGCATGAGGCCGCGCTCGTAGTAGGCGTCGAGACGTCCAGCGGCGAGCATGCAGAGATCGTATGCAGCAGAGCCGTTGCGGCGGATGTCGCGTGCCCGTGGAATCACCCGCGCCACCATAGCGGCCTGCTCCGTGCGGCGCTCGACCGTGTAGCCGAACCCGGTCGCGACCAGCGCGACAGCGAGATCGGTCTGCCCGGTGACGTGAATCGGCTCGCCGTTGCGGGTGGCGCCGCCGCCGAGCCACGCGACGAAGAGCTCGTCTGTGCGCGGGTTGCAGATTGCGCCCGCGATGGCGCGGCGGCCGTCCGCGAACGCCGACTCGTCGGCGACAGTTGCCGCGATGCTGACTGCGTAGGCAGGCAGGTCGTACAGGTAGTTCACGGTCCCGTCGATCGGGTCGATGACCCACGTGATGCCGCTCGTGCCCGTGATGCCGGTGCCCTCTTCGCCGAGGATGCCGTCATCTGGACGGACGTCGAGGATCGCGGCGACGATGAGTCGCTCGGATTCCTGATCTGCCGCCGTCACGACATCGGTAGCACTCGATTTACTCGCGGCGATCGAGACGCCCTGCGCCCGCAGCTCAAGGATGCGTGCACCCGCGCGTTCGGCGATCTCGGCGGCGAGCTCAGCGAGCGCCTTCGGATCGTGGTCAGACGCTGCTGCTGCGGGGGAGTCGCTCATGGAGCAGAGCCTAGTCCAGCCGGGCGCCTTTGCTGGTGCACGGGGCATGAGAACGGGGCCCGAGCGTCATCGACCGGGCCCCGCGTATAGGAGAGACAGAATCAGCGCGTGGGCACCGGCTCCGACTCAGGCGAGGCGTATGCATACGCCTCTTCGCCGTGTGCGGCGAAGTCGATCCCGGCCTCCTCGACCTGCGGCGGCACGCGCAGCCCCGTGAGGAGCTTCACGCCGAGCGCGATGACGAGGGAGACCACGAAGGAGTACAGCATCACCGACACCACCGAGATCGACTGCACAACCAGTAGACCAGCGTCGCCGCCCGTGAACAGGCCGTCGTTGAAGGCGAAGAAGCCGAGGTAGAGCGAACCGATGACACCTGCGACGAGGTGCAGGCCGACCACATCGAGCGAGTCGTCGTAGCCCAGGCGATACTTCCACTCGATCGCGAACGCACAGGCCATGCCGGCGATGAGGCCGAGTAGGAGCGCCCACACGGGGGAGAGACTCGCGGCCGACGGCGTAATCGCGACGAGGCCGCCGACGGCACCCGAGGCGGCACCGATGACACCGGGCTTCTTTCCGCGAATGACATCGACCAGGATCCAGCCGACAATACCGGCGGCGGGTGCTGCGAGAGTGTTGACGAGGATCAGGCCAGCCTCGCCCGTCTCTGTGGCGAGCCCGGCGTTGAAACCGATCCAGCCGAACCAGAGCAGGGCGGCGCCGATCGTGACGAGCGGGATGCTGTGCGGCTGGTGCGACCCCTTGCCGAAGCCGATTCGCTTGCCGGCGACGAGCGCCAGGGCCAGTGCCGCGGCGCCCGCGTTGATGTGAATGACCGTGCCGCCCGCGAGATCGATGACGTCGGGCAAGCCGAGAGTCGCACCGAGATTCTGAATCCAGCCGCCACCCCAGACCCACGCGGCGACCGGGAAGTACACGAACGTTGCCCAGACGCCCGAGAAGAGCACCCACGAGCCGAGCCCGACGCGGTCAGCGATGGCACCCGATATGAGCGCCGTGGTGATCATGGCGAAGACGGCACCGAACCCGACCCCGATGAAGCTTGCCGGATCGGTGTTGATCAGACCGAAATCTTTAAAGGGGCTCCCCGCGAAGCCGCTCTCGCCCTCGGCGAAGTAGTTCATGCTGTAGCCGAACAGGATCCACAGCACGCCGACGACGCCCATCGCGCTGACGCTGAACAGCATCATGTTGACGACGGAGCGCACGCGTACGAGGCCGCCGTAGAACAGGGCGAGGCCCGGGGTCATGATCAAGACGAGGGCCGCGCTCGTAAGCGTCCACACGTCAGAAGGAGTGAGTTCCATGCTGGTGCCTTTCTCTCGAGCGGGCCATGTCCGCCACAGTGGAACCAGTGTGCGCCGCGGCTGTTTCGTAGCCGTCTCCGAGCAGTTACCGCCCCGTGCCGGTTGTGTTTCGTCGCGATGTCGGGCGGGCATTTCGCGCTTATCCGACGTGAGCGAGTAGCTCAAGGGGCGTTCATGGCGGAATGGTGGTAGGCTATGCAGGTTGCCGTTTGAACGGCCGCGGATAAAGAGAGCCCCAGCATCCTGCTGACGGCGCCGCGCAGCAAGAGGAAGGGGATCCCTTATGGCACTTGAAGCAGATGTCAAGCAGGCGATCATCGAAGAATACGCGACGAAGCCGGGCGATACCGGTTCCCCTGAGGTTCAGGTCGCGATGCTGAGTCGTCGTATCAAGGACCTGACCGAGCACCTCAAGGAGCACAAGCACGACCACCACTCGCGTCGTGGCCTCCTGCTGCTCGTCGGCCAGCGCCGTCGTCTCCTGGGTTACCTCCAGAACGTCGACATCGCGCGTTACCGTTCGCTCATCGAGCGTCTCGGTCTGCGCCGCTAGTCTGCAGGTTCGCCGGCGATCGCCGGACGCACCATCTGCGAAGCGCCCGTCACCTTACGGTGGCGGGCGCTTCCGCGTATGCGGGGTAGTGAACAGCGGGGTCGTGAACAGTGCGGGGTCGTGCTGTCAGAATGACGAGCTGAACTGATAGATCAAGCCGCCGAGGAGTGAAAAGCCGTACGATACGAGTCCGATTCCGGCGGCGACCGCGGCGCCAATCGCGGCCCAACGCCAACGGGTCATCCGTTTGGCAACGAGACCGATGATTGCCAGGGCTCCCGCGGTCAGCAACAGCGCGATGTTGACAATGCTGAGGATCGTTCCAAGTAATTGGAAATCGTCCGAGCTCGCCGCCAACCGGTAGAACGTCGGTGTCAGCATTGGGATCAACGCGTTAACGAGCAGCAGTGCGAGTGCGGCGATACCGGGCACATTGAGGCTGCCGGGCGCGTGCGCGTTCCCACGTTGGCCCCCGCCAGGAGTGACCTGCGCGTACTGCGCAGGCGGCTGGTACTGCGGCGGTGCATACTGCGGCACGGCTGCTTGCGCCGGTTGCACCGGTTGCGCTGCTTGCGCCGCCTGCGTCGGTTGCGCTGCTTGCACCGGTGATGCTGTTCGCGCCGGTTGCGCTGTCGCCGAAGACTGCGGAAGCTGTGCGTCATTGCTGCTCATGCCTACACCCTAACCCGCCCGCCCGCTCCCGCACCGCCTGCTCCCGCCCCGCCCGCTCCCGCCCCGCCCGCTCCCGCCCGCTCCCGCCCGCCCGCTCCCGCCCGCCCGCCAACCCAACCCAACCCCGCTGAGCACGAGGGCTTCCACCGAACCCGAACGGTTTCTTGCGGGTTTTTCCCTCGTGTTCGCGGTTAGGCCTCGTGCTCGGCGGGCGTTGGCGCGCGGCGCGGAGCGGCGTTGGCGCGCGGCGCGGAGCGGCGTTGGCGCGCGGCGCGGGGCGGGGCAATTCCGCTCACAGGTATGGTGGCGGCTGAATTTTGAAGGAGTTCAGGGGAGGTCTGTGGAAAACTCCAGTTGGGCGGTATGGGCGGGCAGCATTGAAGCATGCCACTCGATAGCGGGGACATCAGAATACGAGGCGTGTGGGAGCACCTTTCCTTCGCGCGGTCGGCACTCGACGACCTTGAGCGGGGCGCGATTGCCGCGGGTGTTCGAGAGGGGCGACTCGTGCGCGTCATCCGCGGGTGCTTTGTTGCTCATGAAGTGTGGTCGATGTGGTTTCCCGAGCAGCGTCTCCTCGCCCGAACCCTGGCGGTTGCGGCGGTGAATGCGCGGTGCGCGCCCCTCTTCTCGCACCAGTCTGCTGCGGCGTTGTGGGGCATCCCGTTGTACGGGCTCCGCGACCTGAGAGTGCACACGCTGACACCGACTGCGAGGCCGGGGCGTAGCTCGGCGACGGTCGCTCGACACCTCGGCGAATGGTGCAGCAGTGACGAAACGCAGATCTTCGGTATCCGCGTGACGAGTCTGACGCGCACTATCTTGGACCTCGCGCGATGCGCTTCCCCAGAAATGGCTATATCGGCGGCCGACTCTGGCATGCGCTTGCTCTTCGGTGCACAGCGGGAGGGGGTATCAGACCCCGCGCACGAGTGGCGCGCGGAACAACTTGCACTGCTTGATCGGTTCCCGGGACATCGGGGCGTACGCAAGGCCAGACACCTGCTCAAGTTCGCGGACCCGCGGGCAGACTCTCCCGTCGAAAGCGTCAGCCGGCTCTGCCTGGAGCGACTCGACATTGACGTCGACATTCAGGTGCGCGTGGACGGAGTCGGCGGTGCCCGGTACTGGGTTGACTTTGAGTTTCTTGGGCAGGGCATCTTCGGGGAGGTCGACGGTCAGGCAAAATACCTCGATGCCGAACTGCGCGGCGGCCGATCTGCGGAAGCCGTGGTCGTGCTTGAGAAGGAACGCGAGGATCAGATCCGGGGCATCACAGGGAACTCGATGGTGCGGTGGCCCCCGAAAGCGCTGACGAGCGTGCGCACCCTGGGCGAACGCCTGCACTCATTCGGCGTCGAAGTTCCCAATCTCGGACGCGCCCCGTCCCGACGCCCCGCTCAACACGAGCGCTTTCATTGAGCACGAGGGAATATCAGCGTTAAAACCCCTCGCGCTCAGCGAAACCCCTCGCGCTCAGCGGGCTGGCCCGGGCCGCGGCGCGGCGCCGGAAACAGGTGTGGCCCCCTCGCGAAGCGAGAGGGCCACACCTGTCAGGTCAGAGTGATCAGACCTTCGAGGACGCATCCTTGAGGACGCTGCGGAGGATGCCGCCGATTTCTGCGAACTCTGCCGGACCAATGGTCAGCGGCGGAGCGAGCTGGATGACGGGGTCGCCACGGTCATCGGCGCGGCAGTAGAGGCCAGCCTCCCACAGCGCGGGGGAGAGGTAATCGCGGAGCAGTCGATCCGACTCCTCCTCGTTGAAGGTCTCCTTGGTGGCCTTGTCCTTCACCAGCTCGATGCCGAAGAAGTAGCCTTCACCGCGCACGTCACCAACGATGTCGATGTCGAGCAGCTTCTCGAGCTCAGCGCGGAACAGCGGGCTGTTCTCGCGGACGCGGCCGTTGAGGTCCTCTTCCTCGAAAATATCGAGGTTCTCGAGGGCGGCAGCGGCAGCGGCCGGGTGACCGGCGAACGTGAAGCCGTGGTAGAAGGTGTTCTCGACCGAGTTGAACGGCTCAGAAACCTTGTCGGAGACGATCATCGCACCGAGCGGGACGTAGCCCGAGGTGATGCCCTTTGCAGAGGTGATGATGTCGGGCTCGTAGCCGAGTGCCTTCGAAGCGAAGAACTCGCCAACGCGGCCGTAGGCGCAGATGACCTCGTCGGAGACGAGCAGCACGTCGTACTGATCGCAGATCTCGCGCACGCGCTTGAAGTATCCGGGGGGCGGGGGGAAGCAGCCGCCCGAGTTCTGTACCGGCTCAAGGAAGACAGCGGCGACGGTGTCGGCGCCCTCGAAGAGGATCGCCTCTTCGATGCGGTTCGCTGCCCACTGGCCAAAGGCCTCGAGATCGTTCGACGGCGCGCCCATTTCATCGGCGCGGTAGAAGTTCGTGTTCGGCACGCGGTGGCCGCCCGGGGTGAGGGGCTCGTAGAACTTCTTCATGTCGGGGATGCCGGTGATCGCCAGCGCGCCCTGCGGGGTGCCGTGGTAGGCGACCGAGCGCGAGATGACCTTGTGCTTCATCGGCTGGCCCTTGATCTTCCAGAAGTGCTTTGCCAGCTTGAACGCTGACTCAACAGCTTCGCCACCACCGGTGGTGAAGAAGACCTTGTTCATCTCGCCGGGCGCGTAGCTCGAGAGACGCTCCGAGAGCTCGATTGCTGCCGGGTGGCCGTACGACCAGATCGGCATGAAGTCGAGCTGCTTCATCTGCTTGGCAGCTGCCTGCACAATGCGGTCGCGGCCGTGGCCGGCGTTGACGACGAAGAGACCTGAGAGGCCGTCGAAGTACTGCTTGCCTGCGCCGTCGTAGATGTGGTGGCCCTCGGCGCGCGTGATGACGGGGATACCGTCATTGAGCACCTTGCGGTTGGTGAAGTGCGGCCACATGTGCTTCTTGGCCGAGGCCTGGAGCGCGGCAGTGTCTACCGCAGCAGTGGGATCGTAAGACATGGTTATCGTGTTCCCCAGTCGTATTTCTGTTTGGTGAGTTGGAGGTAAACGAACGATTCGGTCGACGCAACGCCTTCGATCTTGCGGATTCGTTCGTTGAGTAATTCGATCAATCCGTCGTCGTCCTCGCAGACGACCTCGGCGAGGATGTCAAAGGAGCCCGCGCTCAGCACGACGTAGCTGATCTCTGACATTTCGGCGAGGCGATCGGCGACGACCCGGGTGTCGCCGGAAACGCGGACGCCGAGCATGGCCTGGCGGGTAAAGCCCAGGCTCATTGGGTCTGTCACAGCAACAATCTGCATGACCCCGGCAT
This sequence comes from Leucobacter sp. NPDC058333, assembly GCF_042726155.1. Taxonomy (NCBI): domain Bacteria; kingdom Bacillati; phylum Actinomycetota; class Actinomycetes; order Micrococcales; family Microbacteriaceae; genus Leucobacter; species Leucobacter sp. NPDC058333. Next base: position 1,280,398 of record NZ_JBHXHV010000001.1, read on the forward strand.
CCGTGAGCTTTTGCACACGCTGGCGCACGGCGGCCTCACTGAGGCCGACCGCCTTTCCGATCTCCGCGTACGAACGACGTCCATCGCGCTGAAGTTGCTCGATGATCGCTTTCGACGTGGAATCGAGCGCCGGCGTACTGCGTTTGCTGCTCACGCTTCTGATTCTTGCAGTCGAAACCTGAAAATGCAAAGGAATCCGAAGAAAGACCGACCAAATTCAGACTATCTCCGCGTTCAGAGGACCCGAAAACGACGGCTGAGGGCCCGTTTTGGGCCCGCGGGGCCTGTCTCCGCTTGCGCGGGGACGGACTCGGGTGCAAGATGATGCCTTGGCGATTCCCTTATCGCCTCAGTGAGGCTGCCGAGCAGATTCCGGTCGTGCGACGCAGCTACGTTCTTGAAGGAGAGAACATGAGTGCTTTGACAGCACCGGCATCGGCAAGCGGAGCTCGACTGAAGCGAAGCCTCGGTCTGTGGGCCATTGTCGGCCTGGGCCTCGGCTATATGACCCCAACTGTCGTATTCGATACTTTCGGCCTCGTCGCGCGAGACACGAACAACGTTGTTCCCCTCGCGTACACGGTCGCTCTGATTGTGATGATCTTCACGGCGATCAGCTACGGCAAAATCGCTGGTGCGATCCCGAGCGCAGGTTCGGCCTACACCTACGCCCGCGAATCCATGCACCCCAACGTCGGTTTCATGGTGGGTTGGACGGCGCTCATCGACTACATGCTGCTGCCGATGGTGAACTGCCTCATTCTTCGCAGCTACCTCGAGGCTTTCTTCCCGAGCATCCCCGGCGCTGTCTGGGTGATCGTCTATGTGATCTTCGTCACGGGAATCATTTACCTCACGATGCGAGGCACCTCGAACATCAACATGCTGCTGCTGATCTTCTCGATCGTCGTCATGGCCGTGTTCGTGGTCATGGTCATCGTGCAGCTCGCGGGTGGTGCGGGCAACGGTGGCGTTGTTTCGGTCAAGCCTTTCTTCCACAACGGCGTGGAATTCGGCGCGGTGCTCGCTGGCGCAACGATCGTCTGCTTCTCGTTCATCGGTTTCGACGCGGTCACGATGTACGCGGAGGAGGCGAAGACGCCGAAAATCATGCCCAAGGCGATTCTCTTCACCGTGATCATCGGTGGCGCGATCTTCTTGATCGCAGGCTTCTTTACCCAGCAGCGGTTCCCCGACTGGAACGAATTCGCGCCGGGTGGCGACATGCAGTACGTCGAAGACAGCACGCTCCCGATCATCGGTGAACTCGTCGGCGGCAAGGTGCTCTCGGCCGTGCTGACGGCAGCTGGTTTCGCGGCGACCCTCGCGTCGGGCCTCGCTTCGCACGCCTCGGTGTCGCGCATGCTGCTCGTGATGGGGCGCAACAACGTGCTGCCGAAGAAGTTCTTTGGCTACATCAACCCGAAGACCCACACCCCGACGTTTAACATCGTGCTGACGGGTGCGATCTCGCTGCTTGCCATCGCCTTCACGCTCGAGATGATCGCGGCGTACATCAACTACGGCGCGCTGATCGCGTTTACCTTCGTGAACCTCTCGGTGATCGCCTGGTTCGCGATTCGCAAGGGTCGTCGCCGCACGCCGAAGGACATCTTCAACTACATCGTGATGCCGATCATTGGTACGGCGCTGACCGGTCTGCTCTGGGTGAACCTCGACGGCCACGCGCTGCTCGGTGGGCTCATTTGGACCGCGCTCGGATTTGTCTACCTGCTGTTCCTCACGAAGGGCTTCCGCAAGAAGGTGGCTTCGTTCGATGAGAGCCAGCCGGTCACGGGCTTCAATAAGATCAGCGACGAAGAACCGGAGTTCACCGAGCGGTAATTTTTCCGGGCGCTCCGCTTCGACGACAGCCCGCCGCCTTACGCCGAGTGCATCTGCTCATCGGCGGGGGAGGCGGGCTGTGTCGTGGTTACGGTGCGAGGGCTCCGGATCGCCCGGCCGGCGAAGAGCGGAAGCGTGATCGAGCAGAGCGGCCCGATCAGCACGGCGAAGGCAACCGTGCCAACGCCGACGTTTCCACCCAGCCACCACCCGATCAACAGCACGGTCACTTCAACGGCGGTGCGCCCGATCCAAATCGGCGTTCCAAAGCGCAGGTGAATACCGGTCATCAGCCCGTCGCGTGGCCCGGGTCCCAGGTGGGCGCCGATATAGATGCCGCTCGCGACTGCGAGCAGTACCAGCCCGATCGCGAAGAACACGATGCGCAGCCACAGCGCCTCGGGCGTGGGAAGCAACCACAGCCCCAGCTCGATGCCAGGCCCCACGAGCAAAATGTTGAGGAGGGTTCCGATGCCGGGCTTTTGCCGCAGCGGCAACCAGAGCAGCAGAACGAGCGCCCCCACAATGATCGTCAGCGCGCCGATTCCGACTCCGGTCTGCGCAGAGAGGCCCTGGGCAAACACGGTCCAGGGGTCGACACCGACAGCGGCGCGAATCATGAAGGCATCCGCAATGCCGTAGAGCAGTAGGCCCGGGATGAGTTGGGCGAGTCGTCGAGTCATTGCATCAGTCCACCTGAGATTGGCCTTGTCCTCAAGTGTCCAATTCGCCTAAGGTGGCCCCATGAACGACATGTGGACCGCGCAACGACTGAGCGCGCGTCGCTTGACCGAGCTCCTGGGGAGCTGGCGCGGCGACGGACACGGATATCTCGAACTCGCCGAGAGTGTGGCGCTGCTCGTTCGCGACGGCCGCGTGGTACCCGGCACGACGCTCCCCGCAGAGCGTCCGCTCTCGGAAGCGCTCGGTGTGAGCAGAACCACGGTCGCGGCCGCGTATCACCGATTGCGAGAGACGGGCGTGGTGGTGTCTCGGCGCGGTTCGGGCACCGTCGTGCGCGGCGCGACCGCGACTCGTGACATGGCCTGGGCCGAAGTCAATGGCGGTATCGATTTTGCGAGCGCCTGCCCGCAACCGTGGAGTGGCCTGCCTGAGCTGAACGCGCGGGCGATGAGTGAACGCCCAGATGTGTTTCAGCTGACCGGCTACGACACCCTCGGACTTCCTGACCTGCGGGCGGCGCTCGCCGAGCGCTACACCGCACGTGGCCTGCCGACTTCTCCCGAGCAAATCATGGTGACCCTCGGCGCTCAGCACGCGATCTTCCTCATCGCGCGCACGCTGCTGCGACGCGGTGATCGCAGCCTCATCGAATCGCCCAGCTACCCGCACGCCCGGGAAGCGCTCGCCGCGACCGGCGCTCTCGTTGCTGAGCTGCCGGTCGGGGCTGGCGACGACGGAGGCTACGACGCCGCGAGCACGCTCGAGATTGCGGAGCGGACGTCGCCGAAGCTCGCGTATCTGATTCCGGATCATCACAACCCGACCGGGCTCAGCATGCCCGATGGTCTGAAGTCGAGCCTCATCACCGTGCTCGCTGGACAGGGTGCGCACCTCATCGCTGACGAAACCACCGCCGAACTTGCGCTCGGGGAGCCACGTAGCACCACACCGTTTGCCGCCTTCGCCGAGCACGAGCATCACCAAGACGCGATCTTGACCATCGGATCAATGGGCAAGACCGTGTGGGGCGGGCTTCGTGTCGGCTGGATTCGCGCCGCCCCCGACCTCATCACTCGACTCGAGGCAGCGCGCCGAGTGGGCGATCTCGGCACCGGCACCTGGCAGCAGGTGCTGGCGCTGCTCGCACTCGAACAGTACGACAGCATTCTCGCTGAGCGCACTCGCGAACTCACGGCCCGCCACCGCTTGCTCGTGAGTCGGGTGGCTGCGGAGCTGCCGGAGTGGACGCTGTCAGATGCTATCGGCGGGGTGTGCGTGTGGGCGGACATCGGCGCACGTGCGAGCTCGCGACTCAGCCGCGTCGCGGCCGCCCATGGATTACAGCTGCCGCCCGGCCCGCGGTTTGGTAGCCCGGGGACGTTCGAACGGTTTGTGCGGCTGCCGTTCTCGGCATCGGAAGCGACGATCTCGGAGGGGGTGGCACGTCTCGGGGAAGCATGGCGCAGCGGGGGAGAGGCGACCGGCGCGAGCACGTTTGCCCGGGCAGTGATCTGACGGGCATCGGCTCCCGCATCCGCCGGCGCGATCCGGCGAGTAAGCTTGACCACCATGCTCGACCTTGACTTCAGCGCCCGTATTCGCGCCCTCCGCTCGACCTACGCCGACATCGCGGCGGTGCTGGATCTGCCCAGGCTCGATCGCGAGATCGTCGAGCTCGAGGAACAGGCCGCGGCGCCTGACCTGTGGAATGATCCCGAGGCCGCGCAGAAAGTCACGAGCGGGCTCTCCCACCGTCAGGCGCGTGTGAAGCGCGTGCGCGGGGTCGAGCAGCGCCTCGATGATCTCGAGGTGCTCATCGAGCTCGCGGTTGAAGCCGAAGACGAGGATTCCGCTGCGGAGGCGGCCGCCGAGCTTGCTGCACTCGAAAAGGTCATTCAAGATCTCGAGGTGCAAACGATGCTGTCGGGTGAGTATGACGAACGCGCTGCGGTGGTCACGATCCGCTCCGGCGCGGGCGGCGACGACGCCACCGACTTCGCTGAGATGCTCCTGCGCATGTACCTGCGCTGGGCCGAACAGCACGACTACCCCACCAAGGTGCTTGACACCTCGTACGCAGAGGGCGCCGGAATCAAGTCGGCGACGTTCGAGATCGACGCCCCCTACGCCTTCGGCAATATCTCCGTGGAGGCCGGCACGCACCGACTCGCGCGCATCAGCCCGTTCGGATCGGCAGACAAACGACAGACCAGCTTCGCCGGCGTTGAGGTGATTCCACTTCTGGAAGAGGCGACCGCGGTCGAGGTGCCAGAGACAGACATCCGCGTCGACGTCTACCGTTCGTCGGGCCCCGGCGGTCAGTCGGTGAACACCACCGACTCGGCGGTGCGCATTACGCATATTCCCTCCGGCATCGTCGTTTCAATGCAGAACGAAAAATCGCAGATTCAGAATCGCGCCGCCGCGATGCGCGTGTTGCAGACCCGCCTGCTGTTGCTGCAGCGAGAGCAGGAAGCAGCAAAGAAAAAGGAACTCGCGGGAAGCATCACCGCGAGCTGGGGCGACCAGATTCGCTCGTACTTCCTCTACGGTCAGCAGCTCGTGAAGGATCTCCGAACGGGGTACGAGGCTTCGCAGCCAGAGGCCGTGTTCAACGGCGATCTCGACGGCTTCATCGCCGCCGGTATCCGCTGGCGCTCACTCACGAAGAACGACTGAACCAACCGGGGTGACTGGGAGTTCACCCGAAGCGGGCGTACACCAGCGCGCCTGAACCCCCGCCCCGGCGGCAAGGCGTACAGTCGTCACGTCATGATCCTCTTCGAGAACGTCACCAAGAAATACCGGGGCACCGCAAAACCCGCGCTCGACGGTATCGACCTCAAGGTCGACCGCGGCGAGTTCGTGTTTATCGTCGGCGCCTCCGGTTCTGGAAAATCCAGCTGCTTGCGGTTGATCCTCCGCGAGGATCAGCCGAGTGCCGGGAAGATTCACGTGCTGGGGCAGGACCTCAGCAAGATCTCCTCGCGCAAGGTCCCGTACTTCCGCCGCAACCTCGGCACGGTGTTTCAGGACTTCCGCCTCCTCACCAACAAGACCGTCTACGACAATGTTGCGTTCACGCTGCAGGTCATCGGTAAGTCGCGCGGCTTCATTCAAGAAGCGGTGCCAGACACGCTCGAGATGGTCGGCCTCGCCAATAAGGCGAAGCGCTTCCCCCACGAGCTCTCGGGTGGCGAACAACAGCGCGTCGCAATCGCGCGCGCCATTGTGAATAAGCCGGCCATTCTGATGGCCGACGAGCCAACAGGTAACCTCGACCCCGCGACGAGCCTCGGCATTATGCAACTGCTGCGTTCGATCAACGCAGCGGGAACCACCGTAGTTATGGCGACGCACGAGGCGACCTTCGTCGACATCATGCAACAGCGCGTGGTCGAGCTCTCGCAGGGCGTCATCGTGCGCGACGAGGTCGGCGGCGGCTACGGCGAAACCGCATCGATCCCCATTGCCGATCTGTCGGACGCGAGTGTGCAGGTGCTGCGCACCTCCGAGGCCGTCGTGCGTGCCGCTCTCGCGCCCGAAATGCTGGGAGACGTTTCGCGGCCAGCGGTCCAGGTAGATCATGTGTCGGAGGTAACGCCCGCTGATCCTGAACTGCCTGAAGAGCACGTCGAGGTACACGAGAGCCCGAAGGAAGCTTCTGTCTTCGAGGAGCCGCACCCGTTCGGCATCGAAGAGCCGGACGATGAGATCGACGAGACCGTGCACGCTGACGGCCCGCTCGGCCGCAGCATCCCGAGCTTCCTGGAACCGGGCAAGCCGCTCGACGCCGTGCAGATGTCGGAGACCGGCAATCTCGCCGAGCACCTCGGGTTGAAGCGCAAAGACGACGATCAGACAGATGTGGGGCCAGTGCGATGAGGGTGGGTCTGGTACTCGGAGAAGTCTGGAGCGGATTCCGACGCAACCTCTCCGTCGTGATTTCGGTCGTGCTCGTCACGTTCGTGTCGCTCACGTTTGTGGGCGCAGCGATTTTGATGCAGCTGCAGATCCAGCAGATGAAGACGTTCTGGTATGACCGCGCTCAGGTCGCGGTGTACCTGTGCACGGATTACGACCAGAGCGCGACGTGCTCGGGCAAGGATGCTGGCGAAGAGGAAATCGCGGCAGTGAAGGCCGCGCTCGAATCTGACACGCTGGCGCCGTATATCGAGGATTCGTTCTTCGTCGATCACGATCAGGCGTACAAGGAATTCTCGAAGCAGTTCGAGGGCAACCCGATCGTGGAGATCACGAAACCGGAGCAGCTCAACCAGACGTTCTGGATCAAGCTCAAGGACCCGTCGCGCTCCGACATTATTCAAGAGACGTTCGCTGGGATCCCGGGCGTGCAGAGCGTATCTGATCAACGAAGTCTGCTTGATCGAATCTTCCTGTTCCTCGGGGCGGCGAGCTACACAGCCATCGCCATCGCTGGTCTGATGCTGATCGCGGCTATGCTGCTGATCTCGACGACGATTCGATTGTCGGCGTACTCGAGGCGACGAGAAATCGGCATCATGAGACTCGTTGGCGCCTCAAACAGATTTATTCAAACGCCATTCATCTTGGAGGGGATCATCGCGGCGCTTATCGGCGCGGTGCTCGCGAGCGCGGCGTCGGTCGCCATTGTGAAGTTCTTCGTGCAGGGCTTCCTCGCGAGCGAAGTGCCCTTTACGAGTTACATCACGGTGGAGCAATCGCTGATTGTGCCTCCAATACTGATCCTGGTTGGCGTAGTGCTGTCGGCGATCGCGGCGAAGATCGCAATCACGCGGTACTTGCGCGTCTAGCGCTGAGCTAAGCTCGCCGCGCGATGCTCGCTCGCCCCCTCGCGGGGCGCTGCGGGGTCGCGCGGCGCGCTATGCTGGGAGGTCCGGCCAGGCGAAAGAAAGGACGTGCCATGCCCAAGGAGAGCGGCGAAAAGCTGATCGCCTCGAATAAGAAGGCTCGGCACGAGTACCAGATCTTCGACACCTACGAGGCTGGAATGGTGCTCACGGGCAGCGAAGTGAAATCGCTGCGCATGGGCCGCGCATCGCTCGTCGACGGCTACGTCTTCATCGAGAACGGTGAGGCCTGGCTCGACGCCGCCTACATTCCCGAGTACCTCAACGGTTCATGGACGAATCACGCACCGCGTCGCAAGCGGAAGCTGCTGCTGCATCGGCAAGAGATTGACAAGCTGTACCAGAAGACCCGCGAGGGCGGCATGACCATCGTGCCGCTGCGGCTGTACTTCTTGGATGGCCGCGCCAAGGTCGAGGTTGCACTCGCTCGCGGTAAACGCGAGTACGACAAGCGACAGACGCTTCGCGAGCAGCAAGACAAGCGTGAGGCTGAGCGCGCAATGCGCCAGCGCAACCGCATGGGGGATTAGCTCTCGTGGACGCAGCTGGGACGGCAGCTGGGACGCCAGCTCGGGTGCGAAAACCGCCGGGGGAGCGTCGCGCTGAGATCCTTGCGGAGGCGGCCCGCATCGCCCTGCACTCGGGGCTTGAGCGGGTCACCCTGCGTGCAGTCGCCGATCCGCTTGGTGTTCGGCCAGGTCTGATCGGACACTACTACCCGGCAGTGGAAGATCTCGTCATCGATGCGTTCGTGCTCGCCGTGACGGGCGAGCGCGATTGGCTCTTCGGCGACCCCGAGCCGCCCCTGAGGCAGATGGCGGGGTTCGTGCAGCGAGCTGAGAGCGCCGAAGCGGTCGAGCTGTGTCGGCTGTGGCTGAACGCACGTCACCTGGCACGGTTCATGCCCGGTCTCGCGGTCGCTATCGACGAGCAAGAAGCTCTCGACCGCGAGCGCATGGTGGCGCTCGTCGAAGCAGGCGTGGATTGCGGCGATTTTTTGACGCAGGATCCGGTGGGCGCGTGCACCCGAATCTACATGGCGGTCGACGCGATCGGCGTCTTCGCGAACAACGCGGAACCCTTTGAACACCCCGCGTTTCGGCACTTCGTCGCGGATGTCGCGGGTTGGTCCCTCGGCGTTGACGCGCGTACGCTGCGGGCGGATTCAGTGGCCTGACCCGCACTGGCACTGCCGGGTTGCCCCTGCTACTGTAGAAGTTCCGGCTGTACGCCGGAAGTGCCGGCGTCTCGCCGGGGTTGATAACTCCACAGTGCATGATGTGAACGTCCCGACCGCGCCGCAGTTTCGGCGCAAATACGGGGCCGATCGGTTTCGACACGTCGATATTGAGACCGTGAGAAGCGGGCCGAGGACGCGGAGTTATCTCGTTAACGCCCTTCGCAAACCATAGGTGCCAACGTTAAGCGCACCGACTTCGCTCTCGCTGCCTAAGCACGAGACCGAGTCCGTCAGATCGGGTAAGCTTCCGCCCCGTTTTTCTGGCGTCATTTAGGAAGCTTGCTGGCACGTTGCGCCTCTGGGCGTGCTGGGACTTGCACTGAGGCTGGGCCTGTCGCACTAGGTGTTCGTGGCAAAGAGCGGGGCCGAGTAGAACGTTTTCACGAACTACGCTCGTAGAAGGCACGGAATCGTCGAAGTGGACCGGGGTTCAATTCCCCGCGGCTCCACCGATACGTTCAGATCATGCACTGTGGATTCACTCGTTTGGGTGGCGGTTTGCCGTTGCCTTTCTGAGGTGTGCCATTGTGCGTGGTCACCCGGTTTTCACGCTAGCCTGATAGCGACGGGTAACCAGTGCCACCGCAACGCTGCGGGTGGAGGAAGGATCTTGGATCACATGACCCAGACTGACGTTCAGCAAACTGAGGGCCCAGGCCTGGAAAGAGCGCTGTCGAATCGGCATATTCAACTGATCGCGATCGGCGGAGCGATCGGTACCGGCCTCTTCATGGGTTCGGGCAAGACTATTTCAGTCGCCGGCCCATCGGTCGTGCTCGTGTACATGATCATCGGCTTCATGCTCTACTTCGTCATGCGTGCGATGGGTGAACTCCTGTTGAGTCGCACGCACTACCGGAACTTCGCGGACTTCGCCGGGGACATCCTCGGGCCGGCCGCGGCATTCTTTGTTGGTTGGACCTACTGGTTCTGCTGGGTAGTAACGGGCGTAGCAGACGTCATCGTAATCGCCTCGGTGTACGTCAAGTACTGGCTGCCCGTCTTCCCAACGTGGATCCCGGCGGTCGCGGTCATCGTGCTGCTGATGCTGCTCAACCTGCCATCCGTTCGCGGTTTCGGTGAAACTGAGTTCTGGTTCGCGATGGTCAAGATTGTCGCCATCGTTGCGCTCATCGTCGCGGGCATCGTGCTCATTGCGACGGGCTTCACGAACGAGTACACCAACTTGAAGACTGGAGATTCGATCGAGGGCACTGCCTCGCTGATGAACCTGTTCTCGGTCGGTGGTGGGTTCTTCGGCGGCGGCGCCATGGGCTTCATCATGGGATTCCAGATCGCAGTCTTCGCATTCGTCGGCGTCGAACTCGTCGGCACTGCGGCTGCAGAAACGAAGAACCCTGAGCGCAACCTGCCGAAGGCGATTAACGCCATTCCCGTGCGTATCCTGCTCTTCTATGTCGGCGCGCTCGTCATCCTGATGTCCGTGGTGCCGTGGGTCGCGTTCGGTAAAGATGAATCGCCGTTCGTGATGCTCTTCTCGCTCGCGGGCATCGGGGCTGCAGCTCACCTCGTGAACCTCGTGGTGCTGACGTCGGCTGCATCATCGGCAAACTCGGGCATCTACTCGACATCGCGCATGGTGTACACGCTCGCGACGAGCGGGGACGCGCCGCGAATGTTTGCGAAGCTCACGAAAGCCAGGGTGCCGCGCAACGCGCTCTTCCTGACCGGTGTGCTGCTGCTCAGCTCGCTGGCGCTGCTGCTTACGGGGCTCGATAAGTCGACGGGCTTCTCGATCGTGACGACGATTTCGTCGCTCTGCTTCATGTTCGTGTGGACGCTGATCCTGATCAGTTATCTCGTGTACCGGAAGCGCCGACCACAGGACCACGCGTCGAGCGCGTTCAAAATGCCGCTAGGCAAGGTGATGCCCTACGTGGTCATGGCCTTCTTCGTATTCCTCCTGTGGGCGTTTACGCAGGACCCCGACACGCGTGCTGGGCTCATCGCGACGCCGGTCTGGTTCGTAGTGGTCGGCATTGGCTACCTCTTGCTGCGTAAGAACGCGACGCACGCGAAGCTGCGCGCCGACCACAAGCAGCAGATTGCTGCCGAGCAGGCCGCTGCCACCGAGTGGCACGCAGCCAACCGCTAAGCGCTGATGGGCAGCCTGCGCTGCTGAGTGCGAGCCCCCGTCGTCCCGGCTACATTCCGGTGCGGCGGGGGCTCGTCGTGTATCGGCTGCGAGCGCCGGGCAGAAAGGCTGCAGCGAGCGCAAGTGCGACGGCGAGTACTCCGGCGACGAGCCCGACCGCAATGCAGGCAACGCACAGCAGCGCCGCCGCGGTGCCACTCGCAAATGTCGCAGCGACGGCGCCCCAGCAGCTTGCAACGACGAGCCATGTGCACATTGCGGACGCTCCGGCCGCTCGTCCAATATTGCGGGTGAGGACGCAGCTCAGCGCAACGCAGCACAGTAGCGCGGCTGCCGGTACGCTCCAGTAGAGCACCGCAAACCAGGGTGACCGAAACGCATCACCCGTCGTCGACTTGACGGTGTGACCGAGCACAAATGTGGCTGAGAGAAATGCGAGCGTCAACGCGCCACCAATGGCGATGCCGAGCCCAGCGCTGCGCTGACGGGTGATCACGGTGCTCCTTCTTGAGCGTGCACAACGTTCAGGTATTCGCTGCGAATCGCGCAACGTTCCGTGTTGGCGCACCGGAGGCGCCAAGCGCACCCTGACGCCCCCCGGTGCACTCTCAGTCAACATCGGGCGCACCACTGACGGCATCCCTCGTATGAGGGATGCCGTGATCCTCGTCTTCTGCATTTTCGTGACGCGAGGACTCATCGAGCCTCGCGACCTGCCGCTAGGCGCTGATGAACCGGTACTGCAGTGCCCGCACGACGAGCTGACCCAGGCTGTTTGCGTAGAGCTTCGTGCGCAGCGACTTTGCGTAGGTGCGCGCCGTCCAGACGGAAATGTTGCGTGCCTCAGCGATCTCGTCGTAGCTCAGGCCCTCGCAAATGAGGCGCAGCACGCCGAGTTCGGCTTCGGTGAGTTGCGGCGGCACCGCGGGAGACTCCGGTAGCCGGTCGCCGCTGACCGATATATCTGCGGCGAGGCGCTTCAACAGCACGGGGTCGTCGCCGCGTGCCGCGACTTTGATCGCGTCACGGAGCGTGCGTTCGGAGGCGGTTTTCTGCACGGCGGCGAGCGCGCCAGCCTCGAGCGCGCGTGCGATTCCTGGTCCCGGTGACACCGTTGTCAGAATCATGACGCGTGCGTTCGGGTGCTCGCGCAGTATGAGTTTGGTTGCCTCGACGCCGCTCATTCCGGGTGGCATGTTGAGGTCCATCAGTACGACATCGGCGGGGGCGTTTCGGTAGGCGTCGATGGCTGCGTCGCCGCTGTGCACTGGCTTTCGTACGGAGAGTTCAGCGTCAGAAGAGAGGGCGAGAGCGAGCGCCTGTGTGGTCCAAGGATCGTCGTCGGCGATGAGCACGCTGATGAGTGCGGTCGCCGGGGCGGCTTCGGATGAGGGCGCGACCGTCGGTGCCGTGTTCACAGGCAGTACTTTCTGTACGCCGCCTTGTTCGTCATACGCCAAGTCTTGCAGTCGGCGGCGCGATTCATGGGAGCATCGACCTGCGCTGACTTTGTGTGTTCGCTCGTGAGAGTGTGTTGAAGGGGTGGCGCAGTTTGCGAAGCCCCCGCCAGTGCAGCGCCGACAATGAGTATCGAAATGAGTTTCACTCATCCATGTCAGCCGCGATCCGCCGTTCTGCCATCCCTCATGTGAGGGGTGAATTTCGGTGTCGGCAGTGCTAGCCAGTGCTACAACCGAGGTTCAGGGAGCCGGATAGTGACCTCAACCTGTGCTGCCGCGTACTGCACCACACACGAGCCCCCGAGCGCCTCGGCTCGTGTGACGAGGCTGTGGGGCGCGTCCGCGAACTTCGCTGTCGCCGCGTTTGTCGACGACAGCACGAGTGCGTCGATTCCGTTCTCTGTCTCCCTGACCACTCGCAAGCTGCAGCCCACTGGTTTTGCGGCGTGCTTGACCATGTTTGTGATCAATTCCCGGGCGATGCTGCGCACATGTTCACCACGCGGCGCGGGCATCGCGGCAATTGAGCCGTCAAATTGAAGCGTGATCGGGTATCCGCCCGACTCGGCCGCGGCAATCATCGTTTCGATATCGACGCTGAGTTCTGCGGCCGACATCATTCGAGCACCGCTCTCTGCCGTTGGCCTCGTGAGGCGGCCGAGCAGCACACGCAATTGCTCCTGTGATGCTCCGTTTGCGAGCGCGAGCTCGCCGAGCCTTCGCTGAGCAGCCTCAGGCGTTCGTTCAGCAGAGATGATCCGAATCATGGCCGCCTGGGTGGCAAGACTGTGCGAAACCGTGTCGTGCGTGTCGACGGCGAAGCCGATGCGCAGTTGCTGCACCGTGCGTTCGTGCTCGCGGGCGGCGGTCTCTCGGCGCGCCAATTCCCGTTGGATCGCTGACTCCGCGAGCGCCGCTGACACGGCAAGTACCGATCCCAGTACCCATGAGAATGCGAGCTGGGCAAACGGAGTCGCGAGTTCGGGTTGCACCACCTGCGAGATTTCGGTCAACGCTACGAGCCCTGCCGTGACCCCGAGCGACCAGGGCCAGCGCCAGGCGGAGAGCAGCACCGCGGCCGCGAACTCGATCGGTTCCTGAAACGGATTCAGATAGTCAGGGTACAACGCGAGAAAAGCCACGAAGCCGCAAGCGGCGAGGAGCGCGCCGATCCGCGGCCTCACCGCGCTCACTACGATCAGTGCGCTCGCGAGATAGAGCATTGTGAGGTAGCCGGGTTCGTGCGTCTCGGCGGCACCCGGCATCAATCCTGAGAGGCACAGTACGAGCGCAATTGCGCGGATCGGCCCGTCGACGAACCGCGGTCCCGCGACTCGACTGAGAAACTTGCGGGCGGACGAAAACGGCTGGCGATCGCGCGGTGAATCAGGCAAAGCGGGCGCCGGATCGCGAAGCATATTCGACGGTGACTGCACCCGCCCGGCCCCCTTCTGCACGCACATCGCAGGCGCCATTCGGCCCCCAGTGGCGCCCAGTCTACGGCGCGGCTCGGTGCCGCGCGGCAAGACTGGAGCGGCTCCCCGCGCCGCTCACGAACTCCCGCGATAGCATTGCAGCGTGTTGTCGACGCGAGCAGATCGGACCGGACGCGGTGTTGCCGCGGCCGCGATTGCGACGTTCGTAGCGGCATTCTCGCACTCCATCGCAAACGCTGAGCCGGCGCCGGTGCTCGGTGTGCTGCTCGCGCTCGTCTGCGCGGTGCCGGTGTGTATTGCACTCGCGGGGCGCACACTGTCGTGGGTGAGACTCGCCTGTGCAATTGGGATCAGCCAGTTCGCCTTTCACGGGCTTCTCCAAATGGGGCTCGGTGGTGGAGCCTTCAGCGTCGGGTCAGTTACGCACGCTCACGGCGCTGCGACCCAAGACTTGCTCAGCGGGGCGAGCGAAGCAGGTTCGGCCGCGGGCGTTGCTTCCCACGCCGGGCACACCAGCGCGGCGATGTGGTTCGCGCACGTGCTCGCAGCGGTCATCACCGTACTCGCGGTCGGTGCGGGGGAGCGCGCACTCGTCGCGATCCTGGGCCTCGGCCGGTTGCGCCGCGTGGCCGAGCTGTTCGCATGGCTCCCCGCGTTCGCGGGTGCGCGCCGTGCACCACTCGCTATCTGGCACTTCACCGGTGCCAGTCTCGCGTGTCTCGCAGAGATACGTCGTCGCGGGCCACCGCTTGCTGCCTGAACTCATCCCCGTTCTTATCCCTGTTCTTGGCGGGCGACACGCCCGCACGCAGTCAATCGGAGACCCTTTCATGCAGCAGCACACCCGTACCCAGAAGTTCATCGGCGCCATCGCGGGCGTCGGCGCCGGCGCAGCGCTCGTTCTCGCCGCTCCGCTCGCGGCCTCGGCCCACGTCACCATTTCGCCGGATCAGGCCGAATCCGGAGGTTGGTCGTACATTACGTTCCGCGCACCCACCGAATCGGACACGGCAAACACCACGAAGCTTGAGTTCCACCTCCCCGAGGACACGCCATTCACGCACGTGTCGTATCAGCCGGTCACGGGCTGGTCGGCCGAGGTCGCAAACGAGAAGCTACCAAAGCCCGTGGATGTACTCGGAAATACTGTCAGCGAGGCGCCGACCGAGGTGACATTCACCGCGGAGGGCGATGGCATCGCGCCCGGACAGGTCGAGATGTTCACGCTCTCGGTCGGCCCCGTCGCCGACACCGGGCACATTGTCATCCCGGTGACCCAGACCTACAGTGATGGCACGGTTGTTGAGTGGGCGGCGACGCCCGAGCAGGTCGAGAAAGACGACACGCTCGAGCCGGCCCCCGTGCTGTGGGTGAACGACGCCCCGCCCGCTGGGGACCACCACGCGGCGACCGATGACGCGAAGACCGCCGCGGCGAGCGCTGAGGCGGGCACAGCGGCGACTGACCAGGGCGGCATCACGCTCGGCCTCAGCATCGCGGCACTCGTCATTGCAGCGGGCGGAGCCCTCCTCGGTGCGCTGGCGCTCTCGCGCTCACGCAAGGCCTCGGCGTGACCCTCGCGCGTCGCACGCGGCTCGCGGCAGCGGGCGCCCTCGTGGCGCTCGTTGCGCTGCCACTGGTGTCATCGGCGGCCTTTGCACACGACCAACTCGTCAGCGCTGATCCGCTCGCCTCCGCGACGGTGGAGTCACTTGACGAGGTTACGCTGCAGTTCAATAACGCGCCGCTGGGGCTCGAGGGAAGCAACCTCGTGCGGGTCGTCGGTCCAGACGGAAGGTTTTACGAAACAGGGTGCCCGACCCTTGCCGGCCCCGTGGTGACCGCTCCGATTGCGCTCGGCGAGGCCGGTGAATACGAGGTGCAGTGGCGAGTCGTGTCATCTGACGGTCACCCCATTGCCGAGAACTACTCGTTCACATATTCGCCGACCGATGGCTCGGCTGGCTCGGCAGGATCAGCTGGGTCAGAAACACCGCTCTGTGGTGACGCAGCCGGGGCTGGGGGCGCCGCTGCACCGGATTCGGCCGGATCGGCTCAGGAAGAAACCCGAGCTGATGAGACCCGAAGCCCGGTGAGCGGGCTCTGGATTGGCGTGGGTGTCGGCGGATTTGCGGTGCTCGCAATTGCCGCGGCCGCCTGGGCGATTCTCCGCAAGCCCAGAGACCGGGAGTAGCGTTCGGGCTGGCCGTTAATCGAGCGACTCGTCTGCGGTGAGCCACTCGGGGAACGGGTCGGGGAAAGTCAGCCAGGTCTCTGGTCCCGCGGCAAATTCGGCATCGGTCAGCGCGGCGTCATCGAGCGCCGCGCTGATCGCGTCGCGGTCGAGATCGAGCCCGATGAGTGCGAGATCTTGACCGATTGCCAGCAGCTCTGCGCCTCCGGTCAACGGATCGCCGCCGACCGGCTCGAATGAGATCACGCGCCCGACGTGGTCCCAGCTCGCGACCGCCTGAGGCCGAGTGGCGAGCCGGCAGAATCCCGCAGAGCGCACGAGCGTGCCGAATTCACCCGGTTCGATGCGGTCATCAAGCACTTCGTGGAGTCGCCCAGGTTGCAGCGGGCGCTCGTGGGTGTATCGGAACGCGGAGACCCGAGTGTCGGTCATGTAGGTGTCGTATTCGCCGTTCAGGAGCTTGATCCAGCCGGCGCGGTCTTGGTGGCTCGGAAAAGGTGTGGCCTCGACCTCGGGCTCGGGGCCGGGCTGCTGCAACCGCAGGCGGGCGCTTGGGGCGATATGGTTCGCGAGTGCCATGAGCGCCGACAGGTCTGCCGTCGACAAGGCCTCCCAATTCACCCAGACGATCTGGGAGGCGTACTCCATCTGTGTGACGAGCAGCTCAGCTCGAGCCATAAGTGGCGGGCCACCTCGCGCGGCGATGTAGTCGTCGCGTAGAAGATCCGAGAAAAAGTGTGCGGCGTCGACCACGCAGACGATTCGGGCCAGGGACATCCGCTCGGACTCAGCGGCGAACGCGCCGATGACCTCGGTCGCCCGGGTGTCTGCGGGGAATTCGACCACGACGCCGCCCGTCGACCGTGACCACGGTACGAGCGCTATCGCCTCGCGAAGCGGGTCCGGGCTCGCCGCGAGCCGCGCGGCCGACAGCAGCATCGCCTGCGTTGCAGCGGCTCGCCGCTCGGCGAACCCTCTGCGCTCGGGCGCGCACGCTCCCATAATTACAGTGACTTCCACCGACTCCATGCATTCCTCTCGCGGTAACGCGGGCGCGTCACATTTCGATTATAGTGATAATCCTTATCATTAACCGAAAGGGGCCTCGCATGAAGGTTCGTGCATCACTGAAGTCGCTGAAGGCGCAGCCGGGAGCTCAGGTCGTACGGCGGCGCGGCCGCGTGTTCGTCATTAATAAGAAAAATCCGCGGTTCAAGGGCCGCCAGGGCTAATCGCACGCGCAGGCGTCAGGCGCACCAGTCACTGAGCCCGCCGAGAACGGAGCGCACGGTGTCACCCGTCGCAACACGTACGTAGGTCGTCGTTGTGTGCGAGAACCCCGGTGTAACGGGGCGGCCGTCTGGGGCCCCCTCGCGCGACACGGTCTCGATCGCAGCAAACTCAGCATTCGGCGAGAGGCACACTCGCCCGGTTCGAGTGTTCGGGGATGCGGGGGCGAATATCGTGCGCTCTGCGCCACTTTCGCCGCCGTGCTCGGAGACGGTGACATTGCCACCCGTGACCAGTGAGCCATTGTGCAGTGGCGAGCCGGTCGAACGGAGGTCGATAGTTGCCGGTGCCTCCGGGGTCTCTCGGGGACCATTCGACAGACGGTTGAGTGTACTGTCGGCCGATAGTGCGAGTGCCGCGGGGGTGGCGTGAGCAGCAGGAATCGAGGGCGACAGTGTCGGGGCGCTGAGATCGGCTTCAAGCGGTGCTTGTGGCGGCGGGCCGTCGAGCGTTCCCGAGACAACACCGGACATATCGACGAGTGACACCCCCGTCGTCGTCGATACTGCAAGCGTTGTGGTGCCCGGCAGAAACCCGAGTAGTTCGCCTGAGAGGCCGGGGTCGAAACTGCGGGGCTCGGGAGCAGCCTCCCAACCCATGAGTCGACCGCTTGGGCTTTGGTAGATGAGCGACGTCGTGCCGGGAACGAACCGCCAGTCGCGTACACGAACTGCCGCACCTGCTTCGTCAGCCACAGTCAAGACGATCGCGGTGGCTGGGTCGATAATGAGGAGCGCGCGGTCATACAACGTGCGATCATCGCCGGTACCTGATGCGACCACGCCCACCACGCCACTAGCGGCTTCGCTGCGCAACTGGCCGAGCTGGTCTGCCGTCATGATCCGAAACGGCTCAGCTGAGTCATCCGGGGCTGGGGAGCTGGCTGCGGCCCCAGTCTGGCGGCCACGGATCGCGAGTTCTGCACGCCCCGTCTCGTCGCGGGTAATCACCGCGAGCCCGCTCGGTGTGCTTGCGTACTCCTGAATGCGTGCCGCTTCAAACGCCGTGCGCGTTGCGGTCGCATTCTGCAGGTGATGCTCAAGGATGCGATCGCCCGCCTCTGAACGCAGAAGCGTATACGTCGCCGTATCAGGGGTGGCGAACGTCGCAGAAATACTGCCGACCGCGCCGGTCGCCGTGCCCCGCACGCGTGCGTCAATGCGGTACTCAGTTCCCGTATTGAGCATGCTGAGAAAGCGCACCGTGACCGTGCCGCCATCGGACGTGACCTCCACGGGTGTCTTCGGGGTGACGGTCACAGCACCGGAGGCGATCGTCGACACCGGCTGACTTAGGCGTATTTGCACGCGCTGGTCGGTGCGCGCCACGAGCAACTCGCCATTTGCTTCAACCGCCTTGACCCGCGGTGGCTGGGAGAGATTGGCTCCCGCGAGGCACGCGGCCAAGATGCCGAGCACGACAAACAGCGCGATCTGCGGGGCACGAAGACGCCGGCTGCGACGGGTGCGACGAAGGCGCGGGGGAGCGGCGTTCGCCGGTTGAGGCTCAGTAGACATACGGGTCCCGTGGCTCGTCGATCGCGGTGATTTCGTATGGACGAAGTACGACCGGATGCGCGCTCGTGACGTCCGGGTTCGCCACGAACACTCCGGTTACCTCGACCCAGGCACCCTCCGGGTGTGTCTCCTGCCAGCCCGGTGAAAGCACGGGCACGCCCAGTGGCTGAGCGTCGACCGCGCAGCACGAGACGACGAATCGCGCCGCAAAAAACACATCCGAAGCTCCCGTATTGGTCTTGTCGGCGACCGAAACCGCGCGTTCGCGACTGTTCGAGTCGCCCGGCAGCACGAATCCGATGAAACTCGCGGTGCGACCCTCGGCTGCCGACCCGCCTCCCTGGCGCAGCACCATCGCCCAGTCGCGTGCATCGAGATCAGCATCCGTCTGAGTCGAG
Organism: Leucobacter sp. NPDC058333; assembly: GCF_042726155.1. NCBI lineage: Bacteria > Bacillati > Actinomycetota > Actinomycetes > Micrococcales > Microbacteriaceae > Leucobacter > Leucobacter sp. NPDC058333. The sequence continues at coordinate 1,299,431 of NZ_JBHXHV010000001.1, forward strand.
ACCCCGCCGGCAGCCCCGCCGGCAGCCCCGCCAGACACTGCTCCGGAATTGACCTGGCGCTGCTGCGCTGCCGCTGTCGACAGCGTAGTCGGCGGCACGACGAGCAGCGCTGCAGCGGCCGCTGCGACGAGGGTGACGCTGCCGATGCTCCAGAGCGTTCGGCGGGGGTGACCTCGTGGGTCGGAGTGCGGGGCATGATCCTCGTCGGCGGTGGGCAGCGTGCGCAGCGCCGGCACGGCCGTAATCAGCGCGACCGCGGCGATCCCGCAGAGCGTCACCGTGAACCAGGAATACCGGGGGTGCACATACCAGCCCAGTCGTCCGGTCGCGGCGAGCCAGGCCACGCCAGCGATGCCGAGTCCGCTGAGCACGAGACCGCGCCAGTACCGGTCGAAGCGCTCACGCCACAAGGTTGAGCCCCCAGCCGATCACGAGACAGCAGAGCGCGACGAGCGCCGTGAGCAGGGCGAGCGCGCGTACCGTGAAGGTGGTGCGCAGCAGCGCCAGCATCTTAACGTCCATCATTGCTCCGAACAGCAAGAACGCGACGATGCTGCCCGGGAGAAAGGTTGCGCTGAGCGAAAGGATGAAAAACGCGTCGACGCTGGAACAGATGGCGATGACGAAGGCGAGCAGCATGAGCGCGAGTACCGAGTACAGCGGGTGCGTGCCGAGCGCGACCAGCATCTGGCGCGGGGCGCCGACCTGGATTGCGCCAGCCAGGGCCGACCCGATGATGAGCGCGGGCATGAGGGCGCTCGTCTCCTCGGCGAAGCCGACTGCGCTGCGACGCAGCCGGTCGCCCCGCGCCTCGTGACCGGAGTGCGCGCAGTGCTCGCGGAAACCGGGGGTGAGCAAGGCTGACTGGTCAGCTGAGCGACTGAGTAACCACCCGGCGAGGTTTGCGATCACGAAGCCACCGATGATTCGGCTGACGAGGATGCCGTCGCTCCACCCGAACGCGTGATATGTCGTGATGATGGTGACCGGATTCAGTACCGGGGCGGCCAACAAAAATGTCGCGGCCTCAGACACCGTGAAACCGCGCAGCATCAGCCCGCGCGCGAGCGGCACATTGCCGCACTCGCACACGGGCAGCAGCACGCCCGTCACTGAGAGCACCGCGCGACGCAGCGCGGGATTGCGCGGGAGTACTCGGTCAATCACGGTGCGCGGAACCCACACCTGCACGACCGTCGAGAGCAGAATGCCGAGAAAGACGAACGGGAGTGACTCGATAAATACGCTCAGCGAGAGCGCGACGAAATCAGCGAGGGCTGACGGGAGTGCGATCGCCGGTCCGATGAGATCGGTGCCGGCGCGAATCCCCACCGCGGCGATGAAGACGACCGCTGCAAGCGCCGCTGCCGCGAACGGACGGGCACGCGCGCGGGGGCGCGTGGTCACCACCGACATGCACCCTCCACTCCGACTCTACGTACGTGCGCGGTCGGCACCCGATAATCGTTCTCAGTATATGAGGATCGGGGATGCGAGAGGCGTGACGCGTGCGTGTCGCGCGGATAGGTTAGGCAGCCTGCGCAGCGCGGCAGGCCGCACAGACGCCGAACACCTCAAGCGTGTGCGAGTGGATCTCAAAGTCATGGGTGTGGGCCACCGAAGTGAACCACGCCTCATCGGGTGGCTCGATTTCGATCGTGGTGCCACAGCTGGTGCAGACCATGTGATGGTGGTGGGTCTGCGGATTCTCGCAGGCTCGGTACAACTGCCCGTCGGGCGTGGCAATCGCATCGGCCTCTTGATTCTCAACGAGCGTATTGAGTTGGCGGTAGACCGTCGCGATGCCGATCTTGGAACCGTCGTTCGCGAGGCGGCGATGCAGCTCCTGTGCCGAGATGAATCCGGCCATTGATTCGAGGGCTGAGCGCACCGCTGCGCCCTGAGCGGTACGCCGGGTTCGAGTGGTGGTCACGATTGCAGCTCCAGAGTTCGAGGATCGCATCTGATGCTAGCAGCGGCGTGTCACGCACGGTTCTTCCGCGAGCGAACGGACAGTGTGGGAGCATGTTGGCATCGGTTCTATCAGTGTGGATTCCGGGCGCTGACCATGACCGTACCTCTGACACGTTGACCGAAAGGGTACCCCCGCATGGGATTCTTCACTCAGGATGCTTCCTCGAACACAGGAGCAGCGGGTGGCCTTGCACCGCTCTCCAAAGATCGTGTCAAAGCGGCGCTTGAGGCCGCGGGGTGGTCGTACACCGTCGACGGCGATGGTGATATCGGCGGCGGATGGGAGTACGGTTCGTTCTTCTTTTTCGTGAACGGCAACGAGCAGGAGTTGCTCTGTGTGCGCGGGTACTGGCGCGGGCGGCTCGAAGAAGCCGACTATGCGCGCGCGCTCGAACTGTGCAACACATGGAATGCCGAGAAACTGTGGCCGAAGACCTACGTCGGACGCGACGAAGAGGGTGCGGTGCGAGTGAACACCGAGCACAATGTCGATTATGAGGCAGGTCTGACGGACGCACAGCTTTCACAGCACCTGGTGTGCACCATCAACACCAGCATGGCTTTTTTTGAGCACGTCAACGAGACCTTCCCCGAAGCCTGGGCCAAGTTCAAGCCCGAAGACTGAGTCTCGTCGTGACGCAACGGTTTCAGGTCGACCTCGCGGGAATGGTCGACCTGCTTTCCCGGCATCTCTATTCGGGCCCGCAGGTGTACCTGCGCGAGCTGATGCAAAACGCCGTCGACGCCGTCACGGCGCGACGTGAGCTTGATTCGGGGGCACCCGCGCAGATCAGGATCCGATGCGGCGCAGACGCCGACGGCCGTGCGACTCTCGAGATATCGGACACCGGGATCGGCTTGACCGGAGAAGAAGCCGCTGAGCTGCTTGCAACCATTGGTCGCTCGTCGAAGCGCGATCCGGCGCTCGGGCTCGGGCGAGACGCCTTCATTGGCCAGTTCGGTATCGGGATGCTCGCTGCGTTCATGGTCGCCGATGACATCGAAGTGATCTCGCGCTCGCTCGCTCCCGATTCCGTGGCGACCCGGTGGCTCGGCAGCGCGGACGGCACGTTCGAGGTCGCGGAATATCAGGAGCCAGTCGGGCTCGGCACGACGGTGAGGATCAGTGCGCGGTCAGACGCTGCGCACTGGCTTGAAGTCGACACCGTGCTCGCGCTCGCCGCAGAATTCGGATCGCTCCTCCCGTATGACGTCGCGGTTGAAGTGCCGGTGCCCGGCGGGGCACACGCCTGGCGTCGGATCACGGAACCCGAGCTGCCCTGGCAGGCGGCCCACGCGTCCGCCGGCGAGCGCGAGCGTGCGCTCGCCGCGTACTGCGAGCGCACGTTCGGATTTACACCCCTGGGACACATCGACCTCGAGGTGCCGCTCGCCGGGGTGACCGGGGTCGCGTTCATCCTGCCGCAGGCGGTCGCCCCTGGCTCGGGTCAGCAGCGCGTGTATCTGAAACGAATGCTGCTGGGCCCGCGCGTGGACCGCGTGTTGCCCGAGTGGGCGTTCTTTGTGCGCGCAGTCATTGATACCGACACGCTGTCGCCGACGGCCTCACGCGAACAGGTGCACGACGATGAAGTGCTGATGGGCGTGCGCGAGGCGCTCGGTGATCAGCTCAAGCGGTGGGCGCTCAACGCGCTTCGTACGCCGAGTTTGGTCATGCGCCGCTGCATTGAGACGCACCATCTTGCGCTACGCGCGCTTGCAGTGACCGACCCTCAGATGCTGGGCCTCGTCGCTGAGGTGCTCCCGTTCGAGACCAGCGATGGACCGATGACTCTGGCGGAGGCGGGTCGAAGCGGTGAGATTGTGTATACCTCTACTCCTGAGGCGTATCGTCGCGTCGCCGCCGTGGCGCGCGCGCAGCATCTCGTCGTCGTGAACGCGGGCTATGTCTACGATTCAGATATTTTGAACAGTCTCGGTCGGCGCGATGGCTGGCGCACGCGCGAACTCGAAAGCGCAGATCTCGTGCAGGTGCTTGGGCTCCCCAGCGCAGAGCGTGAACTCGCGCTCGGCGCTGCGGTCGCGCGGGCGCGGGCGATCCTGGCTTCCGATGACTGCAATGTCATAGTGCGCTCTTTCGCGCCCGCAACGGTGCCAGCGATTCTGCTTCGCGATACGGAAGGCGAGCACCGCCGCGAGCGTGATCGTGAGCGGCGAGAGAGCCCAGATCTCTGGGGCGGGCTGCTCGACTCATTTGCCGACGACGATGTCGCTCGGAGCGCTCCCGAACGGTCTCGCACGCTCGTGTTGAACGACGACTCAACCGTGGCTCGACGACTACTCGGGGCCCCCGGCGGTGCGGTCTTTGCGGCCGGGCTGCGTTCGCTCTATCTTTCGGCGGTAATGCTCGCTGGCGATGGGCTGCGCTCCTCGGAGTCCGCTGCACTTTCCGATGCACTCGGTGTACTGCTCGACGCGTCACTGGCGGGGTCGTCGACCCAGAGCGCGGTTCCCCCAAATGCTCAGGAGCCAGCATGACGGTCGAACGAGAACTGATGACGTTGCGGAGCCTGCCCTACGGCACCGCCCGGATTGCAGCAACCGAAGCGATCGCTCGCCGCGTCGAGGCAGAGGGCCCGGCCGAGCATCTGGCAACGGCGCTCCTCGAACTCGTCGAGGCATATACGTTTGCGGACGAAGGGGCAAAATCGTTTGTAGTGTTCGCTCGACTGCTGAGGCTGTGGGACAGGTCGCCCGAACTGTTCGATGCCGACGATCAGCGGAATTTGTTCTGGGAGTTTAAATGGATCGCGGGCGACGTAGCCGAGTTTCCGCAGATCACCCACGCGCAGGCTGAGGCATTTCTGCGCGATATGGAACGTCGCTTTGAGCTCGCTGGCCACGGACTGTCGTCTGTGCGTATGAGTCGTTTTCGGTGGGCCTGGCACGTCGGCGACCCGGGCGCTGAAGCCGCACGAATGACTTGGACTACGGGCGCGCGAGACGAATTTGAGGACTGCACGGCCTGCATCATCGGGCAGCAAGTCGATTTCTTCGTTGAGTCCGGGCGGTACGACGAGGCGGTCGCACTCGGTCTCACGCAGCGCTTCGATTGCAACCTCGAACCCACGCGAACGCGCTACGCGCTCGCTTATGCAGCGCTCATGACTGGCGACACCGAACTCTCCCGGTCGTCGCTCGCGGGAGCGTTCGCAAGTGACGACGGGGCCGCGACCGACTTCGGTCCGGCTCGCGGCAAAGGATTCGAAACGCTCGCTCGTGGCGGCGATCTCGAGTGGGCGCTGCGCATGTTGCGCAACGATCATGCGGCACTGCTGTGTGGTGGATCGAGCCCGCTCTATCGACTGCGCTTTCTGCTCTCCGTGCTCGCTGGTCTTTCGGCGAACGCGGAGTTCGCAGAACGCGACACTGGGTTCCGCGAGTCGGAGTGGCGCACCGTCGCCGACCTTTCCGCCTGGGTGCTGGGGGAGTGCCGGGCACTCACGGCGCTGTTCGATCCGCGCAACGGAAATAACCACTACGCCGATGCGATTGACCGCGCGGCGCGGGCAACACTGACGAGCACTCCGCTGCGCTTCGGAGTCGGCGACTCTGCAAACGTGCCTGAACTCGGGGTTGGATCAGGAGCCGGAGTGGCGTCAACGCCTGGTTCGGCGTCGCGTACTGCGTCTCCGAAGGCGTCATTAGCAATTGCCACTACCGGCACTGACGACTTCGCGGAAGCTGAACGTCACGCTGCCGCACAGCGGTATTCGGCGGCGGCAGCGTCGTACATTGCGGCAGCAGCGATGCTCGAGGCCGAGGGTTGGCTCGAACGAGCTGGCCTCTCGTACGCCGAGGCGGCGCAGTGTGCTGCGCTCGACGGTAATGACCCGGTTTCCCATCAATACTTCGCGGAGGCCGTTCCTCGGCTGCGAGCGGGCGGTGGTGACCCCAGCGCGATCGCTGCGGTGCTCGCAGCGTGGGCGCCCATCGCATCGCGCATGGATGATTCGGGGCAGCAAGTCGCAGAAACTGCCGCAGAGCTCGATCGAATTGGGGAGTTTTCTGATGACGGGCTCGCGAACGAACTCGCCGAACGCCAGCGCCGTGCTTGGCAGCGTCGCCGAGCGACGCTGCGCGACACACTTGCGCGTTCGATCGCCGCTGCGGGGAAGCGGTCGGGTGAGATCGCGTCGCTCGGCACCGACCGCGCAGTGACCGAGGCAGTGCTCGCCGGCGAAGAGTTCGCGCAGCTCGGGTTCGTCACCGACGCTGCGCACGCTTTCTGGCTCGCTGGCCGGCTGCAGCGCAGCGCCGGAGCCACCTCGGAAGCGATCTGGTCGCTGGAATCAGCATTCGAGGGCTTCGGATCATCCCGGAACCTCGGCGATCGCGCACGAGTCGCGGGCGAGCTCATCGAACTGTTGCGGGCGACCGGTCAGCCCGAACGCGCGGAGGCATTTGTCGCGCAGCTGTGAGCTCGTGCGAGAGTATCCTGAGAGGTATGAAGCGGGTCGCGGTCGTCGTGCTCGAGGGGGCAAAACCGATGGATGTCGGTATCCCCGCTCAGGTGTTCACGAATCGCGCCAGCATGCCCTACACCGTCGACGTGTGCGGCGTGCGACCGGGGCTGATCGCTGGCGGCGACGGGCTGTCGTACCACGTCGAGCACGGGCTCGAAGCGCTCGAAGGAGCCGACCTGATCTTCGTGCCCGGCTATCGATTTCCGGATCGCGAACCACCGCCCGCAGCGCTCACTGCCGCCCTCGGGGCGGCGCACGAGCGAGGGGCGATCCTCGCTGCGATTTCGACCGGGGCGTTTGCGCTCGCCGCAACGGGGCTGCTCGATGGTCGGCGCGCGACGACGCACTGGCACTACGCGAGGCGGCTGGCCGAGCAATTTCCCGAAATCGATGTCGATGATCGTGTGCTGTTTGTCGATGAGGGGTCGGTGTTGACGTCTGCCGGGGCCGCCTCGGGCATCGATCTCTGTCTGCATCTGCTGCGCCGAGAGGCAGGGATGGCCGTGGCAAATCACGCTGCGCGCCGCCTGGTCGCTGCGCCCTACCGCAGTGGCGGGCAAGCGCAGTATCTGCCTCACAGCGTTCCGGAGTCGATTGGTGAGCGTTTCACGCAGACCCGGGAGTGGGCCCTGCGCCATCTGGGCGAGCCACTCACCATCGCTCGGCTGGCGGCGCACGCGCGTGTCTCCGACCGCACGTTCTCGCGTCGCTTCCTCGATGAGACCGGCTACACCCCGATGCAGTGGGTGATGCGCGCGCGGGTAGACCGTGCACGCGAACTGCTCGAAGAAACTGAACTCGGCATCGACACGATCTCGGCCACGGTTGGCCTCGGGTCCGCGACCAACTTGCGTCGTCACTTTCGTCGCGTACTCGGCACGGCGCCGACGGCGTATCGGCGCACATTCTCGCAATCTGAGTAACCGCGGTAGCTCGTTTCGGCACCGTTTCTCAGCGATGTCAGAACATGGCAGTTTGTGTTCGAATGATGGCAATGCGGCCACTGGTGCGCGTGGTGCCGACGTACCAGTCTGGTATCAGTTCAGTTTGTACCGCTTTGCGAAGGAGATCGAAGAGCAATGACTCGTCGGGTAGCCATTAACGGATTCGGCCGTATCGGGCGGGGCGTCTTGCGCGCCCTGCTGCAGCAGGGGAGCGACCTCGAGGTCGTCGCGATCAACGACCTCACCGATGCGCCTACGCTGGCGCACCTGTTGGCGCGCGACAGCCTGTACGGCAAGCTTGATCAGCCGGTCTCGGTTGAGGGCACCACGCTCGTCGTCGGCGATCGCCGCATCGAGATTCTCGCCGAGCGCGATCCCGCCAAGCTTCCCTGGGGCGAGCTGGGTGTCGAGGTCGTGCTCGAGTCGACCGGTTTCTTCACGAAGGCCGACGATGCGCGCAAGCACATCGAGGCTGGGGCGAAGCGCGTGCTCGTCAGCGCTCCGGCAAAGGGCGCAGACCTGACGCTCGTCGTCGGCGTGAATGATGACCTCTACGATCCCGAGCAGCACCAGATCATCTCGAACGCGTCGTGCACCACGAACGCACTCGCACCGCTCGCAAAGGTGCTCGACGATCTCGCTGGTATCGAGTGGGGTTCCATGATGACCGTGCACGCCTACACGGCAGATCAGCGCCTGCAAGACGCCCCGCACTCCGATCTGCGTCGCGCTCGCGCCGCAGCACTCAACATCGTGCCGACCTCGACCGGTGCAGCGAACGCGATTGGCCTCGTGCTGCCGCAGCTCGATGGCAAGCTGGTCGGCGGCTCGCTGCGCGTGCCGGTGCCCGTCGGCTCGATCGTTGAGCTGACCGCCATCGTGTCTCGAGAGGTCACCCGTGACGAGGTGCTCGCCGCCTACCGCGCGGCTGCAGACGGCCCCCTCTCGGGCGTGCTCGAGTACTCGGAAGAGCCGCTGGTTTCCTCCGACATCGTCGAAAACCCGCACTCCTCGATCTTCGACTCGGAGCTCACCTACGCCGACGGCAAGCACGTCAAGGTGACCGCCTGGTACGACAACGAGTGGGGCTTCTCGAACCGCGCTGCACAGGTGCTCGGCACCCTCGCGGGCTAGTCCTGCAACACAGAAGCGCCTCCGCCCGGTATTCGGGCGGAGGCGCTTCTGTGTGTGCCAGAGCGGCGCACCTGCAAGTTAGGCCTGCCAGTTACGCCCGCGGCTTGGGCGCGCGGAGCCGGCGCACCAGCGCCGCGATGCTGCGCCAGCCGATGAGAAACACTCCGAGTGTGATCGTCGCGACCACGATGAACGCGGGCGCGATGCCCGATCCTGTCGCCGCGCGCAGTGCCATGCCGATGGCGACCGTACCGATCCAGAGCGGCAGCCCCGATCGCACGATGCTCAGCGGCCAGCGATGCACGCGTGCGGCAAGCCACATCACGACGAGGCCAGCGAGGAACGGCCAAGCGGTCTCGAACAGCCCGCCAAGCGTCGCCGCGCGCTCATGGCTACTGCGGCCAATACCGGCAAACAGTAAGACGAGCACGACGTCGATGGCTCCTGCGACGATTACAACCTTCACGATGCGGCCCCCTCGATCACGGCAATTACGGCGTCGTGCAGTTGCCCATTGCTCGCGAGGGAGCTGCCGTTCCAAGCGCTCTCGGCGCCCGCGATGTCCGTGAACCGGCCGCCGGCTTCCCGAACGATGGGTACGAGCGCTGCGAGGTCGTAGGGCTTCACGTCGAATTCAGCGACGATGTCGACCAGGCCTTCGGCGAGCAGCATGTACGACCACATGTCGCCGTACGCGCGATCGCGCCAGACGGCACGACTCAACGCAATCAGCGGCTGCAGGTAACCGGCGAGGTCCCACTGCTCGATGCTCTGGAAACTGAGCGAGGCGTGCTCGATATCGCGCACGCCAGACACCTGCAGCCTGCGGGGGCCGGCGCCCTGCTGCTGACCCCAGGATCCGGCGCCGGTCTCAGCCCACCAACGCGCCCCGAAGGCGGGCGCCGAGACGACGCCGACCGTGGGCTGACCTGCGACCTCGAGCGCGATGAGTGTTGCCCAGTTCGGCACGCCGCGCAAGAAATTTGACGTGCCGTCGATCGGGTCGATGATCCAGCGCCGGTCGCCGCGCTCATCGCGACCAGACTCCTCGCCGAAGAAACTGTCATCGGGAAGCTCGGCGGCGATGCGCTCGCGCAGCGCGCGCTCTACGGCGGTGTCCGCGTCCGTCACGAACGTTCGGTCTGGCTTCGTGTTCACCGCGAGGTCGGCGGCTCGAAATCGCGGAAGCGAGATGCCGTCGGCAAGATCGGCGAGCTCGAGCGCGAACGCGAGGTCCGGTGAGGGGGGCGCCTGGGTCATGGACACACCTTCCGTGAGCGGCGAATGACGCCGAGATATGCGAAAAGCCCGGTATGAAATACCAGGCTTTTCGATCTGTGCGCCCTCACGGGCTCGAACCGTGGACCCGCTGATTAAGAGTCAGCTGCTCTACCAACTGAGCTAAAGGCGCATATCGCTTTTCCGAGCAAGTAACTCGCTGAGCAACGGATGAAACTCTAGCACGGCCGAGAGGCCGCCCTCAAATCGAGGTGCTCATCCCGCGCGCGTCGCGCCGCGTCGCCTGACGAGCAGAGTTGCCGAGAGCGCCACGGCAATGAGCGAGCCCGCCATCACCGCCAATCGCGCGGTGTCAGCGTCGCCCGCGTCGGGCAGGCTGAGCTCGGTGACGAGCAGTGAAACGGTGAACCCGACGCCGGCGAGTGACGCGACTCCGAGCAGTTCGCGCCACGATACGGACGGGTCGAGCCCCGCCCGCGTGAACCGTGTGACGAGCCAGGTGGTCAGCGCGATCCCGAGCGGTTTGCCGACAACCAGGCCCAGCATGATGCCAATGGCGATCGGGTCGAACGGAAAGCGCGAGGCGCCCCCGAGCGCGACGCCGGCGGCGAAAAATGCGAACACCGGAACTGCGAAGCCCGTTGAGAGTGGCCGGATGCTGTGTTCTAGGTCTGCGGCGAGCGTCGTGCCGTCTCGGCGCTCCACTGGCACGAGGAAGGCCAAGGCGACCCCCGCGATCGTCGCGTGGATACCCGAGGCGTGCACGAGTGCCCAGACGATGATGCCGAGCGGCAGCAGCGTGCACCACGGCAGCCAGCGGTGCCGCGAGAGTGGCCCAGCGAAGCGGCGGGCAACGTACGCAAAGAGCGTCAGCGGAATGATCGCGATGACGAGCGGCAACAGGTGCAGCGCATCGGTGAACGCGACCGCGATGATCAGGATTGCGATGAGATCGTCGACGACCGCCAGTGTGAGCAAGAAGAGGCGCAGCGCGACCGGCACACCCGGAGCGATCACTCCGAGCACGGCGACGGCGAACGCAATGTCGGTTGCGGTGGGGATCGCCCAGCCGCCGGCTCCTTCGCCGCCCGCATTCACCGCGAAGTACATCAGCGCGGGAACGACGACACCGCCTACGGCAGCGGCCACCGGCACGATCGCGGTCGAGAATCGGCGCAGCTCACCCGCTACAAATTCGCGCTTGAGTTCGAGCCCGACGATAAAGAAGAAGATCGCGAGTAGCCCGTCCGAGGCCCAGTGGCCGACGCTGAGGTCAAGGCCCAGCGCGGGAACGCCCAGGTGTGTATCGCGCAGCGCGGCATAGCCGGGCGCAAGCGGGCTGTTTGCCGCTATGAAACCGAGCGCCGCCGCGATAACGACGATGAGACCGCCGATCGATTCAGTACGCAGTAGGCGTCCGACGCGGGCCGCCTCACGGCGACTGAGTCGCGCAAACAGGCGTGGGGTGGTGGGGGAGTCAGGGGACATCAGTGCCTTTCAGGATCGGCGCACACGAAATGCGCGTCGACCAGGCTTCCCGACTCACCGGGACACAGTCTATCCGAGGTTCGCGCCCTACTTGCGTTTCTTGCCGGCCTGTTCCTCGGTGTCTTGCTCCTGCATGGACACGGTCGCAATGGCGAGTGCGAGGCCAGCGAGCCACGCGCCCCAGACGAGAAAACGGCGCCAGTCCTTGCGCATCGACTGCGTGCGGCGTGCGGTACTCATCACGCCGAATGCGGAGCCGAGCACTCCGGGGTTTGTGACGTATTTGCCGATCGACACGGTGCCTCCCTCAGTTCAGTGATAGTGACCGTTTCAGCCTAGTGGGCGTGTGACCAGAGACGAGGGGGTTGCGGTAGCCTGGCTGCACCAGACCTCGCGTGTGCGAGGCAGTGACTGCGCGTTCTCACCGGAGCACGCGATCGACAGAAGGAGAAGCCAGCATGGCGAAGCAGGAGACGGGCGCGCTGTTCGAGGAGAGCTCACAGGGCGCCGTAAGCGCGGTGACGGCCATTATTTTCGTCATCTCGATCGTGCTCGCGTTCGGTGGGTTCGTCGTCATGAGCTACGGCGTGAACCCTGATCTCGGTGCCGCCGAAGTATGGACGTTCTCGGCCGGTCTCGCAGCTACCATTCTGGGCTTCGCCCTGCCATTCACGCTGCTCCCGCTCACCGGGAAGTAACGCCCGCACGAGGTGCGCGGGGTCGGCGAAGCGTGCTTCGCCGACCCCGCTGTCGTTATATGGCCGACTTCGGTAGTCAGGGCGGGCGATCCGGGCATGTACGAGGCCTTAGAATGTCCACATGGCAGACACTGACATGAAGCCGCGCAGTCGCGACGTCACCGACGGGATCGAAAAAGCCGCAGCGCGAGGCATGCTCCGCGCAGTCGGTATGGGAGATGAAGACTGGGATAAACCCCAGATCGGAATCGCAAGCTCATGGAATGAGATCACCCCGTGTAATCTCAGCCTTGATCGCCTCGCGCAGGGTGCCAAAGAGGGCGTGCACTCGGGCGGTGGCTACCCGTTGCAGTTCGGCACCATCTCCGTCTCCGACGGTATCTCTATGGGCCACGAGGGCATGCACTTCTCGCTCGTTTCTCGCGAGGTCATCGCCGACTCCGTGGAAACCGTCATGATGGCGGAGCGCCTCGACGGTTCCGTGCTGCTCGCTGGCTGCGATAAGTCGCTGCCCGGCATGCTCATGGCTGCGGCACGCCTCGACCTCGCTTCGGTGTTCCTGTACGCAGGGTCGATCGCTCCTGGCTGGGTCAAGCTCACCGACGGCACGGAGAAGGAAGTCACGATCATTGACGCCTTCGAGGCGGTCGGTGCGTGCAAGGCCGGCACGATGAGTGAAGAAGATCTCAAGCGCATCGAGTGTGCCATCGCTCCGGGCGAGGGGGCGTGCGGTGGTATGTACACCGCCAACACCATGGCGTCGATCGCCGAGGCGCTCGGCATGAGCCTGCCTGGCTCGGCCGCTCCGCCCAGCGCTGATCGTCGCCGCGATTACTTCGCTCACCGCTCGGGCGAGGCCGTCGTCAACATGCTGCGGCTCGGCATCACCGCCCGCGACATCCTCACCAAGAAGGCCTTCGAAAACGCCATCACGCTGCTCATGGCGTACGGCGGCTCGACGAACGCCGTGCTGCACCTGCTGGCAATCGCGCGCGAGGCCGAGGTTGATCTGACGCTCGAAGATTTCAATCGCATCGGGGCGAAGACCCCGCACCTCGCCGATATGAAGCCGTTCGGCAAGTTCGTCATGGCCGACATTGATCGTCAGGGCGGCGTTCCCGTGGTGCTCAAGGCGCTGCTCGACGCTGGGCTGCTGCACGGCGACGTGCTCACCGTGACCGGCAAGACCATGGCCGAGAACCTCGCCGAGCTGAACCCCGACCCGATCGACGGAACGGTCATCCACCACCTTGACGACCCGATCCATGCCACGGGCGGTCTCTCGATTCTGCACGGTTCGCTGGCACCCGAGGGGGCCGTCGTGAAGACGGCCGGCTTCGACGCCGAGCTCTTTGAGGGCCCAGCGCGCGTGTTTGACCGCGAGCGTGCCGCCATGGATGCACTCACCGAGGGTCGCATCGGTAAGGGCGATATCGTGGTCATTCGCTACGAGGGCCCGAAGGGCGGCCCGGGTATGCGTGAGATGCTCGCGATCACCGCGGCCATCAAGGGCGCGGGGCTCGGTAAAGATGTACTACTATTGACTGACGGACGATTCTCAGGCGGCACAACCGGCCTGTGTATCGGCCACATAGCACCAGAAGCAACGGACGGTGGTCCGGTCGCTCTGGTTCGCGACGGAGACCTGATTCGGGTCGATATCGCCGCACGAACGCTCGATCTGCTGGTAGATCCCTCCGAGCTCGAGGCCCGACGAGAAAACTGGGCCCCACTTCCCCCGCGGTACACGCGCGGTGTGCTGGCGAAGTACGCGAAGCTCGTCAAGTCGGCGTCACACGGCGCCGTCACCGGCTGATCCGGTCGACGGGCGTTCGACGCTCGCACGCCGTGGGCCACTCACGGCCGCGATCCGCGATATCACCTCCGATCACGAAAGCTGGACATGACCTCGGAATCGAGTGCACTCCCATCACCCCAGTCCGCCGCGCGCGGCGAGCGGTTGACCGGCGCGCAGGCTGTCGTCCGTAGTTTGGAAGCCCTGGGCGTTACCGACGTCTTCGGGCTCCCCGGCGGCGCCGTGCTGCCGCTCTACGACGCACTGATGGACGCGGCGAAGCTTCGCCACATCCTGGTGCGCCACGAGCAGGGCGGCGGCCACGCTGCAGAGGGCTTCGCAAGCGCGAGCAACACCGTCGGTGTTTGCATCGCAACGTCGGGCCCCGGCGCAACGAACCTCGTCACCGCCATCGCTGACGCCTACATGGATTCGGTGCCGCTGCTCGCGATCACCGGCCAGGTGTTCTCGCACCTTATGGGCACTGACGCGTTCCAAGAGGCCGACATCGTCGGCATCACGATGCCGATCACGAAGCACTCCTTCCTTGTGAAGCGTGCGGAAGACGTGCCGGATGCGATCGCGTCGGCCTACCTTCTGGCCTCGACGGGGCGCCCAGGCCCGGTGCTCGTCGACATCACCAAGGACGCCCAGGAAGCGGAGTTCGACTTCGTCTGGGAACCCCGCATCGACCTTCCGGGCTACCGCCCGATTACGAAGGCGAACAGCAAGCAGATTCAGGCTGCGGCGGATCTCATCGCTGACGCCAAGCGCCCGGTGTTTTACGTCGGTGGTGGCGTCGTGCGAGCCGGGGCGGCCGAAGAGCTACTGCAGCTTGTCGAACTCGTCGGCGCGCCCGTGGTCACCACGCTGATGGCGCGCGGCGTTTTCCCCGATTCGCACCCGCAGCACCTCGGTATGCCCGGCATGCACGGCACGGTGCCGGCGGTGTTGGCACTGCAAGAGGCCGATCTGCTGATCACCCTCGGCGCCCGGTTCGACGACCGCGTTACGGGTAAGGCTGCCTTGTTCGCCCCGGACGCGAAGGTGATTCACGCCGACATCGACCCCGCTGAGATTGGCAAAATCCGCGCGGCCGACGTGCCGATCGTGGGCGACGCAGCAGAGGTGATCGCCGACCTGATAGCGGCGATGTCGACCGCTCAGGTCAGTCGCGAGTGCGAGAACATCAGCGCGTGGTGGGAGCGTCTGCGCGGTCTGCAGCAGAAGTTTCCACTCGGCCACCAGCCGACGAGCGACGGACTGCTCTCCCCGCAGCAGGTCATCCAGCGCATCGGTGAGCTCACCGGGCCGGAGGGCATTTACGCCGCCGGTGTGGGGCAGCACCAGATGTGGGCCGCGCAGTTCATCAAGTACGAGCGCCCCGGCGCGTGGCTGAACTCGGGCGGCGCCGGCACCATGGGGTACTCCGTGCCAGCAGCAATGGGTGCGAAGGTTGCCGAACCCGACCGCGTGGTGTGGGCGATTGACGGTGATGGTTGCTTCCAGATGACGAATCAGGAGCTCGCGACCTGCGTCGTGAACAACATTCCGATCAAGGTCGCCGTCATCAACAACTCCTCCCTCGGCATGGTTCGCCAGTGGCAGACGCTGATTTACAACGGTCGTTACTCGAACACCGAACTGAACACCGGGCACGGCTCGCAGCGCGTGCCTGACTTTGTGAAGCTCGGTGAAGCTTACGGCTGTCTGGCGATCCGCGTTGAACGCGAAGACCAGATCGACGAGGCGATCCAGCTCGCACTCGCGACCAACGATCGTCCGGTGCTCATCGACTTCGTCGTAAGCGCAGACGCGATGGTCTGGCCGATGGTGCGCCAGGGCACGTCGAACAGCGATATTCAGTACGCACTCGAACACAGCCCTGAGTGGGAGGGGGAGTAACCATGAGCCGTCACGTTCTGAGCCTCCTCGTGGAGGACAAGCCGGGTCTGCTGACCCGCGTCGCCGGGCTGTTCGCTCGCCGCGGCTTCAACATTGAATCGCTCGCGGTGGGCCCGACCGAAATGCGCGGCCTCTCGCGCATCACCGTCGTCGTAGACCAAGACGAGATCCTGCTCGAACAGGTCACGAAGCAGCTCAACAAGCTCGTCAACGTGATCAAGATCGTCGAGCTCGAGGGCCCGACCTCGGTGCAGCGTGAGCACGTGCTCATCAAGGTTCGCGCTGATAACCAATCGCGATCCCACGTTCTCGAGGCCGTGAACCTCTTCCGCGCCAGGGTCGTCGACGTCGTTCCCGACGCGCTCACCATCGAGGTCACCGGAGACAGCGGCAAGATCGATGCCTTCTTGAAGGTGCTTGAGCCGTACGGCATCAAGGAGATCGCGCAGTCTGGCCTCATCGCGATGGGCCGCGGATCGAAATCGATCACCGAACGCGTGTTCAAAAACTAACTTTTTACGCACCACCACAACTAAGGAGAGTCCCCAGTGGCAGAGATGTACTACGACGCTGACGCCGATCTTTCGATCATCCAGGGCAAGAAGGTAGCCGTTGTCGGCTACGGCTCGCAGGGTCACGCGCACGCAATGAACCTGCGCGACTCGGGTGTTGAGGTCGTTATCGCCCTCAAGGAGGGCTCGAAGTCGATCGAGAAGGCCGAAGAGGCCGGGTTCGAGGTCAAGACCGTCGCCGACGCATCAGCATGGGCCGACGTCATCATGATCCTCGCGCCGGATCAGCACCAGCGCACGATCTTCAACGAGTCGATTAAGGATCAGCTGACCGAGGGTAAGACCCTCGCGTTCGCGCACGGATTCAACATCCGCTTCGGCTACATTGAGGCGCCCGCTGGCGTCGACGTGATCCTCGTCGCGCCCAAGGCTCCGGGTCACACCGTGCGCCGCGAGTTCGAGGCCGGCCGCGGCATCCCCGACATCATTGCCGTCGAGGTTGACGCTTCAGGCACCGCGTGGGACACGGCGAAGTCGTACGCGAAGGCGATTGGTGGCACCCGCGCCGGCGTCATCAAGACGACCTTCACCGAAGAGACCGAGACCGACCTGTTCGGCGAGCAGTCCGTCCTCTGCGGTGGCACCAGCCACCTCGTGCAGTACGGCTTCGAGGTGCTCACCGAGGCTGGCTACCAGCCCGAGATTGCCTACTTCGAGGTGCTCCACGAGCTGAAGCTCATTGTCGACCTGATGTGGGAGGGCGGCATTGCCAAGCAGCGCTGGTCGATCTCTGACACCGCTGAGTTCGGCGATTACGTTTCGGGCCCCCGCGTTATCGGGCCCGAGGTCAAGGAGCGCATGCAGGAGGTGCTCGCCGACATCCAGTCGGGTGCATTCGCCACGCGCTTCATCGAGGATCAGGACAAGGGCGGCCCCGAGTTCCAGGAGCTCCGCAAGAAGGAGGAGTCGCACCCGATCGAGACGACCGGTCGCGAACTCCGCAAGCTCTTCGCATGGCAGCAGACTGACGCCGACTACGTCGACGGTTCAGCCGCCCGCTAACTGAGCGAACGCAGAATGCCCACCGGCTCAGCCGGTGGGCATTCTGCGTTCTGGGCGGGCGCGCGGCGCCGCCCGCCCGCCCGCCCGCTGAGCACGAGGGTTTCCGCCGAGCACGAGGGTGAAACCGCGCAAAGTTCCCTCGGGTTCACGAACAACCCTCGCGCTCGGCGAGGTCCCGGGGCGCCGGGGCGCCGGGGCGCCGGGCGGCGTCAGCGGGGGCCGGCGGCCGCGCGCTTGGTGCGGGCCGTCGCCGGGGCTGTCCACGGGTCCTCGGGCCACGGGTGCTTCGGGTAGCGGCCGCGCATTTCTTTGCGCACCTGCTGATATGGCCCGTTCCAGAACGACTCGAGATCGTCGGTGACGGCGAGCGGTTTCCGCGCGGGGGAGAGCAAGTGGAAGAGCACCGGCACGCGGCCGCCAACGAGCCGCGGGGATCGCGCCAGTCCGAACACCTCCTGCAACTTCACCGCAACGACGGGTCTCAGCGAGTCGAGCTCGCCGCCCGCCTCGGCGTACGCGATGCGCGCGCTACCACCCGACGGTACTGTCAGTCGCTCCGGCACGAGTGCGTCGAGTTCTGCGGCCGCGGGCCACGGCAGCAGCCGCCGGAGCGCGGACGTGAGGTCGAGCGAGCGTAGCGCCGACCTGCCAGACGCGCGCCCGATGTCGGGACCCAGCCAGTCGTCGAGGCGATCGAGTAGCGAGGCGGCGTCCATCGCGGGCCAGGGGTCGCCAAGTTCGCGGTGGAGCAGCGCGAGTCGGCCCCGCAACGTTACCGCGGTTTCGCTCCAGTGCAACGACTCGAGCCCGTCATCCCGCACCATGCGCAGAATCGCGGGGCCGGTGTCACTCTGGGTCGCGGCAACGGGAGTTGAGGCGAGCAGGATCGCGCCCAAACTGCGTTCCTCTCGCACGTGAACGCGCCCGTCGCTGACACGTGCCTCACGCTTTTCGCCGCGGAGCATCGCGCCGTAGTGGAGCGCGGCAGCCTCTGTGAGTGGCGCAGCGAGGCGGATCACCGCCCCGGTTCCGTCCGCAGCGCGCCCGTCAGCTCGCTGTACCTCGCGCACCGCGATCCACTCGGAACTGAGCAGCGCGCTGCCCTCGGGAAGCGCTGCGCGCGTGCCGCTGGCAAGCAGATACGCACGCGAATCGTGGGACACCCGGCGCGCGATCCACTCCGGGCGCGACAGCGCCAGCACGATACCGGGCGCGTCGCCCGGCGCAACGCCCGGCGCATCTGCCCGCGCGGCACCCCGTACTCCGCCGCGTTCGGCCTCTGCGATCCTGCGCAGTCGCGTTGCCTCGCGCCGCCACCGGTCTGATCCCGTCGCACGGCCCGCACGAAGTTCGCGCAGCAGCAGTGGCAGATCGGCACCCGCTTCGCGGTGATCGGCCGACATCGCCGCGACGATCTCGGATGCGGTACCGGGGCTGCCGAGTTCGGCCGTGCCCGCGATGAGGGCGCGGGCTTCGCGCGCGCCGACCGGGAGCTGAACGACCCTCGACCCGAGCGGCGTGATGCTGCCGCTGGCGTCGACGAGTTCAAGCGCCTGCAACACCAGCTCGGCCTCCCGAATCGCTGCTTCCGGTGGTCGCGTGGGGAGCAGGAAGCCATCGCCCCGTGGCGTACCCCATGCGGCGAGCATCAGGGCCGCGTCGGTGAGTTCGGCCGCGGTTATCTCGGGCGCCGAATCCGCTGGCATGCGCACGAAGTCGGTTTCGGAGTAGGCGCGAACGGCGCGTCCGGGGCCGAGTCGCGCGGCGCGTCCGGCGCGCTGCACGGCGCTCGCGCGCGAGGCGCTGACGGTGACGAGCCCGGTCATGCTCCGTCCCTGGTCGCGCCGCACCTCGCGCGACAGCCCCGCGTCGACCACGAGTTGCACCCCGGGAACGGTGAGCGAGCTCTCGGCGAGCGAGGTACTCACGACGATGCGCGGCGGATCGCCCGGGCCCCGCCCGCGCACCGCGCGATCCTGGTCTCGTGCCGACATGCGGCCGTGGAGCGCGAGCACCTCGACGGCCCTCGTGCCCGAGGCCGGTACGCGGTCCCTGATCAGACTGACGACCTCATCGACCTCGCGGGCTCCCGGCACGAAGACCAGTGCATCGCAGCCGTCGCTGCGCTGCGCTGTCGCTGCGGTGCTGGCCACATGAGCGAGGAACGAGCGAGTGACGCCGCGCTCATCCAGGCGCTGGCGGTCATCGGGGGAGTAGTCGATGCGAAGCGGGTACAGCGCCGACGGGATCTCGACGATGGGCGCTGGGCTGCCGCCTGGGCTGCCACCTGAGCTGCCACCTGAGCTGCCGCCAGCTGCCCCGAGGAGATCGGCAATGCGTGCCGCCTCGAGCGTGGCCGACATCGCGATGACCAGCAAATCCTCGCGCAGCGCGCGGGCCTCAGCCAGCATGCCGAGCAGCAGATCGCTGTCGACGGAGCGTTCGTGCACCTCGTCGAGAATCACGGCGCCGACCCCGGGGAGCTCGGGGTCGCGGAGTAGCCGCCGCAGCAGCACCCCGGGGGTGAGCGCCTCGATGCGGTGGTCGGGGCCGAGCACACGTTCCCCGCGCACCGTGAAGCCGACGGCATCGCCGAGCGCCGTCCCGTCGAGCTGCGCGATACGCGACGCTGCCGCGCGCACGGCGACGCGGCGCGGTTGCGTGAGCAGCACGGTCGGGGATGCTGCTCCGCTGGGGCCATCGAGCAGGAGATTCGCTACGAGCGGCGGCACGAACGTCGTCTTCCCGGTGCCGGGCGGCGCGGTGACCACCATCGCGCCGGTACGCGCTGCCTGCTTTAGTGCGGCCCGCCCGTCGGCTACGACGAGCCCGGCGCCGATGGCGGTGAGGTCGAAGCGGTGCGGCATTGCTTCAGTCTAGGAGCGGCGTTGCGGCTACTCGGTAGGCGATTCGGTGCCCTCTGTGGGTGCGTCAGCCGGCGCATCGGCCGGTGCGTCATTGTTTTCCAGGACCGCGACATCGCCCGACAGTTCGGATTCGACGGCGTCGACCTGCTCCTCGGTGTAGCCGCAGTACTTCACTGCCTCGCTCTGCCAGCGCAGCGTGAGACGATCCTTGCCGCCGGCGTGGGCCGCGGCGACCGTGCCCCGATAGATCTGCCCATCGGCGGATTCCTTGTTGACGTCGGGCACGGTCTCGCACACGTGGAACACCGATCCGCCCTTCACCCAGAACACCTCGTCAACGCCCGTGAGCTTCTCAACGATGTTTGTCTCGGCCGCGTACTGCTCCTGCGAGGGAGACGTGAACGACGTACCGAAGATCGCGGCGACCAGCAGCACGACGATGCCAACGCCGCCCGCGAGGGCCTTCTGCTTGCCGTCCATGTTCTTGTTCGTGAAGATCAGAATGATGAGCGGCAAGAACGCGATGATGGCAATGATGGCGCCGAGCTGGTTCTGCACGAAGAAGCGCGTGCTGTCACTCCGCGACGCTGGATCAAGCCGGTTCGCCTGCTTCCAGAGCAGGGAACCGACAACCGACAGCACGCCGGTGACGACAATCGCGCCGATCAACAGCCACATATTGACCGGCACCTGCTTGAGAATCCAGAAGATAGCGAAGATCTCGATGCCGATGGCGACGGCCCACGCGGCAGCGGCGATCCAGCGCAGCCGAGTCGCTTTCCCCTTGGCCTCCGGTGTTGGAGTCCAGACCGGTTCGTCGGGTCCGCGGCCGCCGGCGCCGCGCGCCGCGGCCGATCCGCCGCCCGCTCGTGTCGACGAAGCGCCCTTGGGAGCCTCGACTCGAACGACCTTTTTCTTTGATGATTCGGCCATGGCCATCTCCCAGGGGTGTCGATTACGGCTCCCAGCATATCCACATGGAGGCCGCTCTCGGCAGTCTCAAAGTGAGCGAACGGATACCCTGGAGCCATGAAACACAAGCCGGGCCGCGCGTCACGGGAATCTCGGGAGAGCTCGCTCGTGAGCGGATGGACCGTCGAGGGCGAACCGGAGGTCGATCTGACACCCGGATCGCCGCAGCCAACCGGTGACCGGGTCCCATTGCCCGTCGACGGATCCGCGGAGGATTCCGCGAGCGATGCGGTTGACGAAGCGGGCGTCGTCGCCGACGCGCAGACGGAGGTCGGGGCGGGCGAGCCGCGGCCACAGATCTCAAACGGCGGCCTCGTCGTGCTCGGCGTCTTCGGTGGCCTCTATCTGCTGTATACCTGGGGCTGGTTCATCGTCGCGCAGGCGTACTCGGCCGTGAACGCGGTGACCGCGGCGGGCAGCGGCGTGATCGGCGGCGTGCTGCAGCAGGTCATTTTCTGGGCGGCGCCGCTCGCTCCGCCGCTGTGGTTCTTCCTGGCACTCGCCTTCAGTCGCGGGGGACGTACGAAGCGTCTCGCGATCCTGCTCGTGATCGGCGCCGTGGTACTCGTGCCTCTGCCGATGCTCATCGCGAGAGGGGCATAACCGATGACACAGCGTATTGCTGCCTGGGTAGTCGGTCTGTTGCTGTCGCTGCTGTACCTGTATGCGATAGTCGCCGGCATCGGGAACTTCGTCGGGGTCACCGGGCTCGGTGCGGCGCTCGGTACGGGGCTGAGCGGATCCGGCACTCTCTGGCTCATCGTGGGTGTGGCAATGCCGGCATTGGTGTTCATTGTCGCGTTGCTACTCGGGCGTCGGCGGGCAGCCGCTACGCGGCTGCTGCTGCTCGCCGCCGGGATAGCGCTCGTCGCGGCGTGGCAGATCGACATGATGCACGTCATTCCCGAGTCGTCATATTTCGCATAGCTCGAAGCTGTCGAGATCTGCGGGGCTAGACTGGTGACCTGCGTGCGCTGCGCGTATTTTCCTCGTTTTCAACCCGAAGGATTTGCTTGATGTCTGCGCCGGTCGTGCTGATCGCCGAACAACTTTCGCCCGCAACCATCGCCGCTCTCGGCCCCGACTTCGAGGTGGTGCACGTCGACGGTACTGACCGCGACGCGCTGCGCTCGGCGCTCGGCACCGCAGACGCAGTGCTGGTGCGCTCCGCCACTCAGATCGACGCGGAGGCGCTCAGTTGGGCGCCGCAGCTGAAGGTCATCGCCCGCGCCGGCGTGGGTCTCGACAACGTCGACATTAAGGCTGCGACGCAGGCCGGTGTGATGGTCGTCAACGCGCCGACCTCCAACATCATTAGCGCCGCTGAGCTGACCGTCGCGCACATCCTCGGGCTCGCTCGGCACCTGCCGCGTGCCCACGCCTCGCTGTCTGCGGGCGAATGGAAGCGGTCGTCGTTCACCGGCATCGAGCTGTTCGAAAAGACCGTCGGCATTATCGGGCTCGGCCGCATCGGTGCCCTCATTGCCGAGCGACTTCGCGGTTTCGGCGTCGACCTGATCGCATACGACCCCTACATTGCAGCGGCTCGTGCGCAGCAGCTGGGCGTGCAGCTCGTGTCGCTCGACGAACTCGTGAGCCGCGCTGACTTCCTGACAATTCACATGCCCCGCACCCCCGAGACGCTCGGCATGATCGGCGCGGAGCAGTTGCGCGCCATGAAGTCGACCGCCTACGTCGTGAACGTTGCACGCGGTGGGCTCATCGACGAGGATGCCCTCGCTGACGCCCTCGCTCAGGGTGAGATTGCGGGTGCCGCTCTTGACGTGTTCGTGCAGGAGCCCCCGGCCGACACCCGCCTGACCGGGTTGCCGAACGTCAACGTGACGCCCCACCTCGGCGCTTCGACCGATGAGGCTCAAGAGAAGGCGGGGGTGTCGGTTGCGAAATCGGTGCGGCTCGCACTCGCGGGTGATCTCGTGCCCGACGCGGTCAACCTTGCCGGTGGCGCAATCGATGAGTACGTGCGCCCGGGCCTTCCGCTCACCGAGAAGCTTGGCCAGGTGTTTGCTGGCCTCGCCGATGGTGCGATTGCGTCGGTCGACATCGAGGTGCACGGCGAACTCGCCGAGCACAATGTGCACGCGCTTCGCCTCGCGGGCCTCAAGGGGCTGTTCTCGAAGGTCGTCAGCGAGCCCGTCTCATACGTGAACGCGCCGCTGCTCGCTGAGCAGCGCAACATTGACGTACGGTTCACCGTCGATTCGCTCTCCGAGAGCTACCGCAACGTCATCACGATTCGCGGAGCGCTCACCGACGGTACGCCGATCTCGGTTTCTGGCACGCTGACCGGGCCCAAGCAGGTCGAGAAGATCGTTGAGATCAACGGCTACGAGGTCGAATTGCCGATCCCGGATCACTTGATCGTCTTCAGCTACGTCGACCGTCCCGGCATCGTCGCGACGTACGGTGGCGTGCTCGGTGAGGCCGGCGTGAATATCGCCGGTCTGCAGATTGCCCGCGACGAGAAGCACGGCACCGCGCTCTCAGTGCTCTCGGTGGACGCTCCCGTCGAAGAGGCTCTGATCGGCGCACTGCGCGGCGCCATCGGCGCTGAGAGCCTGCACACCATCAGCATCAACACGCTGTAGCACTGGCTGGGTGGGTGGGCGCGGGCATTGAGCCCGCGCCCACCTTTTGCTTGTTGCCCGGCTTCCTGCGCTACTTCCTGCTTCACCGGTTGCGCTACTTCGTGCGCTACCGGCCCGCGCGGATCGCCGACGCAACCGCGTCGATGTGCTGCAGCGCTGCGCGCTCGGCGCCGAGCCGGTCGCCAGCCTCAATGGCGGCGTAAATCTCGGCGTGCTCGACGTCTGAGTCGAGCTGTCGTGCCTGCGTGATGTTGAGAAACTCCGACTGCAGGTCGAGCGACCGGCGCATCGATGCTGTGATGCTGAGCAGCACCGAGTTGTGGCTCGCCTCAGCAACCAGGGTGTGAAAGTCGCGGTCGAGCCGCACCCACTCGTGTAGCACCGTCGTCTCCAGCATGCGGCCGAGCAGTCGCTGCATCGCCTCGAGCTGCACGTCGGTGCGCCGCTCCGCGGCGTGCCCGGCCGTCGGCACCTCGACGTGAATGCGCGCCTCCATCAGCTCGTCGGGGTCGAACCCGCCGAACTCAGACACGCCGGAGGGCGTCTTTGAGACGACGTACGTGCCACTGCCACTGCGCGTCTCCGTGAGACCGAGCGTTGAGCAGGCGTGGAGCGCTTCACGTACGACCGACCGACTGACCCCAAACTGCTTCGCGAGAGAGAGTTCGCCTGGAAGCCGATCGCCAGAGGTGATCGCGTCGTCGTCGATGAGATCGCGGATTGCGCGGAAGGCGGCCTCGGTCGCGCTGACGCGCTGTACGGGGGAGTGCATGAGTGACCTTTCGGGAGCGCAACGCGGGCTCGCAGGTCGAGTGTCGGCGTCGGCGCGGATCTACTGGGATAAGAATATTGAGTTTTTCCCTCATTCAGGTAATCTGTCTGACAGCCGGACAGGTTCGCGAGGGCGCGCCGCCGCTGACGCAGAGAAGGGTCACGACTCATGAACGACGAAGTTCTTTCGAATGAAGCGACGCCGACGGACTCACCCGTCGCTGTCGCGGCAGCGGTCGACCAGGGCGATGACGGGTATCACCGAGGGCTGAAGCGCCGTCACCTCACGATGATCGCGATCGGCGGTTCGATCGGAACCGGCCTATTCCTCGGCGCCAGCGGCCGCATGGAGATCGCCGGTCCTTCGCTCGCATTCGTCTACATCATTTGCGGCCTCTTCGCGTTTCTCGTGGTGCGGGCGCTGGGCGAGCTCGTGATGTACCGGCCGTCGTCGGGTGCATTTGTCTCGTACGCCCGCGAGTTCATGGGGGAGAAAGGTGCATACGCCGTTGGTTGGCTCTATTTTTTGAACTGGTCAACCACGGTCATCGCCGACATCACGGCGGTGGCGCTGTACATGCACTTCTGGGCAGTCTTCGTGCCCGTGCCGCAGTGGCTACTCGCGCTCATCGCACTCGCGATTGTCTTCGCTATGAACGTCGCGTCGGTGAAGCTGTTCGGTGAGATGGAGTACTGGTTCGCGATCATCAAGGTCGGTGCAATCGTCGCGTTCGGCGTCATCGGTATCTTCCTCGTAGTCACGCAGACGCCGGTCGACGGTCACACCCCTGGCTTCTCGCTCATCACCGACAATGGTGGCTTCTTCCCGAACGGCGTCGGAGCCATGTTCGTGATCGCTCTCGGTGTGGTCTTCGCATTCGGCGGCACTGAAATGGTGGGGGTCGCAGCGGGCGAGTCCGAGAATCCACGCGCGGCGATCCCGAAGGCCGTGAACTCGATTATGTGGCGCATCGTGCTGTTTTACGCCGGGTCGGTGATTCTCTTCACGCTGCTGCTGCCGTGGAACGCGTACTCGGGTTCGGAGAGCCCGTTCGTCACCGTCATGAACTCGATCGGCGTACCGTACGCGGGCGACATCATGAACGTCGTCGTGCTCACCGCGGCAATGTCGAGCCTGAACGCCGGCCTCTACGCGACCGGGCGCACGCTGCGCTCGATGGCGGTCGCGGGCACGGCGCCCGCCTTTGCGAAACGCTTGAACAAGGCCGGCGCTCCGTACGGTGGCATCATGATCACGGCTGCGATCGGCGTGCTCGGCGTCGGACTGAACTTCATCGTTCCCGCTCGCGCGTTCGACATCGTGCTAAACCTGGCGGGGATCGGCATTGTGGGCACCTGGGCATCGATCATGGTCTGCCACTGGCTGTACGTGCGGCGCACACGGCGCACCGGTGAGTCGAGGCCAAACTACCGTCTCCCGTTCGCGCCGGTCACCAACGCAGTCACCCTCGTCTTCTTAGTGCTGATCGTGGTGTTGATGGCGCTCGATGCTGCCGTGGGCCAGATCACGCTGCTTGTCTTCCTCGGTGTTGTGGTGCTCATGGTGCTGGGCTGGTTCATCGTGCGACGCCGGATCAACGCGTCAGCGTTCACCGCAGCGTTCGCGATCCCGGACGCAGCGCTTGAGCACGATGACCGGTCGCCCGGGCACAACGACCAGTGAGCGAGGAAGGCCGGCCGACCCGCCTGCTGCTGGTGTACTGCGGCGGCACATTCGGCATGCGCGACGCGGGCAACGGCCTCGCGGCGCAGGCGGATCTCCACGTTGAACTCGAAACGCTGATGCGGACCTCGTCGGCGCACCTTGGACAGGCGATCGCCTGGGAGCTCGTCGAGCCCGAACGCATCATCGATAGCGCCGAAGCCGGACACGGCACAGCGCTTGAGATCGCCGACATTATTCGCGAGCGGGTCGCCGCGGGCGAGACTCAGGGTGGGGGATTTCGGGGCGTGCTCGTGGTGCACGGTACCGACACACTTGCGCACAGCGCCGCCCAGACAGCATTCGCCGTCGCTGATCTCGCGATTCCGATCGTCTTCACTGGCGCTCAGCACCCGCTTGGTACCCCGGCCGGAGACGCGGAGGGGAACTTCGGCGATGCACTCGCCGAAGCAATGACGAGTGATACCGGCGGCGTGCGGATCGTCTTCGGCGGTGCGATTCTGCCCGCCGTCCGGGCCGTGAAGCGGTCGAGCGAGCAGTGCGACGCTTTTGTCGCGCGCCGCCCGTTGGTGGCCCCCGCTGCCGGAGTGAGTAATGAGCTCGCAAGCGCGCTCTCGCGCGCCGCCCGCGCGCCTGCACCCCGCATCGGCATGCTCACGATGGTTCCGGGGCTCCCGGCGGCTCTGCTCGCGACCGCACTCGAGGTGTTTCCGGATGGCCTCGTGCTCGAGTGCTACGGCGCGGGCACCGCGCCGCTCGTTCACTCCGCGGCGCTCTCTGTGCTGCGCGAAGCGCGGGACCGCGGAACGCCGGTGCTCGCCGTCACGCGGTGCGAGCACGGCGAGGTTGACCTCACACGCTACGCGGTCGGCGCGGCGCTCGCCGCGGTGGGCGTGATTGGGGGAGCGGATCTCACCGCCGAGGCCGCGATCGCGAAATTGCGGGCGCTTCGCCGTGCCGGGCTGTCGGGCGAGTGCCTCGAGCGTATGTTCGCTGCGAACCTGATCGGCGAGCAGCACGGCAATGCAGGGATCTGAACGCCGCGCGGCGGCACTGCGCGGTTGGAAGCTGGAGCGGCATGATCCTGCGCTTTGCCAGCCCCTGGTGCTATTCTGTGACTGCGGGCAACTGCCCGTGTCAACGAAGAACCGAGCACGCCGGCTGGCGGGCTGGTCTTCGGTGGTGGATCCCTCTGGTTTCGCGAGCAGCGCTGCGCAGGGTGGTCGTCTACTGAACATCAGCATCCGCGGTCGTCCGCAGCAGCAGGCTGCGCGATCCGACTGTCCGTCGCGTGCTCTCGTGAGTAAGGAGAACCCGTGGAGGGTCCTGAAATCAAGTTCGCCGAAGCTGTGCTCGACAATGGCACATTCGGCAAGCGCACCATCCGTTTCGAAACTGGCCGGCTCGCGCAGCAGGCCCAGGGCGCAGTCGCTGCGTACCTCGACGAGGAGACAATGCTCCTCTCGGCAACCAGCGCCTCGAAGCAGCCGAAGGATCACTTCGACTTCTTCCCGCTGACCATTGACGTCGAAGAGCGTTCGTACGCTGCGGGCAAGATCCCCGGCTCGTTCTTCCGTCGTGAGGGCCGCCCCTCGACCGAGGCGATCCTTGTTTGCCGCCTGATCGACCGCCCGCTGCGCCCCTCCTTCGTGAGTGGTCTGCGCAACGAGGTCCAGGTTGTTATCACCGTGCTGTCGATCGCCCCGGGCGAGTTCTACGATGCGCTGGCAATCAACGCTGCTTCCGCATCGACCCAGATCTCGGGCCTCCCGTTCTCTGGCCCGATCGCAGGCGTGCGCCTCGCCCTGATCGGTGATCAGTGGGTTGCATTCCCGAACGTCGAGCAGCTGAAGGACGCGGTCTTCGACCTCGTCGTGGCTGGCCGTGTTGTCACTGACAAGAACGGCAACGACGACGTCGCGATCATGATGGTCGAAGCTGAGGCCACTGAGCACAGCTGGGAGCTCATTCGCGGAGGCGCAACCAAGCCGAACGAGGCCGTTGTTGCAGCTGGTCTCGATGCGGCGAAGCCGTTCATCGCGCAGCTCTGCAAGGCTCAGTCCGAGCTCGCAGCGCAGTCGGCGAAGGAGATCGCGGACTACCCCGTCTTCCTCCCGTACACCGATGAGGTGCTCGCCGCGGTCGACGCGCTCGCACGCACTGAGCTTGCTCCGATCTACCAGATCGCTGACAAGCAGGAGCGCCAGAACGCTGACGACGCACTGAAGGCTCGCGTCAAGGAGGGCATCGCCGCGCAGGTCGAGGCCGGGACCCTTCCCGATTCGGCTAACGGCCAGGTTTCCGCCGCTTACAAGTCGGTCACCAAGGACATCGTGCGTAGCCGCGTGCTCACCGAGGGCGTCCGCATGGACGGTCGCGGCACGAGCGACATCCGCGCGCTCGACGCAGAGGTTCAGGTCATCCCGCGCGTGCACGGCTCCGCGATCTTCCAGCGCGGTGAGACCCAGATTCTGGGCGTCACCACGCTGAACATGCTGAAGATGGAGCAGCAGATTGACTCGCTGTCGCCGATCACCAGCAAGCGTTACCTGCACCACTACAACTTCCCGCCGTACTCGACCGGTGAGACCGGTCGCGTTGGTTCGCCCAAGCGTCGCGAGATCGGGCACGGCTTCCTGGCCGAGCGCGCACTCGTGCCGGTGCTGCCGAGCCGCGAGGACTTCCCCTACGCGATTCGCCAGGTCTCTGAGGCGCTGTCGTCGAACGGTTCCACCTCGATGGGATCTGTCTGCGCTTCGACCCTGTCGCTGCTGAACGCGGGCGTGCCGCTGCGCGCACCCGTCGCAGGCATCGCCATGGGCCTCGTCTCGGACGAGCACAATGGTGAGACCCGCTACGCCGCCCTCACCGACATTCTCGGTGCCGAGGACGCACTCGGCGACATGGACTTCAAGGTCGCTGGCACCTCCGAGTTCATCACCGCTATTCAGCTCGACACCAAGCTCGACGGCCTCCCCGCTGACGTGCTCAAGGGCGCGCTGACGCAGGCTCACGAGGCCCGCCTCACGATCCTGGGTGTGCTGAACCAAGCGATCGACGTCCCCGACGAGATGGCTCCGACCGCGCCCCGCGTGATCACGGTCAACATCCCGGTCGACAAGATCGGTGAGCTGATCGGCCCCAAGGGCAAGACGATCAACGGCATCCAGGATCAGACTGGCGCTGACATCTCCATCGACGATGACGGCACCGTCTACATCGGCGCGACCGACGGCCCGGCAGCTGAGGCTGCTCGTGCGCAGGTCAACGCGATCGCCAACCCGCAGAACCCCGAGGTGGGCGAGCAGTACCTGGGTACGGTCGTGAAGAACGCCGCGTTCGGTGCGTTCATTTCGCTGCTCCCGGGCAAGGACGGCCTGCTGCACATCTCTGAGGTGCGCAAGCTCGCTGGCGGAAAGCGCATCGAGAGCGTTGACGACGTGCTGTCTGTCGGTCAGAAGATCCTCGTGAAGATCACGAAGACCGATGATCGCGGCAAGCTCTCGCTCGAGCCCGTGCTCGAGGAGCAGGCAGCTGCTGCTCCCGCTGAGGGCGCCGTAGAGGCTCCCGCAGCAGAGTAACCGCTCAGCTCGACACCGATGCCCGCCGGGCCCCGCTTCTCGCGGGACCCGGCGGGCATCGCTGGTTCTGGGCCGCGTGCACCGGGCACCACCTACCGCCGCGTGTGAGCCGCCCCCAACCCGCCTGGAGGCGACAGAAACTCTGCCTAAAAGGCTCGTTTCGGCGGACATTCTGTCGCCTGCGGGATGCGTGCGCACGCTCTCACTCCTCGCTGACACGTTCAGCAGCGTCAATTGCGGCGAGAAGCTCGCGGATGAGCGCCGTCGGATTGCGCAGGTCGTGTGACGTGACCCTGAACACTCGCCATCCGGCGGCCTCCATCGCACGAACTCGCGTGATGTCGCGCCTGGCCTGCTCTACCGCATCACTGCCGAAGTGATACGCCCCTTCGTACTCGATCGCGATCTTGAGGGCCGGGTACCCGAGATCGGCGTGAAGAGTCCGACCGGCGACGCGCACAGGACACTGAATCGTTGGTTCAGGCAGCCCGGCGTCTGCGAGTACTAGCCGCAGCTCGCTCTCGGCCGGTGACTCGGCGCCAACTCGAATGAGCGGCAAAATCTCTCGGCGAAGTTCAGTGCCGTTCGTACCGGCAAACCTCGCAGCCGCCGCAACAAGCCCGCGTCGTGTTGATGGAGGCCTGTCGAAGCGCGACACGCCTGATATCGCCCAGTCTCCCGCGGCGAGTAACTCGGCGCGGCCCGCGACCTGGGCGAGGAGGCACCACGTATCCGGAATACTCGGGAGCCACGGAGACGTCTCGGGTATTCGGCCGAGCGCTCCAGGGCGAAGTTGGTGTCCAGTCGTTTGCGGTCGTCGCAACGGCCGGGAGGGGCGGATAGCCCCGAGCTCGATGCGATCGTCGCTCGTGCGGGCAACCGGCATCGCGTGCATGCGCGCAGCAGTTCGTCGCGTAAAGAACTGGCCGCGATGCAGCTTGAGTGCGAGCCCGAGGTACAGCTTCGATGTCGCGGGCAGGTTGTGCTGCCGCATGACGACACCGTGTATCGGTCGCTCGACGTCAGCGGCGTGTAACCGCCACCGGGGTGTGCCCGCGGCGAGGAGATCGTGAACTGTTTTCGGGTCGGCTGTGAGGTGGGGGATCGGGGAGAGTTTCCGCATGCCGAAAGCCTGACGAGGATCGAAAAGTGGCGCCTACAGTTTCCACAGACCCGTGCGAGAAACGACCGTGCAAGCGAGCCGCTGTGGATAACTCGGCGCCCGAGATCACCGATCCTCCCCGTCCCGCCCGTTCCGCCCGTCCCGCCCGTCCCGTCCGTTCCGCCCGTTCCGCCCGTCCCTTCCCCCCCCCCTGGAGGCGACAAAAACTCCGCCCATAAACCCGTTTTAGGCGGAGTTTCTGTCGCCACCAGGCGCGGTTCGGGCCCCGCGATTCATGGAGGCGACAGAAACTCCGGGGATAACCGGGTTTTAAGCGGAGTTTCTGTCGCCTCCAGGGGCGGGCCGGAGCGGAGCGGGCCGGAGCGGGCCGGAACGGAGCGGGCGGAGCGGCGGGTGGCCGGAGCGGCGGAGCACGGCGGAGCGGGCCGAAGCCGGGTCCGGGGGACCGGGGCACCCCACCGAGCACACCACCGGCACCGAGGGCCTAGGCTGAGACGCATGCGTGAACCGATCCAACTGCCCCTCGATCAAGCCGAACTGTCTGCCGATTTGGGAGGCGGGCTGGTGCGGCGCACCGTGCATCCGAGCGGGCTCCGTGTGCTGACCGAGCGCATGCCGGGCGCACGCAGCGCGTCGATCGGATTCTGGATTGGCGTTGGCTCGCGCGACGAACAGGCTGAGCGCCCCGACGCCCCCGGCAGCTTGGGGTCGACGCACTTTCTTGAGCACCTGCTGTTCAAGGGGACTCCGACGCGCGACGCGTTCACAATTGCCACCGAATTCGATCGGATTGGCGCCGAGCACAATGCGCTCACCGCGAAGGAGTACACCTGCTATTACGCGAAGGTGCGCGACGTTGACCTCGACGTCGCCGTCACGATGCTGAGCGACATGGTCGCGAACTCGGTGCTCGACGGTGAAGAGTTCGAGACAGAGCGCGGGGTGATCCTCGAGGAGCTCGCAATGGCGGCCGACGATCTCGCCGACGTTGCCAACGAGCGGTTCTTCGAGGCAGTGCTCGGCGAGCACCCGCTCGGTCGTCCGATTGGCGGCTGGCCCGAGACAATCAAGGAAGCGAACCGCGCAGACGTCGATCGGCACTACCGCGATCGGTACGATCCGTCGACGCTCGTGGTGACCGCCGCCGGAGCAGTTGATCACGACAAGCTCGTCGCCCAAATCGTGGCAGCGCTCAACGCATCGCCCGAGACCCGCTGGCACACGGACGGCAGCGCCGCGCCGGTGCGCCGCACGCAGCTGGTCGACACGGCTGTGCGCGAGGCCGCGTCGCTCGATTCGGCCATGACCGCGGAGCCCCGCGTGCAGATC
Organism: Leucobacter sp. NPDC058333; assembly: GCF_042726155.1. Classification (NCBI taxonomy): domain Bacteria; kingdom Bacillati; phylum Actinomycetota; class Actinomycetes; order Micrococcales; family Microbacteriaceae; genus Leucobacter; species Leucobacter sp. NPDC058333. Next base: position 1,331,605 of record NZ_JBHXHV010000001.1, read on the forward strand.
ACCGAGCGTCCCTCAGAGCAGTTGAATCTGCTGATCGGCACGCACGGCTTCAGCGCGAACGATCCGCACCGCTTCGCTTACGGCATCATGAACTCGGTGCTCGGAGGCGGCATGTCGAGCCGGCTATTCCAGGAGATTCGCGAGAAGCGCGGGCTCGCGTACACTGCCTATTCGTTTGGCGCGAGCTACTCTGACTCGGGGTTGTTCGCGATGTACGCGGGAACGGCTCCAGAGAAGGCCGCCGACGTCATTGAGCTCAGCCGCGTCGAGCTGCGCAAGCTCGCCGATACTGAAATCTCCGCTGATGAGCTTGAGCGCGCGCTCGGTCAAATCGCCGGATCGACAGCGCTCGCACTCGAGGACTCCGACACCCGGATGGGGCGACTCGCGCGCGCCGAACTCGGCAGTGGCGAGCTGTTCGACCTCGATACCTCGCTTGAACGCTTCGCCGCGGTGACTCCCGCCGACATTCGCGAGGTCGCGGGTATTCTCGCCGCCCGGCCACTCACGGTGGTCGCGGTGGGCGACGCCTCGCGTTCATCGCTGTCGGCGCACGGCTGAGCGAGGACGGGCGCGGGATCCCCGCCCACGACCGCGTCATTCCCCCGCTCCGCGAGCGGTACCCTGGGAGCATGACGATTCGTGTAGCGGTCTCGGGTTCGACGGGCCGGCTCGGCCGGTTGGTGTGCGAGGTCATTGACGAGCACCCGGGTTTCGAACTGGCGGCGCGCCTGCGCAGTACCTCGAGCCCCGAGGAGGGCGCAGACGCGGCGGTATTGTTCGACGTCAGCCACCCCGATGCATCGCCCGAGCTCGTCGATCGCGCGCTCGCGCATGGCCAGCAGGTTATCGTTGGCACGAGCGGCTGGTCGGCGGAGCGCCTCGCGACGCTCGAGACGAAGCTCAATGGGGCTCCCGAACGCGGCGTGATCGTGGTGCCGAACTTCTCGCTCGGATCGGTCCTCGGTACAACGCTCGCGCGCATCGCGGCACCATTTTTCGATGCGGCAGAGATTATTGAAGCGCACCATCCTGGCAAGGTTGATTCGCCGAGCGGTACCGCGGTGCGCACCGCTGAAGTGATGGCCGAGGCGCGCGGTGGTAAGCCAATCGCGGCGCCGTTTGCTGAGCAGCCCGCGCGCGGTGAGCTCGTCGCTGGGATCCCGGTGCACAGCCTGCGACTCGCCGGCGTTGTCGCTAAGCAGGAGGTGCGTTTCGGCGGCCCGGGCGAAGTGCTCACGATCACCCACGACACCCACTCCAACGAGGCATACCGGGCGGGAGTGCGGGCAGCGCTCGAAGCGATCGTCGACGCGCGCGGCCTCACCGTCGGCCTCGACGCGATACTCGGCCTGGGTAATCTCGCCTCAGCCAGCTCAGCCAGCTCAGCCAGCTCAGCCAGCTCAGCCAGCTCAGCCAGCTCAGCCGCCGCGAACGGCGGCAATCGATGAACGCCCGCACCCGCGCGATCATAGGCGTGTCCATCATGAGCGCCGTGCTGGTGCTCTACTTCGTGTTCGTCGGTATCCGCGCGATCGCGCTGCTCGGTTCGGGTGACGTGATCGCCGTAATCATGGGCATCGCAATGATCGTGTTGCCGTTGATCGGTGCGTGGGCGTTGATGCGCGAGATCCTGTTCGGTAGCCAGGCGACGCGTCTCGCCGACCGTCTCGAAGCCGAGGGCGCGCTCCCCGAGGAACCGGTGTCCACGCGACCATCTGGCAGGCCGGATCGCGCTGACGCCGATGCGGCGTTTCCGCGATACCGCGACGCGGTCGAAGCGGAGCCTGAATCGTGGCGTGCATGGATGCGTCTCGGAATTGTCTACGACGCGTGCGGGGATCGGAAGCGCGCCCGTGGCGCGATCCGTCAAGCGATCGCGTTTGAACGGCAGGATCTTCGGGCATAGCTTCCGCGTTTCGTGAATCTTTGGCAGAGTGCATAGACTCGATGCCCGGGCCGCCACGACCGGAACTTTCTGGCATGCGCAATGATGCCCTCAGTCTGGAAAGGTGACATGGCGAAGTACGATCTCAACGCCCCGGAACCCGCGACGCGGACGCTCGACTCCGTCAGCGGCATCAGCAAGAAGGGGCTCCCGTCTGGCACTGTGGGCGTGCTCGGAGCGCTCGTGATCGGACTCTCGGTGTGTGCCCCCGCGTACACGCTCACGGCGGCGATCGGTCCGGCGGCGAGCGAGGTCGGCTATCAGACCCCGGCGATCTTCCTGATGGGCTTCATCCCGATGCTGCTCGTCGCGCTCGGCTACCGGGCGCTGAACGCCGCGATGCCCGATTCCGGCACCTCGTTCACCTGGGCAACCCGGGCGTTCGGCCCGTGGGTCGGCTGGATGGCGGGTTGGGGGCTCGTCGCTGCAACCGTGCTCGTGCTGTCGAACCTCGCGGGCATCGCCGTCGAATTCCTGTTTCAGTCGATCGCGATCATGGTCAACGATCCCTCGATCGCGGACATCGCCGACAACAAGTTCATCAATATTGCTGTCTGCCTCGGCTTCATGGCACTCGCGACCCTCATCTCGTATCGTGGCATGACCTCGACGAAGGTGTTCCAGTACATCACCGTCATCTTCCAGATGGGCGTGATGGTGTGGTTTATCGTCGCCATGTTCGTGGGCGCGGGTGATCCCGCCAACGTCGAGGGCAAGATGCCCGAGCTGTCGTGGTTTAACCCGTTCGAAGTCAGTAGCTTCAGCGCATTTGCAGCCGGCATTGCCGTATCGATCTTCGTGTACTGGGGTTGGGACACGGTGCTCACTATGGGCGAGGAAACAAAGCCCTCCAAGGGTCGCCTGTCGACCGAGAGCAAGGCCGCGATGATTCTCGTCGGCATCCTCGTTGTGCTCTACGTCGGCACCGCTACGGCGACCGTCGCGTTTGCGGGCGTGGGTGATGGCCCGACCGGCCTTGGCAACTCGGCGATCGTTGAGAACGTTTTCGCCGCCCTCGCACATCCCGTGATGGGACCCGCGGCGATCCTGCTCTCGCTCGCGATTCTCGTGAGCGCGATGGCGTCAATTAACTCGACCGCGATTTCGCCCGCGCGCACGCTGCTCGCCATGTCTCACTACCGCGCGCTGCCGCCAGCCATCAAGCGCGTGCATCCGAAGTACAAGTCGCCGCACGTCGCGCTCCTGCTGTCGTCGCTCGTCGCATCGGTGTTCTATGCGGTAATGCGCTTCATCAGCGAGGACGTGCTGTGGGACACCATCACGGCGCTCGGCATGATGGTCTGCTTCTACTACGGGATCACGGCGCTCGCGAGCCCGTGGTACTTCCGCAAGACGGCTGTGCGCGAGGGCGTCGGGGCCGTGATTTCAAAGATGGTGCTGCCGGGTATCGGCGGGCTGCTACTGCTCGTTGTGTTCGTAAAGACCACGGTTGATGCAATGAGCCCGGATGCCGGATCAGGCAGCCACTTGTTCGGGGTCGGCCTCGTCGGCATTATCGGCGTCGCCGTGCTCGGTATCGGCGTCATTCTGATGTTTGTGCAGGCGAAGTCGTCGCCCGAGTTCTTTAGCGGACGCGTGCTGTCGCGGGTGGATGCGTCGTCAGACACGTCGGCGATGCCGGTGTTCGACGATGGGCTCGGCTCCTAAGGCAGTCGACTCGTCGCCAGGTTCAGAGTCATCTGAGATCTCGCAAGCTTCACGCAATTCGCCGCTACCCGTGCGTTTTTGAGCACGATGACGTAGGCTCGGTGGTTCTGAGAGCGGGTGGGTCATGGGGGCGATGTTCGGGGCGATTTTCGCGCGCCAGAACGACAGGTCGGTCGCGACCGCCGCGTTCTTCGCATCGGGCATGATTTTCTCCGCCGCGAACTCGACGGTGTTTCTGCCCGCGGGTGATGTGCGCCCCGACCTCATCGCCGTGTCGATCGTGTGCCTGGTTGCGTGCGTCGCAGTGCTCATCGCGGGTAACCGGTTCCCGACGCGCGCAGCTGGCACACTGATGACCATCGCGCTGATCATTGTCGTGCCGTCTGTGCTGATCTCGCCGAACGCGGTCAGGGCTCTGAACACAGCGGTACTGTTCGGGCCGTTCTTTCTCTACCTCGTCTGGTTCATGCCGATGTGGTTCGCGCGCGTGCTCGGATATTCGTGGATCGTGCTCGTCGATGTGCTGATTCTGTTGAAGTTCGGCCCCTCGGTCGCGTCTGTGCTGATGACTATCACGGTGACCGGACTGGTGCTCGGTGAGTTGATCGGCGAATTCAAGCGACGGCTCGAGCGCACATCGATCACTGATCCGCTCTGCGACGTCTGGAACCCGCGCGGGTTCAGGCGACTGCTCGATCGCGCTGTTGCGTCGTCACTGCGCAGCGGTAAACCACTTACGATGCTGTACCTCGATCTGGACGACTTCAAGCAGGTCAACGATCGCAAGGGACACATCGAGGGCGATCGCGTGTTGCAGCAGTTCTCTCGAAGCATGCAGGAGCGATCTCGACCGCAAGACATTTTCGCCCGATTCGGTGGAGATGAATTTGTGCTGCTGCTCGTTGACGCCGACGCCTCTCTCGCGCGTTCGATCGCCGAGCGCATGCACGAGGAAGTCGCGCTGCCGCGGTGGTCGTACGGCATTGCGGAGTGGGAGCCGGGCGAGTCTTCCGATGACTTCATTTCGCGAGCGGACTTTGAGATGCTCGGTTCGAAACGTGAACGCAAGGGCAACTCGCGTCAACCAGCCAGCCGTGCAGCAGAGCCGCGATAGACTGCTCGCTGTGAGTGCAAACGCGATCCTGACCCCCTATGAAGACCTGCTGCGCGAGGTATACGAGCACGGTACGGCGAAGTCGGATCGCACCGGTACGGGCACCCGGAGCCTGTTTGGGCGCCAGATCCGCTTTGACCTGGCCGAGTCGTTTCCGCTGATTACGACGAAGCGTGTCCACTTCAAGTCCGTCGCGATTGAACTGCTGTGGTTTTTGCGTGGCGAGGGCAACACAGCCTTCTTGAAAGAGCACGACGTCAGCATTTGGGACGAGTGGGCAGACGACAACGGCGACCTCGGCCCGGTGTATGGCGTGCAGTGGCGCTCGTGGCCGACGCCGTCTGGGGAGCACATCGACCAGATCGCGAACGTCATCGAGCAGTTGCGCTCAAACCCGGACTCGCGTCGCATCATTGTGTCGGCTTGGAACGTGGCCGACCTCGATGACATGGCGCTCGCGCCGTGCCACGCCTTTTTTCAGTTCTACGTTGCAGATGGCAAGCTCTCGTGCCAGCTATATCAGCGCTCCGCCGACATGTTCCTCGGGGTTCCCTTCAATATCGCGTCGTACGCGCTGCTCACGCTGATGGTTGCGCAGCAGACCGGTCTTGAGCCGGGCGAATTCGTGTGGACCGGCGGCGACTGCCACATCTACGACAACCATGTTGAGCAGGTTGAGCGCCAGCTCGCGCGTGACGCGTTCCCGTACCCGAAGATCGAGATTCGTCAGGCCGCGTCCATTCTCGACTACACGCTCGATGACTTCGAGGTCGTGGGGTACGAGCACCACCCCGGCATCAAGGCACCGGTCGCCGTCTAACATGCTGCTCGGAATGATCTGGGCTGAGGCCCACGGTGGCGCCATTGGCCGCGATGGCGACATGCCCTGGCGCCTGCCAGAGGATGCCGCTTTCTTCAAGCAGCAGACGCTCGGGGCTCCCGTCATTATGGGACGGGCCACATGGGAGTCACTGCCCGAGCGATTTCGCCCGCTGCCGGGGCGGCCAAACATCGTGGTGACCCGTAATGCGGCGTTCGACGCTCCTGGCGCCTCGGTGGTCCCGTCCCTCGAGCAGGCGCTTGCAATGTTCACGGGCCCCGAGGGCACGGCTGAGGCGCAGGATCGCGTGTGGATCATGGGCGGTGGCCAGCTGTACCGCGCAGGGATGCCCCTCGCTGACGAACTCGTCGTGACGAAGATCGAACTCGATGTTCCAGACGCCGATACTTTTGCGCCCGAGATCGGCCCGGGGTGGACCCTCGTCGACCCGGGAACCCGCGAAACGTCGCGCACCGGGCTCGAGTATCGGTTCGAGCGGTGGCGCCGAGAGCGCTCGCCGGGGGATCGTCAGGTAGCCTAGTCACGTGGCACACGCAGAGAATCCTTTCGGTCAGGTCCTCGTCGCACTCATCACGCCGTTCCAGGCTGACGGTGAAGTGGATTGGGCTGCGACCGAGAAGCACATCGACGACTGCATCTCCAGTGGGGCAGACGGCATCGTGGTCACCGGCACGACCGGTGAGACGAGCACGCTGACCGACCCCGAGAAGCTCAAGCTCGTCGAGGTCGCAAAGTCGGTCTCGAGCGGTCGCGCGAAAATCATCACCGGCGGTGGCTCGAACGAAACTGCGCACGCTATTGAGCTGTACCGCGCCAGCGAAAAGGCCGGTGCTGACGGCGTAATGATCGTCACCCCCTACTACAACAAGCCCACGCAGGCGGGTCTGCTCACGCACTTCCGCATGGTCGCTGACGCGACGGACCTGCCCGTCATTTTGTACGACATTCCCGGTCGCACCGGCGTGCCGATCAAGTACGAGACGATTTTGCGGCTCGCAAAGCACCCGAACATTCTCGCGGTGAAAGACGCCAAGGGCGATTTCAGCGAGGTCAGTCGGGTGCTGAATCAGACCGACCTGATGTACTTCTCGGGCGACGATGCCAACGTGCTGCCGCACCTGTCGATCGGGGCTACCGGTCTCATCGGTGTGACGGCGAACGTAGCCGCTGCCCCGTACCGCGCCATTATCGACGCAGTGAACGCGGGAGACCTGCACACTGCGCGCGCCGTGCATCAGCAGCTTGAGCCGCTCGTGCGCGCGGTCATGACCCACGTTCCCGGCACCGTCGCCGCGAAGTACATCCTGCACGGCCTCGGCCGTATCGGAAGCCCGCGCGTGCGCTTGCCGCTCGTGGGCCCAGAAGAGTGGGAAGCCGCCCTCATCGAGGACGAACTCGCGCTCATCACCGACGCCCCCGGCGTCGACTTGTCAAACTTCAGGCCGGACCGCAACGCGGCTGCCGGCGGTGCCCTGCCCCAGATTGCAGGCACCACCCGCTAATAACAGGAGGCTCAGTGCCCAACCCCGTAATGACCCCGCCCGCTCTCGAAGCGGGAACTCTCCGAATCACGCCGCTCGGCGGCCTCGGCGAGGTGGGCCGCAATATGACGGTCTACGAAATCAACGGCAAGCTGCTTGTTGTTGACTGCGGCGTGCTCTTTCCCGAAGAGCATCAGCCCGGCGTCGATTTGATCCTGCCGGATATCTCGAAGATTGAGCACCGGCTGGGCGACATCGTCGCGGTCGTGCTCACGCACGGTCACGAAGACCACATCGGCGCAGTCCCATACCTGCTGAAGCGCCGCGAGAACATCCCGCTGATCGGCTCGAAGCTGACCCTCGCGTTTGTCGAGGCGAAGCTGAAGGAGCACCGTATTCGCCCGGAGACCCGCGTGGTCGCCGAGGGTGATCGCATCACCACGGGCCCGTTCGACCTTGAATTCATCGCCGTGAACCACTCGATTCCCGATGCGCTTGCCGTCGCGATTCGTACCGAGGCCGGCCTGGTCATCGGCACCGGCGACTTCAAGATGGACCAGCTGCCGCTCGACGGCCGCATCACTGACCTGCGCGCGTTCGCGCGGCTCGGTGAAGAGGGTGTCGATTTGTTCATGACGGACTCGACGAACGCCGAGGTGCCGGGTTTCACCGCGCTCGAGAAAGACATCGGACCCGTGCTCGAACGCGTCATCGAAAAGGCGCCGGGCAAGGTGGTCGTGGCGAGCTTCTCGAGCCACGTGCACCGCGTGCAGCAGGTGCTCGACGCCGCGCAGAAGAACGGCCGCCGCGTCGTGCTGCTCGGCCGCTCGATGGTGCGCAACATGAAGATCGCCTCGGATCTCGGCTACCTGACAGTGCCCGAGGGCGTGCTCGTTGACCTCAAGAAGAGCGGCGACATCCCTGACGAGCGCATTGTCTACATGTCGACGGGTTCACAGGGCGAGCCGATGGCCGTGCTCGCGCGCATGGTGAACCAGGAGCACCAGGTCGAGATCGGCGAGAAGGACACTGTGATTCTCGCCTCGAGCCTGATTCCCGGTAACGAGAACTCGGTGTACCGCATCATCAACGGCCTCATGAAGCTCGGCGCGAACGTCGTGCACAAGGGCAACGCGAAGGTGCACGTCTCCGGTCACGCCTCGGCGGGCGAGTTGATGTATTGCTACAACATTGTGCGCCCGAAGAACGTGATGCCGATTCACGGCGAGTACCGTCACCTCATCGCGAACGCGGGCGTGGCCATTCAGACCGGCGTGCCGCAGAACCGCACGATCATCGGTGAAAACGGCACGGTCGTTGACCTCGTTGATGGCGTCGCCCGCAAGGTTGGCCAGCTCGAAATCGACTTCATCTACGTCGACGGCAAGAGTGTCGGTCACGTGACCGACCAAGACCTCAGCGATCGCCGCACGCTCGCCGAAGAGGGATTCATCTCCGTCATCACCGTCGTCGAGACGACCATGGGCCAGATCATCTCGGGTCCTGAGATTCACGCCAAGGGCGTAGCCGAAGACGATCGCGTCTTCGACAACGTCAAGCCGCAGATCGCTGATGCGCTTGAAAAGGCCATGAAAGACGGCGTCACCGATCCGCACGCGCTGCAGCAGATCACGCGCCGCACCGTTGGCCGCTGGGTCGGCACGAAGCTGCGTCGCAAGTCGCTGATCCTCCCTGTCGTGGTGGTGGTGTAACAGGTGGCAACCGCTCCGGCTTCGGCCGTCGCCCGGTTGGCCATCGGTGCCGAGCGCGCCGCGTGGAACGAGCTGGTCGCAGCCAATCCAGGCGGCGGCGAGGTCTGGTCGGGCCAGCAGTATCTCGAGATTAAGCGCACCCAAAACGGGTATCGCGACATCGCGCTGATCGTTGATCGCATCGGCCATCCGCCGGTCGCGGTCGGCGTGCTCGCGAAGCGGGTGCCGCTGCTCGGAGAGTGGTGGCACCTCCCGGCAGGCCCGGCGGGGGAGGACGTCGCTGAGACGCTCGAAGTCGCTGCGGCGGTCGCGCGGCTGGCGCGATCCCGCGGTGCTTTCTTGCTGAAAATCGAGCCGCGCCTCGGCCGGGATGCGATTCCCGCCATCCACTCCGCTGGGTACGTCGATACCGTGCGCATCATCCCGAATCCGTCGACGATTCTCGTCGACGTGTCGGGCACTGAAGATGAGGTATTCGCGCGGCTCGGCAAGAAAGCGCGCAACGCCATCAACCGCGCGGGACGCGACGGCATCGTCGTGACCCGCGTCGAGCCGACGGGCGAGCACAGTGCGGCGCTTTACCGGCTGCTGCAAGAGACCGCCGAGGGCCGGTTCGTGCTGCGCTCTGAGCGGTATTACCGAGAGTTCTGGCAGAGTTTCGCGAGCGCAGACGCCGGGCAGATGTTCCTCGCGCACCGCGACGGTGAGCTCGTCGCCGGCGCGTACGCGATGGCGCTTGGCGAAAAGACGACGTACAAAGACGGGGCGTCGGTGCGCGCCAAGACTGCCTACGGTGCATCGCACGCGCTGCAGTGGGAGGTCATGCGCTGGGCGAACGAGCGCGGCGCAACTGTGCACGATCTCTGTGGCGCACCGCCGTCTGACCGGGTCGACGATCGTGAGCACCCCCTGTTCGGAGTGGGCCAGTTCAAACGTTCATTCGCGCCGGAGATTACCGACTACGCCGGTGCCTTTGACCTGCCGCTCAAGCCGCTCGCGTATCGTGCGTGGGTGCAGCTCGGTGATCGTATCGCCCGCCGCGCCTCGCTCGCGATTCGGAAGGATCCCTACTACTAATGGCTGCAGGACTCATCCGCGCGAGCGCGGTGATGGCCTCTGGCACGATGGTGTCACGCGTGCTCGGCTTGGCGAAAGCCATGCTGCTCGCGTACGCGATCGGGTCAGTAGGGGCGCGCTCAGCTGACGCGTTCGCGAACGGCAATCTGCTGCCGAACACGGTCTACATGATCTTGCTGGGCGGTGTGCTCAACGCCGTGCTCGTGCCTCAGATCGTAAAGGCGGCGCAGAACAGCGACGGCGGCGCCGGGTACATCAACAAGATTCTGACGCTCGTCACCACCGCTCTCGTCGTGATTACCGGTCTCGCGATGGCCGCCGCTCCGTGGATCGTTCGGCTGACTGTCGACGGCTGGGGCGAGGATCAGCTCGCGCTCGCTACTGCCTTTGCGTACTGGTGCATGCCGCAGGTCGTGTTTTACGGCATCTATACGGTGATGGGGGAGGTGCTCAACGCGCGCCGCCACTTCGGCCCGTTCACCTGGGCTCCCGTGCTCAACAACCTGATCGCCATCGCCGGCATCCTGGTGTTTATCGCGATGTTCGGGGCCGACCCCAAGGGTCACGTGGCAGTGACCAGCTGGAGCCCTGGCATGATTGCGCTGCTCGGCGGGAGCGCGACGCTCGGTATTGTCGCCCAGGCACTGATTCTCTTCGTGTCTTGGCGCAAGGCTGGCATTCGCTTCCGGCCTGATTTCGCGTGGCGCGGCGTCGGTCTCGGGCACACAGCACGGCTCGCGACCTGGACGCTCGCGATGGTCATCGTGATGCAGCTCGGCGGCATCGTGACGAACCGCATCGTGGCGATCGGCTCGGGCGAAGGGCCGTCAACGAGCGCGATGCAGAACGTCTGGCTGATCTTCATGATGCCACACTCCGTGATTGCGGTCTCGCTGGCGACGGCGTATTTCACGCGACTTGCTGAGTGGGGCCAAACAGGTCGCATGGCCGAGTTCCGCAGCGATTTCTCTGCGTCCGTGCGTCAGATCACGCTGGTGATGGTGTACGCGGCGGTCATTCTCGTGACGGCTGCACCGTTCATCGGTCGCGTCATTAACTTCGGCGCGTCTCCTGAGCAGGTTGACATGTTCGGCGAGGCGCTGATGGCGTACGCCGTGAGCCTCGCGGCCTACAGCTTTCTGTTTGTCGTGCAGCGCGCGTTTTACGCGCTCTCAGACACGCGCACACCGTTCATCTTCACCACGATTCAGATGGTGATCGTGATAGCGCTGTCACTGCTACTGCCGATCGTCGTGGCCCCCCGCCACATCGGTCTCTCGTTCGCGGTGATCTGGTCATTCGCGACCATCGTGGAAGCGATCATTGCTACCTGGCTGCTGCGCCGCAAGATCGGCGAGATCGACGGTCGACGCATTGCGCAGAGCCTGACGAAGTACGCCATTGCCGCGGTTCCGGCTATCGTCGTGGGGCTGCTCGCGACATACGTTGGACGCATCATCGCGCCTGAGTTCAGCGTGTGGCAGGCGATACCGTTCGCCGTCATCGAGGCCTTGCTCGTCGCCGCGGTCTATTTTGTTGTGTTGCGATTGCTCAGGTCGTCAGAAGTGTCTGACATCGTCGGCACCATTTCTCGAACCCTTGGAAGGACCCGTTCGTGACCTCCCTCACCGTAACCCCCTGCACCGATCGTGCGGAGTGGGATTCGACCGTCAAGCAGTTTGGCGGCCACCCCCTGCAGCTCTGGGGCTGGGGTGACGTGAAGTCGGCGCACCGCTGGAGCGCCGAGCGCGTGCTCGTGCGCGACGGCGCGGATGCCGATGCGCGGGTCGTCGGGGCGTGCCAGCTGCTGACCCGCACGCTGCCCGGCCCGCTCGGCGGGTTCGTCTACGCCCCGCGGGGGCCCGTCGTGCCGCGCGACAGTGCTGATTCAGACCGCCCGTCTCAGCAGCCGGCCCCCGGCGCGGTGGCTGACGCCGTTGCTGACTACGTGCTCGGTTCGCGGCGCGCGGTCGCCGTATCGATCGAGCCCGACGAGAACGCGGGCGAGTTTGCACTCGATTCGAAGTGGCGTGAGGCGGAAACGACCGTGCTGCCCGCGCGCACGCTGATTCTCGACCTCCGGAACTCCGAGGACGATCTGCTGGGCGACATGTCGAAAAAGCATCGGCAGTACATTCGCAAGTCGGGCCGAGAAGACGCGCTAGAGATTCGCGCCGTCGATACGATCGAGCAGCTCGACGTGTGCCTTGAGGTGTACCGCGAGACCAGCGAGCGCGCCGATTTCGGACTCCACGAAGATTCTTACTACCACGACGTGTTCACGATGCTCGGAGACGATGCCCCGGTGTGGGCGGCCTACGTCGAGGATCGTCCCGTTGCGTTCCTGTTCATGGCCAAGTCGGAACGCACAGCGTTCGAGCTCTACGGCGGCATGGACGAGACGGGGCAGCGGCTGCGCGCCAATTACGCGCTGAAATGGCACGTGATCAGGCACATGAAGTCGCTCGGGATCGAGCGCTACGACTTCGGCGGCCTCATCAACGATGGCGTCACGACGTTCAAGACCGGGTTCGCCTCGCACGAGAATCTTCTCGCGGGCAGCTGGGATCGCCCCGGGCCGGGGTACGCACTGTGGACAAAGGGGCTGCCGCTCGCGAAGCGTGCGGTGCGCGCGTTGAAGCGGCGCTAGCGGGCGGTCGCTCGTCGATTCGGCAGGGGTGATTTCCGCGGAACTTCGCGGCGATTCCGGCGGTCTCGGTGCGTCAACTCGCCAATGTCGGCGGTCGAACGTACCCTCGTACCATGGCCAGTAAAGCTTCGTCGCGCCAGCAATCGGGCAAGACCGCGGATCGGGGTACCCGCTCCACGGCGTCCCGAGCGACCGCGAAAACGAAGGTGCTCGCCGAACCCGCGCCCTCAGAAGGCATCGTCGTTCGCGCCTGGAATGGGCTCGCGCACGCTATCGGTGCCGCCGCTCGCGCCTTCCGAGTCGAGCCACTCGCCCCAGAAGACCGTCGCGATGGCGTGCCGTTGCTGCTCGTGCTTCTCGCCGTTGCCGGCGCGGTCATCGAGTGGTTCTTCATCGGACAGCCGTTCGCTGTGGCGCTCGACGCGTGGTCGTTCGGTGGCCTATTCGGCCGTGTCGCGTTCGGGCTGCCGATTATCATGGTCGGGTTCGCCCTCTGGCTCTTCAACCACCCATCAAGCGTGCACGACAATCGTCGCATTGCCACGGGGCTCACACTCGCGGTGCTGTCGATCGCGGGCCTGTGCCACCTCTACGGCGGCAACCCGAACCCGTGGGACAACCCCGAGCAGCTGAGTGCAGCCGGGGGCGTCTTTGGTTGGCTTGTTGGGGGAGCGCTCGGCTATCTCACGATGTGGGTCGCCGTTCCCGTACTCTCGATCATCATTCTGCTGTCGCTGCTGATCGTCTTGAAGACGCCACCATCCCGCATTGCTCAGCGACTCCGCGAGGCGTATGTCTTCCTGTTCGGTGTCAGCGGTGAGCACGAGGCGTCGGCTGCGGCCAGCGCGGACGCCGCCGTTTCAAAGCGAGACCGCAAACAGGCGAAGGCTTCTCAGCAGGCGCTGTTTGATCTCGAAGCCCAAGAGGGTGATGGTGACGCGACGCCGTGGTGGCGCCGCAACGCGTCCGGCCGCGAAGAAGATCCGGCCTACGCTGGCGACCGCACCGCGCTCGACGCGGCGCTCGATGCTTCAGCCCCTGACCCGTTGCCCGAGCGCAGTGGCGCGTTCGAGTCGGCACTCGCTCCCGAGACCGGCACAGACCTCTTCCCGTCTGATCTGTTCGATGAGCTCGATCAGGCGGAGGCCGCGGTCAGCGCCGCAGGTGTGTCCCCGGCTTCCGGGCTGGGCGATGACTCCTGGGACGCGTTTGATGCGCCAGCAGCCGAACCGACTCCGCCGCCCACCGCGGCCCAGGCGGCGGTGCCTCCGGCCGAGGCGCAGCAGCCGTTTGTTGTCGCGCCGCCGCACAGCCCTGCGAACCAAGCGGCATACGTGTTGCCCGATCAGCACGCACTCGCAACCGGTGATGCGCCCAAGACCCACACCGATGCGAACGATCTCATCACAGCGGCCATCGCGCGCGTGTTTGAGGAGTTCAAGGTTGATGCGCGCGTCTCGGGTTTCTCGCGTGGCCCGACAGTGACGCAGTACGAGGTCGAGTTGGGACCCGGCGTGAAGGTCGAAAAGGTCACGGCGCTATCGAAGAACCTGTCGTACGCGGTCGCATCGAACGAGGTGCGCATTCTCTCGCCGATCCCCGGACGCAGCGCGATCGGCATCGAGATCCCGAACCAGGACCGTGAAAACGTCGCCCTCGGCGACGTGCTGCGTTCCAATAAGGCGCAGCGCAGCACGCACCCGATGACCATCGGCGTGGGTAAAGATGTCAAGGGCGGCTTTGTCGTCGCGAACCTCGCGAAGATGCCCCACCTGCTCGTGGCCGGTGCTACGGGCTCTGGCAAGTCAAGCTTCATTAACTCGATGATCACCAGCATCCTCATGCGGGCCACGCCAGCCGAGGTGCGTATGGTGCTCGTTGACCCCAAGCGCGTGGAACTCACCGTCTACCAGGGCGTGCCCCACCTCATCACTCCCATCATCACGAACCCCAAGAAGGCAGCCGAAGCGCTGCAGTGGGTCGTGAAAGAAATGGACATGCGGTACGACGACCTGGCGAGCTTCGGCTTCCGCCACATCGACGACTTCAATGAGGCGGTGCGCTCGGGTGGCATCGTGCTTCCCGAGGGCAGCCAACGCACACTGAAGCCCTATCCGTACCTGCTCGTTGTGGTCGATGAGCTCGCAGACCTGATGCTGATTGCCCCGCGCGATGTCGAAGACTCGATTCAGCGCATCACGCAGCTCGCGCGTGCAGCGGGCATCCACTTGGTGCTCGCCACGCAGCGTCCGTCCGTGAACGTCGTCACCGGTGTCATTAAGTCGAACGTACCGAGCCGATACGCGTTCGCAGTTGCTTCGGGCACCGACTCACGCGTCATCTTGGACGAGGTCGGCGCGGAACGCCTCATTGGGCAGGGCGACGGTCTGCTGTTGCTCAACGGCGAATCGTCGCCAATGCGTGTGCAGGGTGCCTGGGTTGGCGAAGCCGAGATCGCGCAGGTTGTCAACCACGTGAAGGCGCAGGCGCAGCCCGATTACCGCTCGGACGTCGCTCAGGTGGTCGAGAAGAAGGAAATTGACGAAGATATTGGCGACGATCTCGAGGTGCTGATTGCCGCGATCGAGCTCGTCGTCTCGTCGCAGTTCGGCTCGACTTCGATGCTGCAGCGCAAGCTCCGTGTCGGCTTCGCGAAGGCTGGCAGGCTCATGGACCTCATGGAGTCGCGCGACATTGTTGGTCCGTCAGAGGGCTCGAAGGCCCGTGACGTGCTCGTGAGCCCCGAACAGCTTGGTGAGGTGCTCGGGCGCATTACGGGGGGTCCGGCTGCCGCGCCGCCGTTCGATCCGGCTCGTCAGGCTGCGCAACCGGCGCAGGCCGCCGTCCCGGCCGCGGCGACAGCTCCCGCAGTAGCGGAGTTCGCGGACCCAACGCCGACCCGCCCAGTCGAGGCGGAGACAGATGTTATTGATCCCCTTGCAGACTCGTTCGGATTTGGGGATTCCCGGTACGACGATCCAATCGCGCAGCACCAGTCGACGCTTGAAGAGGTCGACGACGACGGCGATGAAGACGCCTGGCAGCTCACCGGTCGCGACTAACGGACCGACGGTAGGAACAAGGAGGCATCGTGACTTATCCCGATGGATACACGCCCGAACGGCAGCCCGACACTCGCGCCCCAGAAGCCCGTGCCCTGTCGCCTAAATGGATGTGGGGAGTGACGGGTGGGCTCGCCGTACTCGTACTGGGTGGAGCCGGTGTCGTCGTCGGACTCGACGCGCAAACGCATAACAGCGGCTCAGTGCGCAACGTGGCCGAGCGCTACATTGACGCGGTGCAAGCGGGCGATCTCGACGAGGCAGAGCAACTGTACGAGGGCGAAGGCGCTGACTCGTCTGCCGCGCTCACACCCGAGGTGTTTGAATCGGCAACGCACATCACAGATACGAAACTCTCGGGATTCCGCGTCAACTTCGAAGACGGCCGTGCCTCGGGCAACCTCAGCTATCGCCTCAACGGTACCCCGTACACCGATCAACTTGAAATGTACCGATCAGACGATGACGATGACGATGAGTGGCAGGTCGTCAGGGGCCTGCGCTACGAAGTGTCGCTCGATGGTGGGGGAAGTGCGCTGAGTTTCAAGGGCATGGATGCGCCCTTCCCGGCTGACGCCGGGTCCATCACCGCGTATGCGGGTGAGTATGAGCTGGTTTCGCAAAACAAGTTCTTCTCGGCCGCAAATGACGCCCGGTTTGCAGTCACGTCTGAGTACACGAGCCTGTACACGGCGGATCAGGTGACCCCGAACGACGGGTACGCTGACGAGGTCGACCGCCAGGTTTCGCTCTGGTACGAAGAGTGCGCAGCTCAGACCGATGTTTGGGAACTGCAGAGCTGCGGCATCGACGCACCTGACCCGGGCAGCAAATTCGCCGATCCCTCGCAGGTACAGGTGTCCGTTGAAATGACGCGGGCGCCTTCGGTGTCGGACGCCGACGGGATGCAAGACTGGATCCCGCTCGCTGATGAAGGGGAATTTGTCGTCACGTACTCGGGAGAAGACCTCCGGGATCGACGCATCACCTCGAAAGAGCGCGTGCAGGCCACGGCTGGCGACGTTGAGGTAACTCCGACGAGCGACGGCCTCGACGTCGTCGTCTACCCGTACTGAGGCGAAGCGAGTGGGCCACTCGACCGACTCAAGTAGGCTGCTGATATGACCGGCACCGCACCAGCCTCCGCGGCACCCAGCAACTGGAACGCCCCGAACATCATTACTGGTGTGCGTATTGTCGCGACACCCTTCCTGCTCTGGATGCTGCTCGCGGATGCTGGTGCCGATGGGCCGTGGCGCTGGGCCGCGGCAGCGTTCTTCGCTCTGGCAATCGCAACGGACGCGTGGGACGGGCACATTGCTCGCTCGCGCGGGCTGATCACCGATCTCGGCAAATTGCTCGACCCAATCGCAGACAAGTTCCTGACGGGAACCGCGCTCGTGGGCCTGTCGATCTTGGCCGAGCTGCCCTGGTGGGTCACGATCCTGATTCTCGTGCGCGAGGTCGGCATCACCGTGCACCGGCTCATTGTGGCGCATGATGTGGTGCTTGCCGCTGCATGGGCAGGGAAGGTCAAAACTGTCGCGCAGTCAGTCGCAATTACGCTTGCACTCCTGCCGCTTGCCAGTGTGCTCGGGCCCGCAGCTCCGGTTGCCGTCTGGATCAACGTCATCACGATGTCGATTGCCTTCATTCTTACGATGTACAGCGGCATCGACTACGTCGTGGGGTACATGCGGGCGCGGAAAGCGGCGCGGTGAGCGACCCTCAGGTCTTTTCGAAGGCGCGCGACGTCATCGAGGCGGCATCCGCGCGCGGTCTCAAGCTGGCCGTTGCCGAGTCGCTCACAGGAGGGCTCCTCGCCGATGCCTTCGTGTCGGTACCTGGCGCATCTCGGGTGTTTTCCGGGGGCGTTGTCGCATACGACACGGCTCTGAAACGTTCGCTGCTGCGGGTCGACGCGGCGCTGCTACGGGAACGCGGCCCGGTCGATGGCGAGGTCGCCGAGCAGATGGCGATGGGCGTGCGGCTTGCCTGCGCCACCCCAGGTGGCGACTCGATCGCCTCCGTGGGAGATGAGACGTTCGCTCCCGCCGACATCGGCGTCGCGACGACGGGCATCGCGGGCCCGGACCCTGATCCGCAGACCGGGCAGCCCGCGGGAACAGTGTGGATCGCAGTGAGCTTCGCGGGCGGCGAGCGGCGCTCGCAGCTCGCGCTGGACGGGGATCGCGCGAGCATTCGATCCGCCACCGTATTGGCCGCGATCGACCTCGTGAGCGTCGCCCTCGGCATCGGAAGTGAATAGCTAGTCCAATTTCTCGCTACGCTGGAGTCGATTCGATCATCGCAGATCGCGGCGATCCAGCTCCGCAAAGGGGAATAGAGAGTGCAGAAGAACAGACGTTGGACTCGCTTGCGCGCGGGTCTCGCGGCCGGGTTCGCAGCGACGCTGCTGCTGGGCACAGCCGCTGCGACGGCGGTCGCGCCGGCCCAGGCCGAAGAGAAAACGTTCGTCATTGCGACGGACACCACCTTCGCTCCATTTGAGTTCCGCGATCCGTCGACCGGCGACCTCGTGGGCATCGACATGGACCTGATGAATACGATCGCTGACAAAGAAGGCTTCAAGGTCGAGATTCGATCGCTCGGGTTCCAGGCGGCGCTCTCGGCCGTGCAGACCGGCCAGGCCGACGGCGTTATCGCAGGCATGTCGATTACTGACGAGCGCAAAGAGATCTTCGATTTCTCTGAACCCTACTTCGAATCGGGCGTGCAAATGGCGGTTGCCGCCACCGACGATTCAATTACCAGCTACAAGGATCTCGCGGGCGAGACGGTTGTAGCCAAGTCGGGCTCTGAAGGGCTCGCAGAAGCAGAGAAGCTCTCCAAGAAGTATGACTTCACGGTGAAAGCGCTCGATCAGTCCGCAACGATGTACGAATCGGTGAAAAACCAGTCGGCGGTCGCGGTCTTTGACGACTACCCGGTGCTCGCGTACGGCATTGACCAGGGCAACGGCTTGAAGGTTGTCACCGACAAGATTCCGGGCGGCGAGTACGGTTTCGCAGTGGCGAAGGGAAAGAACCCTGAGCTGCTGGCGTCGTTTAATGACGGCCTCGCGAAACTCAAGGCCGATGGCACCTATGACAAGATCCTCGACACGTACCTCGGGTCATCTGAGACGAAACCGAGTGCGGGCGGCAATATCTTCCAGCTGGTCGGGCAGAGCTGGCCGGCGCTGTCGAAGGGCCTGTGGAACACGGTGTCGATCACCGTGGTGTCGTTCGTCATCGCGTTGATTCTCGGCCTCGTCTTTGGGTTCATGAAGATCTCGACGTCCCGGGTGGTGCGAGGTATCGCGACCGTGTACGTTGCAATCTTCCGTGGCACCCCGATCTTGGTGTGGGCGTTCCTGTTTTACTTCGGTCTGCCGCAGCTGACCGGCGCACCCGGCAACGTCTTCTTGGCGGGTGTCGCGACCCTCGCGCTCAACGCCGGCGCGTACCTCACTGAGATCGTTCGCGGTGGATTGCAGTCGGTCGATCCGGGGCAGATGGAAGCCGCTCGCTCACTCGGTCTCGGATGGGGTCGATCAATGCAGCGCGTGGTCATGCCGCAGGCCGTGAAGATCTCAATGCCGTCGATCATTAACCAGCTCGTGATCACGCTCAAAGATTCGTCGCTGCTTCTGACCATCGGCTTCGCCGAACTGCTGTACCAGGCCCAGCAGATCTACGCTGCGAACTTCCGCACGACAGAAATGCTGATCATTGTCGGCGTCATGTACTTCATTGTCATCACGCTGCTGACCTGGCTCGCGAATATCGTTGATAAGAAGGTGAACAAGTGACCGAGAATACGGCGACGCAGACTCGCACTCCCGCGATCGAGGTCGTGGGGCTGCGCAAGTCGTTTGGCAGCAACGAGGTGCTCAAGGGTATCGACCTGGTGGTGACCGAGGGCGAAGTGGTGTCGGTCATTGGGCCGTCGGGATCGGGCAAATCCACTATCTTGCGCTGCCTCAACCGCCTCGAAGAGCCCTCCGGAGGAACGGTCGTAGTGAGTGGTATCGAGCTCACCTCGACCAAAACCGACATCAATGTGGTGCGCCAGAACATTGGAATGGTGTTTCAGCACTTCAACCTCTTCCCGAACATGACTGTGCTCGAGAACATCATGCTCGCGCCCGTTGACCTCGGTAAGAAATCGAAGGCCGACGCCAGGGTCGATGCGCTCGCGCTGCTTGACCGCGTGGGGCTTACCGAGAAGGCCGATGCCCGGCCTGCATCGCTTTCCGGCGGCCAGAAGCAGCGCGTCGCCATCGCCCGTGCACTCGCAATGGAACCGAAGATCATGCTGTTCGACGAGGCTACGTCGGCGCTTGACCCGGAGATGGTCGGCGAGGTACTCCAGGTGATTCGCGATCTTGCCGCGTCGGGTATGACAATGGTGCTCGTGACGCACGAGATGGGGTTTGCGCGGGAGGTGTGCGACCGTGTCGTGTTTATGGCTGAGGGCGTCGTGGTTGAAGAGGGGACGCCCGAGCAGGTCTTTGGGGATCCGCAGCAGGCTCGCACACAGGAGTTCCTTTCAAAGGTGCTCTAGGCCCCTCTCGCGGGGCCATTCCTGAGTCTTCACTGGACTTGAGTCGAGCTGGCTCAAGTCCAGTGAGATCTCAGGAATAGAACGACTATGCTCGGAGTTATTGTCAGTACGGCGATCGAAACAGGTCGGCGTATCCGCAGCGACAACCCTGTCGCGTAGCGGGTAGGGTTGAGGCACGACTCGGGTTGTGCACGTGAAGGAGGGTTCGCATGGTGCTGATGCGTCAAGAGATCGGCGATGTACTGCGTGACTTCCGGTTGCAGAAGGGGCGCACGCTGCGTCAGGTCGCCGGGGAAGCCAGCGTTGCGCTCGGGTACCTGAGCGAGGTTGAGCGCGGTCAAAAGGAAGCCTCGAGTGAGATTCTCGCCGCGGTTGCCGATGCGCTGGACACACCGCTCTCGGTCATCATGGGCGAGGTGAGTGAGCGTCTCGCGGTCGTCGAGGGACTGTCGCTGCCGATGAGCCACCGCGTTCCAGACACGATCCCCGCGGATCTGGTGTCGGGGTACGCGCCCGAACTGGTGTCCTAATCCCCAGTTCTTCATTCGTTCCGTGAACTACGGTGAGGAAGCGCCCGGCCGGTTTCGGTCCGGGCGCTTCGTCTTATTTATGGGGACCGGGCCGAGTGCAGTGAGGGCTGAGAGTGTCAGTGAAGGAAGGGGGTGAGCGATGCGGATGAGTGAATTTCGGCGCGCCTGCGCCTCCGAATTTGGCCCCGACTACGCCCCCATTCTGCTGCGGGACCACTGGCTAGCGTCGCTCGCTGGAACCGCAAACGAGGCTCTTGAGCGTGGCGTTGCCCCGCGTCATGTGTGGGAGGCGCTGTGCGTCGATCTCAATGTTCCAGTGGGGCGCCGTCACGGGCGCGGACTGCCTGACCCGCGAGATCGCTAGCTGACACGCCGACACGTTATTCGAATATGTGTTCGAATGGTGTTATCTTCGTCAACAGGTGGCGCAGTGCGCTGATTCATGAACAGACTGGCAGCTCCCGGCATCAGTGTCGGTGGTCCGATCTAACGTGAATACCGCACGACCACCAATGCCTTGTCTACCCCGACCGGGGTCGAGACAGTATGTAGGCAGCACACCCAGCGGCACGCCGCGCACGTGATGAGGAGCAAGACCATGGCAGCACCGAAAGACCGCGAAAAGGCCCTCGAAGCCGCTCTCGCACAGATCGACCGGAACTTCGGTAAGGGCGCGATCATGCGCATGGGCAGCGACGAGCGTCCGCCCGTCGAAGTCATCCCCACGGGTTCGGTTGCACTGGACGTCGCGCTGGGTATCGGGGGGCTTCCCCGCGGACGCATTGTCGAGATCTACGGTCCCGAGTCCTCGGGTAAGACGACGCTGACGCTGCACGCGATCGCAAACGCGCAGCGCGCAGGCGGTATTGCGGCGTTCATCGATGCAGAGCACGCCCTCGACCCCGTGTATGCCCAGAAGCTCGGCGTTGACATCGACGCACTGCTGGTGGCGCAGCCCGACACTGGTGAGCAGGCCCTCGAGATCGCAGACATGCTGATCCGATCGGGCTCTGTCGACCTGGTCGTCATTGACTCTGTCGCCGCACTCGTGCCTAAGGCTGAGATCGAGGGCGAGATGGGCGACAGCCACGTTGGTCTGCAGGCCAGGCTCATGTCGCAGGCGCTGCGCAAGATCACGGGCAGCCTGAACTCAACGAAGACGACCGCCATCTTCATCAACCAGCTGCGCGAGAAGATCGGTGTCTTCTTCGGTAGCCCCGAAACCACGTCCGGTGGCAAGGCGCTGAAGTTTTACGCCTCAGTCAGGCTCGACATTCGCCGCATCCAGACGCTGAAAGATGGCACTGACGCGGTCGGCAACCGCACGCGCGTGAAGGTCGTCAAGAACAAGATGGCACCGCCGTTCAAGCAGGCCGAATTCGACATTCTGTACGGCATCGGTATTTCGCGCGAGGGCTCACTCATCGACTACGGCGTGGAGCAGGGTTTCATTAAGAAGAGCGGTGCCTGGTTCACCTATGACGGCGATCAGCTGGGCCAGGGCATGGAGAACGCGCGTCGTTTCCTCATCAACCACCCCGATACTGCGCTCGAAATCGAAGAGAAGATCCTGACGAAGCTCGGTGTGAACGGCCGCAAGGAGGCAGAGGCCCCCGCAGCAGAGGTGCCCGCGGCCAAGGCTCCGGCAGCTACCTCGGCGAAGACCGCTACGGCACCGGCCGCTGCGGCAGACAAGCGGGCGAGCGCTTAATATGGCGGTCCGGTTCGTTCCTCCGCCCGCCGAGGGTTCCTCGTCGCGGGCGGAGCATCCGGGTGATCTCGCTGAGGTCATCGAGCTGCGGTCGCAGTTGCGACGCCCGCGCGCGACGCCGTTGACCGACGAGATGCGGGGCGGCCATCCGGCCGGTTCGCAGACGGATGGGTGGTCGCGAGCGCGCTCCCAAGACCCTTCGCTTCACGATGACGATGATCGGTTGGCGTCCGTTGTGTCTGACGCCGAAGATGAATCTGACACCGAGACTGAACCTGACGCCCCAGCCGCGGGGCCCGCGCTGCACCTCGTGCGGCCCGTCGTGCACGCGAACTTCGCGGAGCGTGTCACTCAGCTCGGGGGAACCGAGCACACGGGCGCAGCGGTGCAGACGAACGTCGACGCATCGAAGCTCGATGCCGCCGACCAGGACGATGACGCTGAGAGTGACGACGCTGCGGGCGACGAACACGACGTCCCCAGCGAAATCGAGTCGGCAGAAACTGGCCGCACGGCGACGGAAGACGGGGTGCGTTTGCTCGGGCGCCGCGCGCGATCGAGTGGCGAGCTTCGTGAGGAGCTGGCCCGATTGGATCACGGCGTTGATGCGATCGAAGATGTCATTGACGAGTTCACACGCAGCCTGTACCTCGATGACCTGGGGTTGGCTCGAACGCTGACCGAGAAGCTCCGCGACACGAAGCGCGCGAGCCGCTCTCAGATTCGGGTGAAGCTGCAGGCGCGCAAGCTGCCGAACGATGTCATCGAAACAGCGCTCGGTGAACTCGATGTCGATCAGGAGTTCGAGTTGCTGCGCGAAACCGCGCGCCAGCGCGCGGCAAAGCTGGGTGGTCTCGATCGCCAGGTTGCCGAACGCCGACTGCTTGGTTTCCTCGCTCGACGGGGCTGGTCGGGGGAGCCCGCTACGCGGGCAGCCCGTGACGCGCTCGACGGTGCGGGCCGTGCTTCACGCGGCGGTTCCGGCGTCCGGTTTCAGTAGCTCGCAGCGCCGGTAGAATTATTCTCATGAGTCTCACCGCCGTCGAACCCACTCTCATCGAGCGTTCACCCGCAGCGCTTCGCCGCGATGGCACCCCGCGCAGCTACTCAGTACGCACGCTCGGGTGCCAGATGAACGTGCACGACTCCGAGCGGCTCTCTGGTTCGCTCGAAGCTGCCGGGTACGTTGCCGCCGAAGACGCCGAGTCCGCTGACGTCATCGTGATTAACACCTGCGCCGTTCGTGAGAACGCCGCCAACAAGCTGTACGGCAATCTCGGGTACCTCGCCAGCGTCAAGCGCGAGCGAGAGGACATGCAGATCGCTGTGGGTGGCTGCCTCGCGCAAAAGGACCAGGGCGTCATCGTGCAGAAAGCGCCGTGGGTTGACGTCGTGTTTGGCACGCACAACATGGGCTCGCTTCCGGCGCTGCTTGAGCGCGCGCGTCACAACGCTGAAGCGCAGGTTGAGATCCTCGAATCGCTCGAGGTCTTCCCCTCGACACTGCCGACGAAGCGCGACTCTGCGTCGAGCGGCTGGGTATCGATCTCGGTCGGCTGTAACAACACCTGTACGTTTTGCATCGTGCCCGCACTCCGTGGCAAGGAGAAGGACCGTCGCCCAGGCGACATCCTCGCCGAGGTCCAGGCTCTCGTCGATGACGGTGCTATCGAGGTGACGTTGCTCGGTCAGAACGTCAATACGTACGGTGTCGAGTTCGGAGACCGCCAGGCATTCGGCAAGCTGCTGCGGGCTATGGGCGACATCGAGGGTCTCGAGCGAGTGCGCTTCACGAGCCCTCACCCCGCTGCGTTCACCGAAGACGTGATCGCTGCGATGGCCGAGACGCACAATGTGATGCCGGTGCTGCACATGCCGCTGCAGTCGGGCTCCGACGCGGTACTCAAGGCCATGCGCCGTTCCTACCGGTCGAAGAAGTTCCTCGGTATTCTCGACGCGGTGCGGGAGCGTATTCCGAACGCGGCGATCACCACCGACATCATTGTGGGGTTCCCCGGCGAGACCGACGCAGACTTCGCCGACACGCTTCGCGTCGTCGAAGAATCGCGGTTTGCCACCGCGTTCACGTTCCAGTACTCGATCCGCCCCGGAACTCCGGCGGCCGAGATGGAGAACCAGCTGCCAAAGGCCATCGTGCAGGAGCGCTACGTGCAGCTCACGGCGCTGCAGGAGCGCATATCGCTCGAAGAAAACCAGGCGCAGATCGGACGCACCGTCGAGGTGTTAGTGTCCGCAGCCGAGGGAAAGAAAGACGTCGCGACGCGTCGTTTCTCTGGCCGCAGCGAAGACAACCGCCTCGTCCACTTCGCGCTTCCGCTCGATGCGAACAGTGCTGACGAACCGCGCCCCGGCGACGTCGTCACGGTCGCTGTCACCGCAGCGGCGCCGCACTTCGTGATTGCTGACTCGGCGATCGCCCCTGCACCGGGGGAGCCCGCGCTCTACGCCGTGCGCCGAACGCGCGCTGGCGATGCGTGGGATCGTCGTCAGGCAGAGAGCTGCGGGGTGCCCGCGCCCGCGGCCGACGCAGCGGCTCCGCGCGTGGTAAGCCTCGGGCTGCCAGCGCTCCGTAGCCGGTGAACCGGTGACGCTGTAATGCGTGCCGAAGACCTCGGAGGTGCTCCGACTTCGTCCGGACCTCGGTTGTGGGCAATAGTTGGTGCCACCGGTACGGGAAAATCGGCGCTCTCGCTCGACCTTGCGGAACAGCTCGCGGCAGATGGCCGCGCGGCCGAGATCGTGAACGCCGATGCAATGCAGCTGTACCGCGGCATGGACATCGGCACGGCCAAGTTGCCGGTCGCCGACCGTCAAGGCATCACACACCACCTCTTCGACGTGCTCGCGCCGAGCGACGAGGCCACCGTGGCGTGGTACCAGCCCACGGCGAGAGAGACCATCGCAGCCATCCATAACCGCGGTGCCGATGCGATTCTGGTCGGCGGATCGGGCCTGTATGTGTCGAGCGTGCTGTTCGATTTTCAGTTTCCACCGCGCGACGCGGCGCTGCGCGCCGAACTTGAAGCGACAGAGCAGCGAGACGGCGTTGATGCACTGGTCGAGCGCTTGCGCGCGCTCGACCCCGCTGTCGCGGCCGCCGTCGACGTGCGTAACCCGCGACGCGTGGTGCGGGCATTGGAGGTCGCGCTGCTCGGCGGCGACGCCCAGGTGACGCTACCGGCCGCGCCGAAGCTTTGGCATGATCCGGCGCCGGGGGCGACGCGCATCGTCGGTGTTCGGGCGGAGCGCTCCGAGTTAGTTGCCCGGCTAGACCGGCGGGTCGAAGATATGTGGGCGGCGGGCATCGTGGACGAAGTGCGTTCGCTGCTACCGCACGGTATCGCCGACGGACCAACCGCCTCGCGGGCCATCGGGTATGCGCAAGCACTTGCGCAACTCGACGACCGTCTCACGGAGGCCGAGGCGATAGCCGAGACGCAGGTGCTCACTCGCCGCTATGCGCGACGTCAGGTGAGCTGGTTCAAACGCTACGCAGCCGTCGAGTGGGTGACCGCGGGGGAGTTGCCGCGATCCGGCGCTTTCGCGAGTGCTGCGACCGATCCGAATGAAAGGATCGCCGAATGAGCGATACGACCAGCGCGATTCCCGACGGCGCGAGCGCATCCGGGGCGATTCGATCGTGCACCGATGGTGACCTCGAGGCCGTCGTTGAACTCTGGCGCGTCGCCGGGCTGACGCGACCGTGGAATGACGCGCGCGCCGACTTCATGCGCAAGCGCGCAGTGCAGCCCGAGATGTTTCTCGTGCACGTGGACGCGAACGTCGTGGTCGGCACCGTGATGGCGGGGTATGACGGGCATCGCGGATGGCTGTACTACCTCGCAACGGACCCGGCCCGACGCGGGGAGGGCATCGCGCGCGGGCTGATTTCCGAGGCCGAGAGGTTGCTCACCGAACTGGGCTGCCCCAAAGTGCAGCTCATGGTGCGCCCCGACAACGCCGAGGTTGTGGCGTTCTACGATGCGCTGGGATACGAGGAGGGTGACATTCTGCTGCTCGGGAAACGGACGATTTCTGATGTTCCGGACGCGTAAGCTGGGTGCATGACGACCCTCGCGTTCACCAAGGGCCACGGCACGGGCAATGACTTCGTGCTTTTCTCCGACCCCGACGGTGAGCGAGCGCTCACTCCGGATCAGGTTCGCTTCCTGTGTGATCGGCGCTTTGGCATCGGCGCAGACGGTGTCATTCGCGCGGTGCGGTCGCGGGCGCTGCCCGAGGGCGCGTCAAGTCTCGCCGAAGAGCCCGATGCAGAGTGGTTCATGGACTACTGGAACGCCGACGGTACCCCTGCCGAGATGTGCGGCAACGGAATTCGCGTCTACGCGCACTACCTCATCACCGAGGGGCTCGTGGCGCCAGAGCGCCGCGACACGCTGCCAATCGGCACGCGCGCGGGCGTAAAAGATGTGCTTGCGGGGGTGTCGGGGTACACCGTCGACCTCGGTCGGTGGCGGCTCGCGCCTGAACGGCTCGTCGCCGCGCACGGGCTCGACGTGGCGCGGCCCGGGCTGGGCATCGATCTCGGCAACCCGCACATTGTCGCGGCCCTCGCGGATCCCGCGGAACTCGAAGCGCTGGACCTGCACCGCGCGCCAGCGCTCGATCCGGTGCCCGAGCACGGCGCGAACGTCGAGTTTGTCGTGCCTGAAGAGCCGCTCATCGCCGATGGCGTCGCGCGCATTCGCATGCGTGTGCACGAGCGCGGTGTCGGAGAGACCCTGTCGTGCGGCACTGGTACGGCCGCGGCGGCGCTCGCGTTCAGGCACTGGGGTGGCGAGGGAATGCCGAACTACTGGCGTGTAGACGTGCCAGGCGGGCGACTTGCTGTGCGTATGTTTCCGACCGAAGAGGGCGAACACGTGTCGCTGAACGGCCCCGCCGAGCTGGTCTACTCGGGAGTGATCGAGCTCCCCGAAATCTGACGCTGGCCCAGCGAGCTCTGGAATCGAATGAGATACCCGTCGGGGTCGGCCACGAGAAACTGCTCGACACCGACCTCCGTGGCGGCGTCGATGCGGTACCAGCACGTTTCGGGTTCCATAAAGAGCGACTGACCTGCGGTACGCAGCGCTGAAACGAGAGAGCCGATCTCGGCAACCGAGATCTGAAAGTTGATGCCGCGCCCGAGGGGCCGCTCGAGCGGAGCCGTCACCCAGTTGCGAATGATGCCCTGCTGCTCAAGCATCACGTGCACGTTACCCCGCGTGATGTACGCGAAGCCTTCTTCGACGCGCTCATACGCGATGACGAAACCGCAGAGATCGCGCCAGAAAGCGAGACTGAGTTGCAGGTCAGTGACGAGCAGCTCGGGAACGAGAGCGGGAGCCTGGGAAGTCACAGAGGCGTCCATGCTGTCGCGGTCAGGCTTGACGCTGCGCGCGAATGATATGGAAGCCCTTATCGCGGGCGGGGCGGTCGACTGCGAGCTCGGGGAACTCCGTCGCGATCCAGCGCTGCAGTGAATCCGCTCCCAAGTGCTTTGCCACCACGAGATGCGCGACGCCGTCGTCACTCAGGCGAGGCAGCCACTGGCGCAGGATCGCGTGGAGTGCATCCTTGCCCACCCTGATCGGCGGATTCGAGCGAATCTCGCCGAACATGAGCGTCGCCGGAACGTCTTCTGGAGTGGCCACTTCGATGTTCGTGATGCCGAGCCGCGCCGCATTTCTGCGGGTCAACTCGCGCGAGCGCTCGTTGACGTCGATAGCCCAGACCTCGCGCTCGGGCTGGTTGAGCGCAGCGTCGAGCGCAATCGGCCCCCAACCGCAGCCGATATCAAGCAGCGGCGCGGTGCCCGCGCTACCGAGGGTGTCGGCGGCTGGAAGCTCACGCAGCAGGATCGCGGTGCCGCGGTCGAGCTGCTCTGGGCTGAATACGCCGCCGGCGGTCACGACCGACCGGCTGGCGCCCGCGAGTTCAACCTCGATCTCGCGCGGTCGCAGTTCGCCGTCGGGGGACTCGGAAAAGTAGTGCTGGCTCACCCCACCAGTATCTCAGGCGCGGTGCGCGCTCCTTCTTTTTCTGATGGCGACAGATCTGGAGGCGACAGAAACTCCGTGCATAGAGCCGTTTTAAGCGGAGTTTCTGTCGCCCCGAGGTGGAGCTCGGCCGGGGAGACGCGGAGTTTCCTCGTGGAGGCGACAGAAACTCCGGGCGTAGAGCCGTTTTAAGCGGAGTTTCTGTCGCCTCTCGCTCGGCGAGGGCGCCGTCGCCTTCGCTGTCGCCTCTCGCTCGGCGAAGGAGCCACCGCCTTCGCCACCGGCGAACGGGCGGCGCGCCCGGGCGTACGGTGCGTAGACTTGGGGTCAGATGACGAAACGAAACTCAGACGATGCAGGCCTCGCTGTCGAGGACGCAGCCGTGGATGCCGCTCCCGTGAACGCTCACGCGGAAGCCAACGCTGACAACGACAGGAACGCCGACCACGGCAATAACGCCGACTCCGCACCCCGCGCCGACCCGCTCGACCGGGTGCTTTCGCGCGCCGCTGGCGCCGGATCCGCAACGGTCATCCGCGACCTCACAAGCGGCGCCCAAGCGCTCGGCGACGCCGAGCACGATCAGCTCTCGGGCGACCTCGACGCGATTCGCATGGAGCGTGAAGACCGCGCCTCGCTGAAACGCGTCGTCGGGCTCTCTACAGAGCTTGAAGACGTTACCGAGGTCGAGTACCGCCAGTTGCGGCTCGAAAACGTCGTGCTCATCGGCGTGTACTCTCAGCGCACCGCTGACGACGCCGAGAATTCGCTCCGAGAGCTCTCCGCCCTCGCTGAGACGGCCGGTGCCCGCGTGCTCGACGGCCTGCTGCAGCGCCGCGCGCATCCGGACCCGGCCACCTATCTCGGCAAGGGCAAAGCCCAAGAGCTCACCGAGTTGGTCGCGGCGGTCGGTGCCGACACCGTGATCGCTGACACCGAGCTCGCTCCGAGCCAGCGCCGCGCACTCGAAGACGTGGTGAAGGTGAAGGTGATCGACCGTACGGCCGTCATCCTCGATATCTTCAGCCAGCACGCCAAAAGCCGTGAGGGCAAGGCACAGGTCGAGCTCGCGCAGCTCCAGTACCTCCTGCCGCGACTGCGCGGCTGGGGTGAATCGATGTCGCGCCAAGCGGGTGGCCAGGTCGGCTCCGGCGGTGCTGGCATGGGCTCGCGTGGCCCGGGCGAAACGAAGATGGAGCTCGATCGCCGCAAGATTCACACGCGCATGTCGAAACTCCGCAAGCAGATCGCCGGGTTCGCGCCGGCGCGCGAGGCGAAGCGAGCGAACCGCAAGCGCGGCGAAGTGCCCTCGGTCGCTATCGCGGGCTACACGAACGCTGGCAAGTCGAGCCTGCTGAACCGACTGACCGGCACGCAAGAACTTGTGCAGAACCAGCTCTTTGCAACGCTCGACACGGCCATCAGGCACGCCGAGACTGAAGACGGCCGCCGGTTCACGTACGCGGACACCGTCGGCTTCGTGCGTAACCTGCCCCACCAGTTGGTCGAGGCGTTCCGGTCGACCTTCGAGGAGGTGGGCGACGCCTCGGTGATCCTGCACGTCGTTGACGGTTCACACCCCGACCCCGAAGCTCAGCTGCGCACTGTGCGCGACGTCATCTCTGAGGTCGACGCGCAAGACATCACGGAGCTGGTCGCCTTCAACAAGGCCGACCTGATCGACGATTCGCAGCGCCTCGTGCTCCACGGGCTCGTGCCTGACGCCGTGTTCGTCTCGGCTCGCACGGGTGAGGGCATGGACGAGCTGAAGCGTCGCATTGACGCGGCGCTCCCGGTTCCGGATCGCGAAATCACTGTCGTGGTTCCCTACGACCGCGGCGAATTGGTTGCCGAGCTCCACGAACGCAACCGAGTACTTGAAACCGAGTACGTCGAGACGGGCACCCGCGTTCGCGCGTATGTCACCTCGGAGATGCTGGCGAAACTCGAACCGTACCTCGCGTAGTGCGCGCTGTCGGCGGAGAAATGCCGCGCAGCGGCGCCGCGGTAACGGCAAAGTAATAGAGAGCAACACGACTCGGAGTTTGCGCGGGCGCTGGATACCTTGGGGGAGATCCGCGGATCACGGTGGTTGCCGTGATCCTTGAATTTCCCAGTAAAGGACGGCTATGACCGCAACGACGCCACTGCCCACCGCGACGATCCTCGGATACCCGCGGTTGGGCCGCCGCCGCGAGCTGAAGCGCGCGATCGAGTCGTTCTGGAAGGGGCAGAGCGACGAGGCTGCGCTGCAGGCCACCGCGCACGAGCTGCGCGCGGCGACTCGTACCCGTCTTGTGGAGCTCGGGCTCTCCGTTTCGGGCGGCGCTGTCCCCGAGAGCTTCAGCTTCTACGATCAGGTGCTCGACGCGACGCTCGCGCTCGGCGCGATCCCGCATCGCTTTGCCGACATCGCCGGAAGCGACCTGGTTAAGTACTTTGCGCTTGCCCGTGGCGACCGCGACCACCAGCCTCTCGAGATGACGAAGTGGTTCGACACGAACTACCACTACAGCGTTCCCGAGCTTGACGAGCGCACACCGCTCACGGCGAACCCTGCGCAGCTCGTTGCCCAGCTCGCCGAGTCGGCGGCGCAGGGCATCGAATCGCGCCCCGTGCTGGTCGGGCCGGTCACCTACTTGCTGCTGGCAAAGGCATCGGACGAGGCGAGCGAGGGGTTCCAGCCCATCGATCGGCTCGACGAGGTCGTCGCGGTGTACGTCGAGTTGCTCGCGAAGCTCGCAGCCGCCGGTGCGACGTGGGTGCAGCTCGATGAGCCCGCGCTCGTCTCCGACTCGCTCGCAGTGCCCCGCGATGAGACGCTCGCGCTCGTCGAGCGGGCATACGCGCAGCTTGGCGCAGCTTCGAGCCGTCCGCAGATTTTGCTCACCGCACCCTATGGTGACTCGTCGCAGGCGCTCACACGGCTTGGCAGGCTGCCCGTCGAAGCGGTGCAGGCCGACCTCGTACGCGGGAGCCTGCCAGAAGACGCGCTCGCTTCCGGCGACCTCGCAGCAGCATTCAGTGATACGCAGCTGGTCGCGGGTGTCGTCGATGGACGCAACATCTGGCGAACGAATCTGCGCACCGCGTTCGGCATCCTCGAGCGCCTGCAGCAGGCCGGTATCGCCGTCGTTGCTGGCACCTCGAACAGCCTGCAGCACGTGCCGCACGACGTGAACGACGAAACGCGGCTCGACGCTCAGCTCGCGTCGTGGCTCGCCTTCGCCGATCAGAAGGTCGAACAGGTCGCCGTACTCGCGCGTGGCCTGGCTGAGGGCGCGGCCGCGATTGAGGCAGAACTCGCTGAGGTCGATGCGATCCTCGCGGCGCGTGCCGAGACAGCCGGGGTGCGCATCGACACCGTACGTAGTCGCGTCGGCGCGGTCTCCGATGGTGATCGCGACCGCGCCGCGGAGGAGGATCGCCGCACCGCCCAGCGCGCCCTCGATATTCCGCAGCTTGCGACGACGACGATCGGCTCGTTTCCGCAGACCGGTGAGATTCGCAAGGCGCGCGCCGCGTTTGGCACGGGCGAGATCGACCAGGAGGCGTACGACGGCTTCCTGCGTGCAGAAATCGAGCGCGTCATTCGACTCCAGGAGGAGATCGGGCTCGACGTGCTCGTGCACGGCGAAGCCGAGCGCAACGACATGGTGCAGTACTTTGCAGAGCTGCTTGACGGCTTCGCGGTCACCGAGAACGGCTGGGTGCAGTCGTACGGCACGCGCGCGACCCGCCCCTCGATTCTCTGGGGCGACGTCTCGCGACCGGCTCCGATGACCGTGGCGTGGTCGGCCTACGCGCAGTCGCTCACTGATCGCCCGGTCAAGGGCATGCTCACGGGACCGGTCACGATCCTCGCGTGGTCGTTCGTGCGCGACGATCAGCCCCTCGCAGATACCGCGTCGCAGGTCGCCCTGGCGCTTCGCGATGAGATCGATGATCTCGTCGACGCCGGCATCCGCATCGTGCAGGTTGACGAGCCCGCGCTGCGCGAGCTGCTGCCGCTCGATGCTGACCGCCAGCCCGCCTACCTTGACTGGTCGGTTGGCGCATTCCGCCTGGCGACCAGCGGCGCAGCCCCCGAGGTGCAGATTCACACTCATCTCTGTTACTCGGAGTTTGGTGAGATCATCGACGCGGTCGACGGCCTTGACGCCGACGTTACGAGCATCGAAGCAGCGCGCAGCCGCATGGACGTCGTCGAACCGCTCGGTGACCACGGCTACTCGCGCGGCATCGGCCCCGGTGTGTACGACATTCATTCGCCCCGTGTGCCGAGCGTCGATGAGCAGCAAGAGTTGATTCGCATCGCCGCCTCGCGCATTCCCGGCGAGCAGCTCTGGGTGAACCCTGACTGCGGCCTCAAGACCCGCGGATACGAAGAGACCGTGGCCAGCCTCACGAATCTCGTTCAGGCGGCTCGCGCGGTTCGCGCGGGCGCGTGAGCGAGACGCGTACCGGCGAGGCGGGGGCGACTGCACCGGCAGCCCCCGCCTCGCCGTGGCGCGATGCGGAGCTCCCCACCGAGGCGGTGGGGAGCCTGCCGCGTCCGGCGAGCCTGCAGCGTGCGGTGCTTGACGCGGAGACGGGCCTCGTGGGTGCTGATGAACTCGCCGAGGCGCAGGATCGGGCCGTGCGCGACACACTTGCGCGTTTCGCCGAGACCGGCTCGCCCATCGTGAGTGACGGCGAACAGCGGCGACAGAGTTTTTCCAGCTACCCGCTCGGGACCTCGTTTGACGACGGTCAGATTCTTGAGGGGCCCGTGTTCGCGGTCTTCGCAGACGGCCACCATCGCGTCATTCCGAGTCTCGCGCGCGGACCATTCAGGTTTCGCGCGTGGGCAGCCGACGATGTCACTGCGGCGCGCCCGTTGACGACACTGCCGTTGAAGCAAGCGGTGATCTCGCCCTCAATGCTCTCGTTGATGGTGCCTGTGGCGGGCCTCGGCGAGTACAGCCGCGAGGAGTTTCTCGCCGATGTGGTCGCTGGGTGCGCCGAAGACATTCGTCGCAGCTTTGCCGCTGGGGCGGCGCGCGTCACCATCGACTTCACCGAGGGTCGCCTCGCGCTGCGACGCGATCTTCGTGCGCCGTGGGCAGGCCCAGATGCGCTGGGTGGATTTATTGAGCTGATTAACCGGGTGCTCGCCGAGTTGACCCCCGAACAGCGCGCTGCCGTTGGGGTGCACACATGCCCGGGGAATGATCACGACTCCGCGCACAGCGCCGATGTCGACTACGCCGGGCTGATCCCGGAGCTGTTTCACATCGAGGCTGGGTACTTTCTCGTGCAGGCGGCAAGTGAGAAAGACCCGGATCGTGTCGCTCGCCTGATCGGGCGTCAGCTGCGGCAGCGCTCGCGTTCGGCGGATCAGGCGCCGCGCGTGCTCATCGGGGTGACCAACCCCGCGAGCCCGAAACTTGAGACAGCGGAGGAGATTCGTGACCAGATCGTGCGCGCCGCTCGATTCATTCCGCCGGAGCTCATCGGGTCAACCGACGACTGTGGATTCTCTCCGTATCTGATCGACGAGAAGCCCAAGCACGGTTCGCCAGACTTCGCCCGTGATGTGGCGTTCGCCAAGATCGCAGCTCGGGTGCGCGGCACGAGGCTCGCACAGCAAGAACTCGCGGGCGTGGCTTCTGGTCCTGTCTCGTATGCGGGGTTCGGCAAGACGGGCGCGCCCGCCGGAACGGCGGGGGAGGTGCACGCGTGAATTCACTCCTGCTTCCGGGCGGCGGTGCCACCCGCGCGCGCTTTTCTTTCGAGGTGTTTCCGGCGCGATCGGGCGCGGCCGCCCTCGCGCTCGGCCACGCCGTGCAGCACCTGTCGGCGGCTGACCCAGACTTCATCTCGGTGACGTACGGTGCAAACGGCTCGAACCGCGGTGCCTCGCTCGATCTCGTGA
Organism: Leucobacter sp. NPDC058333; assembly: GCF_042726155.1. Classification (NCBI taxonomy): domain Bacteria; kingdom Bacillati; phylum Actinomycetota; class Actinomycetes; order Micrococcales; family Microbacteriaceae; genus Leucobacter; species Leucobacter sp. NPDC058333. Next base: position 1,365,908 of record NZ_JBHXHV010000001.1, read on the forward strand.
AGTACCTGCGAGACCACACCGATGCGTTGCCGCTCGCACACCTGACAACCGTGAGTGAGACTCGCGAGGCCGTGCGCGAGGCGATTCACGCGATCATGGACGCCGGCGTGCATGATTTTCTTGCGCTGCGAGGCGACCCGCCGCGCGGCACAGACGAGAGCGATGCCGGGGTCATCGGTTCACTCAGCTCGCTCGAACTGGTGCAGCTTATTTCGGAGGCTCGTGCCGAGCGACCAGCGTTCACGAGCGTCGGTCGCACGGCAGTAGCCGCGTACCCGAACGGCCACCCGCTTTCGCGGTCTCGCTCCGAAGACCTCGACTGGCTTGTCGCCAAGCAGGAGGCGGGGGCGAACCTCGCAATCACTCAGCTCTTCTTCCACGCCGACGACTATCTATCGTTCGTCGACGATGCGGGGAAGGCAGGGCTGACTATTCCCGTGCTGCCCGGCTTAATGCCGGTCGCGACGAGCGCGCAACTGCGCAAGGTCGCGTCTCTCGCTGGCCAGGCAGCCCCCGCGGATCTCGCGCGCGAGCTCGAGGCTGAAGGTGGCTATGCGCCCGAACTCGGCGTCGAACACACCGTAGCCCTGGCGAGCGAGTTGCTGGCGGGAGGTGCCCCGTCGGTGCACCTGTACACCTTTAATCGGCACGAGCAGGTACTGGCGGTGCTGCGCGAGCTGAATCTACTGACGCCTGATCCGGTGCGCTGAGCAGTGTTCGGGCTCAGCTCGAGATGCGCTTGAACCGAGTTCGGGATGAGCTTAGGTTGAGCTCGATCTGGAAGCGGCGAGCGGTGCTTGTGCTCGCTCGCCGCTCGCCGATCTCAGCTACACCGCCTGCGGGAACGAGTTCGCAGAGCGTTCCGTGAGGTGCGCGAGCGTCTCGGGTATCGGGCGCCCCTGCGCCAGCATTGTTTGCGCCCACAACCGACCAGCGCGATACGACGATCGCACGAGCGGGCCAGCGAGTACCCCGGAGAACCCCATTTCCTCTGCTTCAAGTTGCAACTCCGTAAATTCCTCCGGTCGCACCCAGCGGTCGATGGGGTGGTGCAAGGTCGACGGACGCAGATACTGCGTGAGTGTCAAGATGTCGCAGCCCGAGTCGCGAAGCTCTCGCATGGTGTCGGTGACCTCAGTGCGGGTCTCGCCCATCCCCAAAATGAGGTTTGACTTGGTCACCATGTCGGAGCGTCGCGCAAGCGCGATGACGTCGAGGGACCGTTCATAGCGGAAACCCGGCCGAATGCTGCGGAAAATGCGCGGTACCGTTTCGAGATTGTGCGCAAAGACCTGCGGTCCTGCCTCGAAGACTTGTGCGAGGTCTTCCGGGCGGCCCCCAAGGTCGTCGGCGAGGACCTCGACGCCTGAACCCGGGTTCAACGCGTTGATCTGACGGATGGTCTCGGCGTAGAGCCAGGCTCCGGTGTCGGGGAGATCGTCGCGAGTCACGCCGGTGATGGTCGCGTACTTGAGGCCCATCGTGCGCACCGACTCGGCAACTCGGCGCGGTTCATCACGATCGAGCGGAAGCGGCTTGCCGCTGGCGATCATGCAGAAGTCACAGCGACGGGTGCAGATCGAACCGCCGATGAGGAATGTCGCCTCGCGGTCTTCCCAGCACTCGAATACGTTGGGGCACCCGGCTTCCTGGCATACCGTGTGCAGACCTTCCTTGGCGACGAGATCGCGCACTTCGCGGTACTCGGGGCCGAGGCGGGCGCGCGTCTTGATCCACGATGGCTTTTTTTCAATTGGGGTCTCAGCGTTGCGGGACTCGATGCGCAGCAGTTTGCGGCCCTCCGGCTCCGGTCGAGTTCCGGTTGAGGGGAGGCGCTGCGCGCTCATGCGATGACCCCTTCGAGAGTAGCCTCGAGGCGACTCTGCAGGGGCTCCGCGACCTGCGCTGGCGTGATGGTGCGGCCGGCGATCTCGCTCAAAGTGGTGACTCCCGCGTCTCTGATGCCACACGGCACGAAGTTCAAAAACGGGGCTGGATCATTGCTGCAGTTAATTGCCAGCCCGTGTGTGATTACTCCTGCCTTGGCGTGTAGGCCGATCTGCGCGACCTTGGCGAGCTGGCCGTCTGCAGCGTCTGCCCACACGCCGGACCGGCCCTCAACGCGTCGACCGGAGAGGCCGAACTCGGCCATCACATCGATGATCGTCTCCTCGAGCGCGCGCACGAGATCGACAACGCCCACCTGTGGGCGCAGACGCACGATGGGGTAGGCCACGAGTTGACCCGGCCCATGCCAGGTGACGCGCCCGCCGCGATCGACGGGCACCACAGGTGTGCCGTCGCTTGGATACTCGTCTGGATCGGATCGCCTGCCAGCCGTGTACACCGGGAGGTGTTCGAGCAGCAGGATCGTTCCGAGCTGAGAGCCGCCCTCGAGGCGTGCTGCGGCCTCGGCCTGCAGTGCCAGGCCGTGCTCGTATGGCACGAAGTCGGGGGCGAAACCCACGGATCGGGATTCCACTCGGGATGGGGGCTGCGGCTGTCCGAGCTGCGGCGAGGAGGCTCGCACTGCAGGTGCATCGTCGGTGCTGATCATGCTCCCAGGCTAGTTGGACGCGATCAAACAAATCAAGTCCCGTAAAAAAGCCGCGCTCGACGGATGGTCTGAGCGCGGCTTCCTGGAGTGCCGGGCGCTACACCGAGCGGAACACAGCGACAACTCGCCCGAGCACTTCAGCGTGATCACCGAGGATGGGCTCGAAGGCGCTATTGCGGGGAAGCAACCAAGTGTGTCCGTCTCGCCGACGGAACACCTTTACGGTTGCCTCGCCGTCGAGCATTGCGGCGACGATGTCGCCGTTCTCTGCCTCTCGCTGCTGGCGGATAACGACGAAATCGCCGTCGCAGATGGCGGCGTCGATCATAGATTCGCCGACTACGCGCAGCATAAACAGCTGGCCGTCTCCGACTAGCTGTCGGGGGAGTGGCACAATCTCTTCGACCTGCTGGTCGGCGGTGATGGGAACGCCAGCAGCAATCTGGCCGACAAGCGGCACGAACGCTGCTTCGACGGGCTGCTGTGCGGGGGCGTCGCTGATCGCGCTGGCCGTCGACGCGAGCTCGACCAGGATCTCAAGTGCACGGGGACGGTTCGGGTCGCGGCGGATGTAGCCGCCGAGCTCCAGGCGACTGAGCTGGTGCGTGACGCTCGAAAGGGAAGAGAGACCAACGGCGTCGCCGATCTCGCGCATGCTCGGCGGGTAGCCGCGGCTTTCCACCGAACGGGCGATGTACTCGAGAATCGCCTGTTGCTTCTCACTCAGGGGCTTCGTGGATCGGGGCGCAGCTGCATTGCTCATCGCTGGTCCTTTCTAGCCCGAAGGCGGTGCGGGATTGTCGCGATCCATGAATGTCGGTGGTTGCTGATTCAGTGATCCCGTTGACCGAAACCCTAGCCGCGGTATTCGAACACTGGCAAACACGTGTTCGAGTGTCGCGAAAAAAATCGAAACATATCTTCGATTAATCCCTTGCGGTTTCGAATCATCGTATATATATTCGAAACAGATGTTCGCACGGGTGGGAAATCCGAGGGCATCCGAACAGAAGGGAAGTCATCATGAGCGCATCAGCGGTTCTGAGTCAGGATTCACGAGAGATCACCGTGTCGACGGGATCGATCCGCCTGACTCGTCGCGGGCGCATCGTGTTTGGTGCCTTCGCGACTGTCTTGGTCGCGGCCCTTCTCGCGCTCGTGGCGGCGTTCGCTGCGCCCGAAGCGATGGCCTCGGCCCACGGGTCGAACGGGCAGCAGTTCGAGTACGTCGTGGTGCAGCCCGGCTCATCGCTCTGGTCGCTCGCGACCGACCTTGATCCCGCCGCAGACCCACGTGATCTCGTTACTGAAATTGTGCAGCTGAATCAGCTGAACGATTCGTCAGTGCAGGCGGGCGATGCGATCGCGGTTCCGCTGCGATACTCAGACAACCCGATCGTTGTATCCGGAGATGACCTCGGCGTGTAGCTCAGTTCCGGCTCGCCGGTCGCGGCTTTAGACTGGTGAAGTGACCAGCCTGAGCGATCTTCCTCTCCGCGACAACCTTGTCGGCCAGCAGCCGTACGGTGCCCCTCAAGACACCGTGGCTGTGCGCTTGAACGTCAACGAGAACACGCATCCGATTCCTGAAGAGGTTGCGATTGACATCGTGCAATCGCTCGCACACGCGGTCACGGGAGTGAATCGGTACCCCGATCGAGAGTTCGTGGAGCTTCGCACCTCCCTTGCGGCGTACCTGGGTCACGGCCTCGCCGCTGAACAGGTTTGGGCGGCGAACGGCTCGAACGAGGTGCTGCAGCAGGTGCTGCAGGCGTTCGGGGGGCCTGGGCGGTCGCTGCTGAGTTTTACGCCGACCTATTCGATGTACCCGCTGCTTGCCGCTGGGACCGACACTGACTGGATTCCCGTCGAGCGTCCTGATGATTACGTCCTCACGACCGAGTCGGTGGTTGAAGCGCTGCGAGAGCACCAGCCGGACATTGCCATACTGTGCGGGCCGAACAACCCAACAGGAACCACGCTTGACTCAGAGGTGATTCTCGCAGCCTATGACGCCTTCGACGGCATATTGATCGTCGACGAGGCCTATCAAGAATTCGACGCCGAACACGAAAGTGCTGTCGCACTGCTCCCCGGGCGACACAGGTTGCTCGTGTCGCGCACGATGAGCAAGGCGTTTGCATTTGCGGGCGTGCGGCTCGGCTACCTTGCTGCAGACGCCGCCATCATCGACGCGCTTCGGCTCGTCCGTCTGCCGTATCACCTCTCGGCGCTCACGCAGGCCGCGGCGACCGCTGCGCTGCGGCACGCTGAGGCGATGCTCGCCACGGTCGCTGATATTCGCGGGCAGCGCGATCGTATCGCTGAGGCCCTCACGGGTCTTGGCTACGTAGTGCACCCCTCTGGCGCGAACTTCCTGTTGGTGGGAGGCTTCGCCGATCCGGCAGCCACGTTTGAGGCGCTCTTCGCCCGCGGCATTCTGATTCGTAACCTCAGCATCCCGGGGCACCTGCGCATCACCGCGGGTACGGAGGCCGAAACCACAGCGGTTATCGAAGCCATCACCGCGCTCGGCCCTGGTGGCGCTCGCTCGGCAGGGGAGTAACCAACAGGGCTGCCCGAGTTTGGATGACTGACGGTTGTTCGCGGCCGATAGACTGACAACCATGACTGCAGCTCCGCGCACCGCCTCGCTCACACGATCGACGAGCGAGTCGCAGATCACCCTGAGTGTCGACCTCGACGGTACTGGCTCGTCGCAAATTGAGACCGGCGTGCCGTTCTTCGATCACATGCTCACCGCGTTCGCGCGGCACTCACTCACTGACCTCACGGTCACAGCGGTTGGCGACGTGCACATCGACGTGCACCACACGGTTGAAGACACGGGCATTCTGCTCGGACAGGCGATCTTGGAGGCGTTGGGCGACAAAGTCGGCATCTCGCGCTACGGTGACGCGCTCGTCCCGCTCGATGAGGCGCTCGCTCAGGCGGTCGTCGATATTTCCGGTCGACCATATCTTGTGCACTCCGGGGAGCCCGCAGGGTACGAGTTCCACCTCATCGGCGGGCATTTCACCGGCTCAATGGTGCGCCACTTCTTCGAGGCGCTGACGCTGAATGCGCGACTGACGGTGCACCTGAAGCTGCTCGAGGGCCGTGATCCTCACCACATCGCCGAGGCCGAGTTCAAGGCATTCGCACGCGCGTTCCGCGAAGCGAAGGCGCTCGACCCGCGCGTCTCCGGCGTGCCATCCACCAAGGGCGCGCTGTGACTGACGCCCCGGCGAGCAGCGGCGCGGCGCACGCGGGCGAAGCGGGCAACGACGTGACCGCACGAAAGTCGGTTGTGGTGCTCGATTACGGTTCGGGCAACGTTCACTCCGCCGTCAAAGCGCTCGTTCACGCGGGCGCTGACGTCGAGTTGACGCGCGATCCCGCTGCCGTGTTGGCCGCTGACGGACTCCTCGTGCCCGGCGTCGGCGCCTTCGACGCGGTTATGCGGCAATTGCGGTCCGTGCGCGGTGACGAGTTGATCGATCGCCGGCTCGCCGGTGGCCGCGCAGTGCTCGGCATCTGCGTCGGGGCGCAGGTGTTGTTCGACCGCGGAATTGAGCGCGGCGTTGAGACCGAGGGGCTTGGTCAGTGGCCGGGCACGGTGCGTGAACTCAGTGCCCCCGTGCTGCCGCACATGGGTTGGAACACGGTCGATGTGCCGCAGGGCTCCCGACTTTTTGCGGGGCTTGAGCGCGAGCGCTTCTATTTCGTGCACAGCAATGGCGCGACGGAGTGGACCATTGAGGGGCGCACCGAGGCGACGCGTCCGCTTGTGACGTGGGCCGAACACGGTGAGCGGTTCATCGCCGCCGTTGAAAACGGGCCGCTTAGCGCCACTCAGTTTCATCCCGAAAAGTCGGGCGACGCTGGAATCCAACTGCTCAGGAACTGGATCGCCACCCTCTGAACCTGGGGCGGCGTTTCGGTACCACGACCGAATCGCACGCTCGCCCCGTCGTACTCGAATTGGCAGCGGCGGAAACGCCGCGCACCCGAAGGAGAACCCCGCATGAGTGAACTCGCTGAAGGCCCCGAACTGCAGCTGCTTCCGGCGATCGACATGGTCGACGGCAAAGCTGTACGACTGACTCAGGGCGAAGCCGGAACAGAAACAAACTATGGCAGCCCTGTTGATGCTGCCCTTGACTGGATCGACCAGGGTGCCGAGTGGATTCACCTTGTTGACCTCGACGCGGCGTTCGGGCGAGGGAGCAACGTCGCTGTCGCCCGCAAGATCATTCGTCGTGCGGGTGATGTCAAGATTGAATTCAGCGGCGGTATTCGCGACGACGAGTCGCTCGAGTCGGCGCTTGAGATGGGGGCGACGCGAGTCAACCTCGGCACCGCCGCGCTCGAGAATCCCGAGTGGACGCAAGCAGTGATTGCGCGCTTCGGAGACCGCATCGCGGTGGGTCTCGATGTGCGCGGGGAGACCCTCGCGGCGCGCGGCTGGACGCAAGAGGGCGGCAATCTGTGGGACGTGCTCGACCGCCTCGAAGAGGCGCACTGTGCGCGCTACGTGGTGACCGACGTCACCAAGGATGGCACGATGCGCGGGCCCAATATTGACCTGCTCAGCAAAGTCTGCGCCCGCACCGACCGTCCGATCGTGGCCTCTGGTGGCATCTCGAGCCTCGACGACCTCGCGGCACTACGCCAGCTCGTGCCGAGTGGACTCGAGGGCGCGATTGTCGGCAAGGCGCTCTACGACGGCGCGTTCACGCTGCCCGCGGCGCTCGATGTCGCGGGCCGCTAAGCGCGACTCAAACTATGGCCATTCGTAAGCTGCCGTCAACGGGCGATTCACCGCGCAGCACGGGAGTGCCCGAGAGTCTTGCAGCGGGCGGCGCGGCAGACTCGGCCGGGTTCCCCTGGGCGGGGCGCACCTTCGACCATCACGACACGGCGTTTGCCGGCGACGATGGCCGGGCCCCGGTTGCGGTCACGGAGCTGGTGGGGGCAGTGCGAAGTGCGGCGAGCGTAGCGCACCGCGCGGCGACTGCCGGTGATTACTGGGATGCGGTGAGAGACGTCGCTGACGCCCAGGCGAATGCGATTGCAGGGTTTGGGGCAGAGCGATTTCTCGTGCCGATGCTCGCTGAGGCTGGCGACCTGGGGGAGACCCCCGACGGCCGTACCGTTGAGAAGTCCCAGGAGCTCTCGATCGTCACGGTCGCCGCACCGGATGGGCGGCGAGTATTGCCGATCTTCAGCTCCGTCGAAACCCTCGCCCGCTGGAATGGCGAGGCGCGCCCGATCCCGGTGCCCGGCGCGCAGGCCGCACTCGCGGCGGCGCAGGAGGGGACCGAGCTCATCATCATTGACCCCGGAACCCCCGAGTGCGAATACGGCGTTCGCCGCACCGCAATCGAGGCACTCGCGCTCGGTAGGCGTGCGCTCCCCGCGTGGGCCGATGCCGACGTGCAAGCGGAGTTCCGAGCAATCGCTGCGGTCGATCCGCGCATCGAAGCCCTCTGGATCGCGCCCGGCGAGCTCGACAGTCGACTGCTCGAACCTGAGGTTTCGGTGCTGCTGCGCATCGTCGCGACGACGGCTGACGAACGCGCCGATGTGCTCACGGCCCTGCAATCGCGCATCGCCGCATCGGAGATCGTGGCGGATCGCGTGGACTCACTGAAGCTGCGGCCGACCGCGGCTGGGTAGGGACTAGTTGACGGGGCCCGTGTACTTCTCGCCCGGCCCCTGGCCGATGGGGTCTGGGATGACGGAAGCCTCGCGGAAGGCCAGCTGTACCGATCGGAGGCCATCGCGCAGGCTGCGCGCGTGCATGTCACTGACCTCGGGGGCGGCCGCCGTGATGAGCCCCGCGAGGGCGTTGATCAGCTTGCGCGCCTCATCGAGATCGACCTGCGAGTCGGGGTCGTCGGCGAGCCCCACCTTGACCGCTGCCGCGCTCAGCAGGTGCACGGCCGCGGTCGTAATGACCTCAACGGCAGCAACGTCGGCAATATCGCGCGTCGCCTGCGAGACGTCGTTTTGCTCGCCCGCGTGGCCCTCAGCATTGTCGTTCGTGAAGTCGGTGGGCTGATCGGCGGTCTGCTCGCTCATGAGGTCCTGTCTGTTGCGGCGGTAGATGTGCTACCATTGGTTCGGTTCTCGGTGTTTTGCCGAGATCACGGAAGAGGAGATTCTCCCACCCGGCACCGCTTTAAGGTTACCGGGTAGTTGACACCCCGCCGATCACTCGGCAGCTTGACAAGGGTGTGGGATCGCGCGTGCGCGGCCCTGATCTCAAATTCCGTGGCTCCGTACCGGAGTGCCCACCCATGAGATCAGAGGAGCCGGCGATCAGCGATCCCCGTACGAATGACAGAATCCGCGTCCCCGAGGTGCGACTGGTAGGACCCAGTGGCGAGCAGGTCGGCGTTGTGCCGATCGAGACTGCGCTCCGCATGGCTGTGGACGCCGATCTCGATCTCGTCGAGGTTGCCCCGAACTCGAAGCCTCCCGTAGCCAAGATCATGGACTTCGGGAAGTACAAGTACGAGGCAGCTCAGAAGCAGAAGGAAGCTCGTCGCAATCAGGCGAACACCATCTTGAAAGAGGTGCGCTTCCGTCTCAAGATCGACACGCATGACTACGAGACCAAGATGAAGCGCGCTGTCGGCTTCCTGTCGCAGGGTGACAAGGTCAAAGCTATGATCCTGTTCCGCGGCCGTGAGCAGTCGCGCCCCGAGATGGGCGTCCGTCTGCTGAAGCAGTTCTCAGAGGACATCGCGGAATACGGCATTGTCGAGTCGAACCCGCGCATCGACGGTCGCAACATGGTGATGGTCGTTGCCCCGCTCAAGAACAAGTCTGAGGCGAAGGCCGAGCTGAACGCTCGTCGCGCCGAAGAGAAGGCCACTCGTCGGGCCGACAAGTCCACCGATACGGACTCGGACGACGACTGAACTGCGGTGCGCTGCTGAGCGCAGCGCCACCCCGCAACCCGCGGCCGAAAGGCTCGCACACTACAAGGAGAAATCGATGCCCAAGCAGAAGACCCACTCGGGGGCCAAGAAGCGCTTCAAGCTCACCGGTTCCGGCAAGCTGATGAAGCAGCAGGCTGGCATGCGCCACAACCTCGAGGTGAAGTCCTCGAAGCGGAAGCGCCGTCTGAATGCCGAGCAGGTGCTCGCCAAGGGCGATGCCAAGCAGGCAATGAAGCTCCTCGGTCACTGAGACCGGCGCGAGCGCATAGCTTTCATCTGAGAATTTCGTAAGGAAGAACTGAAATGGCAAGAGTTAAAAGGGCCGTCAACGCCCACAAGAAGCGTCGCGTAATTCTTGAGCGCGCCGAGGGCTACCGCGGGCAGCGTTCACGTCTGTACCGCAAGGCCAAAGAGCAGGTCATCCACTCGCTCGTTTACTCGTACAACGACCGTCGCAAGAAGAAGGGCGATTTCCGTCGCCTGTGGATCCAGCGCATCAACGCTGGCGCTCGCGCCAACGGCCTGACCTACAACCGCTTCATCCAGGGCCTCGGCCTTGCCGGTGTTGAGGTTGACCGTCGTATGCTCGCTGAGCTCGCCGTCAACGAGCCCGCAGCTTTCGCGACCCTCGTTGAGGTCGCGAAGTCGGCCCTGCCCGAGGACACCTCGGCACCGAAGGCCGCGTAAGCAGTTCTTCCGTCGAAGAACCCCGTTCCAGTTGGAGCGGGGTTCTTCGCGTTTTCGGGCCTAGCCGAAGCCGCACCTCGGACGGCTTGACGTGGGTCGCCGATAAGCTGTCCAGATGAGCGACGAGATTCTGAGCAACCCGAAGTCCGAGCGTGTGAAGCGAATCGCCTCGCTGGCCCGCAAGAAGGAGCGGCAGGCACACGGACGATTCATCGTCGAGGGCCCGCAGGCCGTGCGAGAACTGCTGATCCACCGGCCGGAGCTGACAGAAACCGTATACACGACGCTGGGCAATGAGGCGTGGCAGAGCGAAATCGATCGCCTCGCTTCAGACGCTGGAGTGCGGCTTGAACGGGCGACGGGCGAGGTCATCACTGCGATGTCCGAGACGGTCAACCCGCAGGGCGTCGTCGCCGTCGCGCGCAGCTGGGGCGGCGACGTCGCGGACGTGCTGAAGGGTGCTCGACTCGTCGCGATCCTCCATGAAATTCGGGACCCGGGGAACGCCGGTACCGTGTTGCGCGCAGCCGATGCCGCCGGCGCCGACGCGGTTATCTTCGCGGGCGAGAGCATCGACCCGTTCCACCCGAAAGTGGTGCGCTCAACCACCGGTTCGCTGTTTCATGTGCCCGTCGCCGTGGTCGACACGCTTGCCGATGCGGTCGACGCCGTGAAGACCGCAGGCCTGTCCGCGTTCGCGGCTGACGTGCGCGGTGCGGACGTGCTTGAGGCGCGTGCTGAGGGCGCGCTCGCCGGCCCGATCGCTTGGGTGTTTGGCAACGAAGCGCGCGGGCTGAGCGAGCCCGATCGCGCGCTCGCGGACCGCTCCGTGAAGCTCCCGATCTATGGCGCGGCTGAGTCTCTGAACTTGGCGACCGCGGCGAGCGTGCTGCTCTACGAGACCGCCTTCGCGCAGCGCAGCTAGCTCGCTGACTCAGGCGAGCAGCTTCGCGCCAAGCGTTTCGCCGCGCCGAAAGCCGGGCAGGATCGCGAACACCGCCGACCCCGTATGCGTGACCCACTCGTTGAGCAGGTCGAGCTCGTCGAGCCGCCGCTGGATGGGTACGAACTGCCGCAGCGGGTCGCGCTGAAAGCACCCGAACAGCAGGCCCGACTCGGTTCCGTCGTCATAGTTCGCGGCGCGCCGCACGATGCGTTCGCTGGGGTTGCTCGAGTGGGCGCGGCGCACGTGCGCGTAGCTCGGCACCGTCGGCAGTCCGATCGCATTCTTCTGTTCGAAGTCGATCGCGGTGTGTTCGGTGCCGCCGGTGAGAGGCGCGCCGTCAACGACGCGGCGGCCAATGGCGAGCTCTCGTCCCGGGCGGTCGACGCGATCCCAGGTGTCGAGCTCCATCCGAATGCGTCGCAGCACGAGCGCCGTGCCGTTTTCGAGCCACGGGGTCGAAGCTGTTTCTGACCCGTCGATCCAGACGAGTCCGGCAAAGTCCTCATCATCGGGCTGCGCGTTGACGGTTCCGTCAACCTGCCCCATCAGGTTGCGCATCGTGGTGCCGGAGGACTCCGAGCCGCGCGCCTGCCGAAAGCCCTGCTGTGTCCAGGCACGCTTCGCAAACCCACTGATGTCGCGGTCGAGCATGCGGGCGGCGTGCGCGATCGGTAGGGGATCATCGGCCTGCAGCAGCACGAGCAGGTCGCCGCCGTCGTGACGTCCATCGAGCTCGTCTCGGCTGAAGGCGGGCAGAGCGCCGAGCCACTCGGGGGTGAGCGCGGGATCGACCCGGTCGACCAGTCCGCGGCCAACGCCGATGGTGACCGTGAGCCGTGCGGGTCGGGCAGCCAGTTCGGGCTCGGGATCGGCGAGCGGGGCAGACCCAGAGGTCAGCCCTTCCACATCGTCCGTGAGAATGCGGAACAGCCGGGCGAGCGCGGCACGGTCGGTGTCGCGATGCATGGTGTACGCGACGTAACGCAGATGCGCTGCTGGGGTCGTAGCGACTCCAGCTTGATGCATGCCGTGACAGGGGAGGGCATCAGCACCAAATCCGGGCAGCTCTCCAGCTGCACCGCGCGCGGGCCGCGCCGATGGGTCGCTGCCATTGAGGATGGGTATCGCGTCGGACTGCAGCGCGACGGCGCCGAGCGCTCCGCCCGCGCCGAGCGCGGCGCCAAGCCCGACAGCGCCACCCGCGAACAGCGCTCGGCGACCGAAACGACGGGGTGCGAGGGGCGTCTTGTCGTCGCTCACGCGCTCGGCTCCGACCCGCGTGAGCGGCGCGAACGCGCGTACATGACTCCCGCGACCCCTGCGAGCACAAGTACGCCACCCCCGGCCGCCGCAGCAATGGCGATCGGCGGCGGGTTCGCGGCGGCGGGCTCCTGCGCTGAGGGGACATCTTCACTGCGGGCATCCGGCTCAATCACTGCGGCCGCCACGATCTGGGCGGTGCCATCGGCGGCGATTTCGATGCCGAATGCGCCCTCGATCGGGTGCCCATCGCTCGATACCACTCGCCAGGCCGCGGTCGCGGTTCCCTCGGGCAAATCGTCGACGAGGTCTTGCTGCACTGCCGGCCCCGACGTCGCAGGGGGCCCGTCTGCGAGCTCTGCGCCGTCGGCGCTGACGACGGTAATCTCAGTGCCGACGTCGATGATCGAGTCGCTGAAGGTCAGCTCAATCGCGTCGATGCTGCCACTTGCGGGGTCTGAGATGACTCGGGTGCCGACGAGTTGATCGTGCGCGAGGGCGGGAGTCAGCCCGCTCGCGGCGAAGGCTCCCGCGAGCACGCAGCCCGTGAGACCGAGCGCGGCTACTCGCGGCGCGTGGGAAAAACGTCGTGAGGAGCGTCGTGAAGGGTGTCGTGAAGCGTGTGTAGTGAACGACAAAGCGGTCTCCGATGGTGTGCGTCAACGCACGCCGGAGGAAGCCGGCGCGCGCCGAAGAAACATGTGGTCAGCGAGTCATCTCCCGCTCCGCCACGAAGGCGCAAGCGGGAGACGCGTCAGACCTGCGCCGGAGGGCCGCGGTGAGTGATCGACGCGGCCGTGAGAATGCGTGCGACGTGCATCGCGGCAGCGTCGGCGGTCAGCCGCACGGGAGTCGGGAACGCTGTGACTCCGACGCGCGGAACCACGCAGGGGAGCGCGCGGCGCACCAGCCGCAGCAGCGCCATGATGGCCCGTTCGCCCCGCTGCAGTAGCAGCACGGTGACCGCGGCAGCGGCGAGGTGCGCCGCCCACATCGCGAGGTCTGCGACGTCCGTCGCTGCAAGCTGGGGTGCGAACGCGGTCACCGCACGCACGTGCTCGGCGTGCGCGGGAAGAGCGGCCCCCGCACCATCTGCGCCCGAAGCGCCGGATGGCGCGATCCCGAGCCCCGCGAAGCACCAGTGATAGATGCCCTGAGCCGCGCCCACCGCGGCAGTGAGCCGCCACAGCGATCCGACGCGACCGGCGAGCACGGTGCAGATGGGCAGCGCGAGCATCGCCGTCGCGAGCACGGCCACCCAGGTGATTGATCCACCGACGAGTGCGTGCGAAGCCGCCGCGATCAGAGTTGCGGCGACCGCACCGAGTGCGCCGCGGGCCGCACGAACGCCGCGACTCGCTGGGCGCTGATCGGTCACGACACCCGGTCGCGACCTGATCTGCATGGGCTCAAGCCTACCGGCGCCCACGCAAGGGCGAGCGCCGGTAGGATGAGTTCCCGTGGCAGACACGAATCCCATCACTCAGCAAGCGGCTGACGCAGCGGTTGAGGCCGCGCTCGCCGCATTCGCCGCGGCAGACTCTGTCGCTGATCTGAAGGCCGCGCGCACCGCGCACGCGGGCGAGGGCTCAGCCATCGCCCAGCTCAACGCACAAATGCGAGCGGTGCCGAAAGACGAGAAGGCCGCTACCGGCAAGCTCATGGGCCAGGCCCGCGGGCGCATCGAGGGTGCGTTCTCCGGACGTGAGACCGAGCTCGCGGCGATCGAAGCCGCCGCCAGGCTCGCAGCCGAGACCGTCGACGTGACCGCCGCCCCCGTGCGGCGCACGGCGGGCAGCAGGCACCCGCTCGCGCAGCTCCAAGACGAGATTTCCGACGTGTTCATCGGGATGGGCTGGGAGATCGCGGAGGGCCCAGAGGTTGAGCACGAGTGGTTCAACTTCGATGCGCTCGGATTCGATCCTGACCACCCGGCCCGCGCCATGCAAGACACGTTCTTCGTTGAACCGGCCGATCGTCACCTGGTGCTGCGTACGCACACGTCACCGGTGCAGATTCGCTCTTTGCTCGGCCGCGAGCTGCCGGTCTACGTTGTTGCCCCGGGTCGCACGTACCGCACCGATGAGCTCGACGCGACGCACACCCCGGTGTTCAACCAGGTCGAGGGCATTGCGATCGATCGCGGTTTGACGATGGCTCACCTGCGCGGCACGCTCGAGCACTTCGCACGGCAGATGTTCGGCCCGGAGGCCGAGATTCGACTGCGCCCCAACTTCTTCCCGTTCACCGAGCCTTCTGCAGAGATGGACGTGTGGCAACCGCACGCCAAGGGTGGCGCTCGCTGGGTCGAGTGGGGCGGGTGTGGCATGGTCGACCCGAACGTGCTTGCCGCGGCAGGGATCGATCCCGAAGAGTTCCAGGGTTTCGCGTTCGGCATGGGCATCGAGCGGACACTTCAGTTCCGCCACGACATTAACGACATGCGAGACATGGTCGAGGGCGATGTCCGATTCAATCGTCAGTTCGGAGGACTGGTCTAATGCGCGTTCCGCTCAGCTGGCTCGGCGAGGTCGTCTCGCTTCCCACAGACGTGACCCCCGAACAGGTGCACGCCGACCTCGTGCGTGTGGGCTTCGAAGAGGAGTCGATCCGCCGCTTTGACGTCAGCGGACCCGTCGTCGTCGGTGAGGTGCTCTCTCGCGAACCCGAGGAGCACTCAAACGGCAAGACCGTGAACTGGTGCCAGGTGCGCGTGGCGCCAGAGGGTCAGCTCGCAGCAGACGGCGGCGCCGATGTGCGCGGCATCGTCTGCGGCGCCCACAACTTCGATGCGGGCGACCAGGTCGTCGTGTCGTTGCCCGGCGCTGTGCTGCCCGGTGGCTTTGAAATTTCGGCCCGGAAGACCTACGGCCACGTGTCCGACGGCATGATCGCCTCCGCCCGCGAACTCTCGCTCGGTGAGGATCACGACGGCATCATCGTGCTCTCGCGCCTCGGTATCACCGCCGCTCCCGGCGATGACGCGAAGGCGTTGCTCGGACTCGACGACACCGCCGTCGAGATCAATGTCACACCCGACCGGGGCTACGCCTTCTCGGTGCGCGGCGTCGCCCGCGAGTACGCGCACGCGACCGGCGTTGAGTTCACCGACCCGGCCACCACTGTCTCGCCGACGGCGGCGAGCGGCTTCCCGGTCACGATCGACGATCAGTCGCCGATCCGGGGCCGTCTCGGTGCCACCGGCTTCGTCACCCGCGTCGTGCGCGGCATTGACCAGTCCCGCCCGACTCCCGCGTGGCTCGTGTCGCGTCTGCAGCTTGCGGGAATCCGCTCGCTTTCGCTCGAGGTCGACATTTCGAACTACGTGATGCTTGAGCTCGGCCAGCCGCTGCACGCCTACGATCTGGCGAAGCTCACGGGCGGTATCACCGTGCGGCGCGCTGCTGCGGGGGAGACGCTCGTCACCCTCGACGGCCAGACCCGCGCACTGCACGTCGAAGACCTCGTGATTGCCGATGAGTCGGGTGCCATCGGCATTGCCGGCGTAATGGGCGGCGAGTCAACGAAGGCCGACGAGACGACCGTTGACGTGCTCATCGAAGCGGCGACGTTCGACCCGATTTCGATCGCTCGCTCAGCACGTCGCCACAAGCTGCCCAGCGAGGCTTCCAAGCGGTTCGAGCGCGGCGTTGACCCGCTCGTCGCACAGGCCGCGGCGCAGCGCATGGTCGACCTGCTGGTGGAACTTGCGGGCGGCACCGCCGACACGCTCGGCTCCGACATCGTTGCCCCGTGGCAGCCGACCGAGGTGCGCCTGCCGCTCGCGCGCGTCAACGGCCTGCTCGGCACCGACTACACCGACGACGAGGCACGCGGCGCGATCGCGACCGTCGGGTGCACCATCGTCAATGATGCGGACGGCGTGCTCACCGTCACCGCTCCGAGCTGGCGCTCGGACATTTCGCGCGCCGCTGACCTGATCGAAGAGATTGCACGCATCGTCGGGTACGACCGCATTCCCTCGGTGCTGCCCATCGCGCCAGCCGGACGCGGCCTCACGCGATCGCAGCGCCTGCGGCGCCGGGCGGCTGACGTCGTGACGGCCGCCGGGCTCGACGAGGTGCAGAGCTACCCGTTCGTGTCGTCGGCTCAGCTGCAGGCGTTCGGCGCGGGTGCAGAGCCGACCGGCCCTGACGCGCCCGCCGCGGGTGCCCCCGTCACCGCTGTGAAGCTCGCGAACCCGCTCGACGCGCAGTCTCCCTATCTGCGTCGCTCGCTGTTGCCTGGGCTCGTGGTTGCGGCGCAGCGCAACGTCTCACGCGGTCTCACTGACCTCGCGCTCGTCGAACTCGGGCTCGTCTTCGAACCGAGCGTCGCTGGCAACTCGATCGGCACCGACACTGTTCCGCCGCTCGCTGAGCGGCCCGCTGACGAGGTGCTCGCCGAGCTGAACGCGTCGATCCCGGTGCAACCGCGCCGCGCCGCAGGACTGCTGCTCGGCGATGCTGTCGACAAGCAGGCGGGTCAGGCCGCTCGCGCCTATGACTGGTCGGACGCGCTCGATGCAGCCCGCATCATTGCGGGGGCAGTGTCGATTGAACTCGTGGTCGGGCAGGGCTCGCATCGCGCGTTCCACCCCGGCCGGACGGCGGAGCTCGCGGTTCGCGTCACCAGCGACGGCTCTGACGCCGATGGTGACGAGGGCGGCCTCGTTGTCGTCGGTGTCGCCGGTGAACTGCTGCCCGAGCTCGTGGCGGCACACCACCTGCCGGGTCGCGTCGCCGCGTTTGAGCTCGATCTCGATCGTCTCATCGAGCTCGCCCCGCGCCAGCCGGAGACCGCGCAGCTCTCGACGTATCCCGCCGCGACGCAAGATCTCACGCTCGTGGTCGCCGACGACGTGCCGGCGGGCGATCTGCTCGCCGTAGTGGTTGCCGGTGCCGGTGACCTGCTTGAGGGCGCTCGCATCGTCGACGACTACCGCGGTGCTGGCATTGAGCCCGGCACGAAGGCGCTGACATTCGCCTTGCGCTTCCGCGCGGCAGATCGCACACTGAAAGCCGAAGAGGCCAGCGCGGCGAAGCTCGCCGGTGTGGCCGCCGCAGAGCTGGCGTTTGACGCGAAGCTCCGCGACTGACGCGCCCCGGGAACAGGAGCACACATGACCGGCATCACGCCCTACCTGCTGTTCCCGGGCAATGCCGCTGAGGCCCTCGAGTTCTATGGCTCCGTTTTTGGAGGCGGGCTCGAGCTGCACACCTATGCGGAGTTCGGTCGCTCGGACGGTCCGGCGGATGCAATCGCGCACGGCACGCTCGTTGGCCCCGTAGCGATCTACGGTGCCGACGCGGGTCCCGATGAAGACGCCGTGCACATGGGCGGCATGTTCTTCTCGCTGCTCGGCGCGGCAGCGCCCGCAACCCTGCACCGCTGGTTCGATGCGCTTGCGGCCGGCGGTCGCGTGATTCTGCCCCTCGAATTGCGTGAGTGGGATGCGAGTGACGGTCAACTCGTGGACCGCTTCGGCGTGCGGTGGCTGATTGGGTACGAACCCGCCGATACCGACGCGTAACCCGCGGCCGGTGATCGGCTGAGGTGATGAGCGGCGCGTGAAAGGACAGCAGATGAGGATCGCGATTGCCGGGGGTAGCGGCACCGTCGGGCGGCACGTCGTCGAGGTGGTGAGGGCGCACGGGCACGAATCGCTCGTGCTCGCACGGGCTGAAGGAGTAGATCTTGTGACCGGGCGCGGCCTCGACCTGACCGGGGTCGATGCAGTCATCGACGTGTCTGGCACCTCGACGCAGTCAGCGAAGCGGTCCCGAGGCTTCTTCTCAGCAGCGACAGGAAACTTGCTCGCGGCTGGCGCGCTCGCGGCGGTGCGGCATCACGTCGCACTGTCAATCGTCGGAGTGGATCGCGCCCCGCATGGATATTACGCGGGCAAGGCGGCTCAAGAACAACTGATCGCCGCGGGGCGGATGCCCTGGACTGTGCTCAGAGCGACGCAGTTCCACGAGTTCGCCGAACAGATGGTTTCGAATATGCGTTTCGCTCGCAGCGTCGGCGTGCCGAGCATGCGCACCAGACCCGTTGCAGCGCGTACCGTTGCCGAACGCCTTGTGGAAGTCGCGGAGGGCGAGCCCGAGGGTTTCGCGCTCGAGATCGCCGGTCCGCGCGAGGAACGTATGGCGCAGATGGTGCGCGACTTGATCGCCGCGCGCGGAGACGGGCTTCGCGTGCTCGAGGTGCCGCTGCCCGGTCGTTTCGGGCGAGCGCTACGCGACGGGAGTATCTTGCCATCGGGGAGTGGTGCCGCCTACTGTGCAGGCCCGAGCTTCGCCGAGTGGCTTGCGCGTTCTTGAAGCCGCGATGGAGGGTGCTGCGCTCGGTCGGCGCGGCACCCGCCGTTGCCTGCTAGCCCTCGGTCTTCGGCGCGAGGCTGAACATCCACGGCACACCGAAGCGGTCGGCCAGCATGCCGAACGTATCGCCCCACGGGGCAGTGGCGAACGGCTCACGAATGTCGGCGCCCTGGGAGATGCCGTCCCAAAGAGCGCGGATGCGCTCGTCGTCGTCGCCCGAAATGCAGACCGAGTTGCCGACCGACGCGGCATCGGGCGTCCCCGCCATTGAGGCCGGGTAGTCGGCGACCATGATGGTCAAGCCGTCGGGGGTATCGATTTGGCCGTGCATTACCTTCTCGCCCTCGCTGGGGTCGCCCATCATGCCGGGAATCGAGTCGTACCGCTCGATGCGCAGGTCGCCGCCGAGCACCGAGTGATAAAACTCGAGGGCCTCCCGGGCGTTGCCGTGAAAGTTGAGGTATGGGTTCAGGCTGATAGACATGGAAGTTCTCCTTTGTGGCCGGCAGGGCCATCCTCGGCCCTCCTGTGCATATTTTGCTCCCCGACATTGTGAAACACCAAGCCGACATGGGTTTCGCCCTTGATGGGGAGGTCGTCGCGGCGGATACTAAGAACTGAGCGCAGCGCTACGCCTGCGCACGCACTGAGATCGGCGCCGCTGCCGCGCTCGAAGGCGAAAGGAACTGTCTATGTCCGATCAGAAGATCGTGCCCAATATATGGTGCCAGGGGAACGCGGAAGAGGCGGGAACGTTTTACGCGCGAGTGTTTCCCGACACTGCCAGCGAGGTCGAATCGCGCTACCCAGAGACCGGGCTGCTGGAATTTCAGAAGCCGCTTGCCGGGAAGCCGTTGACGGTCGCCGTGCACCTCGCGGGGTTTCGTCTGACGCTGGTGAACGCGGGCACAGAATTCGCCCCCAACCCCTCGATCTCGATGTTCTTGACCTTTGGCAACGCCCGGTTCGGCGACCGCGACGGTGCGCGTGCAGCGCTGCAGGGTGTGTGGGATCAGCTCGCGGACGGCGGCACAGTACTCATGCCCCTCGACACGTACCCGTTCAGCGAGTACTACGGCTGGGTGCAGGATCGATTCGGCATGAGCTGGCAGCTCGGGCTCGCTGACGCGAGCAACGCAGACCCCGTGTTTGTGACTCCCTCGCTGATGTTCGGAGGCAAGGCCCAAAACCGCGCGGCGGCGGCGCGCGACCGATATCTCGAGGTGTTTCCCGATGCGAAGCCGGGCGGCTCGTACCCCTATGGCACACCCCGAGGGCCGGCAACTGCGGAGTCGCTTATGTATAGCGACTTCACCCTCTGCGGGCAGAACTTCAGCGCGATGGACTCGGGCGTCGAACAAGACTTCTCGTTTACCTGCGGGGTATCGCTCGAGGTGCGCTGCGCCGATCAGGCAGAGATTGATCGGCTCTGGGAAGCGCTCTCTGCGGTGCCAGAGGCCGAGCAGTGCGGCTGGCTGGAAGATGAGTTCGGCGTGAGCTGGCAGATCGTCCCAGAGAACATGGGCGAGCTCATGGAGCGGCCGAATGCGTTCGAACACATGCTTGAAATGCACAAAATAGTCATCGCCGATCTCTGAACGCGAACGCCCGTTCAGTCGCGCAGCCCGGTGAGGTGAGGAAGACTACACTCGCAGGGTTAGCGATTGAACGGGCGGGGAATACGAATGCGGGTGCGGGCGACGGCGGTCAGTAAAGGACCGGGCGGGCGGGCACTCCCGCCGAGCGACGTGACGATGACCTCAGGCACAGCCGTGTTCGTCGAAGCAGAAACGGCGCAGCGACCGACTGTGCTCGGTTTGATCGTCTCGGGGCGGATGAAGCCCGATAGCGGCGAAGTTTCCATCGACGACGCCCCCGACGCGAAGGCTCTGAGGCGCCGCATTGCGCTCGTCGACGCACCCGACGTGAGTGAACCCCACAGCGATGTTCTGCTCGCCGACGTCGTCGCCGAGGAGCTGATGTTCGCGGGCAAATTCGGCGGCCCGGTCGCCGTACGCCGCGAACTCGAACGGCTCGAACTGCGGCAGCATGCCCGCCTGCCCATCGGCGACCTTGCGCCGGGCGCGCGCGTGCGAGCTCTTTGTGAGCTCGCACTACAGCGACCAGAGGTCGAAGGAATCGTGCTCGTCTCGCCCGACCGACACGGCGGCGATCCAGAGGAGTGGTGGAGTATCGCGTGTTCACTGGCAGACACCGGGGCAGCCGTGCTCGTCATCGCGGGCCGCGCCGCACGTGCCGCGATCGACGCGCACCCAGAGGGTTGGGGTACGGGGGAAGTGATGCCGCTGCGTGAGCACGCGGCGGACGGAGTGAGTGAAGCGTGAAGATCCCGCAGATGATTCGGGCCGAATTCGCGCGCCTGTGGGCGACGAAAATGGCGAGACTCGCGTTCGTCGCGCTGATGTGCGTGCCGCTGCTGTATGGCGGGCTCTACCTCTGGGCGAACCAGGATCCGTACGCGAAGCTTGACCAGGTGCCGGTCGCCCTCGTGGTGGCCGACGCGGGCGTTGAGCAGGGCGACGACGTGCGGGTGATTGGTGACGAAGTCGCCGACAATCTCGTCGAAGACGGCAGTTTTGACTGGCATCGCGTGAGTGCGGCGGACGCGGAGCGCGGCATCAAAAACGGCGTCTACGACTTCACGGTCACGCTGCCGAAGGACTTTTCTGAGGCTCTGCAATCGTCTCAGACCGATGATCCGCACCGCGCTGATGTTGTGCTCACGACGAACGATGCGACGAGCTATCTCGCGACGACCATCGGCGAGCAGGCCGTGCAGCGCATTCAAAAGCAGATCGTGCAGTCGGTCAATAAAGAGGCCGCGAAGTCACTGCTCGACGGCATCGCCGAGATTCGTGGTTCGCTCGTCGAGGCCCGCGACGGTGCGTCCGAGCTCACCGACGGTGCCGCTACCGCGCGCGACGGCGCGGGCAAGTTGCACGACGGCACGAAGACGGCAAAGGATGGCTCCGGCGAGCTGTCGGCCGGGCTTGCGCAGCTTCGGGACGCAACCGCAACACTGCCCGAGAGCACCGAGACGCTCGCGGGCGGCGCCGCGCAGGTCGCGGCGGGCAATGCCACCGTCGCTCAGTACGGTCGCGACGCGGCGGGCCTGAGTCAACAGGCGGTCGACGCGCTCGCCGCAGATCGCGCGCAGATCCTGCAGGATCTGCAGAACGCGAATGTCGATCCGGCCGTCATCGACCGGGTGACCGCGGCGATGGATCGCGTCGGCGGCGACCTCACTGATGCCAATACGCGCGTCCAGGGAGCGAGCGACCAGCTCGATACTCTCGCGAGCGGCGCTCAGCAGGTCGCCGACGGATCGCGTCAGCTTGCAGACGCTACGCCTCAGTTGGCAAACGGAATCGCCACTGCCGCTGACGGTTCAGCAGCGCTCGATGACGGGCTCGCGCAGCTCGTCACGGGAAGCGGGGAGCTTGAAACCGGGCTCGGCACACTCACCGACGGCGCTGCCCAGTTGCGCGACGGGCTCGCCGACGGTGTGAAGAAGCTTCCGAATAGTTCTGCTGACCTGCGAGCGGACCAGGCCAAGAACATCTCGAAGCCGGTGGATGTACAGACGAGTCGAGTGACCTCGGCCGGAAGCTACGGTGCCGGTCTCGCACCGTTCTTCATGAGCCTTGCGGCTTGGATCGGCATTTACGCGCTCTTCCTGATCTTGAAGCCGGTGTCGCGCAGGGCCGTCACGGCGCTGCACACGCCGCTGCGCGTGACGCTTGCCGGGTGGGCAACGCCGGCGCTGCTCGGTGCGGCGCAGATGCTCGCGCTATTTGCGATTGTGGCTTTCGCACTGCGGTTCGATTTTGCCCATCCACTGGCGGCATACGGCACAATCGCGCTCGCCTCGGCGACATTCGCGGCAATCATTCTTGCCCTGAATGTCTGGCTCGGGAGCGTCGGGCAGTTCTTGGGCCTCGTGTTGATGGTGGTGCAGCTCGTCACAGCGGGTGGCACTTTCCCGTGGCAGACTCTGCCGTCGCCACTCGCAACGCTGCACCACTTCCTGCCGATGTCGTTCGCGGTCGACGGACTGCGACAGCTGATGTACGGGGGAGATCTCTCTGATGCGGCAAGTCAGGCGCTCAAGCTCGTGCTCGTACTGATCATCGCTGTGCTCGTCGCTGCCCTCGGCGTGGCGAAGACAATGCGGTCGCGAACGCTCAAGGATCTGCAACCGAGTCTGATTGGGTAGCTCGTTCAAACGTATACATTGGGGCTAACATCTGCGATTTTCCTTGCAAATTTCTCCCCTGATGTATACGTTTGAGGCATGATCGAGCGACGCGGGGGAGCCCGAGCGAGCGACCGCGCATATGAAGTTCTGATCTCTCAGATTCAGTCTGGCGAGCTGCCTCCCGGGGCCGTCATCGGCGAGGTAGACCAGGCCGAACGCCTCGGTATTAGCCGCACACCAATGCGAGAGGCAATCGGTCGTCTGGTCGCCGACGGGCTCGTGCGGCAGCAGTCGGCACGCGTGCTCGTGGTTTCAGGCTTCGACGTCGCTGATATTCGAGCACTCTTCGAGACCCGACGCGCGCTCGAAGAGATGGCTGCGCGGCTCGCGGCACAGCGCGGCGATCGCGCGGTCTTCACGGAGATCGCGGATGACTTCGAACGTTCACGCCCAGAAATGGGCGGCGAAAGCACCGACGCGTACTACGCCCTCATCGCGGGCTTCGATGCCGCAGTTGACTCCGCCGTCGCGAATGTCTATCTCAGTCAGGCGCTGCGCCCCGTGCGCAGCCATCTCGTGCGTGCGCGTCAGCTCGCGCGCGACAACAGCGAACGTCTGCGGGCTTCTGCGGCCGAGCACGGGTTGATCGCGCGAGCTATTGCCGAGGGTGATGCCGACCTGGCCGCACACGCCACCCACGTCCATCTACACCGAGCGCTCGCGGCGATCCTCGCCTCGATTGCTGACTCGAGCGCATCCGATTCACCACAGAAAGGTCGATCATGACCGTCACCCACCACGTTCGCGTGCACCGCAGCAATGAAGCGCTGCCGCGCGAGGAGCAGCTCGCCTGGAAGATCGCGGAGGTTGCAGCAGACCCTGTGACTGTCGACGCAGAGGTCGCCGAGATGATCATCAACCGCGTCATCGACAACGCCGCAGTCGCCGCAGCATCGCTCACGCGCGCTCCGATCGTTGCGGCTCGCGCTCAGGCGCTCGCACACCCCGTCTCTACCGGTGGCAGCGGCAGCTCGATCTTCGGCTTACCGAGCACTGGGGTGGACAGCCCGGAGCTGACCAGCCCGGAGTGGGCGGCGTGGGCCAACGGCGTAGCCGTGCGTGAGCTCGATTACCACGACACGTTTCTCGCGGCCGAGTACTCGCACCCGGGAGACAACATTCCGCCGATTCTCGCGGTCGCTCAGCACGTCGGTGCCGACGGTCTTGCCCTGATGCGCAGCATCGCGACGGGGTATGAGATTCAGATGGATCTCGTGCGGGCGATCTGCCTGCACCGCCACAAGATCGATCACGTCGCGCATCTTGGACCCTCGGCGGCCGCGGGTATCGGGACTCTGCTCGGGCTCGACGTCGCGACCATCGCGCAGGCGGTCGCGCAGGCCCTGCACACGACCACCGCGACCAGGCAAAGTCGCAAGGGTGAAATTTCGACCTGGAAGGCCCACGCTCCTGCGTTCGCGGGAAAGATGGCGGTCGAGGCCGTCGACCGAGCCATGCGCGGTCAAACTTCACCCGCGCCGATTTACGAAGGCGAAGATGGTGTGATCGCCTGGCTTCTCGACGGGCCGGAGGCTGCCTACGAGGTGCCGCTTCCGGCACCGGGTGAAGCCAAACGCGCGATCCTCGACAGCTACACGAAGGAGCACTCCGCCGAGTACCAGGCGCAGGCGTGGGTCGATCTGGCGCGCAAGCTGCACGGGGTACGCCCCGAGCTTGCGAACCCCGCGAACGTCGCCTCGATCGTGCTGCACACGAGCCATCACACGCACAACGTGATCGGCTCGGGAGCAAATGACCCGCAGAAGTACGATCCGACCGCCTCGCGCGAGACGCTCGACCACTCGATCCCGTATATCTTTGCGGTCGCGTTGCAAGACGGGGGCTGGCACCACGTTGACTCGTACACGCCGTCGCGCGCTGGTCGCCCCGACACCGTCGAGCTGTGGCACAAGATCACGACCGCGGAAGATCCGGAGTGGACGCGGCGATACCACTCGGAAGATCCTGATGAGAAGGCGTTTGGCGGCCGGGTAGAGATCACCCTCACTGACGGCAGCACGCTCGTCGATGAGATCGCCGTGGCCGATGCGCATCCGCTCGGAGCGCGGCCGTTCGCGCGTGCGGACTACATCGCGAAGTTCCGGTTGCTCGCCGAGCCCGTGCTCGATCCCGCCGAGATCGAGCGTTTCTTGGCGCTCGTGCAGCGCCTGCCAGAACTCTCTGCCGACGAGGTGCGAGAGCTCAACATCGTGGCGCGATCCGGCGTGATCGACCTCGCCGCCGAACGCGGCGGCGACCTCGTTTCTTCGAAGGGACTGTTCTGATGCTGTATGCACACACCCCAGCACATGAAAAGCGCCGACTCTTCCGTGAGCGGCTGGCGAGCGGTGAACTGTTGCGATTCCCGGGCGCATTCAACCCGCTTTCGGCGCGGCTGATTGAGCAGAAGGGCTTCGACGGCGTCTACATTTCGGGAGCCGTGCTGTCGGCGGACCTCGGCCTGCCCGACATTGGCCTCACGACGCTCACCGAGGTCGCTGGTCGCGCCCAGCAGATTGCGCGCATGACCGAACTTCCGGCAATCGTTGACGCCGACACCGGCTTTGGCGAGCCTATGAACGTTGCGCGCACCATTCAGACGCTCGAGGATGCCGGGCTCGCGGGCGCGCACATCGAAGATCAAATCAACCCCAAGCGCTGCGGGCACCTCGACGGCAAGGCGGTGGTCGACGAGAGCACCGCGATCAAGCGCGTTCGTGCCGCGGCCGACGCGCGCCGAGACCCGAACTTCTTGATTATGGCGCGAACCGACATTCGCGCGGTCGAAGGTCTCGATGCGGCGATTGACCGTGCGAAGGCGCTCGTTGATGCGGGCGCCGACGCGATCTTCCCGGAGGCCATGCGCACGCTCGAAGAATTCGCCGCGATGCGCGCGGTCCTCGACGTGCCGATCCTCGCGAACATGACGGAGTTCGGAAAGAGCGACCTGTTCACGACGCAGCAGCTCGCCGATGTCGGCGTGAACATCGTCATCTGGCCGGTGTCGATGCTGCGGATCGCGATGGGTGCGACCGGCCGCGCCCTAGACGAGCTGCTCAGCGAGGGGCACCTCACGGGCAAACTCGATGAGATGCAGCACCGCGCAGACCTGTACGAACTGGTCGACTACGAGGCATACAACCGCTTCGACACGAGCGTCTTCAACTTCAAGGTAGAGCGCTAACTGGCGACTGCTGGCCACTGCTCACCACCGCTGCTGCTCGAGAGTACTGAAAGTGTCGTTACACGCGCGTATAACGACCATTTGTGTACGTTGCGACCTGCGGAGCTGAGTCCGTGGAGCTGAGCCCGCGGAGCCGGCGCGGTTGCAAGAGAGAGTAAGTTCGAAGCGAGGCGTCTCACGGGCCTCACCACACCGCAAAGGAGCGCACCATATGGACCAGGAGATCAAGAAGGGCCTCGCCGGAGTGGTTGTCGACACAACGGCAATCTCAAAGGTGAACCCCGACACGAACAGCCTGCTCTACCGGGGGTATCCCGTTCAGCAACTCGCCGCCACGCAGCCGTTTGAGGCTGTCGCGTACCTGCTCTGGAACGGCGAACTGCCGAGCGAGGGCGAGCTGGCGCAACTGCGCGCGACCGAGCGCGAGCATCGCGCACTCGCCGCACCGGTTCGCGCCTCGATCGATCTGTTGCCACTCGATGCCCATCCGATGGATGTTGTGCGCACGGCTGTCAGCGTGCTCGGTGCCACAGACCTTGCGGGCGGGGGATCGGTGCTCGACGCGTCCGGTAGCCCAGAAGAGAATCTTGCGCGTTCGGTCCGGCTTTTTGCTGCACTCCCCGCGATCGTGGCGTACGGCCAGCGCCGCACGCGCGGTGAATCGCTGGTCGAGCCTCGCGACGATCTTGACTATTCGGCTAACTTCCTCTGGATGACCTTCGGAACAGAGGCCGACCCGGTCGTCGTCGATGCGTTCAACCGCTCGATGATTCTGTACGCGGAGCACTCGTTCAACGCTTCGACGTTTACGGCCCGCGTGATCACCTCCACCCTCTCCGATCTGTATTCGGCAGTCGTCGGGGCGATCGGCGCGCTCAAGGGCCCGCTGCACGGCGGCGCGAATGAGGCCGTGATGCACATTTTCGACGAGATCGGTGACGCTGAACACGTCGTCCCATGGCTCGACGAAGCGCTGGCGACCAAGCGCAAAATTATGGGCTTCGGGCACCGCGTGTATAAGAGTGGCGACTCACGAGTCCCCACGATGCGGGCGGCACTCGACACGCTCGTTGAACACTATGACCGGCCCGACCTGGCAGAGCTGTACGACGCCCTCGAGCGCGAGTTCGTAGAGCGAAAGGGGATCCACCCGAACCTCGACTACCCCTCGGGCCCGGCCTACCACCTCATAGGATTCGACACTTTGACGTTTACGCCGCTGTTTATCGCCTCGCGGGTGACCGGGTGGACCGCCCACATCATGGAGCAGGGCGCCGCGAACGCCCTGATCCGCCCGCTCTCCGCATACAACGGACCCGACGAACGCGCGGTTCCCGAGTCGAACTGACAGCACCCAGCACCCCGCACGTCGCCACGCCACACCCTGTTGAACCCACCGAAAGGACCGAGATGCCCGAGTACACCTCCATCATCGCCGAGACGCAGGGTCGCGTCGCCACCATCACCCTGCACCGCCCAGAGGCGCTGAACGCGCTCAACGGCACTCTCGTGCGCGAACTCATCGAGGCCGTGCAGGGCTTTGATGAAGACCCGGGTATCGGCGCCATCGTGCTCACGGGCTCAGCAAAGGCATTCGCAGCGGGCGCCGATATCAAGGAGATGGCGGATCTCGGCTACGCCGAAATGTACCTCGGTGGCCCGTTTCCCGGCTGGGGCGGGTTTGAACGTACCCGCACTCCGCTGATCGCAGCGGTCGCGGGTTTCGCGCTCGGCGGTGGCTGCGAGCTCGCGATGATGTGCGACATCATCCTGGCAGCGGACACGGCGAAGTTTGGCCAGCCCGAGATCAACCTCGGCGTGCTGCCCGGCTTTGGCGGATCGCAGCGTTTGCCCCGCGCAATCGGTAAATACAAGGCCGCTGAGATGGTGCTCACTGGTCGCACGATGGGCGCAGAGGAGGCCGAGCGGTCGGGTCTCGTGTCGCGCGTGGTGCCCGCGGACGACCTGCTCGCTGAGGCCGCACAGGTCGCTGAGACGATCGCGTCGCGATCGCTCGTTGCCGTATACGCCGCGAAAGACGCGCTGCAGGCTGCGCAAGAGATGCCGCTCTCGGAGGGGCTCCGTTTCGAGCGCCAAGCGTTCGCTGCTGCGTTCTCGACTGAAGATCAGAAAGAGGGGATGCGCGCGTTCACCGAGAAGCGCACCCCGAACTTCACGAACCGATAGTGGTCGCCCGCTTCGCTCACAACGACGTCATCACCGAGTTCACCCGTGCCCGGCGGCGGGCTGAGCGGGTCGCGAGTGGTTGAATAGGTGTGTGCGTGCGGCGAGGCGGCGGCGCCGGAGAGGAAGACGATGACTTACAGCGTCGCGGTAGCGGGAGCGAGTGGATACGCGGGCGGCGAGCTGCTGCGTCTGCTCAGCGCACACCCCGACTTCGAAATTCGAACCGTCACGGGTCACTCCTCCGCTGGCCAACCTCTGATTGACTCGCAGCCGCACTTGCGATCGCTTTCGCATCTCACGCTTCGCGAGACGACGCCTGAGGTGCTCGATGGCCACGACGTCGTGTTTTTTGCACTGCCCCACGGCGCCTCAGGGGCGCTCACCGCGCAGCTCACGAATGTGCGGCTCGCGGTCGACTGCGGCGCCGATCACCGACTTGTCAGCTCCGACGATTGGGCCGCTTTTTACGGTGGCGAGCACCATGAGCCGTGGACGTATGGCGTGCCCGAACTCCTTGTAAAGCGCGCGGACGGCACTGATGGCCGCCAGCGGGAGGCGCTCATCGGGGCGACCCGGATCGCGGCACCCGGGTGCAACGCATCGACCGTCGCGCTGTCACTCGCTCCGGGCATCGCCGCCGGTGTGATCGAAGCGCAAGATATCGTGACCGTGCTCGCGGTCGGCCCCTCGGGGGCGGGCAAAGCCGCGAAGACACACCTGCTGGGTGCGGAACTCATGGGAACAGCGAACCCGTACGCCGTCGGCGGCAGCCACCGCCACATCCCCGAGATTCAACAGGCCGTGAGAGGCGCCGGGGCAAGTGGCGCCCCCACGATCAGCTTCACGCCCGTGCTCGTACCGATGAGCCGCGGCATCCTGGCCACCACGACGGCGCGCATCGCGCCCGGGGTCAGCGCCGCCCAGGTGCGCGCGGCTTGGGAGCAGGCGTACAGCGAAGAAACGTTCGTGCACCTCCTCCCTGAGGGCGCGCTTCCGCGCTCGGCCGACACGCTCGGTGCAAACACCTGCCTCATGAGCGTGGTCGTCGACGAAGCCGCGGGCCGCGCCGTCATCGTTGCTGCGCTCGACAACCTCGCCAAGGGCACCGCGGGTGCCGCGATCCAATCGGCAAACATTGCCCTCGGCCTCCCAGAGGCCACCGGCCTTTCCGTGAATGGAGTTGCACCGTGACCGTTACCGCACCGCAGGGGTTCCGCTCCGCAGGCATCGCCGTCGGGCTGAAAAGCACCGGCAAACCTGACCTCGCCCTGGTCGTCAACGATGGACCTCAGCGCGCCAGCGCGGTGGTCTTCACGACGAATCGAGCCCAGGCCAACCCGATCCTCTGGAGCCGCAAGTCAGCGCAGGGCGGCCCAGCTCACGCCATCGTGCTGAATTCGGGCGGCGCAAACTGCTTCACCGGCGACTTTGGGTACGAAACCACGCGGCTGACGGCCGAGGCCGTCGCGAGCGCTATCGGCTCCGACGATGCCGAGCGCATCCTCGTCTGCTCCACCGGCCTCATCGGAACGGGCGATCAAGTCTTCCGCGAGAAAATCGTCGGCAACGTGCCGGCGCTCGCAGCCGCGCTCGCCGCAGACGATACCTCGGCGGCCGCGGCGATCCTCACCACAGATTCGGTCGAGAAGACCGCGGTCCACGCGGGGGAGGGCTGGACAATCGGCGCGATCGCAAAGGGTGCCGGCATGCTCGCGCCCGGCCTTGCGACGATGCTCGTCGTCATCACGACCGATGCGCTGCTCGACAGCGATGCCCTCGACAGTGCTCTGCGCGGCGCGACATCGCTGAGTTTCGACCGCCTCGACTCTGATGGCTGCATGTCGACGAACGATCAGGTGACGTTGCTCGCGAGCGGCGCATCGGGAGTGACCCCCGATGAGGCCGTTTTCGCGGCCGCCCTCGCCGAGGTGTGCGACAGCCTCGCGGGCCAGCTGCAGGCTGACGCCGAGGGGTCGAGCCACGACATTGATATCGAGGTACGCGGTGCAGCGTCTGCAGCAGACGCGGTCGAGGTCGGCCGTTCGGTCGCCCGCAATAACCTCTTCAAAGCAGCGATCTTTGGCAACGATCCAAACTGGGGCCGTGTGCTCGCGGCCATTGGCACCACCGAGGCCGCCTTCGACCCGTACAGTGTCGACGTGTCGTTTAACGGTGTGCGACTCTGTCACGCCGGCGCACCTGACCGGCCGGTCGACGAGTGCGATCTCACACCGCGCCGCACACACGTTGCGATCGAGTTGTTTGCCGGCGAGCATTCCGCGACGATTCGCACGAACGACCTCACGCACGAGTACGTGCATGAGAACAGCGCCTACTCAAGCTAGGGAACAGATGTCGACGACGAAGCAGACCCTCGACCATGAGCAGGCCGCCGCGCGCGCCGAGGTGCTCATTGGTTCGCTGCCGTGGCTGAAGAAATTTCGCAACGCCATCATGGTGATCAAGTTCGGTGGCAACGCGATGGTCGACGATCGGCTGCTCGCGGCGTTCGCCGAAGACATCGTGTATTTGCGTCACACCGGCATTCGGCCGGTTGTCGTGCACGGTGGAGGCCCGCAGATTAATGCGATGCTCGGGCGCCTCGGCATCGAGAGCGAGTTCCGCGGCGGCTACCGCGTGACCACCCCCGAGACCATGGACGTCGTCCGTATGGTGCTCACCGGCAAGGTGAATCCAGAGCTCGTTGACGAGATCAACGCGCATGGCCCGTTAGCTGCGGGTACAACGGGCGAGGACGCTGGCCTGTTTGTCGGGCGCCGCCGGCCTCCCATCGAGATTGACGGTGAAACCGTAGATCTGGGTCTCGTCGGAGACGTGGTCGAGGTTCGCGTTGCGCCCGTGCTGGCGCTGCTCGACGCTGGGCTTATCCCGGTCGTCTCGTCGATTGCACCCGATGTGGATCGGCCGGGCGACTCGCTCAATGTGAACGCCGACGCGGCCGCAAGCGCGCTCGCGAGTGCGCTTGGTGCTGAGAAGCTTGTGATTCTGACGGATGTCGCGGGGCTCTACGCGGACTGGCCGAATCGCGATTCGCTCGTATCCTCTATTAGCGCTGGCGAGCTCGAAGAACTGCTGCCGAGCCTGGAGTCTGGCATGATCCCGAAGATGCACGCGTGTCTTGATGCCGTGCGCGGCGGCGTCTCGAAGGCGGCCATCATCGACGGTCGGGAACCGCACTCGGTGTTACTTGAGATCTTCACCGAACGCGGCATCGGCACCGAGGTCACCCCGTAATCGCTGCTCTACTCGCGATCGCGGGGCTCGTGAGCTTCGCCGCGTGGTCAATCGCACTCTCGGTAACTGATCTGCGTTCGCGTCGGCTGTCCAACCGGATGCTGATCGCAGCGACCGCCTCCACCCTGCCGCTGCTCGCGGCCAGTGGATTCGCGATGCTGTTCGCGGGGGAGTCTCCGCAGTGGATTGCGGGGGAGCGGATACCCGCCCGCCCGCTGCTCGACTCGCTGGGCGTTGCGAGCGCCTTCGGGATCGGCTTCGCCCTGCTCTGGAAGTGGTTCCCCGTCGGCCTCGGAGGCGGAGACGTGAAGCTCGCGCCGCTCGCCGGTGCGGCCATTGGGTTCGCGGGCGGCTGGTGGGCCGCGCTATTCGGACTCGTCATTGCGTTCGGTGCCGCAGCAGCCTGGGGGCTGGCGATCCGGAATCGACGGCACCCCCATCGCCGCACGGTCCCATTCGCACCGTGTCTGCTGAGCGGCGCTTGGATGGCGATCCTAGTTCTGTAGTGCCTATGGGGTTACGGGCGCAACCCCTGTTGATTTCCGACGTGAATCGGTAGGGTGAAATCGGAGGCATCCTCGCGTGATGCGCACTGGTGCGCTCCCCGGGGTGAGAGGTGCTCGCTCCGGTATCGGATCGGTTGGACGGAGTCCAGATGCACACCACACGATTCACGCGATCTCGGGTCGCGCGCGCCACGACCGGCCTCGCTGCCGCAGCACTGCTGCTGACGGCCTGCGCGGGGGGCGGCTCGGAGAGCGGCGGCGAGAGCAGCGACGCTCCTGCCGGCGACAAGTTCGCAGGAAAATCGCTCACGGTAGCGGCCGCCTGGTCGGGCGCCGAACAAAAGAACTTCGAAGCGGTGCTTGCAGAGTTCGAGCGTCAGACCGGCGCCGACGTCTCGTACACGAGCTTCGGTGATAACGGCCCCACCTACATCAGTGGCCAGCTCGAGGGCGGTTCGCCGCCCAACGTCGCAGTGCTCGGGCAGCCCGCCCTGATGCAGTCGCTCGCCGCTGACGGCGATATCAAGCCCGTCACTGACGACGTGCAGCAGGCGGTCAGCGACAACTACTCGCAGGATTGGGTTGACCTCGGCACCGTCGACGACAAGCTGTACGGCGTGTGGTTCAAGGCGGCCAACAAGTCGACCGTCTGGTACAACGCTGACATTTACGACGAGGCCGGGGCCGAGGCTCCAGAAGACTGGGACGGTTTTCAGGACCAGCTTGGCCTGGTCACGGACTCGGGCTACGCGGGCATCTCCGTCGGAGCAGACGTTGGCTGGCCGCTGACCGACTGGTTCGAGAACGTCTACCTGCGCACCGCGGGCCCTGAGAAATACGACCAGCTCACCAAGCATGAGATTCCCTGGACCGATGATTCGGTGAAGGAGGCCCTCACGGTGCTCGGCGGGCTCTGGGGGAGCGACGTCGTGCAGCCCGGCGGTGACCAGCGTGACTTCCCCACGAGCGTGACCGAGGTATTCGGTTCCGATCCGCAGGCAGGTACGGTCTTCGAGGGTGACTTCGTCGCCGGCAACATCACCGCCGACGGCAACTCGAAGGTCGGCGAGAACGCACTGTTCTACGACTTCCCGTCGATCAATGATTCGGCTCCCGCCGTCGTTGGCGGCGGCGACGTTGCCGTGCAGTTCGATGACGACGAGGCAACTTCGGCGCTGATGGCGTACCTCGCTTCGCCCGAGGCCGCGGAGGTCTGGGTGCCGAACGGTGGTCTGACCTCGCCGAACACCGGTGTCGATACCAAGCTCTATCCAGATGACACGTCTCGGCAGATCGCCGAAGCGCTGACCGGTGCCGAGGATTTCCGCTTCGATATGTCAGATCTCGTGCCCAGCGCGTTCGGTGGCACCCCGGGCCAGGGCTTCTGGCAGGAAATGATCACGTTTTATCAGAACCCCGATGATGTCGATGGGGCGGCGAAACGTCTTGAAGCGGCAGCTGCAGCCGCATACGACGGGTAGCGGACGGTGACCCGCACGCAGACGGTCCCGATCGCGCTCCGCGGTGGCGGAGTGGCGCATCGGGGCCGGCTACGCAAGTGGCTGCTGGTGGGGTCGTTCCTCGGCCCCGCCCTCCTCGCCCTTGGCGCGCTCGTGGTGTACCCCATTGTGTACACCGTCATTCGGTCGCTCTTCGACCGCTCAGGCACCGCGTTCGTTGGCTGGGAAAATTACGTGACGATGTTCACGAACGACACCACGTTCACGGCGATCCGCAACAACCTCGTGTGGGTGATTGTGGCGCCGGTCACGGTGACCATCATCGGTCTGCTGCTCGCCGTGCTCGTCGACAAGATTGGCTGGAAGACGGCATTCAGGCTCATCGTCTTCATGCCGATGGCAATCTCGATGCTCGCTGCCGGCGTTATTTTTCGCGGAATGTTCCAGGAGAGCCCGCAGCTTGGCGTCGTGAACGCGGCAATTACAGGCGTGCAGAGCATCTTCTCTGACACCGCGAGCTATCCGGGCGCAAAGCCGCGCGAGGGCACCGGAATCGAAGTCGATCAGGGCATCATCGCTTCGACCGATGCTGTGCCGGCCGGTGGTACGCAGGACTTTCCGCTCATCGGAGTGAAGCGGACCGCGCTGCCCGAGGGTGCGCGAGACGCGACGACGGCGAAGGCCGCGAGCGACACCCAGATTACGGGCACCGTCTTTCTCGATGTGATTCGAGGCGGCGGTGGCACCGACGGCAAACTGGAGGACGGGAAGACCGGGCTCGAGGGCGTGCGGGTCGACGCCGTTGATATGGACGGCTCGATCCGCGGCTACGCGACGACCGGCGCCGGAGGCACGTATACGATCGACGGCCTGGAGGCCGGTGCTGACTACCGGGTCGCACTGCCCGCGTCGAACTTCGGCGATGGCGCAGCTGGCGTGTCATGGCTCAGCGCTTCGTGGATCAACGTTGTGGTGATTCTCGCGTACATCTGGATCTGGGCGGGCTTCGCGATGGTGATGATCGCATCGGGACTCTCGGCGATGGATCGCTCGTTGCTCGAAGCGGCACGCACTGACGGTGCAAGCGAGTGGCAGGTGTTCTCGAAGATCACGGCCCCCCTGCTCGCGCCCGTGCTACTGGTCGTCTTCGTCACACTGATCATCAATGTGCTGAAGATCTTTGACCTGGTGTACGTGATTCCGCCCGGCGCGTCGAAACCCGCGGCGAATGTGATCGCGGTCGAGATGTGGACGGTTTCGTTCGGGGGTGGCAATAATCAGGGTCTCGGATCGGCACTCGCGATTCTGCTGCTCATTCTTGTGCTGCCGTCAATGATCGTGAATGTACGTCGATTCCGAACGGAGCGTGGACGATGACCGTGCAGCTTGAAGACTCGCCGGCCGACGCGGCTGCGGTATCGGCCCCGCGTCCCGGCGGTACGAAACCGTCGGGGCCCGTGCGCCGCCGCAATCGAACGCTTGCGGCGCGCATTGCGAGCGCCGCAAGCAACGGCATCGTGCAGGCCGTGCTCGTGATCGTGGCGGTGTTCTGGCTCGTGCCGACCGTCGGGTTGCTGCTCACGTCCTTTCGCACGGCGGGCGATAACGCGTCGAGCGGGTGGTGGACGGTTCTCACCAAACCCGCGGAACTCACCCTCGAGAACTATGCCAACCTGCTCTCGAACCCGACCATCACGGGGTCGTTCTGGAACACGATCATCATTACGGTGCCGACGACGATTCTCGTAGTGGGAATCGGCGCGCTCGCGGCGTATGCGTTCGCGTGGATGCGCTTCCCGGGCCGAGACTGGTTGTTCATCGCGGTGATCGTGTTGCTCGCGGTGCCGCTGCAGGTGGCCCTAATTCCGCTCGCGCGGTTGTTCGGGGCAATGGGTATCTTCGGCAGTGTGGTCGGCGTGATCCTATTCCACACGGCGTTCGGGTTACCGTTCGCCATATTCCTGCTGCGGAATTTCTTCGCGCAGGTGCCAGAGGAACTCCTTGAGGCCGCACGGATCGACGGCGCGCGCGACTGGCTGATCTTTTTCAAGATCATGCTGCCGCTCGGGCTTCCCGCGATCGCCTCCCTCGCGATCTTCCAGTTCCTCTGGACGTGGAACGACATGCTTGTCGCGTTGATCTTCACGAATACGGACTCGCAGCCGCTGACCGTCGCGATCCAATCCCAGCTGAGGCAGTTCGGGGCCAATATCGACGTTCTTTCTGCGGGAGCCTTCCTGTCAATGATCGTTCCGCTGATAGTGTTTTTCGCATTCCAGCGGTATTTCGTACAGGCGCTGCTGGCTGGCTCGCAAAAGTAGGAACGGAAGGGGACTACCGGGTGATCGATCGGTATGACGCGTATCTCTTCGACCTTGACGGGGTGATCACGCCGACCGTCGAACTCCATAAACGGGCCTGGCAAGAGACATTCGATGCCTTCTTCGCATCCCGGGGGGAAGCGCCGTACGAGGATCGCGAGTACTTCGCGTTCCTCGACGGTCGCCCCCGGTTTGCGGGGGTGGCTGCACTGCTCAGCGGTCGCGGCATCACGCTGCCGGAGGGTGATGAACTCGACGATGGCTTCACCTCGGTGCGTGGACTCGGTAATCGCAAGAATGACGCGTTTGTCGAGGTGCTTGAGCGCGACGGCATCCAGGCGTATCCCGGTTCTCTGCTCCTGCTGGATCACCTCGCCTCGCGCGACGCCCCGCTCGCGGTGGTGTCGAGTTCACGCAATGCCGAACCGGTACTGCGAGCTGCGGGACTGCGTGACCGATTCCTTGCCGTTGTTGACGGCGAGGTCGCGCTGGCCGAGGGGTTGCCGGGCAAACCGGCCCCTGATACGTTCTTGCGCGCCGCCGCGCTGCTCGGCGTTGCCCCCGAGCAGGCTGTCGTGTTCGAAGACGCCGCATCCGGCGTCGCCGCCGGCCACGCCGGGCGCTTCGGACTTGTTGTCGGGGTCGATCGCGGCGCGGGCCGCGACGAACTGACCGCGGCGGGCGCAGACGTTGTCGTTACTGATCTTGAGGAGTTGCTCGCATGAGCCCAGAGTCATTCGAGGGCCCCCTCAAAGAACTGCGTCGCGACTTCGGCGACGACCCCTGGCGCCTCGTGCTGCGGGGCATCGACCCCGCGCTCTCCGGAGAAGACGAAACGGTACTCGCGCTGGGCAACGGTTATCTCGGGATGCGTGGTAACCACGAAGAGGGCCTGCCACTTGGGACCCACGGCACGTTCTTGAACGGCCTGCACGAAACCTGGCAGATTCGGCACGCGGAGAACGCGTACGGATTCGCAGAGCACGGACAAACGATCGTGAACGTGCCCGATGCGAAGACCATTCGCGTGTACGTCGACGATGAACGCCTCAATCTCGAGTCCTCCGACATTCTCGACGTGCGGCGCATTCTCGATCTGCAATCAGGCACCCTGACGCGCTCGCTGCTGTGGCTGACGCCGACGGGTAAGCGCGTTCGCGTGGAGACGCGACGCATGGTGTCGTTCGCGGCGCGCCATCTCGCGACCATCGAAATGCGCATCACCGTGCTCGATGCTGACGCCGATCTCACTGTCAGCAGTCTGATCGTCAATCGCCAAGATCTCGGGCGCGTTCACACCGAGACTCCCTCCGAAAGCAAGGGATCCTCCGACCCGCGCCAGGCTGAACAAATCACAGAGCGCGTTCTCGATCCCGGTGATTCCGTGCACGAGGGTGGCCGTTCGGTGCTGAGCTATCGCGTGCACGACTCGCGCATGGCGCTCGGCGTGGGCGTCGACCACGAATTCGACGGCGGCGACGGCGGCGAAGACGGTTGGAGTCACCGCGTCGACAAGTCGCAGGATCGAGTGCGACACGTGTACCAGGGCACGGCCAAAGAGGGGCGCACGGTGCACCTCGTGAAAACTGTGGCCTATCACTACTCGGCCACGGCGGTGCTTTCCGAGATGATAGACCGCTGTATTCACTCGCTGAACAGCGCGGCCACCGAACCGCGAGAGGCGCGCTGGGAAAAGCAGCGCGAGTACCTCGAAGCGTTCTGGGATCGGAGTGACGTGCGCGTCGACGCCGACCCGGGGGTGCAGCAGGCGATCCGATGGAATCTGTTCCAGGTCGCGCAGGCCTCGGCGCGCGCCGATGGCCGCGGCATCGCCGCGAAGGGGCTCACCGGCTCGGGGTACGGTGGGCACTATTTCTGGGACACCGAGATCTATGTGCTTCCGTTTCTTACTTACACCTCTCCGATGTGGGCGCGAAACGCGCTGCGCGCCCGCGAGCGCATGCTGCCGCAGGCGCGCATGCGCGCCTCGATGCTCAACGAAGACGGGGCGCTCTTTCCGTGGCGCACGATCAACGGCGAAGAAGCGAGCGCGTACTACGCGGCGGGTACTGCCGGGTATCACATCAACGCAGACATCACCTATGCGCTCGCCCGTTACGTCGCCGCGACGGGTGACCTTGAGTATGTGCTCTCGGGCGCGTCAGACATCGCAGTGGAGACGGCGAGGTTGTGGGCGAGTCTCGGGTTCTGGCGTCGCGACCCTGACGGCGTCGATCGCTTCCATATTCACGGCGTGACCGGGCCAGACGAGTACACGACCGTTGTGAACGACAATCTGTTCACGAATGTCATGGCGCGCTTCAATCTCCGTTTCGCCGTCGAGGTCGCGCGCAGACTCGCGGCTGAGGCTCCGGCCGAGTACGGCGTGCTCATTGATCGGCTCGGCGTCACGACGGATGAAATTGATGCGTGGGAGCGCGCCGCCGAGGGCATGGCGGTGCCATACTCACCCGATCTCGGCATTCACCCGCAAGATGCTCACTTCCTTGAGCGCGAGGTGTGGGACCTGGCGGCAACGCCGCCGGAGCAGAAGCCGCTGCTGTTGCACTTCCACCCGCTCGTGATCTATCGCTTCCAGGTCCTGAAACAGGCCGATGTCGTGCTTGCACTACTGCTCGCGAGCAACGAATTCGGGCTCGATCAGAAGCGCCGGGATTTTGACTATTACGACGCGCTCACGACGGGGGATTCGACCCTGTCGGCGGTGGTGCAATCGATCATCGCCGCAGAGGTCGGCTACCGAGAGCTGGCCTACCGTTACTTCGACCATGCGTTGCGGGTCGACCTCGACGACCTGCACGGCAACTCCGCGGATGGCGTGCACATCGCGTCGACCGGTGGTGTGTGGATGATGCTGGTGCAGGGTTTCGCCGGCATGCGCGATGCGGGGAGGCAGCTCACGTTCGACCCGCGTCTGCCTGACCACTGGGGCGCACTCGAGTTCCGGCTCGAGTGGCGCGGTCAGCGGTTCGAGGTGCGGCTCGAACGTGATCGCATACGCTTCGAAATGCTTGAGGGCGACGGTCCCGTCGTCGTCCGCGTGCGCGAGCATGATGTGCGCATCGTTCCGGGTGAACCGGTCGAGGTCGAGCTGGCCGACCAGGGTCCCGACCTCGGTACGTTCGCGGGTCTCTCCGCAGGCATGCTGCCGCGCGAGGGGGACACGGGTGTGGTGCCAGAGCTGTCGCTCGAGGTGCCCGTCGTCACGACCTCGATTCCAACGCGACCGTTCGACGGATAGAGCCGAACGCAGCGCGCCGAGCCGAGCGCACTGAGCGGCACTGCAGTGGCTCGCGAGTAGGATGGAGGTGCCGGGCATTCCCGGCATCTCCCGAGTGAAAGGCGGGTCTCGTGACCTACGTAATCGCTCTTCCGTGCGTCGACGTGAAAGATCGCGCCTGCGTGGACGAGTGCCCGGTCGATTGCATTTACGAGGGCGAACGGTCCCTCTACATCCACCCGGATGAGTGCGTTGACTGCGGAGCCTGCGAACCGGTGTGCCCGGTCGAAGCGATCTATTACGAGGACGACCTGCCCGAAGAATGGGCCGATTACTACAAGGCCAATGTTGAGTTCTTTGACGAGATCGGTTCCCCCGGCGGCGCCGCGAAGACAGGTATCTACAACTTCGATCACCCGGTGATCGCAGCGCTCCCGCCGCAGGGATCGTAGCTTCAGCATGCGCCAAGCACTGCCCGACTACCCATGGGACGCCATGGTTCCCTACGCGGCACAGGCTGCGGAGCACCCGGACGGCGCCCTGAACCTCTCGGTGGGTTCGCCCGTCGACGCGACGCCCGCAGCCGTTCGTGAAGCCCTGGCCGCAGCCACCGACGCGCACGCCTACCCGGCAACCGCCGGAACGCCCGCGCTGCGCGAGGCAATCGCCGAGTGGTTCGCCAGGCGCCGCGGTGTCACGGTGTCACCGCAAGCGGTGCTGCCTACCGTTGGATCAAAAGAGCTGGTGGCGCTGCTGCCGTTTTTGCTCGGCATTGGTGCGGGCGAGGCCGTGGTTTTTCCGCGCATCGCCTACCCGAGCTACGCGATGGGCGCAGCGCTCGTCGGCGCAGATGCGATTGCATCCGACGATCCCAGCGAGTGGCCAGCGCACACGAAGCTGGTGTGGATCAACTCGCCGTCGAATCCGGACGGCCGCGTGCGCGATGTCGCCTATCTGCAGGCGGCGGTGGCCCGAGCGCGAGAGCTCGGCGCCGTTATCGCGGGCGACGAGTGCTACGCGGAGTTCGGCTGGGACGCGCCGTGGGATGCGGAGCCCATCCCGTCCATCCTCGACCCGCGCGTCGTCGGTGATAATCATCGCGACGTGCTCAGCGTCTACTCGCTCAGCAAGCAGTCAAATCTCGCGGGCTACCGCGCGGCGTTTCTTGCTGGCGACCCGAAGCTCGTTGAGCGTCTGCTGACCGTGCGCAAGCACGCGGGGCTCATGCTCCCGGCCCCCGTGCAGGCCGCGATGATGGTCGCGCTCGCGGACGAAACGCACGTCGACGCTCAGCGGGCACGCTATCGCGCCCGCCGCGATGTGCTGCGGCCGGCGCTCGAAGCCGCGGGGTTCACGATCGAGGGCAGCGAGGCAGGGCTTTATCTTTGGGCGACTCGCGGGGTCGATGCGTGGGACGCGGTCGCCGAGTTTGCCGCTCTGGGCATCGTCGTGGGCCCGGGTCATTTCTACGGTGATGATTCACCGCGGCACGTGCGACTGGCGTTGACCGCGCCCGATGCAGATATTGTGGCCGCCGCCGCGCGGATCCGCGGGGGCGCAAGCCTCGCCGAGTGATTCCGGCCGTTCGCGACCGCGCGCGTTCGAATCGACATTTTGCTTCACATCAAGATATTCTGTGCCGAGGGCGGCATCACTGTGCCGTCGGCCCAGGTTCCAGTTGGAGCCGATAGGGTGGGAGGAATGGCCGTGTCATACCCGACGACGCGCCAGCCTGGAGACCTCACGAGGAGACGACGTGACTGAATCGACGCAGGGCCCGGCCACAGCCAAGCTGACCTTCCCCGGCGGATCCGCCGAATTTCCGATCGTCGACGCCGTCGACGGGCACTCGGCCATTGATGTCAGCACGCTCTCGCGTCAGACCGGTCACACGGCACTCGACTACGGGTTTGTGAACACCGCCTCGACGAAGTCGAAGATCACGTACATCGACGGCGAAGAGGGCATTCTGCGTTACCGCGGGTATCCCATCGAGGAGCTCGCGCGCCAGTCGACGTTCCTTGAGGTGGCGTATCTGCTGATCTACGGCGAGCTGCCCACGTCTGATCAACTCGGCACCTTCGACGAAGAGATTCGTCGACACACGCTGCTCCACGAAGACATGCGCTACTACTTCGAGGGCGTGCCGCACACCGCTCATCCGATGGCCGTGCTGTCGGGCGGACTCCAGACGATGTCGACCTACTACGAGTCGTCACTCGACACCGCGGTGCCCGAGTTCGTTGAGGTAAACACGATCCGCCTGCTTGCGAAGCTCCCCGTGCTCGCTGCCTACGCGCACAAGAAGTCGATCGGACAGGCGTTCCTGTACCCGGACAACAGCCTCAACTTTGTCGAGAACTTCTTGCGTCTCAACTTCGGCAACAAGGCTGAGAAGTACGACATGAATCCCGTGCTCGTCGACGCGCTCGACAAGCTGCTGATTCTGCACGCTGATCACGAGCAGAACGCCTCGACGTCGACGGTGCGCCTCGTGGGTTCGACCGGCGCAAACATGTTCTCGTCTGTGTCGGCCGGCATCAACGCGCTCTCGGGCCCGCTGCACGGCGGCGCGAACGAGGCTGTGCTCGACATGCTCGCGCGCATCCGCGACTCGGGGCAGAGCGTTGAGACGTTCGTCGAAAAGGTCAAGAACAAAGAAGACGGCGTGAAGCTCATGGGCTTCGGGCACCGCGTGTACAAGAACTACGACCCGCGCGCACGCATCGTGAAAGAGAGCGCGGCTCGCGTGCTCGAAGAGCTCGGTGTGAACGATCCGCTGCTCGGTCTTGCCCAGGAGCTCGAACAGATCGCGCTTGAAGACGACTACTTCAAGGAGCGCAAGCTCTACCCGAACGTCGACTTCTACACTGGCGTCATCTACAAGGCCATGGGCTTCCCGACGCGCATGTTTACGGTGCTCTTCGCGATCGGTCGCCTCCCCGGCTGGATCGCCCAGTGGCGCGAGGCTCGCGAAGACGGTCAGACGAAGATTGGTCGCCCGCAGCAGCTCTACATCGGTGCGGGCGAGCGCCACCTCCAGCGCTAGTTCGTCGCAGGCGCGCGGCGCTGATCAGAGCGCCGTGCTGAG
This sequence comes from Leucobacter sp. NPDC058333, assembly GCF_042726155.1. NCBI lineage: Bacteria > Bacillati > Actinomycetota > Actinomycetes > Micrococcales > Microbacteriaceae > Leucobacter > Leucobacter sp. NPDC058333. Next base: position 1,408,161 of record NZ_JBHXHV010000001.1, read on the forward strand.
CAGCTCGGGTGTCACAGCCACGGATACACGTACGTGCAAGTGACCTCGTCAGAGGACGAACTCTCACTCATCACCGGCTCGTTGTCGATGTAAATCGTGCACGTGATGGGCTCGTCGTGCCCAATCTCCGCGGTTACCTGCACCGTTGTTTCGGTTCCCGAGGCACGGAAAGAGTGGCGGTCGCCGGAACCCCAGGTCTCAGAACGCTGCGATGTACTCGTCTCGTAATCGACCTGCATGATGTCGGCACCGGCCGCCTCAATGGACACGAGACGAGGCCTGTTGCGCTCGGCGGCAATACCGATGATGGCGGCTATCACCACGACGATCCCGACCACAACAGCAACCACCGCCAGGACCACAAACCCGCGCCGGCGGGCGGGCCGTGGCCGCGCCCTCAGCGCTGCGAAGCCTTCAGTCATCGTTCCTCGTAACCTTGCCAATCAACTCGTCCGAGCATACACAGTGGAAACAGCAAGGCGGCCGTCTCCGTGCGGCTGCTATCGGCAGGGGTAACGAGCCGGTTAGGGTGGTTACATGGACTCAGTGATGAACCCACCCGCGCTCGAGATTCGAGGATTGGCCAAGCGCTTCGGCGAGAAGATCGCTGTAAACGGTATCTCGCTGGTGATACCGACGGGCTCCTGCTTCGGTCTCGTTGGCCCGAATGGCGCGGGCAAGACCACCACGCTCTCAATGGCGACCGGCCTGTTGCGCCCCGATATGGGGCAAGCGCTGATCGCCGGTGTCGACGTGTGGGAGCATCCCACAGAGGCCAAACAGCTCGTCGGCGTTCTCGCCGACGGGGTGAAGCTGTTCGACCGGCTCACCGGCGAGCAACTCATTACGTACAACGGCTTACTCGCTGGCCTCGATCGCGAGACGGTGGCTCGGCGCTGCTCCGACCTGCTGACGATGCTCGACCTGGGCGCCGCATCGCGCACGCTCGTAGTTGACTACTCGGCAGGCATGACCAAAAAGATTGCGCTCGCGTGCGCGCTGGTGCACGCACCCAGACTGCTCGTGCTTGACGAGCCGTTCGAATCGGTGGATCCGGTGTCTGCAGCGAACATCCGCGACATTCTGCACGGGTTCGTCACGGGCGGGGGCACGGTCATCGTCTCGAGCCACTCGATGGATCTGGTCGAGCGCATGTGCGACCACGTTGCGGTGGTCGCCGATGGCAGGGTGCTAGCCGCCGGCACCGTCGCCGAGGTGCGCGGGGAATCGACACTCGAGGAGCGTTTCGTCGAACTCGTCGGTGGGCGCGCGGCAATGGAGGGGCCGGCATGGCTGAATCAGGCCTGATTCCGGGCCAGCCTGTCTCGTCGTCCGGCGGCGGCTTTGCGCCGCACGCTGTGACCGCGCGAACCGGTGCCGTCGCCCGGGTGCTCGTGATGATCCGGCTTCGTTTTCTCGTGATGGGTAACACGCTGCGGCGGCACCCGTGGCAGCTGGTCGGCGCGATTCTTGGCGGTCTGTATGCACTCGGCGTGATGACGATGGTCGTCTTCGGGCTCGGATTCCTGGGTATGGGGGAGCCGCAGCTCGCACGAACGGTGCTCATTCTGGCCGGTTCCGCGCTTGTCGTGGGGTGGGCGTTCGGCCCGATCCTGGCCACCGGCATGGATCGCACGCTCGACCCTGCCCGTCTCGTGACGCTACCGATGCGGCCCAGCGTCCAGCTCGCGGGCATCGCCGCAGCGAGCATGCTCGGCATTCCGGGCATCGTGACACTGTTGCTTTCGGTGGCGTCCGCGATCGCGTGGCTCAGTTCGCCTGGCGCGATGCTCGCCGCGGTGCTCCTCGCCCCGTTCGCCACGCTCACCTGCGTATTGACGTGCCAGTTAACGGTGACAGCCATGTCTCGCGCGGCCGGGCACCGGCGCTTCCGTGAACTGATCGGTGGGCTGCTGCTGCTTGTCCTGGTGCTGGTCGGGCCGATCATTTCCGTCGTGCAAGAGGGCGTTGCCACATTCGCAGATCGGCTTCCGGCGATCGCCAATGGTCTGTCTTGGTCGCCGCTCGGTGCCGTGTGGTCCGTGCCCGGTGAGATCGCGACCGGGCACGGAATGGCGGCCGTCGCGAAGCTGCTGATTGCGCTGGTCACGCTGGTCGTGCTCTTTGCTGCCTGGGGATGGCTCTACCGCGCAAACCTCGGCGTGGTCGCTGGCGGCTCGCGCACGAACACGCGCGGTGGTGTCGGCTGGCTGGGTCGCTTCCCGGCCACTCCGCGGGGCGCTATTGCCGCGCGAGCGCTCACGTATTGGCTGCGTGACCCGCGCTATCTGCAGAGCCTCATCGTTGTGCTGGTGATGCCGGTCGTCTTCGGTTTTCTGTCGGGGTCGTCGGGGTTGTCGATCATGCTCCCCGGATCAACCGTGCTCGTGGCCGCGCTGCTCTCACTGAGCACCTTCACTGACGTCTCGTATGACGGCACCGCATTCAGCACGCACGTGCTGCGGGGCGTGCGCGGCGTCGACGACCGCCTAGGCCGAATCTGGGCCAATGCCATCGTCGCGCTCCCGTTGATCGTCGTCGTTGCGATCGTGACCACCGCACTCGTGGATCGGTTCGATCAACTGCCCACGCTGCTGGGTCTCGTCGCGGTGGTAACGCTCGGCGGGTTTGGCGTTGCGAGCGTGAGCTCTGCCATCTTCGTCATGCCGGTTCCGCAGTCGGGGGATAATCCGTTCGCGTCAAAGCCGGGAGCGGGCGTGCTCAGCCTCGTCGGAATGGCGGGATCTTACGGATCGTTGACTATTTTGGCGCTCCCGACGATCGCCACCACGATCGCCGCCGGCGTCACCCGCGATCCGCTGTGGGCCTGGGTTACGCTCGCCGTGGGCGTCATTACTGGCGCGGCGGCTTGCTGGGGTGGTGTGCGGTGGGGATCGGCGATCTTCGATCGCAGGGCGCCGGATCTGTTGGCGCGGGTCGCGGCTCAGGCCTAGCGGGAGGCCCGAGCGCGCGAAGCGCTACGCGTGGAGTGCTGCGTTGAGCTCGATGCCGGTGCCTTCACGGGGCAGTGCCTCGACGGCGCCGGTGCGCGAGTTGCGGCGGAACAGCAGCTTGGCGATGCCGGAGAGCTCGACAGCCTTTACCTCGACGGCGGTGCCCGGTGCCGCGGACGTGCCGTGCGGCAGCATGACCTTGGTGCCCGCCGTTACGTAGAGCCCGGCCTCCACGACGCTGTCGTCGCCGATGGAGATGCCGATGCCGGAGTTAGCCCCGAGCAGGGCTCGCTCGCCAACGGAGATTCGCTCCGTGCCACCTCCGGAGAGGGTGCCCATGATTGAGGCACCGCCGCCGATGTCGGAGCCGTTGCCGACGACCACACCCTGCGAAATGCGGCCCTCGACCATCGAGGCGCCGAGCGTCCCCGCGTTGAAGTTCACGAAGCCCTCGTGCATCACGGTCGTGCCGGGTGCCAGGTGGGCGCCGAGACGCACGCGTGACGCGTCGGCGATCCGCACGCCGTTCGGCACGACGTAATCGGTCAGCCGAGGGAACTTGTCGACGCCGACGGCGGTGATCCCGGCCCGCTTCAGCTGCGGTAGACGGGCCGCGTACTGCTCGGGCAGCATCGGGCCGGCGCTCGTCCACGCGACGTTGGGGAGCTTGCCGAAGATGCCGTCGAGGTTGAGCTCATTCGGGCGCACGAGGCAGTGCGAGAGCAAATGCAGCCGCAGGTACGCGTCTTCGGTCGACTCGGGGCGGGCATCGAGGTCGATCTCGACATCTACAAAACGAATCTCAACCCCGCGCAGTTCATCGGAGCCGGTCAAGCCCGAGAGCTCAGAAGGAGCGATCCACGGATCGCGATCCTCGGGTCGCGTGCCGATTGCGGGAGCGGGGAACCAGGCGTCGAGCACGGTGCCGTCTGTAGCGATTGTGGAGATACCGGCGGCCCAGGCGGAGCGAGAAGCAGTCATACGTTCCATCGTATCGTCGGCGAGCGAGTGCTCGCGGGCCGCCGCAGGCAATAGGCTGGTTCGGGTGAGCAGCGATTTCCAGACGACGCCTGAAATTATCCTCGACCCGCACGCGGGCCCGGTTGCGCTGACGCGGCAGCTCTGCGATATTCCGTCGGTCTCCGGCAATGAGCAGAGCATCGCAGATGCGGTGGCGGCGACGCTTCGCGCGCACGCCCCACACCTCACAGTCACCCGCGACGGCGACACACTCGTGGCGCGCACCGAGCTCGGCCGCGACCGTCGCGTTGCCATTGCCGGTCACCTGGATACGGTGCCCATCAATGCAAATCTTCCCGTACGTGACGAGACCGATGCTGCGACGGGTGAGGAGTACATCTGGGGCCGCGGCACCGTCGATATGAAGGCCGGTGTCGCAGTACAGCTCGCTCTCGCGGTCGAGCTCAATGCGCCAGCGGTCGACCTGACGTGGATCTGGTACGACAACGAAGAGGTTGCGTCAGACCTGAGCGGCCTGGGCCGCGCGATGCGCAATCGGCCGGAACTGTTCGAGGCGGATTTCGCGATCCTCGGCGAACCGTCAAACGGCACCATAGAGGGCGGATGCAACGGCACGCTGCGGGCGCGGGTGACGCTGCGCGGCAAGCGAGCCCACTCGGCGCGCAGTTGGATGGGAGTGAACGCGATCCATCGCGCCGGCGCACTACTCGCGCAGCTTGCGGCGTACGAGCCGGAGCGCATCGTCGTCGACGGGCTCGAATACCGGGAGGGCCTGAATGCGGTGCGCATCGATGGCGGTGTCGCCGGGAATGTGATTCCGGATCACTGCTCGTTTGATGTGAACTACCGATTTGCGCCGAGTCGCAGTGGTGACGAGGCGGCAGCGTTCGTGCGCGAGTTTTTCGCCGAAGCCGACGAAGTGGAGATTGTCGACCTCGCGGCCGGCGCTCGGCCGGGCCTCGACGCCCCGCTCGCGCAGCGTTTCGTCGCCGCAGTGGGCCAGGAGCCGAAGGCGAAATTCGGGTGGACCGACGTCTCTCGGTTCTCGGCGCTCGGTATTCCCGCGGTCAACTTTGGCCCGGGCGACCCACTCTTGGCACACGCAGACGACGAGCGGGTGCCGGTTTCGCAAATCGAATCGTCGGCGGTTGCGCTTCGAGAGTGGCTATCGAGCGACATCTCGCGATGACAGCGGTCGCGTCGTGACGCGCGGGTTCGCCTTGCCTGGGTGAATACCGATAAAATGATGAATACCATCAACCTGCAAGGAGGCGTCATGGCTGCAATGAAACCGAGGACCGGGGACGGACCCATGGAAGCGGTGCGGGAAAGCCGTTTGATCGTGGTTCGTGTACCGCTCGAGGGCGGCGGCCGTCTGGTGGTGTCCGTGAACGATCAGGAAGCGGCCGAGCTGCGCGACGTACTCGCGGGTGTGCTCGACGGCTAACTCATCGTTGCCGTCAAACTCGACGGCACACTGCTGTTTCTCATAACCCCCGCGGTCTCGGCCGCGGGGGTTATGGCGTTCGGGAGTGAACCGGCTGCTGCTGGCTTAACCGTCGAGACGAACGAGCGTCAACAGCCCATCACCTGCGGGCGAAAGAATCGGCGCGATCGCGGGCGATTCAGAGACGAGCGCGAGCAAATCCCGCATCGCCTGGGTGTCTTCGTCGCGCGCCGCGGGATCGGGCACCCGCCCGTGCGCAAATGCGCCGGGAACGACGACGGATCCGCCGGGGCGCACGATGCCGAGAGCGTTTTCGAAGTGCTCGAGCAACTGCGCGGGGGCCGCGTCGATGAGCACGAGATCGTATGCCGACAGGTTCATGCGAGGCATGACGTGGCGCGCATCACCCTCGATCAGTCGCAGTCGTGACGCGGCAATGCCTGCGTCCGCGAAGACGCCCTTCGCTTCCCGCAGGTGTTCCGGTTCGATTTCAATCGATGTGAGTGTCGCCTCGTTCGCGTACCGCAGCAGCGAGAGACCGCTGACCCCGACGCCGGTGCCGATCTCGCAGATCGACTGCGCTCGCGCCAGCGCGGTGAGACCGGAAAGCTGTGCCCCGATGGATCGGCTGACCGGTTCGATGCCGAGTTCGAGCGACAGCCGACGTGCGCGCACGAGTGCGTCGGTCTCGCCGGGGTACTGTTCGGCGTACTGCCAATTACGTTCGAGCTTGCTCACGATTTCCTCCGGTGGTGCTCCGCTCCCGAGCGTCGTGATGCACCGCAGAGACGGGCTATCGGAGCGATCCTGCTCCATAGCGTAGGGCCGTGGGCTGGCGAGGGTCGTTGCACACGCGGGGCAATGGAAAAGCAACGGCGTTGCGGCCCGGGCATTCAGGTCGGACGCTGACGCTGAGCGGTACGATTATCGGAATGGGCCTGACAATTGACAAGATTCTGGTGATCCTCGTGATCGCCATGTTTGTGCTGGGTCCGCAGCGTCTTCCCGGCTACGCGAAGAAGCTCGGTGAGCTTGTTCGAAACGTCAAGCGCATGGCTGACGGCGCCAAAGACCGGTTGCGCGATGAGATGGGGCCGGAGTTCGACGATGTCGACTGGCGCCAGCTTGATCCGCGGCAGTATGACCCGCGCCGCATCATCAGGGACGCCCTGCTTGAAGACGAGCGAGACGCCCGCTCAGATTCTCGACAATCTGAAATGGCGGATGCCGAGGCGCGGCGTAGAATCACTCCACAGGCAGAGCGCGGCGCTGGCGGCGCGCTGATGTTCGACGAGGAAGCGACCTGATGGACGGGAACATCGAGTGACCGCGAACGAGATCGACCGCAACGAAGCGGCCAAACAGATCTCATTCGAACAGCGTCAGATGCACGAGCGTCTTACGAATCCGCAGCACGTCTTCGACGACATCATGATTGCGCTCAACGAGTACTCCATTGTCGTTATCACTGACACGAGTGGTCGTATCACCTACGTGAACGATCGATTCTGCGAGCTGTCGCAGTACTCGCGGAGTGAGCTGCTCGGGCGCACGCACCGCGTCGTAAACTCGGGCCACCACCCGCCTGAGTTTTTCGCCGAACTGTGGGAGACGATCACGGCGGGTCGCGTGTGGCATGACGAGATCTGCAATCTCGCGAAAGACGGCTCGGAGTACTGGGTGAACACGACAATCGTGCCGCTCATTGGTCGAGACGGTCAGCCGACCAACTTCGTCGCGCTGCGCACCGAGGAGACACAGCGGCATACCGCAGAATCGGCCGTGCGGAGGCTCGCCTATGTTGACCAGGCGACGGGGCTCGACAATCGTGCGGCCATGATGCTTGCCATCGAGCAGGACACCTGCGGCGAACTCACGGAGCCCGGCTTTTCGGCCTTCATTACCGTGAGCGTCGACCAACTCTCCGCAGTCAATGACGCGTTCGGATTTGAAGCCGGAGACCGCCTGCTGAGCGATGCCGCACAGCGGCTGAGTAGTCTGCCCGACGCCAATACGCGCATCGGACGAATCGGATCCAACACCTTCGGAATTCTGCTCGCACGGCTCGGAGCGGACCTGTGTGATGCGCAGCGGGCCGTGCACACGATGATCGGTCGCGTCTTCGACTTGCTGGTCGATTCAATTGAACTCGAATCCGGCATCGTCATTGGGGCTGGGGCGAGCGTGGGGCACGTGCTGTGGGCGTCAGAGGATGCTGACATCAGCGCGTGGCTCGATTCCTCCTCCTTTATCGTTTCTGGTGATCCTAACGAGGTCGTGAAGTGCTCCGAGATCGCTCGGAAACGAGCGCGCAAGCTCAGCGGTCAGCGCCGCGCGCAGCGATTCGAGCAGCGCATGCTCGACGCGGTACACGAGCGGATGCTGCTGGTTTCTGAGCTGCGAACGGGAATCGAACGCGGAGAGCTACGGCTGTTTGCACAACCGATTGTCGACCGGAATCGGCGCGTCATCGGCAAAGAGGGCTTGATCCGATGGCACAACGGGATCCGCGGGCTAATGACGCCCGACCAGTTCATACCGCTCGCGGAACAAACCGGCATGATCGTTGAAATCGGGGAGTGGGTGCTCGATCAGGCGTGCCGCGTGCTGGCGGCCTGGGCAGCGGGTAGTACGACGCGTGACCTGACCTTTGCGGTGAATCTCAGCGAACGGCAGCTGCAGGGGAGTGACTTTGTGGATCGCGTGCGCGGCGTGATCGCGCGCCACCGGATTGCGCCTGGTCGTCTGAAGGTCGAGCTCACTGAGAGCGTGCTGCACCGTGACCTCGATCGGACAATCGGATTGCTCGATGAACTGCGCGACGAAGGGGTGCGATCGTCGCTTGACGACTTTGGTACCGGGTACTCCTCGCTGAGCTACCTGCGACGGCTGCCAGTGCAGGAGCTGAAAATCGATCGCTCATTCGTATCCACCGTTGTCGAAGACGAGCAGACCGCGGCGATCGTGCACTCGGTGGTGCAGCTCGGACGTATCCTCGGGCTGCAGGTCGTGAGCGAGGGAGTTGAAACCGAGGCGCAGTTCGAGAAGTTGCGCGCGCTCGGCGTCGATGCCTTCCAGGGATTCCTGTTCGGTCGGCCCGAGCCGATTGAAGCAATCGCCGGAGTCGCTAGCGCGGGCTGATTCCGAGCGGTCTGCCCGCGAGTCCGCGACCGGTCGACACGATGCGCTCTGCGATGCGCAACACCTCGGCCGCGGCCGGGTCAGTCGCATCGGTGAGTACCGTCGGTGTGCCGACGTCGCCGCCCTCGCGAAACGCGGGGCTGAGAGGCACGCTGCCGAGCAGCGGTACGTCACCGTGCTCCGCGTCGCTCAATCGTTCAGCAACGAGAGCGCCGCCTCCGGTGCCGAATATATCAAGCACCGTACCATCGGGCTGGGCGAGCCCGGCCATGTTCTCGACGACGCCGAGCACCTTTTGGCCTGTCTGACGAGCGACGATGGCACTGCGCACCGCGACGTCGGCCGCGGCCTCCTGCGGGGTGGTCACGACAAGGACCTCCGCCTGGGGCAGCAGCTGACCGATGCTAATCGCGATATCGCCGGTTCCCGGGGGCAGGTCGAGCAGCAGCACATCGACATCACCAAACCACACGTCGCGCAAGAACTGTTCAATCGTGCGGTGCAGCATGGGGCCACGCCACGACACCGCCGTGGTCCGGGGGTCGGCGTCTCCGAGAAACATGCCGATAGACACGACCTTGACGCCGTGAGCGACGGGAGGCAGGATCATGTCGCCCACCCGGGTCGGTTGTTCGGTGCGGCCGTCGCGGCTGAGCCCGAGTAAGCCAGGAATCGAAAAGCCGAACACGTCCGCATCAACGAGGCCGACCGAGAGGCCGCGCTGTGCGAGCGCGACTGCGAGCCCAGCGGTGAGTGACGACTTGCCGACGCCGCCCTTGCCGCTCGTGACGGCGACCACGCGAGTCAGGGAGTCGGGTCCGAACTGCTGAGGACGTGATCCGCGGTCGCCCCTGACCCGCTCAATAAAGGCCTGCCGTTCGCTCGGCGACATGACCCCGACGACGACCTCTGCGCTCGCGATGCCGGGAGCGGCCGCCGTCGCCGCACGCACGTCTGATTCGATGCGGCGGGCGGCGGGGCATCCCGCTATTGTGAGCAGGATCGACACTTCGGCGTGCCCTGAGTCGTCGACCGTGACTTCTTGCACCATGCCGAGTTCGGTGATCGGGCGCAGGATCTCGGGGTCCGTGACAGTCGTCAGCGCCGCCCAGACGTCGCGCTCCGCTCCCGTGGCTTCAGCTGGGACGCCCGCCGTCATCGTCGCGGCTCGGCGTCATCGCTCGAGTGTGTTGCGGGCTCGGGGTCGGCATTGGTTTCGTCTTCTGCGGCGAGTTCGGCGAGCAGAGCCTTGAGCTCGGCACGCACGAAGTCGCGATCCGGAAGCTCTTTCATTGCGAGCCGCAGGGCCACCACCTCACGAGCGAGAAACTCGGTGTCGGCGAGGTTGCGCTCGGCGCGCTGCCGATCCTGCTCGATCTGCACGCGGTCGCGGTCGTCCTGCCGATTCTGAGCGAGCAGCAGCAGCGGTGCTGCGTACGAGGCCTGCAGCGAGAGGATGAGCGTGAGGGCCGTGAAGCCGAGAGCGGCGGAGTCGAATCGGAACGTTTGCGGACCGTAGGTGTTCCATGCGAGCCAGGCGATACACACGACTGTGAGCGCGAATAGGAACCACGGCGTGCCCATGCCGCGCGCAATGCTCTCGGTCCAGCGGCCGAACCGCTCGCTATTGCCGGAGCGTTCGTCGCTCTTGCGCGGTGCGCCCAGCCCACCCGTCGCGCGTGGCGCATCGAGACCATTGCCCCGCTTGAACGGGCTCATCGCTGCGCTCGCGATTCAGCGTCAGCGGCGGCCTCGTCTTCGTCGTCGGCGTGGCGCCAATCATCGGGGAGGAGGTGATCGAGCACATCATCGACGGTGACGACGCCGACGAGGCGGTCTTGATCGTCGATGACGGGCAGCGCGACCAGGTTATAGCTCGCGAGACGGCGCGAGACCTCGGCCGCGCTTGCGTGCACCGTCACCGGTTCGATCTCGGTGTCGAGCAGTGATCCCATGCGCTCGTGGGGCGGGAAGCGCAGCATGCGCTGGAAGTGCGCGAAGCCGATGTACTCACCGGTTGGAGTTTCATACGGCGGGTGCGTGACGTACACGGCGGAGGCCATCGCGGGGGAGATCTCGGCGCGACGGATCATGGCGAGACCCTCCGCGACGCTCGACTCAGCGGCGAGCACGATCGGTGCCGGGCTCATCAGGCCGCCGGCGGTGTCAGCGTCGTACTCGAGTAGACGGCGCACATCCTCTGCTTCCTCCGGCTCCATGAGGTCGAGCAGCTCGGCGCCCTGCGCGGCGGGCAGCGCCGCGATGAGGTCGGCGGCATCGTCGGCTTCCATGCGGTCGAGCACGTCGGCGGTGCGGTCGGCGGGAAGCTGAGCGAGCAACGCGAGCTGATCCTGCTCACTCATCTCTTCGAGCGCGTCGGCGACACGCTCATCGGGCAGCTCTTCGATGACCTCGATCATGCGGGGCTGGGGGAGTTCGAGGAGCGCCTCGGCGAGGTCGGCGGGCTTCAGGTCGACGAGCGTCTGTATGAGAAGCTCAGCGGAGCGCTTGCCCTCTGTGTCGCTCGGAAGCTGGAGTTCGGGCCAGGGCACGATGCGGGCATCGCCGCGGCTGAATGGTGCCGCGGGCTTGGGGAGGCGCACGAACACCTCTGACACGAGCCACTCGCCCGTGCGGCTGCGCTCGATCGCGGCGTCTTCAATGCGCGCTGTCGGCGCCGGATCACCCGGCGCCTTCGGTGCGAGCCGCACGTCGCGGCCGATGAGCTCGGCGATCATGCGGGTTTCGCCGCCGCGCTGCTCGAATCGACGCACATTGATGAGTCCGGTCGTGATGACCTGGCCCGACCCGATCGAGGTGACGCGGCCGATCGGCACAAACACGCGGCGTTTGCCCGGGATCTCGACGATCAGCCCGACCACGCGCGGGGCACTCGTGGCGCGGAACACGACCAGTACGTCGCGCACTTTGCCGATGCGATCACCAGCGGGATCGAACACGCCGCGACCGGCGAGTCGACCAACGAAGACCCTCGAAGTACTCACACCCACTACGGTACCGCTCGCCACCTACGCTCGGAGCTGAATCTTGGGGGATTCCGCGAGACTCGCCCGCTTGCGGAGCCTTCGATGGGAGGATGGGAGCATGAGTACTCCTGGTGGACCCATGCGGTCGTCGCGTCTCCCGCTGGTTCCTGAGCTTCCGAAGGGCGACATCGTGTCGACCTACGACCGCTATGAAGACGCGAAACACGCGGTCGACGTGCTCGCGCGAGCCAGTTTTCCGGTGCGTCAGATCAGTATCGTCGGCAACGACGTCCGCAGTGTGGAGCGCGTCACCGGCCGCCTCACGTACGGACGCGTGGCGCTCATGGGCGCGCTCTCGGGGGCCTATCTCGGCCTGTTCCTCGGACTACTGCTGTTCATCTTCCAGCCTGACAACGGTGCGATCTTGGGCGTGTTCGCCGCAGCAATTGCAATTGGCGCGGGGTTCGGCATGCTGTTCGGTGTGCTTTCGTACTCGATGAACCGCAACCGCCGCGACTTCTCGTCGGTGATGCAGATGATCGCTACGAGGTACGACCTGATCACGGAGCCCGAGCTGCTGCACGAGGCTCGCCGCGTGCTGACGGAGTCGGCGCAGAAGTAAATCCCGCCCGCTGTGGCGGGTCGCCTGGGGCTGACCCCGCTGGTGGCGCGCCATACTCGGGGTGTCCCCACTGGTGGCGACAGAAACTCCGCCTAAAACGGGCTGAGAGTCGGACTTTCTGTCGCCTCTAAGCGGCCGGAGCCGCGGAACGGGATGCTGACCCCGGAGTGGCGACAGAAACTCCGCCTAAAACTGGCTCAGAGTGGGACTTTCTGTCGCCTCCAGTGAGCGGAGCCCCGCGATCGGATCCGCCAAGCTGCCAAGCTGCCAAGCTGCCAAGCCGCCAAGCCGCCAAGCCGCCAAGCCGCCAAGCCGCCAAGCTGCCAAGCCGCCAAGCTGCCAAGCCGCCAAGCTGCCGAGCCGCCGAGCCGCCGGGCCGCGGTCGGCCACCCGCCACCCGCCACCCACACCTACCCCTCGCGGAGCGCCTTCTGGATGCGCTGCAGCGAGACCGGTTCCGCCGTGCGGAGTTGCTGCGCGAACAGACTCACGCGCAGTTCCTCGATGAGCCAGCGCGCACGCACGAGATGCTCCGGGGCATCGGCGGGTAGCGGGATCACGCCGCCGGCCTCCGCGAACAGCGCCTTCGCGCGATCCACGTCATTCTGCCATGCGCGGTCGCGGCCCACCTGCTCGGTCAGCCCCCGCATGCGCACCTGCACGGCCTCGAGATACACCGGAACTCGTTCGAGCTGGGCGAGCCCCGTGAGCGAGACGAAGCGGTCGAATACGAGCCCGTCGATTTGTTGTGCAGCGTCGGCGACCTGCCCGAGCACCTGAATCGACTTCGCCGCGTCAATCGCTCGGCGGGCAAGCCGCGCGCCGTCCAGCACGCGCGCGGTGAGCGAGATCGCGCCATAAATCTCGTCGATGAGGGATCGCGCGTAGTCGTCAGCCAACGCCTCGAAGGTCGCAGCGCGCCAGACGAGACCGTCGGCGGCGTGGCGTCGGATCACGCGGTCCGCGACCGCGAGCGAAACGTCCGCAATGGCCTGGTCGAGCGTGCGGTAGGGCCCGGCTCCGAGCAGCAGCTTCTCCTGGTTAGACAGGTGGTCGCGCACGTAGGATGCCGGTGACGGCGAGCTCAGCACGAGCAATCGACGAATGCCCCGGCGAGAGATGCGCGCCTGCTCCGCCTCGTCGGCCACGAGTACGAGGTCGACCGCGGTGCGGCGATCCACGATCGCGGGGTATGCCCGAACCACGCCAGCGCCAGCACCTCGCCCCTTCGCGTACGACGTGTCGACGTGACGCGGAAGATCCCCGAAGTCCCAGGTCGTCGCGCCCGTCCGCTCGAGTTCGCTCTTCGGAAGCGCGGCCGCAGCGACCTTCGCGACACCCTGCGTTGCCTGCTCACGGTGCGCGGTTTGCAACTCGGCGAGATTCTTGCCCGCACCCACGGTGCGGCCTCGCCCATCAACCACGCGAAACGTCGGCGTCAGGTGGGCGGGGAGCCGCTCGGGGTCGAAGTCTCCTGCTGAGACCGGAACACTCGTGCGACGCCGTATCTCACTCGCGAGCAGCTGCGTGAGAGCGGGAGGTGTCGCCCCGGGGGCGACGGGTGCGTCGAGCTGCGGTCCGACCGTCGCGAGCAGAGTTCGTGCCCAATCGGCCGCCGGCACCACGTGCTTCCGAATTGCCTTCGGCAGCGTCTTGATGAGCGCTGTCACAAGCTCTTGACGCAGCCCGGGCACGAGCTTCTCGAAGTCGGAGCCTTCGAGACGGGGGAGCAGCGGCAGCGGCACGTTGACGGTCACCCCGTCGTCATCTGCCGTCGGGTCGAAGCGGTAACGCAATCGCAGCGTCTGGTCGCCATGCGACCACTGTTTCGGGAATTCGTTTTCGTCGACGGTTTCAGAGTCGTCTTCGACGAGGTCTTCGCGGCGCAGATGCAAAAATTGCGGATCTGTCGCGCGCTTCTGCTTCCACCACCCCTCAAAGCTGCGCGTCGAAACGACATCCGCGGGGATACGCGCGTCGTAGAACTCGAAGATCGCCTCATCGTCGCCGACAATGTCGCGTCGTCGCGTGCGTTCCTCGAGCTGTTCAAGTTCGCGACGGAGCTGCCGGTTCGCGCGATCGAACGCCTGGGGCGAGTCCCACTCGCCATCGACGAGCGCGTGCCGAATGAACAACTCGCGCGCGTGCGCCTGGTCATAGCGGGCGAGTTGTACGCGTCGCCGGTCAACGATGGGCACGCCGAACAGCGTGACCCGCTCATAAGCGACCGCCGCACCTTGACTCTTCTCCCAGCGCGGCTCCGACACCTGGCGCTTCGCGAGGGGCCCGGCGAGTTCTTCCGCCCAGGCCGGATCGACGACGGCGTTCGATCGCGCAAACAGGCGCGAAGTTTCGACAAGCTCCACGCTCATCACGACCTCCGGCGGCTTCTTCGACAGCACCGAGCCCGGGTAGAGCACGAACCGCGTCCCGCGTGATCCGAGATACTCCTGCGCCGGCTTGCGCTTCGTCGCCCCGGCAGTGCGACCCCGGGCGGGCGCAGCGCGATCCTGCCGGTCATCACGCACGCCCAGTTGCGAGAGCAACCCCGCGAGCACAGAGCGGTGGATCGCGTCGCCGGTTGCCCCGGCCGCGCCGTCCGCGGTGTCGGGCAGAGCATTACCGGCACTACCGGCACCACCAGCACCAACACCACCAGTCCCATCGGCGCCACCGCGCGGCGACTTCGCAATGCGCGCGAGCTGCCGATTGAGATCCATCCACTCGCGCACGCGCAGAAAGTTGATGTATTCCGCCTTGCAGAGCCTGCGGAACGCGCTCGATGAGAGATCGCGCTGCTGCTCCTGCAGGTAGTTCCACAGGTTCAGCAGGGTCGCGAGATCGCCCTGCGGGTCAGCGAAGCGACCGTGCAGTTCGTCGGCCCGCCCGCGCTCGGCCTGCGGGCGCTCCCGAACGTCTTGCACCGTGAGCCCGGCGACGATCGCGAGCACCTCGGGCACGACACCGTGGTTGCGGGCTTCCACGACCATGCGGGCAAACCGCGGTTCAATTGGGAGACGCGAGAGCTCGCGGCCGATCTTCGTGATGCGGTGGCTGGCGCCGGCTGAGCCGCGTCCGCCGGATCCGCGCCCGCTAGAGCCGCGCCCAGCGCCTGAGCCGCGCCCGCCCTTCGCCGCCGGTTCTACCGCCCCCAACTCGGTGAGCAGCCCGAGCCCGTCGGCGATGCCGCGTTGATCGGGCGGGGTGAGAAACGGGAAGCGCGCGATGTCGCCGAGGCCGAGCGAGAGCATTTGCAAAATCACGGAAGCGAGCCCGGTGCGACGAATCTCCGGCTCGGTGTACTCGGGGCGCGACAGAAAGTCCTCTTCCGAGTACAGCCGGATCGCGATGCCCGGGCTCGTGCGTCCTGAACGCCCCGAACGCTGATTCGCGCTCGCCTGCGAGACCGCCTCGATCGGGAGGCGCTGCACCTTGCTGCGCGCACTGTACCGCGAAATGCGCGCTGTGCCAGCGTCGACGACGTAGCGAATGCCCGGCACCGTCAGCGACGTTTCGGCAACGTTGGTGGCGAGCACGATGCGCCGGGCGCCGCCTGATCGCCGTTCGAAGACACGATGCTGTTCGGCCGAGCTCAGGCGACCGTAGAGCGGCAGAATTTCAGTGCGAGCGGCGCTCGTGCCCCGTCCGGTCGCTCGCATGCGGCCCTGCAGAGCGTCCGTTGCATCGCGAATCTCGGCTTCGCCCGACAGGAACACCAACACGTCGCCTGGGGCCTCCTTCGCGAGCTCGTCAACTGCGTCGCCGATGCCGTCGAACAGATCGCGCTCAACGGTGAGCACCTTCGGTGCCCCGCCCTTTGGGTCAGGTTTCTCAACGCGTTCGACGAGCGGCCGATATCGCAGCTCAACCGGGTAGGTGCGACCAGACACCTCGATGACCGGCGCGGGCTCCTGCGTTTTCGGGTCTTCGAAGTGTTTTGCGAACGATTCGGGGTCGATAGTTGCCGACGTAATAATGACCTTGAGATCGGGGCGGCGCGGCAACAGCGTCTTCAGGTATCCGAGCAGGAAGTCGATGTTCAGGCTGCGCTCGTGAGCCTCGTCGATGATAATCGTGTCGTAGGCCGAGAGTTCGCGGTCGCGATGGATCGCATTCAGCAGAATGCCGTCGGTCATCAGCCGCACGCGCGTCTCGGCTGACACCTGGTCGGTGAATCGCACCTGGTACCCCACGAGGCCGCCGAGCTCGGAACCGAGCTCTTCGGCGACACGCTCCGCAATTGTTCGGGCGGCGATTCGCCGCGGCTGGGTGTGCGCGATGCGCTCCCGGCCGAGCGCCAGGGCGATTTTCGGCAGCTGAGTGGTCTTTCCAGACCCGGTCTCACCCGCCACAATGACGACCTGGTGGGTGCGAATGGCCTCCGAGATCTCGTCGCGCATCTGCGAGACGGGAAGCTCCTCGGGAAACGAGATATGCAGCGGAGGAAGCGTCATGATCCTCCTATTATCCCGTGCCTAGGTGCCGTTCACGTCGCCCGGCGTAGACTGGCGCCGACCGCGCCGGCAGCAGGGTCGGCGGTGTGTACTGCGCGATGCACCACGCGGCGCGACGACGTGAAAGGGCACGATGACTGCACTCCCGATCCCGAATCTCTCACTCAGTAGCGGCACGACGATTCCGCAATTGGGCGCCGGCGTCTATCTCGTGAAGCCGGGTGAGGCTGTGGACGTCGTCGGTACCGCGCTCGAAGTTGGCTACCGCCACATCGACACCGCGAGTCTGTACGGCAACGAGGCGGAGGTCGGCGCGGCAATCGCGAAGAGCGGTCTCGCTCGCGACGAGGTGTTCGTGACGACGAAGCTCTGGAACACTGATCAGTCACGCGCTGCAGAGGCCTTCCAAGAGAGCCTCGATCGCCTCGCACTCGATCGCGTTGACCTGTACCTCATCCATTGGCCGCAGCCCATGTATGGCGAGGCGCTGGGCGCGTGGCGGTCGCTCATCGATATCGCCGACTCGGGTCGCGCATCGGCTATCGGCGTGTCGAACTTTGAGATTTCGGATCTTCGGCAACTCATCGATGAGACCGGCGTCGTGCCCGCCGTCAACCAGATCGAGCTGCACCCGCTGCACCAACGCCGCGAGCTCGTCGAATTTTGCACTGAGCACGGCATCGTGGTCGAGGCTTGGGGTCCGCTCGCGCAGGGGAAGTCCGACCTGTTCGAACGCGAGGAGCTGTTAGAGATTGCGCGGGCGCACGGCAAGAGCGCCGCGCAGGTCGTACTGCGCTGGCATGTGCAGCAGGGACGTGTCGTGTTCCCGAAGACGGTGCGGCGTGCGCGCCTGATTGAAAACGCCGACATCTTTGATTTCGCGCTCACCGATGGTGAGCTGGCCACCATTGATGCGTTTGAGGCCGGAACGAATTTCGGACCGGATCCGCGCACCTTCGACAAGCGATAGGGGAGTCCCGTGACACACGCACCCATCACCATCACGCTCACCGGCGCCGGCGGCCAGATCGGCTATGCGGCGCTGTTCCGGATCGCGGCCGGCGATCTGCTCGGCCCCGATCAGCCCGTGTCGCTCCGCCTGCTTGAGATTCCGCAGGGGATGCGCGCGGCCGAGGGCGCGGCGCTTGAGCTCGCGGATTGCGCGTTCCCGACGCTCGCCGGCGTCGAGATCACCGACGACGCGAACGTCGCTTTCGACGGCGCGAATCTCGCGTTGCTCATCGGATCGCGCCCGCGAACCGCCGGCATGGAGCGCGGCGACCTGCTCGCGGCGAACGGTGCGATCTTTGGGCCTCAGGGGCGCGCGATTGGCGAGTACGCCGCCGACGACGTGCGAGTTGCCGTCGTGGGGAATCCCGCGAACACGAACGCGCTGATCGCCCAGCAGAACGCGCCCGATGTGCCCGCAGATCGCTTCACTGCACTCACCCGGCTCGACCACAACCGAGCCGTCGGTTTGCTCGCCGCAGAGGCCGCGGTCCCGGTGACCGACATCTCAGGCGTGACGATCTGGGGTAACCATTCGGCGACGCAGTACCCCGACCTCAGCCACGCGACAGTGCGAGGTGCTGCCGCGCTCGACGCCGTGGACGCCGACTGGGCGCGCGGCGCCTACATCGATCGGGTCGCGAAGCGCGGCGCAGAGATCATCGAGGTGCGCGGCGGATCATCGGTCGCTTCGGCCGCCAACGCGGCGATCGAGCACGCGCGCGACTGGCTACTGGGAACCTCAGCCGGCACGCGGTGGACGAGTGCCGCAGTGGTGTCGCGCGGCGAGTACGGGGTGCCAGAGGGACTCATCTCGTCTTTCCCGGTGACGTCCAGCGGTGGCGATTGGGAGATCGTGCCCGACCTCGAACTCGACGAGTTTTCACGGGCGCGCATCGACGCGTCGGTGGCCGAGCTGATCGCCGAACGCGATGCGGTGCGTCAGCTCGGGCTGATCTCGTAACCCCGACGGCGCGCTCGCCGCGATCCTGTGCGGAATTGTGAGGGCTCTGAGAGCCCTAGGATAGAGAGCATGTCCAAGGTTCTATCTTCCCTCCCCGTGGGCGAGCGCGTCGGCATCGCCTTCTCCGGAGGTCTCGACACCTCCTGTGCAGTCGCGTGGATGCGCGAAAAGGGCGCTGTGCCCTGCACCTACACCGCTGATATCGGTCAGTACGACGAGCCCGATATTGATGGCGTCGCAAGCCGCGCCAAAGAGTACGGCGCCGAAATCGCGCGTCACGTGGATGCGAAGCGCCCGCTCGTGGAAGAGGGCTTCGTCGCCCTGCAGACCGGCGCGTTCAACGTGCGTTCGGGTGGCAAGACCTACTTCAACACCACGCCGCTCGGTCGCGCCGTCACCGGCACCCTGCTCGTGCGCGCCATGAAGGAAGACGGCGTCGACATCTGGGGCGACGGGTCGACCTACAAGGGCAACGACATTGAGCGGTTCTACCGCTACGGTCTGATGGCCAACCCCGCACTGCGCATCTACAAGCCGTGGCTCGATCGCCAGTTCGTCGAAGAGCTCGGTGGCCGTCACGAGATGAGCGAGTGGCTCGTCGCGAACGGCTACCCGTACCGCGATGCGACTGAAAAGGCGTACTCGACCGACGCGAACATTTGGGGCGCGACGCACGAGGCAAAGAAGCTTGAGTTCCTCGACGCTGGTCTCGATATCGTTGAACCCATCATGGGCGTCGCTGCCTGGCGTGATGACGTCGAGGTTGCGACCGAGGAGGTGTCGGTGCGGTTTGAAGCCGGCCGTCCCGTCGCAATCAACGGTGTCGAGTACTCCGATCCGGTGGCGCTCGTGCTCGAGGCCAACGCCATCGGCGGCCGTCACGGTCTCGGCGTCTCCGACCAGATCGAGAACCGCATTATCGAGGCGAAGTCGCGCGGCATCTACGAGGCACCGGGCATGGCGCTGCTGCACATCACGTACGAACGCCTCGTGAACGCTATTCACAACGAGAACACGCTCGCGAGTTACCACAATGACGGTCGCAAGCTGGGTCGTCTGATGTACGAGGGTCGCTGGCTCGACCCCGAGTCGCTGATGCTGCGCGAGGCGCTGCAGCGCTGGGTCGGCTCGGCCGTGACCGGCGAGGTCACGCTGCGCTTGCGTCGCGGCGACGACTACACGATCCTCAACACCGAGGGCGACAACCTGAGTTACCACCCCGAGAAGCTCTCGATGGAGCGCACCGTGGGCGCCGCGTTCGGCCCTGTGGACCGCATCGGACAGCTCACGATGCGTAACCTCGACATCGCCGACTCGCGTCAGCGCCTTGAGCAGTACGCGCAGCTCGGCCTCGTGGGCGGCTCGATCGCTGAGCTCGTTGGCCAGCTTGAGCAGGGTGGTGCGGCAGAGATCGCCAACGCTGTCGGCGGCATCGATGAGGACGCCGACGAGCTCGGCCTCTCGGCGGCATTCGACGCCGGAACCGACTAGGTTTCAACGCAGGCCTGGGGCGAGGGGCTCAGTCTCGCATGTGAGGGTTGGCCTCGGTGAGAGATTCGGCTTCGGTGAGACGCCTGCGGGCCAAGTTATCTCACCGAAGCCGATTTACTGACGGCAGGCGCGCAGCCGCCGGGCCCGGCATCGCAGGGCCGAGTACGACGAACGGCCCGGTGCCGAAGCACCGGGCCGTTCGTGAAACTACTTAGGAGGCGCGGCGTGCGCGAGCTGCGCGACGCTTCAGAGCGCGACGCTCGTCTTCGCTCAAGCCACCCCACACGCCCGAATCCTGGCCCGTGTCCATTGCGTACTGCAAGCACATCTCGGTGACGGTGCACCGTGCGCAGACCGACTTGGCCCGCTCAATCTGCTCAACCGCTGGCCCCGTGTTACCGACCGGGAAAAAAAGCTCCGGGTCTACTGTGAGGCAAGCTGCCTGTTCACGCCAATCCAATGTGTCCTCCTCTGTAACGCACGCGCGCGAACAATCCGGAGACCGGATAGCCTAGTTTCGCGACGTAACTACCTAATACGTGGCTGAGAATGCTCACGTCGGTGTGCGCGATACTCGACGGGTTATATAGTTCCACGGATATAGATGCAAATCAATAGGTAATACGCAATTGATTGGAAAGCGAGCCGCAATGCCCCCGACATCTCCTGATCACCCACGTTCACGTGCGGGGTGGGCGGTGCTCCGGATCCTGCTCGTCCTCGAGAGCGCTCTGCTGATCGGCGTCGTGATCTTCTCGTTCTCAGCGGCACTCGGCTCGAAGGGTCCCGTGACGCAGAACGTCAGTCTGGTAGTGATGGCTGTACTCGCACTCGTGTGGGTTGCGATCACCGCAGTTGCTGCCGTGCGCGGCCGCCCGAGCTGGGTGCGGGGATCATCCCTCACGATTCACGTGTTGCTGTTTGCCGCTGGCACCGGGTGCCTGCAGCTCGGTATCGGCAGCTGGCAGTTCGGCTTTACGCTCGTGGCGGTTGCGCTGCTCGGTTTCGTCGCCGCCGTGCTCGCGCGACCCGAGCCGCGGCCCGCCTACGACGAGCACGGCAACGAGTTCTAGCCGCCGATACGCGAAGGGTGCTCAACGGGCGCTGTGCGCCCGTTGAGCGCCCTTCGCGCGCAATGCCGGGTCAGACGTCGAGCAGCTTGCGCAAGCGCGCTACGTGTCCGGTTGCCTTCACATTGGTGAGGGCGTGGGCGATGCGCCCAGATTCGTCGATGACGAAGGTCGATCGAATGACGCCCTGCACGATGCGGCCGTAGTTGTTTTTCTCGCCGTAGGCGCCGTATGCGTGGTGCACGGCGGCGTCGGGGTCGCTCAGCAGGGGATAGCTGAGCGCGTCGCGGTCGGCGAACTTGCGGAGCTTCTCGACGGAGTCGCGCGAAACGCCGAGTACGTGATACCCGGCCGCCTCGAGCGGAACGGTCGAGTCACGGAAGTCGCAGGCTTCTGTCGTGCACCCCGGGGTCATGGCCTCGGGATAGAAAAACAGGATCACACGCTTTCCGCTGTACTGAGCGAGCGCGCGCGTATTGCCGTCTTGGTCGAGGAGGGTGAAATCAGGGGCCTGCTGGCCGGTTTCAAGGACAACGCGATCAGTCATGCGTTTAGCCTAGCGGCGCGTCCTCGGGCAGGCAGCACCCTATCGGCCGAGCATGGCCCTACTTCAGCAGGCGACGCAGCGACTCAACGCGGGCGGCACCCGCCGCGTCCAGTCGACCGTCAGACATCGCCGCATCGAGTTCACAGTCGGGGGCATCGTCTTGGTGCGTGCATCCGCGCGGGCAGAGGTCAATTATCTCGGCGAGATCAGTGAAGCCGCGCAGGATGCCCTCGGTGGTGACGTGGCCAAGCCCGAAGGAGCGTACGCCCGGCGTATCGACGACCCACCCGGCTTCACCGTTGGAGGCACCAGGCGTTGCCACACGCAGCGCGACCGACGACGACGACGTGTGGCGGCCCCGCCCTGTGACCTCGTTGACGTGCCCCGTGGCGCGCTCAGCCTCGGGAACGAGTGCGTTAATCAGTGTTGATTTGCCGACGCCAGAGTGGCCGACGAAGACCGTCGTGCGCCCCGCGAGTGAGGCGCGAATGTCGGCCAGCGGCCACGCGTCAGGTGCCGAGTGAAACACCGGCACCTCGAGCGCCGCGAAATGCGCGAGAAACGGCTCAGGGTCGGCGAGATCGACCTTCGTGATGCAGATCAGGGGTGTGATGCCAGCGTCGTAGGCCGCTACCAGGTAACGGTCAACAAGGCGCACGCGTGGCTCAGGATTCGCGGCGGCAACGACGATCAGCATTTGGTCGGCGTTCGCGACCATCACCCGCTCGACACGGTCGCTGTCGTCGGCGCTGCGGCGCAGTAGCGTGCGTCTATCCTCAACAGACACGATCCGCGAGAGCGTGCCCTCGGCCCCGCTCGTATCGCCTACGAGCTGTACGCGGTCGCCAATGACGATGGCTGTGCGGTGCAGCTCGCGTGCGCGCGAGGCGAGCACGCTGCGCTCACGGGCGTCGTCAGGATCGGCGCTAGCGCCGACCAGCGCGGTGTATCGGCCGCGATCGACCGCGGTCACCATCCCGATGACCGCATCGGCGTGCTCGGGGCGGCGCTTCGTGCGCGGTCGGTTCGCCTTCGGATTCGGTCGCTGCCGCACCTGGAGGTCTGCATATTCCGAGTACGGATCGTCGGTGTCGTCGTCGGGGGTGAGCCAGCTCACGGTTTAGAGCCCTTCGATGAAGCCGCGCGCGGCTCGCCCGAGGCCACTGATGGCCGGTCCAAGCCCCGCGGTGGCGTCAAACGCGACGTCGATGCCCGTGCTCGCGGCCGGGTCGACGGACGAGTCGCGTCGCAGCATCTCGCTCCAGAGTTCGGTGAACCGGGGGAGCGTCTTCGAGGTCGAGGCAACGTCCTCGACCTCGATGCCGGGAATGCGCAACCCGATGAGCGCGCCGGTGGTGGCGATGCGGTGGTCGGCGTAGCTGTGCCACACCCCGCCGTGGAGCGCCGCCGGTCGAATCTCAATGCCGTCGTCGAGTTCGGCGGCGTCTCCGCCCAGAGCATTGATCTCGGCGACCAGAGCCGCGATGCGGTCGGTCTCGTGGTGACGAATGTGGCCGATGCCGGTGATTGAGCTCGGGGAGCCATCGGTGCCGTCCGAACCATGAGCTGCAAGGGCGGCGAGGCCCACGAGCGTTGGGGCGAGCTCGCCCGCCTCTGGGACGTGCAGCGTGACGCCCGCGAGCGTGCCCTGCGCGCGCACCGTCAGATTGCCCGTGTCATCTCGCGTCGCGCTCGCCCCAAACTCGGTAAGCAGGCTTCGCAGCAGGTCGCCGACCTGAGTCGTGGCAGCGGGCCAGTGGGGCACCGTGACGCTGCCGCCGGTGGCGACGGCGGCAGCCAAGAACGGAGCGGCATTTGAGAGATCGGGCTCGATCGTCACGTCAATGGCGCGGATCGGCCCGGGCGCGACGATCCACTCCCCGGTCGCCGGCGAACTGACCTCGACACCGCGAGCCCGCAACGCCGCAATCGTCATCTCGATGTGGGGGAGGCTGGGGAGTCGCTCACCCGTGTGCACCACGTGCACGCCCTCGTCGAACCGAGCACCTGCGAGCAACAGCGCTGATACAAACTGGCTCGACAGCGATGCGTCGATCTCGACGCGTCCGCCGCGCAGAGACCCACGCCCGTGCACCGTGAACGGAAGCGCGCCTCGTCCCTCGTCAGCGATATCGGCGCCGAGGTCCCGAAGCGCGTCAAGCACGGGCCGCATCGGGCGCTTGCGCGCGTAGGGGTCGCCGTCAAAGGCGACGGGGCCGAGCGCGAGCGCGGCGATCGGTGGCACGAACCGCATGACAGTTCCGGCGAGGCCGCACTCGATCGTTGTGGATCCGGTGAGCTCATCGGCCGGTTCGATGCGCAGATCGGGGTCGACGAACTCGCCAGTCTGCTGCGGCATTGCGGTGATTTCCGTGCCGAGCTCGCGGAGGGCGTCGACCATGAGCGCCGAATCGCGGGAGCGCAGCGGGACGTGCAGGGTGCTCGGTCCGTCTGCCAGCGCCGCGAGTACGAGCTCGCGGCCGGTGAGAGACTTCGAGCCCGGCAACGGCACCGTGGCGCTGATCGCGCCGCTTGAGAGGGGCGCGGGCCACAGCTCGACACCATCGTCAAGGCTCTCCCCGGTGCCGGTCTCGTCGCCGTCTTTACCCTGGTTCATCTTCGCGATCAGCATCGAGGTCGATTCTACCCGCAGCGAGCGCCAGTAGGATCGGAGTCGTGAGTGATACCGCAGCACAGACGAAGCTGGAACAGCGCTTCACATCGGAAGCGCTTCCGATGCTCGATCAGCTGTACGGCGCGGCCATGAAAATGACGCGCAATCCGCAAGACGCGCAGGACCTCGTTCAGGAGACGTTCTTGAAGGCGTTTTCGGCCTTCGGTTCGTTCCAGGAAGGCACGAACCTCAAGGCGTGGCTGTACCGCATCATGACGAACAGCTACATCAACACGTATCGGAAGCGGCAGCGCGAACCGTATCTCGGTGCCGTCGACGACCTCGAAGACTGGCAGCTGGGCGGTGCGGAGTCGACGACTGCGATGTCGTCGCGCTCTGCCGAGGCCGAGGCGATCGACCGGACGCCTGATTCCGTGGTCACCACGGCGTTGAACGAGTTGCCAGAAGACTTCAGGATCGCGGTCTACCTCGCGGACGTCGAAGGCTTCAGTTACCAAGAGATCGCCGACATCGCGGAGGTGCCGATCGGCACCGTGATGAGCCGCTTGCATCGCGGGAGAGCCCGCTTGCGCAAGGCGCTCGGGGAATACGCCAACGAGCAGGGCGTTGGACTCAATACGGGTACGAAACAGTCCAAGAAGGGAGCAGTTCGATGAGTGATTGCCAGCAGGCTAAGGCGAATGTCTACGAGCTGCTCAGGGGCGAACTCTGCGCAGAGGAATCAGCGCCGATCCGTGAGCACATTGCCGAGTGTCCGTCTTGTCAAGACGAGCGCAACGCGTGCGAGAAGCTCACCAATGTGGTGAAGCGAGCCTGCGAGGAAGAACGCGATAGTAACTGTCCGCCGGTGGATCTTCGCGAAGCGATACTGCGTAGCCTGCGCGGCGAAGACTCGGCCGCGGTCGTCTAGACAGCGCTGCGCTCATGTTCGGGTCGAAGAAGAAACTCAACGACGTAATGGCGCAGCTGCGACCCGATCTCTCGCCAGAATCGCTGGGAGTCGGGCCCGACTTCCCGGGAATCGCCCCGAATCCGTCGTTGAGCGGCGAAGCTCGCAAGCGCAACGCAGAGCTGAGATCAGGGGAGCTGGCTATCGGCGTGCTCGTCGACTGGCGCGAGGTCAATAGCAATCCGCGCGTCGTGCTCATGCTCGATGTTGAGACTGCCGATGGCGGTGCGTTTCGCGGTGTCGCTGACGAGGATCTCACGACCACTGAGCTCACCCGTCTCGCACCGGGGCAGCGGTTTCCGGTGCGCTATCGGCCAGCCGTGATGGACCACTGTGTGGCCCTCGCTCAAGATGCGGACCCCGCTCTGGTGCAACAGCTCTCCGACGAAATCGCGAGCCGTAAGCGGGCGTAGCTTGCAGTGCGCGAGACGACTGGCTAATCGTCTTCGATGGTGAATGCGCCCGAATCGTCGGTGAAGAGCGCAGTCTGGCCCGCTCGCGCGGTGCGCACGAAGTCGGCAACCCACGGGAAGCGCTTGACGTATGAATCGGTCGACCAGACCTCAAGATTCGCCGCATCGTCCATGTACTCGTTCGACTCAAGGCCGGTGACCGACTGCAGCTCATTGCCCGTATAGGTCAGCCATCTCGGCGGATGGTCTGCGTGAAGTTTGGTAATGAAGACCGGCGAATTCCCGGCGATCGGCGCCCGCTCAACCGTGTCCTCGCGCGTGACATCGAGCAACGCATCGACCGAGCCAGCTGCGGCGACGAGCGCCGGCCATCCGTTCGCCGTCGCGTACGTCGCCTCTGCGTCGGTGAGGAGCCGTAACGTGCGCACGTGACCCGCAATGGCGCCGTCAGCTCCGCGCACCTCGTCGAAGGTGTCGCCCCACCGCGACGACGTCGCCATGATCGCCGAGATGAGCGTGTCCTTCAAAAACGGGTTACTGTTGCGCCACGGTGTTCCCACCGGGGGCACGCGCCGGTTCGTCGCAATGTCATCGCAGACGATACTCAGTGCGATGCGGGCCGCTCCCTGCTGGCCATCGAGCACTTCGACGGCCAGTTCGACGCGTTCGCCCGAGTCAGTCGGCAGGAGTGACGCACCAGACGTCATTACTGTGATCGGGCCCCCGTCGGGCCGCTTTTCGATAACGCGCACTGCGCCGCCGATCAGATCGTCATATACGCGGGGCTCAACACCCAGCACATCGAACACGTGCGCGGGAAAAGACTGGTCTACGGTCATCGCTTCAGTGTCGCAGATCGCGTACCGCATTGGCCAGGTCCAGTGGCGCAGCCTCGTGCAGGTTGTGCGGTCCAGCAACGGTGACGACCGGGCTGCGAGGCAACCGGGAACGCCACTCCGCAATATGCTCGGGGCCGCACATCCCTCGGCCAGCGGCGATCAGCGAGACAGGAACCTTGAGCGACTCAAGCGACTCCCAAATGGGCTCGTACGGGTGCAGGGCCGCGTCGTCGCCGTCACCACTCGCTCCGCCGATGGTCAACCCATCCATGTGCGCCAGATGATGCGTCCACTCAAGGCGGCCGTCTGCTCGGCGCCGCGTGTTCAGCGTGACGCCGCGCATGAGCGCCTCGGGATCGCGGCCGATGCCGAACTGCTGAGCTCGCGCAACGATTTCGTCGACGGTCGCGAAGTCACGCTTGCCCTGAATGAACTCGCGAACGGCGCTCGCATCGCGCGCAGGCGAGACGCCCGGGGTGATGTCAACCAGGATGACATCGCGCACCCGTTCGGGCCGCAGCTCGGCGACGAGCGCCGCGGTCAGGCCGCCAAGCGAGTGCCCGAGCAGAGTTACCGGGCCGACCGTGAGCTGATCGAGTGCGGCGGCGATTGCTGCCGTCAAGCGCTGTGGTCGATAGTCGGCGTCTTCTCGCCAATCGCTCCGGCCGTGTCCTGGCAAATCAAGTGAGAGCGCCGGGCGGCCGAGGGCGAGCAGCGTCGGATCAAAACTGTGCGCGTTCAGTCCGGCGCCGTGCAGCGCGACGATTTCAGGCGGGTGCTCACCTGCAAAGGACAGGCCGCTGACCGACCGGTGATCCGGCGCTGTTGCCCACACGCGCCGCACGGTCGGCAGCGGCCCTGCGGCGCCTACTCGCTCGGCATCGCTCGCGAGAAACGCGAATTCGTCAACAGTCGCGGGTGCCTCTATCGGAGTGGACATACCGTCAGTTTAGGGAGCTTCGACAGTGAGCGTCGCGCTCAAGTTACTCGCCGCGAATGTACCCGCCGTCGCGCAGTCCGGCCTCGATTTCAAAGCGATTGCGTAGTGGGTCTCGCCCCGAAAGCGCATACAAAATGGGCAGAGCCATGCCGTAGTGCCGCCACTGCTCAAGATGCACCCGCTCGTGTCGCAGCACGGGCTCCGAGACGTTGTGTCTCGTGAGGTAGCAGGCGCCGACGCAGCTGCCGCCGCGGCCAAACGTCCACTTGGGCATTCCGGTGAATACCCAGAGCCCCTCGCGCCGTTCGATGCGCCCGCGGCTCCAAATGGCGCCCCAGATGAAGCCGACGCAGGTCGCGTACCAAAATCCGACGGCGGCGAACGGCCAGGGTCGGCGGCTCACGGTCACTCGCTCGCCCCGGTGTCGGACGCTTCTGCGGCCCGCGACCCAGACGTCAGAGCCGCGAGGATGCGGAGCACCGTGGGAAGATCTTCGGCCGCGCGGTGCGCGTCGGCCGGTGCGAACTCGCAGATCGCCGCGCCCGCGAGCGGCACGGCCGCGACGGCCGCACGTATCGCGCCGGTGAGTGCCGCGATGCTCAGCCCAAACGGTTCCGGCGCGTGCACCGAAGAAAACTCTGACGGATCGAGGACATCGAGGTCGATGTGAATGTAAAGGCCATCGGCGCCACTGATGCGGTCGAGAATGGCACGATGTAGGGCATCTGTGCTCGCACTTGCGCCTGCAGCATCGGTGCCCGCGCCTGCAGCGTCGGTGCTTGCAGCCGCGGCTGGCGATGACACCGTCGCGCGCACAATGTCAATCTCGAGCCGTTCGAGGTCGATCACCTCTTCGGGATCGAGCGCGCGAGTGCCGACGAGCGTGAGAGCTCCTGGATCGAGTGCTGGTTCAGCGAGTAGATCGGGGGAGCCTTCGCCGAGTGCGTGCCTCAGGGTCATCCCTGACGCCGCGCCAGATGGCGAGGTGCTCGGGTGCTGCAGGTCGGCGTGCGCGTCAAACCAGAGCACCGCAAGTTTGCCCGTTGTGCGCACCGCAGCCTCGATACCCGGGAGCGAAGACGCGCAGTCGCCGCCGACGATGATGGGCGGACGGCCCTCGACGAGGATCGGCTCAAGCGCCGTGCGTGCTGCCTCGCGTGCGCGCAGCAAACTACTCAAGCGCGCGACGGGTGTGCCCATGGCATCACCGGCCTCAAGCGGCACTGCGATCTCGGTGAGCGCCGATTTTGGTAGATCTTCGCGCAACGCATCCGCGCCCTCAGCGAGTTGCATCGCGCGGGACGATGGTGATCCCTGCCACTGCGGCATCAAAAGAAACATCGGGCTTGCCACGGCAACCTCCTCGGGAGTTCCAGTGCTGATCAGGATACCCCCGCGGGTGCCGCGATCTGCCGAGTTCCGCGGTGCGAGAACAGCGGAGAGAGCGCGACGATGAATGAGGCGTGTGAGCCGGCGTCAGCCCACCGTGACGAAATCGATGAGGTGCTCCATGCGTCCCACCAGTTCGGGCTCCAAATCTCTGAAGCTTCGTACGCGCCCCCGAATGCGCGACCACGCGTCAGCGATATCGGCCGGCTCGTCGCCCGGCCAACCGAGGGCTCGGCAAATGCCTGATTTCCACTCGATACTGCGCGGGATTGCCGGCCAGGCCTGTAACCCGACGCGCTCCGGTTTGACAGCTTGCCAGATATCGACGAACGGATGCCCGACAATGAGCACGTGATCGCGGTGCGGACCGCGGGCGATCGCGTCTGCGATCCGAGTTTCTTTGCTGCCACGCACGAGGTGGTCGAGCAGCACCCCCGCGCGGCGATCTGCTGCTGGGCCGAACTTGGCGAGTACCTGTTCGAGATTATCGGCACCCTGCAGTAACTCAACCACGACACCCTCGACCCGCAGATCGTCGCCCCATACCTGTTCGACGAGTTCAGCATCGTGCTTGCCCTCAACGAAGATGCGGCTCGGCATCGCCGTGCGTGCCCGCTGCTGAGGGGCCGCGAACGAACCGGACGCCGTGCGCTTTCGCGGACCCGTTTGTGCAGCTGGGCGCACGAGCCGCACGGGCACGCCGTCGACGAGAAACCCGTCAGTCAGTGGGAAGGCGCGTACCTTGCCTCGGAAGTCTTCGAGCTGCACGAGCCCCTCGCGCGCGCTCACGACCGCGCCGCACCACTCCGTCTCGGTGTGCTCAAGCACGAGCCCTTTTGCGAGAGGTACGTCCTTTCGCTCGGCGGGGCCGCGGCGTGGTTTCATGCGGGCGACGGGATCGAGGTCGTATCGGTCGTCGAACATGAGATTGAGCCTAGTGGGGAGTCGAGACGAGGCGTGCTTCCGGTTGCGAGTCACGACCGAACGCCCGTATCTTGGAATCAAATCCGAATTCGGTCTAGGCCGGACAGACGATAGACTGCGAATGAACTGGGTGTGGGGCTCTGTTCGCAATAGCCAACTGGCAGCATTGAGGAGCCCCAGAATGTTGTATTTACGTCGCGGAGTCGCGGTGCTCGTCGCCGTGTTCGCGACGTGTGCGATCGCTGCCTGTTCGGCCCCGCCCGCTCAGTCCGAGACTGCAGCGACACCCGCGGTGACCTGGCACACCGCAAAGGCGACCTCGCAGGAGCTCGAACGAACGGTCGTCGCCCTGCTGCCAGCCGAGGCTGTGGTCGAGGTGGATCAGGCCGAAACTGGCGATGTTGACGTCTGCAACTCCCGCGAGTATCGGTGGCTGGGCATCACGACCGTGACTCTTGATGAGTCGATGACGCCCGGTGAAGCTGTCGCGTTCATCGAAGCGCGCCTGGGCGAACTCGAGTGGACACTCGTTCCTGATCACGATGTGCTTCGCAACAGGCGACTCGTCGCTACTGACCCGAAGACGGCGACCCGCATTCTGGTGAAGGGCGACGGCGCAGACGAAGAAATTCAGATTGCTTCGACGTCGCCCTGCTTCGCCTCGTCGAACGACGTGGTGCCCGGTCCCGGTTATTAGCGGCTGGCACGCTGGAGCTCGCTAGTGTGGCACCACGCACTCGGTGTTGAAGCCTGCGAGTGTCAGCGCACCGCGGCTGCTTTCATCCGCAAGAATCGCTCGGCCGTCGCCAATCTTGTTGGTGGGGAGCTCTGACACCTTCAAGCTGGCCTGCGAAAGGCGTTGTAACTCGCCGGGATGAAACCCGCCGCCCAAGCTGAGTGCATCGCTGCTTGACCAGACCGTGCGCACGAGGGTCGCGGGACCGGCCTCGCTGATAGACGTGCGCACGCCGTCGAGCAAGGTGGCGGCCCAAGCTGACCGTTGTTTCGCGCCGTCGGCTTCCGAGACTCCCTTCCAGCGACCGTCAATCAGCTGTTCGGGGTGGCGCGAGCGAACAAGCGCGAGGGCTGTGGTGCCGTCAATGGTTTGGCGACCCGCTCGCTCGATGCTGAGCTCTGCGGCAGTGTCCCGCACGGGGTGATCGACGTCAACGTCGACGCCGCCGAGCGCATCGATGGCATCGACGAATCCAGCGCCGTCGATCGACACGTACCGATCAACGGTGACCCCGATGGTGTCGCACACGCCCCGCATCAGCGATTCCGGACCGTCGAGGAGCTTCAGTGACATGGGCTCCCACGAACCGTCGAGCGACAACATGTCTCTGGGGATCGACACCGCTGAGGCGGTGCCAGTGGGGGAGAGACGCACGAGTACGATCGCGTCGGCCCGGGCTTGCCCGTCAGGCGTTTCGGCCTGCACGTCGGAATCGCTGCGTTCGATACCGGAGTCAGCGCCGACGAACATGTAGACGACGCCATCGTCTTGCGGTGTCGGTTCGGCTGTATCGCTGAATCCGAGCTCGGGCATCGACACCGGTGTAATGCGCGCGGCAACAGCGGCAGCAAACCCTGTCGCCGTGAGCACCAGCACGAGGAGCGTCGCCCCGCACACGCGAATGACACGCCGCAATACCCCCGACCTGGACGGGGGCTGCCCAGCCAGATCGGGGGTATTGGGTTTCGCGGTGGTACGCAGTTGAACTACCTATCTCAACGTATTTTTCGGAATTATCGGGCTGCGCGGGCCTTGCGGCGGCCGACGGCGACAGCGCCAGCGCCGAGCGCGAGCGCGGTCACGCCGCCGATGGTTGCGAGGGGAGCGAAGCTCTCGCCACCCGTGGTCGCGAGTGTACCGGGGGAGGCGGGGCGAGCAATCGCTGCCGGATCAACGGGCGTTGCAGCGCTGTTGTCGATCAAGTTGCCGCCGTTGCCGCCGCCTCCGGTGCCATCGGTGATTGTGAGCGGAGCGCTGAGCTCCGTGCCACTTTCTTCGCCGATGAAGACCACGTCGTACGCGCCGAGAGCGAGCGTGTTACCGAGGGTAATCTGGCCCAGGATCTCACCGACATCCGACGCGCTGACTGTGCCGAGGCTCTCGACGAGCACGCCATTCTGGCGGAACTCGACGCGAACCGACTCGTTGGGGGCGAAGCCAGCACCGCTGAAGTCGAACGATTCCAGCTGCTTCGCCTCGCTCACCGAGAGCTGCACGCCCGCGGCCTTGCTGACCCGCAGATCGGATGTCGCGTAGGCGAACTGATCGGCGTAGAGGTTGCAGTACGCGGCGACTTCGTAGACGCCGCTTTCGGAGGGAGCGTCGAGACTGATGCTCCAGGTGCCGTCGGCACTTGCGAAATCGGTCTTCATAATCGGATTGGCGGGATCATCGGTCGCGAGCACCGCGACCACTTCGCCTGGGGCACCGGTCGGATTGACGCAGTTTTCGCCCGACACGGTGAACGATGTCGCGCCGAGCGTGATCGCGGGAGCCAGGGTGATCGGATCGCCCTCCGCCGCCTGTGCGGCAGCGCCGCCAAATGCGAGTGCGGCGATCACGCCGAGTGCGGCCGCGCTGGCCAGCTTGTTCGTGAACTTCATGAGTTCTCCTGGGATTGTGAGTGAATAAGATAACGCGGCGTCAGCGCGCGTTTTTCGTCCTCTACACCCCTCGCAGCATCTTCCGAGTGCGCACAACTCGACGAGTCGAGGTGTGCGGTCAGAGTACGTTCCCCCTGCGGGCCGAACAACATGGAACTTCAGCCACGTAAAAGACTATGCCCAGGTGTTTAAAGTAGCAAGCACACAGTAAATGATGTGGAGACGCTCGTTGGGCGCAGAGGGCAAGAGTGGCGTCGAAGCGCCGCCTCTCGCGTGCACTACTCTGATGCGGTGAACGATCCCGCCAGCGAATCCGGAGCACGCAGACGAACGCTTCGATCTCTGCTGGTCGACACGACCCCACTGCGCGAGAGCCCGGCGTTCGCGAAACTGTGGACCGGAACTTCGATCGCTCAGATCGGTGCGCAGGTGACGATCGTGGCGGTTGGGTTGCATATTTACGAGCTCACGCGCTCAACGTTTGCGGTGTCGCTCGTCGCGCTGTGGGCGCTCGGACCCATGATTCTCGCGGGGTTCGTGGGCGGCGCGCTGGCCGACGCGTTTGACCGAAGACTGGTGGCACTGTGCACGGCAATTGCCGCGTGGCTCAGTATCGGCACCATGACCGTGATCGCCTTCCTCGATGTGCAGGTGACCTGGCCGTACTACGCCCTTGCTGCAGTGAACGCCGCATCGGCAACGATTATGGGTGCGACACGCGGCGCGATGCTGCCGCGGCTACTGCCGACACGGTTGCTGCCCGCGGCCGCGGCGCTGAGTGGCATCACGATGGGTCTTGCGATCACCGTCGGACCAGCAGTCGCCGGGGTGCTGGTCGCGAGCGTCGGAGTGCCGTGGACCTATCTGCTCGATGCGGTGCTGTTCACGGGCGCTTTCCTCGGCATCCTGAGTCTGCCGAGCATGGCCCCCGGCGGCGAGCGCGTGGCGCCAACGTTCCGCTCGGTTGTCGGGAGCCTCACGTTCCTGAAGCGCGCACCGAACGTGCGCGCGACGTTTATCTGGGACCTCGTCGCGATGATCTTCGGCACGCCGCGCGTCGTATTCCCCGCAGCGGGTGCGCTCGTGCTGGGCGGTGGCCCCATCACCGTCGGCGTGCTGACCGCGGCCTTCGCTGTCGGTGCGCTGCTGAGCGGTCTCTTTTCTGGCCCCCTCGGCGGTGTGCGCCGGCAGGGTCGCGCAGTCACCCTCGCGATCGCGACGTTCGGTGTGTTCACCGCGCTGTTCGGGCTGGTGCTGCTCGTCACGGCGACGACGTCCGGCGTCAGCGAGCGCACCGATGAACCGATTATTCCGGCGATCATTTGCGCTGGGCTCGCACTCGCCGGCACGGGAGCCGCCGACAACGTCAGCGCGGTCTTCCGCACGACGATCTTGCAGGCTGCGGCTCCTGACGACGTGCGCGGTCGCATGCAGGGCCTCTTCTATGTGGTCGTGGCGGGTGGACCACGTGTCGGCGACCTGCTCGCCGGTGGCATTGCGACGCTCGTTGCGCTGTGGGCGCCCGCGCTGTTCGGCGGAATCGTGATTCTCGGCATCATGCTCGTGCTGCTGCGCACTGCGCGCGGGTTTCAACGGTACGACGCGCTGCACCCGACCCCGTGAACGCTCGCTTCGCTCGCTGCTGCGGCCCCCGATGATACGGTGCTGAGATGAGCGACGCAGCGCACTCGCAGTCCGGTAGCAGCGACGCACCCCTGGTGCTGG
Organism: Leucobacter sp. NPDC058333; assembly: GCF_042726155.1. Lineage (NCBI taxonomy): Bacteria > Bacillati > Actinomycetota > Actinomycetes > Micrococcales > Microbacteriaceae > Leucobacter > Leucobacter sp. NPDC058333. The sequence continues at coordinate 1,442,260 of NZ_JBHXHV010000001.1, forward strand.
TGCGTCGAGACGGAGCGATCACGCACCTCACGCTGAACCGGCCGCGCGCCATCAACGCCCTGAATACTTCGATGTTCGCTCAGCTCACGAATGCGGTCGCCATAGCGCAGCAAGACGGGTCTGGCGCGATCCTGCTCGACGGTGCCGGCGAGCGTGGATTCTGCGGCGGGGGAGACATCAAAGAGATCTCGAGCGGCTCGGCGCGCACGATTCTCGCGGCCGAATACCGGCTCGACTACGCAATCGCGACCTCTTCACCCCCGGTGGTCGGCATTATGGATGGCATCACTATGGGAGGTGGGATCGGCCTCACCGGGCACGCGGCGCTGCGCGTCGTCACCGAGCGCAGCAGACTCGCCATGCCAGAGGCGCGCATCGGCATTGTGCCAGACGTCGGCGGCCATCTACTGCTTGCTCATGCCCCCCACCGACTGGGTGAACTTCTCGCCATCACCGCTGGAGACATGACCGCTGGCGATGCGATCGCGCTCGGATTCGCCGACGCCTTCGTGCCGACGGAGCGCCTTGACAGCCTGCGCGCCGCGCTCGCCGCTGGGGAACATCCGAACGCCGCGGTAGACGCCGCGCGCGAGCCCGCGCCCGTATCCGCGTTGCTCAACGCGCGTGACTGGTGGACGCCGATTGCCGAGGCGGCGCTCGGGGATGGCGAGCTCGCTGCCAGCTCAGACCCCGTCGGCGCGGCACAGCGACTCATTCGCGCCCTCGAGTCGAGCACCCACGCGCACGCGGCGAGCACCGCGAAGGCCGTGCGCACCATGAGCCCGACTTCGGTCGCCGTGACGCTCGCTCAGATCGACCGCACGCGGCGGTTGAAGCTGCGACTGCCTGAAGTGCTCGCCGACGACCTGCGGACGCTTGGACGGCTCGCGGCCATGCCCGATTTCGCGGAGGGTGTGCGCGCGCAGATTATCGACAAGGATCGCAATCCGCGCTGGTCACCAGCTCAGGTCGAGCACCTCGACCCGGCAGTGATGGCCCGTGTGCTCGATCCGCTGCCCGCGCTCGGGGAGGAGCCGCTCGCGTTCTAACGTGGCCGCGGTGGACAGTACCCTGGAGGGGTGAGTGAGCCCTGGAACGCCGACGGGCCGAGTCGGGTGATGCGCGGTGATAATTTGACGATCCTGCGCTCACTCCCGACAGCCGCGTTCGCCGTTGCGTACCTCGACCCGCCGTTCAACACGGGTCGTGTGCAGCAGGCAGAGCGAGTGCGCGGTACGCGCGTTTCAGACTCGGAGTCGCCGTCGGAGCTGGCGGAGCCGGGCAGTCGGCTCGGGTTTCGCGGTCAGGGCTATCGGGTCACGCGCGAAATGACCCTTGGATACGACGATCGTTTCGGCGACTACTGGGAGTTTCTCGAACCGCGACTCGAAGAGACCTGGCGGCTGCTCTCGCCGGATGGGTTGCTCTATCTGCACCTCGACTATCGCGAGGTGCACTACGCAAAAGTGCTGCTTGACGCCCTGTTCGGCCCTGAGTGCTTCATCAATGAGATCATCTGGGCCTACGACTATGGCGCGCGCACAAAGCGTCGGTGGCCTGCAAAACACGACAATATCTTGGTGTACGCGAAACACCCGGACTGGTATTACTTCAATGCTGAGGCCGTGGATCGCGAGCCGTATATGGCCCCCGGTCTTGTGACCGCTGAGAAAGCTGCACTCGGCAAATTGCCCACTGACACCTGGTGGCACACGATCGTCTCTCCAACGGGAGGGGAACGCACGGGCTACCCCACTCAGAAACCGGCGGGTATCTTGCGCCGCATCATTCAGGCCTCGACGCGTCCGGGCGACTGGGTGCTCGACCCGTTCGCCGGGAGTGGCACGGCCGGTGCGGCGGCGGCTGAGCTGGATCGTCGCTTCCTGCTGATCGACGACAATCCCGAGGCGATCGATGTGATGCGCGCCAGACTCGGCAGTACTGGCACGGTGTTTTCATGACCGGCGCAAACGCGGAGAAGCGCGCAAACGACGGGACACGGCAGACGCTGGCGCCGGATCGCGCACCCGCCGCCCGAGGTCGCGCCGCAGGCGGGTTTCCCGTACACCTCGACCGCCACTCGGACACACCGCTGCCGGTACAACTCGCCGGAGCTCTGCGCGAAGCCATTGACGCGACGGTGCTGCGGCCGGGGGAGACGGTGCCCGCGACGCGCGAACTCGCGCGACGCCTCGGGGTAGCGCGGGGCGTTGTTGTCGCCGCTTACGAGCAACTCATTGGTGAGGGCTATCTGGCCGCGTCCCAGGGCCGCGGCACGCTTGTACACCCCGATTTGGCGCGCACCCAGCTCGACGCGGTGCGCCTTGCGGGAGGCGAATCGGGCACGGCGCTTATTGCGACGGAAGCGGGTGTGGGCGCCGGTGTCAGCACGGGAGCCGGCGAACTTGTCTCGCTCGCGCCGCTTGCGCCCGGCGTGCCAATCACGGACGGCGTCGTGGGGTCAGCGTGGCGCGCCGCCTGGCGCGAGGCCGCCGCAGATGTGTCCGCCGCCTCGGCCGTGGCCCCGTCGCTCGGCAATCCGAAACTGCGACATGAGATCTCCGAGCATCTGCGTCGCATGCGCGGCACCCCACGCGCGGCTCTCGACGTGCTTGTTACGGCAGGCACGCGAGACGGACTCTGGTTGTTACTGACGGCTCTCGGCACCACACGCGGGCGCGATCTCGTGGTCGGCGTCGAAGATCCCGGTATCCCCTCACTGCGCGGCGCTGCTGCGCGCGCGGGCGCTCGCATCGTCGCACTCCCGGCCGACGGTGAGGGGCTCGACACCGGGCGACTCCCGGACGGCTTGCTCGACGCTGTGATCGTGACGCCGAGCCACCAGTATCCGCTCGGCGGCTCGCTGCCACTGGCGCGTCGGCGCGCCCTGATCACCTGGGCTCGGCGCAACGGCGTCGTCATCATTGAAGACGACTTTGATTCCGAACTGCGCTACACGGGCACACCGCTCCCCACACTCGCAGCGCTCGACGACCCCGAAACGGGGGTCGTTGTGCTCCTCGGAACGTTCTCACGCACGATCACCCCGGCGCTCTCGGCGGGCTATCTGCTCGCTCCAGCGGGGTTGCGCGCGCGCATAGAACCCGTGCGCCGAGACCTCGGTGGTCCTGTTTCGAGCGTCGTCCAGTCTGCGCTCGCGGCCTACCTCGCGAGCGGCGAATTGCGACGACACACGGCCCGCATGCTGCGGCGCTACGCCGCTCGACGTGACCTTGTCTCCGAGCGGCTCGCTGGCACAGAATCCGCGCGCGTTCGCCAGATGGACGGCGGGTTACACGCCGTCATCGAATTTTTGGACGACTCGGGACGCGCCCGCCGTCGAGAAGCTGCGGTCGTCGCCGCGACCGAGTCCGCAGGCTTGGGGGCGCAGGCGCTCGGTAGATACTGGCAACGACGGGGGAGCAACGCCGGCATGGCGGGGCTTGTGATCGGTGTGGGTGGTGCCGATGACGCCGCGTTTGACACTGCCCTCATCGAACTCCGAGCGATCCTCGACCGGTTCGCGCACGGGTGACCTGCCGGTCTCCCGTGGTGGCCGATATCCTGGTGCGGTGAGTGTCGACGATCTGTCTCCGAGCATGCAGAACTACCTCAAAGTGATCTGGGGTCTGCAAGAGTGGTCAGACGCGCCGATTTCGAACTCCGCCATCGCCGAGTCAGCGGGCGTCCGATTGTCGACTGTTTCTGATGCGCTTCGCAAGCTCTCAGACCTCGAATTCATTGGGCACGCGCGATACGGAAGCGTGACGCTCACCGACCTCGGACGCGTGCACGCAGTCGCCATGATTCGACGACACCGGTTGCTCGAGACATTCTTGGTGCGCCACCTCGAATACGAGTGGGACGAGGTGCACGATGAAGCCGATCGTCTCGAACACGCAGTGTCCGACGAGTTCATCGACCGGATGGATCGCGTGCTCGGCTTTCCAACGCGCGATCCACACGGTGACCCGATTCCGAGCGCTGCCGGGGCGGTGCACCGCCCCGATGCGATGCAGCTGCTCGCGGCGCCGGCGCCAAGTCGCGCTCGCGTCGAGCGTATTTCAGACGCTGACAACGGCATGCTGCAGTTCTTCGCTGGTCGTGGCATCGTGGTCGATGCAGTATTGCATCTGTTGCCGGGCGAGCCATACTCCGAGACGGTCACGGTTCGGGTTGGCGACGCAGCGAGCGAGCCAGAGACGCCGGTGAGTCTCGGACCCGCCGCCGCCGCCGCGGTGTGGGTGTCGCTTGAGGCTACGCAGGATCCTTCACGAACTTGAGTCCGATCACGCAGCCGATGATGCCCGCGAGAAACAGCAGCTTCAGCACGGACGGCGCCTCGGTTCCGAGCACCATTGACGCCCCCACCGTGAGTGCCGCGCCGAGCCCCGTCCAGATCGCGTAGGCGGTACTCACCGGGAGGCCGCGCATTGCGTAACCGAGCCCGATCATGCTGATCGGGTTTGCAATGAAAAACACGATGGTCGGCACGAGCACGGTAAATCCCTGCGCGTCGTGCAGAGCGAGCGCCCAGACCGACTCAAGAATCGCGCTGGCCAGCAGCACGATCCAGTGCGCCGGTCGAGCCACCTTGGGTGAGTCGCTTACCGGAGGTTTGACCGACGGCGAGAAACGAATCGCGCGAGCCATCTCAGCTCACCGCCTTCAGGCCGACGACGCAGGCAATGAGGCCGATGAGCAGCACCACTCGCAGCACCGTCGCGCGATCTTTACGCGTTGCCATGGCCCACGCCGCGGTCAGCACAGCGCCAATTCCCACCCAGACGGCGTACGCGGTGCCGACGGGAATCTGAGTCATGCCGTAGGCGAGTCCAGCCATGCTGGCGATGTATGCGGCCACAAACGTGACCGAAGGCCACAGCTTACGAAACCCCTTCGACGCATCGAGCGCCGTCGCCCAGACGGCCTCGAGCATGCCGCTCAGAATCAGTAATATCCACGCCACTGACATGACACTGTCCCTCTGGCAGTCGTCAATAGGCGGGTACTGCTCCCTCGTCCGCACCCCAAATTTCGGGGTCCCTTCCAGTGTTGCACGAATGGCTTGGCGGGGAAAGTGCGCGTGCTTCCGCATCGACGCGCGGGTCGCCGATCTCGATCTGTGGGATGTCGGTCGAGTAGGAGATAATGGTCGAGTGCCCACTCGGGCCCGGAAGGAGCGCGGTGTTCGGCTGGTTCAAGAAGCGCAAGCGAGGTTCATCGCGCCCACCGCGGCGGCTGCCTCGGCGAGTGCTCGCGCCGGTTGAAGACATTGTGGAGCAGGGTCTGCTCGTCGCTGACGTCGCAGTTCGCATGACCGTGAAGAACGCGATCATCATGAACGCGCTGAAACGCCACGTCGACTATGACGCCGATCAAATTATTGACATGGTGCGCACCACGACCATCGACCTCGCTGAAGAGCGCGAGCGAGACGCTGCACACATCTCGCGCATGCGCGGCGAGATTCGTGACACCGGCCGCAGCTCGTGGAGTGAGTCCGACTACGGCAATGACGACAACCGCACGCTGCGCCACCGCCAAGAGGTGTACGAAAAAGTCGCCGAAGAGCTGCGCGCCCGCGCCGCGGACGACACCTATCTGAATACGGCGGCTGAGCGCGCTCGCGAGATGGCGTGGGACGAAATCGGAACATCACTGGCTGACCGCGCTGAGCACCCGTACTACAGCGGTGGCAACAATGACGAGTACCGCGAAGAGCGCGAGAGCCGCATTCAGCAACTCATTGAAAAAGATCTGACGGCGCTGATCCAACAGGGCACGCCCGCGCCCGCGAAGGTGCGCAAGTTCAAGCGGAAAGACAAAGACTCAGACGCGTGAGACCGCGTCGGTTAGCTCGCTGATTCGCCAGAATCTGCCGAGTCGGCCTGCGCTGCGAGCAACTCGGGGTGCCGCTGCAGGTAGCCGTCGATGAACCAGCATGATGCTTCAATTCGGCGCTCGCCGACCGCTTCGCCCGTGACAGCGCGACGCGCGAGAAGCCCTGACAGGCCGTTTCCGCGCAGCTCTGGAGCAACGACGGTGTGGTCGAAGTCAATGACATCGTTGCCTCGCAGGGCGTAGTGCGCCTCGCCGACGACGCGCCCGCCATCTGGACCGCTTGCCGTGATGACGTAGCGGCTGCGGTCTGGCTCGTGCGTGATAGTGAATCCGGCTGCCGCTGCGTCTGCTTCGTTCAGATATCTCGCCATGGGGCAAGCCTATCCCCGCCTCGGTCTCGCGGCGAGGCCCGCTCGCGACGGTAGTCTCGGAGCATGCGTCACACCCGTCGTTTCAGCGCGAGCCTCGGCATCGCCCTGGTCGTGCTCGCGACGGTCGGCTGCTCTGCGCCCGAGCCAACGCCGAAGCCAGAGTCACTCACGGTGAGCCGCGCGGGAGCCGTGTATTTGGACGCGGTGTGCCCGGTGAACGACGCGTGGGACACCGCTGATGTCGAGCTGGATCAATTGCGGCTTGCCGTGAGTCGCGACCTGTCGCCCAGCACGAAAAAGTTCTCCGCGGCCATGACCGACGTCGCCGAACAGAGTGCAATCGCGAAGAAAAAGCTCACGTCGCCGAAGCGCACCTGGCCCGCAGTCGCTGACGCCCCCGTCGCAGAAGTTGCAGACACTCTCGAAACGGATCGGGTGCAGGCGCAGCGAGTCGCGAAGCTCACAGCGGCGAAGGCCATTGCGTATGACTGGGCGGGAGCGGAAGAAATCGGAACTGCGGCAGCCGCTGCGCGCGCCGCACTCCAGCTTCCTGCCGATGCAGACTCGGCGTGTGCACAATGGGAGAACACCCTCGACAATAAGCGGACGACTGATGCCGATGAGTAATTCGTCGAGCCTCGTCATCGAACGAGTAATTCGAACTGCGGCACGTGCCGGTAACCGGCTCATCGCCGGGAGCACCGCATCGATAAGCGTTGCTGATGCCGGCGTGAGGTCCGCCTTGACCCACGCGCTGCAGCGGATGGGCGCGCGATTGCGCGAGTCGACTGTCCCCGTAGACTTTGCATTCGTCGATCACGTCGAACAGGTGGAACACGCTGAGTCGCCGATGGCTTACCGCGATCGGCTGCCCGGTGTGATCGTCGGGCTCGATGGCAGCCTGCGAAACCCGCGGGGGGCGAGCGCTGCGGCGCGGATCGCGTGGGCGGCGACCGGCATGCCTGCGACCACGGCACTCGCCGCTCGGCTGGGCGCGAAACGGGCTGACGCTGCTCTCGGCGGCGCTGGACTGCGGATTGGCGTCAGCCTCGTGCTCGAGCCGAAGACAGCCGCCTTCGCGCGTGTGCTCGCCGACGCCGGCTGCGCCGTCGCGGTGTTCAGCGCGGTGTCAGAGACCGACCCAGAAATCGCCGCCGAGCTCGCGCGCGACGAGCGCATAGCGGTGTTCGCGCCGACGGCGGCCGTCGCGGATACCGCACTCGAGATCGATGCTGCTCACGCCGCGGCGATACTCGACTGGTCGCCAGACCTGCTCATCGATGACGGAGCGCATCTGGTGCGGCTCGCACACACGGAGCGCCCGGCGGCGGTCGCAACGCTGCTCGGCGCGGCCGAGGAGACCACGAGCGGCGTGCGGCCTGTGCGTGAAATGGCGGCGCTCGACGAACTGCGCATTCCGGTGATCGCGGTCAACGACGCGCGCACGAAGACCGATTTCGACAATCGAATCGGCACCGGCCAGTCGTGCGTGTTTGCCATTGCAGACGTGCTCGATGGTGCAGCTCCGCGCCCATACGCGGGCATCGCCGGATCGCGCTGGGCCGTGATCGGGTATGGGCCGGTCGGGCAGGGCGTTGCTCAGTTCGCTGCGGCGCTCGGCGCAGAGATCGTGGTGATCGAGCAGGATCCGGTGCGCGCGCTGCTCGCGATCCACGACGGCTACGAGGCGGCACCCGGTGCGTCGGCGCTGCCGAACGCCGACGTGGTCGTCAGCGCGACGGGGGTCTGGCACACGCTGGGCTCCGAGGCGATGGCGACGCTGCGGGACGGCGCAGTTGTTGCGGTCGCTGGCGGCATCGACGATGAGATCGCACTCGACGATATGCGGTCCGCGGGCTGGTCAATGCGCGAGATCGGGCCAGGCATTGCCGCGTGGCGCGGCCCTGGAACCGAGTCGGTGCACGGGGTACGTGTGCTCGCCGCGGGCGGCGGAATCAACTACACGGCGGGGGAGGGAAACCCCATCGAGGTCATGGACCTCTCGTTCGCCACCCAGATCGCAGCGCTCATGCGGCTGCTCGAAACATCGCCGGCGCCAGGAGTGCACCTGCTCTCGGCAGCGGACGAGCATCTCGTCGCTGAGGCCGCTTTGACCGCTCGCGGCGGCGGCGTCGACCCCGCAAGTAACAGCGCGCGTGCGGGCGGCGCGGCGCAACCCTGGCGAGTCCACCGCTATCGCGCAGCCGGGCGGCCCGAGACGCCCTAGACTCGTGCGGGTGAACCCCGCACCCGCCATTGTTGTCTACAGCGCAGCCCTCGTTTTTCCCGTCACCAGCCCGCGCATTGTCGACGGCGCTGTCGCGGTGCAGGGGGACCGCATTCTGCACGTCGGCGACCGCCGCTGGGTGCTCGAGGTGCTCGATGAGCGCGGCGCGGAGTATCGCGAAGAGCACTGGGACGGCGTGCTGGCGCCCGGGCTCGTGAATGCGCACACTCACCTGCAGTACACCGGGATGCGCGAGGTCGCGTCACGGAACTACACGGGATTCGACCACTGGGGCGACGCGTTTGACACCGTCTACGCACGCGAATCGCACGACTGGCGAGCCGCCGCCGCCGAGGGCGCGCAGCTCTCACTCGCTGCCGGCGTTACCGCCGCGGCTGACGTGGTGACCGACCGTGATGCGCTTGGGGCGCTGCACGATGCCGGCATGCACGGCATCGCCTACTGGGAGGTGTACGGCGCAAATAACGCTGATTGGACGCCAGAGGCAAAGGCCGAAGTGCGAGAGCAGATTCGGCAGATACCGACGCCGCCCGGCGCTGGAGTTTCACCTCATGCGCCGTACTCGCTCGAGGTGCAGCCGCTGCTCGAACTCCCCGACATCGTGCGCGAGGAGGGGCTGCGACTGCACATTCACCTCGCTGAAGCGCACATGGAGCGGGAATTCGACGGTATCGACGGCTACGTCGGCGCCGGCCCTGGCGGCCACGGTGCCTGGCCCGAGCTCGGCGCAGACAGCTTCCGCGCGCTGCGCTCACACGGTATCGGGGTGTCGTCGACCCAGTTCGTCGACCATCTCGGAGTGCTCGGCCCCGACTGTCACATCGCTCACGGCGTTTACGTCAGCGCCGACGATCGCGCGCTGTTGCGCGCACGCGGCACGAGCGTCGCCCTGTGCCCGCGTTCGAACGAGGTCATCGGCCTCGACATGCCACCCGTCGCGGCGTATCTGCGCGAGGGCAATGCGATTGCCGTTGGCACCGATTCGCTCTCATCGTCGCCGTCACTCGATCTGCTCGCCGATGTGGCAAAGCTCTACCGGGTGGCTCGCGAGCAAGGGTATCGAGGCGACGACCTGCACCAGCGGTTGCTGGGGGCGGCAACGCTGGGCGGCGCGACCGCGCTCGGTTTGAACGTGGGCAAGCGCCGCATCGGGCAGCTGGGAGTGGGCGCCATGGCCGATCTGGCGTTCTTCGATCTTCCAGTGCACGACGCCGAAGCGGCGCTCGCGGAGCTCGTCGAGGCCGGTGCCGGTCGCGCGCGTCGCACGGTCGTTGGCGGCGTAGAACTGTATCGCGCGAGCGTGTGACGCCCGGTGACTGAGCAGGCACCCGGGCATCGCTGCGTGAGCCCCGAAGTCTCATAGAATAAACGACGTCTTGATCCGCGCCGTTCTGCGCGTTCGCCAGTAGCCAAGGAGTTCCATGTTCCGCACGTCTCGTCTCGCCGCCGCCGTTGCCGTCGGGGCCGCCGCGATGCTCGCACTGTCTGCCTGCTCGGGTGGTGCCACGGATTCCGGTGATGATGCCGGTGTGGCTGCCGTCACTGAGGGCAAGCTCACGATCGCTACGGGCGAGCCTGCATACGCGCCGTGGGTGCTCGACGACGCCCCCGAGAACGGCGAGGGCTTCGAATCTGCCGTAGCCTACGCGGTCGCCGATCAGATGGGCTACGACAAGAGCGACGTGGAGTGGGTGCGCACGAGCTTCGACGCTGCCATTGCGCCGGGTCCCAAGGACTTTGATCTCAACATCCAGCAGTTCTCGGTCAGCGAGGATCGCGCGAAGGCCGTGGACTTCTCGACGCCGTACTACACGACGACCCAGGCCGTGGTCGCCGCGGGCGGCACAGACGCGGCGAAGGCAAAGAGCATCGCTGATCTGAAGGACGCAGTCATCGGTGTCGCTTCGGGAACCACCTCGCTCACCGTCGCTGAAGACGTGATCGCCCCGTCGCAAGACCTGCAGGTCTTCAACAGCGTCGATGACGCGGTGGCAGCGCTGCAGAACGGCACGATCGACGCCCTCGTTACCGATCTGCCCGGCGCGTTCTACGTGCGCGATGCGCAGCTCGACGACGGCGTGATTGTCGGTCAGCTTGATTCAGCCAAGGGCGGCGATGATTTCGCCTTCGTGCTGCCGAAGGACTCCTCACTCACCGCCGACGTTTCGAAGGCTGTTGATGCGCTCCGCGAGAACGGCACGCTTGATGACCTCACCGCGAAGTGGATCGCCGATCAGGGCGCTCCTGTCCTGAAGTAGCCCCGGGTGTCGCAGGTTCACACATCGAGCGGCCCCGCGGCGTTCGAGCCCAGCGCGATCGAGCTCGAACGGAGGGGGTTTCGCAGCGCCAGAAAACGTCAGTCGATCCTCGTCAGCATCGCGAGCACGCTGGTATTTGCCGCCGTCATTGTCGTGGTGCTGATTAACAGCCCCGGGTGGGAAGCGGTGCGCACGACGTTCTTCGACTGGGGTGTCGCGCGTGATGCGTTCCCGCGCGTCATTAAGGGCCTGTGGCTCAACATTCAGGTGCTCTTCGTTGCTGCCATCGGAGTGGCGATCCTCGGCACGCTCCTCGCGGTTGCGCGCACGCTCAAGGGCGCGGTGTTCACCCCGATCCGGCTACTGGCCGCCGGATACACGGACCTGTTTCGTGGCATCCCCGTGCTGCTCGTGCTGTACCTCGTCGGATTCGGCATCCCGGGGCTCGAACTCACCGGACGGCTCCCCGCGCAGTTCTGGGGCACGGTCGCGCTGATCCTCTGCTATTCAGCGTACGTAGCCGAGGTGCTGCGAGCTGGCATTGACGCAGTGCACCCCTCGCAGCGGCTCGCCGCTCGTTCGCTGGGGCTGAGCCACGCCAAGACCCTGCGTCTCGTCGTCATGCCGCAGGCCGTGCGCAAGGTGACTCCGGCGCTCATGAACGACTTCGTCTCACTGCAGAAAGACGTCGGTCTGATCTCGGTGCTCGGCGCGGTCGACGCGATTCGCGCCGCCCAGATAGAGTCCGCGTCGAGCTATAACTTCACGCCCTACGTGCTTGCCGGCCTCCTTTTCGTGCTGCTGTCGCTGCCGTTCATCAGGCTCACCGACTGGATTACGGCTCGGTCTCAGCGCCGCGAGCAGATCGGGGGAGCAGTATGAGTGGGCACGGCCAGGAACAGGGCCACCATCAGGATCAGCCGGTGCTCGACGTGCGCGGAGTGCACAAGCGATTTGGCGATCAGCACGTGCTGCGCGGCATCGATCTGACAGTGCGCCGCCACGAGGCCGTCGTGCTGATCGGGGCCTCCGGTTCGGGCAAGTCGACGCTCCTCAAAACCATCAATTTGCTTGAGCAGGTCGACGACGGGCGCATCGTGCTCGCCGGCGATGACATCACCGATCCCCGCGTGAACGTCGACGCCGTGCGCGCACGCATCGGCGTGGTCTTCCAGCACTTCAACCTGTTTCCGCACCTGTCGGTCATTGAGAACGTCACCCTCGCGATGCGCAAAGTCTTTGGCTCGAGCCGCGCCGAAGCTGACCGGGTCGGACTCGACCTGCTCTCACGCATCGGGCTCGGTGACAAGGCCAATGAGTACCCCGACCGGCTCTCGGGTGGGCAGCAGCAGCGCGTCGCAATTGTGCGAGCCATCGCGACGAACCCCGAGCTGCTGCTGCTCGACGAGATCACGAGCGCGCTCGATCCGCAGTTGGTTGGCGAGGTGCTCGATCTCGTGAGCGAACTCAAAGCGACGGGCTCGACGATCGTCATGGCGACGCACGAGATGTCGTTTGCGCGTCGGGTCGCCGACCGAGTGGTGTACCTGAAAGACGGTGTCATCATCGAGTCGGGCACTCCCGAGCAGATTTTCGAGCATCCCACGCGGCCTGAAACCCGAGAGTTTCTCGCGCGGCTCGGCGATCCGTTCGGGCGGTAACTCCGCGCCTCGGAGGCGTAAATAATCGGTGAACGCGGGAATGATAGTTCCTCACCGTGGGTTAAGGTTGTAGATCTGCCTACGAGAAGCTGTGCGCTTCTCTTTGGGGGCAGCGATTAACTTTTCAAGGAGCCCCAACTTTTGACCCCCGATACCGCCTCAGTGCGGCTACCGAAAACCTCAGATGAGACGATAGATCCCGCGGGCATGCGCGTGATCTGGCTGCTGCTGGTTGCAGCCTTCGTGGCGATCCTGAACGAGACGACGATGGCCATCGCCATCCCCGAGCTCAACAAGACGCTGGGCATTCCACCCGAGCTCGGCCAGTGGCTGACTAGTGCGTTCATGCTCACCATGGCCGTCGTCATTCCGACGACCGGCTTCCTCCTGCAGCGCTTCACCACACGTCAGGTCTTCCTGGCGGCGATCAGCACGTTTGTGCTCGGCACCGCGATCTGCCTCGTTGCGCCCGGCTTCGAAATGCTGCTCGCCGGTCGCGTCGTGCAGGCCGCGGGCACCGGCATCATGATGCCGCTGCTCATGACCACCATCATGAACGTTGTTCCGGCGCGCTCGCGCGGCCGCATGATGGGTCGCGTCGGGCTTGTCATCAGCCTCGCTCCGGCCCTCGGCCCGACCCTTTCGGGTGTCGTACTCGACACGCTCGGCTGGCGCTGGCTCTTCGGCATCATCTTGCCGATCGCTGTCGTTGCGCTGCTGCTCGGCGCGAAGTGGATGACGAATCTGGGCGAGACCACGCAGGCGCCGATTGATGTACTGTCAATTGTGCTCTCAGCGCTCGCGTTCGGTGGCATCGTGTTCGGACTGAGCCAGATTGGTGGCCACGGTGCTTCCGCTGGCGCTTCTTCGCCAGGAGTGATCATTGCAGTCGGCGCAATCTTCTTGGCCCTGTTCGTGTGGCGTCAGCTATCACTGCAAAAGAAGAATGATGCGCTGCTCGACCTGCGTGTGTTCCTTTCGCGTAACTACGTCATCTCGGTTGTCATCATGGCGGTCGTCTCGCTCGCGATGTTCGGCACGTTCTCGTTGCTGCCGCTCTACCTGCAGAACGTGGCGGGCCTCGACCCGACGGCGGCGGGTCTCGTGCTGTTGCCCGGTTCCGTACTGATGGGCGTCCTCGGTCCCGTCATGGGCCGCGTGTACGATTCGCGCGGGCCTCGCACGCTGCTCGTACCGGGCACAATCCTGATCGCGGGTGCGATGTTCGTGTACTCGACAGTGGGCACTCATACCCCGATGTGGTTCCTGATGCTCGTGCAGATCGCAATGTCGCTCGGCCTCGCGGGATCGTTCACGCCGCTCTTCTCAGCGTCGCTCGGATCGCTGGATCGTTCGCTCTACTCGCACGGTTCGGCGGTGCTCAATACACTGCAGCAGGTGGGCGGCGCGGCAGGTACTGCCGTCTTGATCTCGATCTACTCGAGCGCACTGCACGCCGGTGAGGCCGAGGGTCTCTCGACTCCCGACGCCGGAGCTCCGGGCGCGCACGCGGCGTTCTTCACCGCGGCGTGCATCGCGCTGGTGCCTGTTGTGCTCTCGTTCTTCGTGAAGAAGCCAGAGGAAGACGGGGCGTCGCACGGCGGTCACTGACCGTCACTGGTGATCACCGAGTAGCCCAAAAGCGGGCCCACTCCGCGATACCAACGGCGGCTGCGGGAGCAAGTGCTCCTGTAGCCGCCGTTGTCGTTTTCTCGGCTTGCCTAGCCCAGCGCGCTGATTGATCTGCGAACAGCTTCGGCGAGCTGGCGCACCGCTGCCGATGGGCCACCGGGCCCCGCTGGCGCGGCGAGCAGCAGCTCGCGCGCGAACATCGGGTCGTCAATGGGCCTGAGCACTACGCCCTCGGGCGGGTTGAAGCTGACGAGGCTCGGCACGAGCGCTACGGCCATGCCAGCGGCGATCAACCCGAGCACGACCGAGTAGTCGTCCGTGCGAATCGCGACGTTGACCTGCAACCCCTCAGACTCAAACACCTCGCGCACGAGGTCGTCGAGCGTGTCACCGGGGGTCGACCCCATCACCCAGCTGTCGTCGGCGAGAGTGAGCAGGCTGCGGCGATCGAACGAGGTTTGCGAGGCGGCGGGGTGCGACGCGGGAAGCGCGAGCAGCATCGGGTCGGTGAACAGGTGCGTGGTGTGCACCTCAGAGCGAAACGGAAGCCGATAGCCGCCGGCGGCGTACACGAGTGCCGCGTCGAGCGTGTGCTGGTTGACGCGCGTGATGAGCGGTGCGAGCTCTTCGAGTGTCGCGTCGAGCTCAATGCCCAGCTCGGCCACGCGGCTCGCGATACCCGGCAGTAGGCGAGACGCCGCGGTCGGGAACGTGCCGAACCTCAGTCTGATTTTGCCGAGCTGTGCGAGATCGCGCACGTCCGTGAGGGCTCGGTCGGCGAGGCTTAAGATCTCATCTCCGCGCTCGAGCATGAGGTGCCCGGCCGTGGTGAGCTTGCTGCCGCGCGTGCTGCGCGTGGTGAGATCGGTGCCCACGAGCCGATCAAGGTTGCGCAGGTGATAGTCGACCGTGGGTTGGCTCCACCCGAGGCGTTTTGCCGCGCGTGCGACGGATCCCTCTGACGCGACGGCGCTCAGCGCCTGGAGCTGACGGAAGTCGATCACTCGGTACCTCGGTTTCCCTGGAACAACAGGGCCGATTTGCCCCGTCGCGATACATACAGTCTATGGCTGCCGCGAGTCGAATGCGGGCTTCCGGCGCGGCCGCCGAGCGGCCAATCTGGAGGAATGCTGGATCAGGAATCTCGTTTCGACCCCCGTCAGTCGCCTCTCGGCCACGAATCGCAGGGCGCTGCGTCGCGGGCGACTGTCGCCGCGCTCGCGCCGCGCGCGAGCCGTGCAGATGCGAGCCACGCCGATGCGAGCCGTGCAGATTCGAGCCGTGCAGAGAAGCGTCGCCCGGCTGTGTCAGAGGCCCAGCGCACCGCTCCCTACGCTGACGCCCTGCGGCACTTCGCTGATGCGAAACCGATGTCGCTCATGGTGCCCGGCCACGGCAGCGGCGCTGAGCGCGGTGCGGAGCACCTCGCCGGTTTGTTTGGCGACCGCGTTCCCGCCGTCGATATTCCGCTCATGCTCGAGGGTATCGACCTCGGCGAGGACTCACCGCTCGTGCGCGCGCAGCAGCTTGCAGCGGAGGCGTGGGGCGCAAAGCGCAGCTGGTTCCTGACGAACGGTGCCTCGCAGGCGAACCGTACGGCGGCAATCGCTGTGCGCGGGCTGGGCGAACGCGTGCTGGTGCAGCGGAGCATGCACTCGAGCTTCACCGACGGCGTACTGCTGTCCGGACTGATCCCGGCGTTCGTGCAGCCAGCGGTTGATGCGCACCACGGCATCGCCCACGGGCTCACCCCCGAGGTGCTCGACGAGGCGCTGAAGCGCGAGGCCGAGGCGGGCCGCGCGGTGTCGAGCGTCTACGTTGTCTCTCCGAGCTACTTCGGCTCGACCGCCGACGTCGCAGGCCTCGCCGAGGTCGCGCACGCGCACGACGCCGCGATTATCGTCGACGGCGCCTGGGGAGCCCACTTCGGCTTCCACCCGGGGCTGCCCGACTCGCCCGCGCGACTCGGAGCCGATCTCGTGGTCTCGAGCACGCACAAGCTCGCGGGTTCCCTCACGCAGTCGGCCATGCTGCACCTCGGGGAGGGCCCGTTTGCGGATCGGCTCGAACCGCTCGTCTCCCGCGCGTACTCGATGACCGCCTCCACCTCGATGAGCAGCATCTTGATGGGCTCGCTCGACGAAACGCGTCGTGCGCTCATGATGGGCGAGGAGCGCATCGGCGAGGCGCTGCGAGCGGCGGACGAAATTCGGGATCGGCTGCGCGACGATGAGCGTTTCTCGATTATCAGCGATGGCTTCGACGCGTTCGCCGACATCGTTGACGTCGATCGATTGCGGATCCCCATCGACGTGTCAGCACTTGGGCGCAGCGGCCACTGGGTCCGCGGACGCATGAGCACCGAACACGGTATCTATCTGGAAATGTCGACCGCAACGAGCGTGGTTGCCGTTATTGGCGCACTCACGACGCCCGATGCTGATCGTGTACTCACCGCGTTCGACGAGGTCGCCCGCACGGCGCTCGCTGATCCCGACCCGATTGCTGCGGGGGAGTCCTTCCCCGAGCTCCCCGCTCCGGGGGCACTTCGCGCGCTCCCGCGCGATGCCTACTTCGGCGAGAGTGAAGTCGTCGCGGCGGTCGACGCAATCGGACGAGTGTCAGCCGACACCCTTGCCGCCTATCCGCCTGGCATCCCCAACCTGCTCCCTGGCGAAGAGGTTACCGCTGAAACGGTCGCGTTCTTGCAGGCGGTTGCTGCGTCACCGACCGGCTATGTGCGCGGCGCGGTCGATACCGCCGTGTCGGGCATCCGCGTCGTTCGGGCGCAATAGCCCCGGGCGGCGGGCACGTGCTCGCCGCTGCCGCTGACGGTGCCGTTGCCCATGGGCGGTGACAGGCGGCATTGACACGCGGCGTTAATAAGCACAGAGGGGCGGCGATCCTGAATCGGATCGCCGCCCCTCTGTGCGTGTCAAAGCTGCGTGTGTGCGCCTTGCGCTACGGCTTCTTCACGAACAGATTGCCGATCAGCGTTGAGCCGACCAGCACGACGAGCAGCAGCACGACGCCGACGATGGAGATCGCGACAACGTCGAGCGGGTGACCGGCGCTCGAAAGCTCGGAGCCCGTGGTGTCGCCGCCGCCGCTCGCAAACGCGGGGGCTGCAAGGAAGACCGAAGCGAGCGCGACAGTCACGGCGGTGGCGATGCGGGTGCGGATCTTCACGGAAACTCCTCAAGACGTGCGGGCGCGCGGGTGCGCGCGTGAGTGGTTTTAGTCTAGCGTGCGCGGCAGGTCGGTTCGCGCGCGCTCGCCGCGTCGCACGGACGGAGCCGAGGTTCACGCCGTAGCGTAGCCCTATGACTGAACAGCGCCAGCACACCGCGATCGATCGCATCGCCGAGGCGTGGGTAGATACCCTCGTTGAACACGACCCGACCGTCGGCACCTATATCGGCCGCACAGTCGATGGCCTCCCTGACCTGTCGCCCGCTGGGCACGAGACGCTCGCGGCGGATCAGCGCCGCGCGCTCGCCGAGCTCATGGCGACATCGCCGGTTGATGACGTCGACGCAGTGACACGCGCCGACCTTGAAGCTGAGCTGCGACTGTCGCTCACGCAGCACGATGCAGGGGAGCACCTCCGTGATCTCAACGTCATCGCGTCGCCACCTCAGAGCATCCGCGACGTGTTCGATCTCATGCCCACCGACACCGAAGAGGACTGGTCGCGCGTAGCCTCTCGCCTCCGCGCGGTGCCGGCGGCGCTCGCGGGGTACAGCGAAACGCTGGCGGACGGCGTGCGGCAGGGACTCGTGCCGGCGATCCGCCAGGTCACAGAGGTCGCCGCGCAGGCGCGCCGCATCGCGGGTACACCAGAGGATCTAGGTTTCTTCAGTAGCCTCGCGGGATCCGCTGGCACGCCAGCCGGGCTCGCAATCGAGCTCGCTGCTGCAGCCGCGGGCGCTTCGAGCGCGTACGCCGATCTGGCGAGCTTCCTGGAGCGGGAGGTCGCACCGAGTGCGCCCACCGCCGATGCGTTTGGTCGGGATCGCTACGCGCTTGCCTCCGAGGCGTTTCTCGGCGCGAAGGTCGATCTCGACGAGACGTACGAGTGGGGACTCGACGAACTCTCGCGCATGGTCGCCGAGCAGGAGCGCACCGCCGCTGAGATCGTCGGCGGATCGCCCCGGCCCGGCATTGTCGCGGAGGCGATCGCGAAGCTTGAGCGGGATCCGGCGCGCAAGCTTCACGGCACAGATGCGCTGCAGCGTTGGATGCAGGAGACGAGCGACCGCGCCGTCACTGAACTCGCGGGCACGCAGTTCGAGATTCCAGACGAGATTCGCGCGCTCGAGTGCCGCATCGCTCCGACGCAGGAGGGCGGCATTTACTACACCGGCCCGAGCGACGACTTCTCGCGCCCAGGTCGGATGTGGTGGTCGGTGCCCGAGGGCGTCACCGAGTTCGACACCTGGCGGGAGCTGACCACGGTGTACCACGAGGGCGTTCCCGGGCATCACCTGCAGATCGGGCAGGCCGTGGTGAATCGCGGATCGCTGAACGAGTGGCGACGACAGCTCGCGGGAACGTCCGGGCACGCAGAAGGGTGGGCACTGTACGCGGAACGCCTCATGGAGCAGCTCGGTTACCTCGATGACCCGGCGGATCGCCTCGGCATGCTCGATGGTCAGCGCATGCGGGCGGCTCGCGTCGTGCTCGATATCGGTGTGCACCTCGGCAAGCGCCGCCCCGACGGTGGCGTGTGGGACGGCGAGTATGCGTTCGGCTTCCTCGCCGAGAACGTAAACATGAACGATGGCTTCGTGCGCTTCGAGGTGCTGCGGTATCTCGGCTGGGGCGGGCAGGCGCCGTCGTACAAGGTCGGGCAGCGCATCTGGGAGCAGCTGCGCGACGAGGCGGCCGCGCGTGCTGCTGGAGCCGGCGAGTCGTTCGATATTCGGACGTTTCATCGCGACGCGCTGGCTCTCGGCGGCGTGCGGCTCGACACGCTGCAGCGCGCGCTGCGCGGTGGCATCGGCGCGTGACCGGACCGTGCCCGTGCGGGCGGGGCGTCGACTACGATTCGTGCTGCGGTCCGCTTCACGCGGGCGAGGCGGCGCCCACCGCTGAACGGCTCATGCGCTCGCGCTACAGTGCGTTCGCGCTCGGCGACGAGGCGTATCTGCTCGCGAGCTGGGCTCGGGCGACGAGGCCCGCCACGCTCGATCTCGACGAGGATACTCAGTGGTTGCGGCTATTCGTGGAGCGAGTAGAGGCGGGCGGCCCGTTCGACGATGAGGGCTTCGTGACCTTCACCGCGATCGCGCGCGAGCCAGCGGGCCGAGTGGAGCTGCGCGAACGCAGCCGCTTCGCGAGAGACAACTCCCGCCGCTGGGTCTACGTCGACGGCGAGTAAGCGGCTGGCCCGGGCCGCGGCCGTCCCGTCCCGTCCCGTCCCGTCCCGTCCCCGCTGGCCTTGCCCCAGCTGGAGGCGACAGAAACTCCGCCTAAAACGGCTTCTAAGACGGAGTTCTTGTCGCCTCCCAGGTTTTCGCTGGGCCCTACGACGTCTCCCAATGCTGGAGGCGACAGAAACTCCGCCTAAAAGCGCGTTTTAAGCGGAGTTTCTGTCGCCTCCAGCGGGCGGAAGGGCGAGGGGCAGAAGGGCGCAGCCGGAGGAGGGCCCAGCGGGCCGAGGGCGCCGCCGCGGCGGGGTTAGGGGCGGGTGCCTCGGAGTTGGCGGACCCAGTTCTCGACCTCGTCCGCATCGCGCGGGATGTCGGCGGACAGGTTGATGCAGCCGCCCTGCGTCACGACGATGTCGTCTTCGATGCGGACGCCGATGCCGCGGTATTCCTCGGGCACGGTGAGATCGTCGGGCTGGAAGTAGAGGCCGGGCTCGATCGTGAACACCATTCCGGGCTGGAGCACGCCGTCCATGTACATGTCGCGACGCGCCTGCGCGCAGTCGTGGACGTCCATGCCGAGGTGGTGGCTGGTGCCGTGCACCATGTAGCGCCGGTAGTAGGCCGTGCCGTCATCAGCGGGCAAGATTCCCCACTCGCGCGTGCGACGCTCGATGACCTCCATCGCTGCGGCGTGCACGTCGCGGAAGTGGATGCCTGGCTGCACGATCGCGCGCGCGGCGTCGGCAGCTTCGAGCACCGTCTCATAGACGCGACGCTGCACCTCCGTGAAGGTGCCCGAGATCGGCACCGTGCGCGTGATGTCGGCGGTGTAGAGGCTGTCCAGCTCAACGCCAGCGTCGAGCAGCAGGAGGTCACCCTCGCGCACGGCGCCGTCATTCTGAATCCAGTGCAGCGTGCACGCGTGCGGGCCGGAGGCCGCGATCGTCTCGTAGCCCACGGTGTTGCCCTCGAGGCGGGCGCGCTGGTTGAAGACGCCCTCGACGATGCGCTCGCCGCGGGGGTGAGCGCTCGCCTGCGGCAGCGCCGCCAACACGTCATCGAACCCCTGCGCGGTCGCGTCGACGGCGCGCTGCATCTCGTCGAGCTCGTACGCGTCTTTCACGAGGCGCAGTTCGGAAGCGACGCGCGCGACTTCTGCGTCGTCGAGCCCGCGGTCGTGCTCGCCAGCGGTAAACGCGTCGAGAGGCGCCGTGGCAACGCCCAGTGCTGCGGCGACCTGTTCGAGGGATGGCCGGGGGCCGATCCAGAATTCGCCAATTTCTGAGTTCGCGAAGAACTCATCGCTGTCGCGCCCCGCGCGCTCGCGGAAGTAGACCGTCGCGTCGTGCCCGCCCTCGCGCGGCTCGAACACGAGCACTGCGCAGGGTTCAGACGCCGACCCCCAGCCCGTGAGGTGCGCGAACGCGCTGTGCGCGCGGTACTGGTAGAACGTGTCATTGGAGCGCTGCTTCATCGCGCCCGCAGCCACCACCACGCGCTCGCCCGGGAACTGTGCCGCGAATGCCTCGCGCCGCGCCGCCGCGTGCGCTGCAACGGGCAACGCGGCGGGGAGCACCTCGGGGCGGTCCGCCCACTGCGTCGAGAGATACTCGACGAACGTGTCGGTCTGCGGTGTGGTGCTGCGGTTACTGTTGTCGATCTCCACCTCGTGAGTGGACTGCGCAATATCGGTCATGCGTCCATCTTCTCACCTTGTGCGCGAATCGGTAGGGCAGGTTCGGCGGCCTCAACGCGGGCTCAACGCGGCTTCAACGCCGACATGCGCGCGGCTCCGGCGGCTGATGACTCGGGCGTCCGGTGCCGTCGCCGTAAGATGTCAGGATGACTGAATCCGTGGTGGCGCAGGCCGGCTTCGATCTGCACACCCACTCGGTTTATTCGGACGGCACGACTCGGCCGGGCGAAATTGCCCGGGACGCGGCGAAACTCGGACTCACCGGCTTTGCGCTCACCGACCACGACACCATTGACGGCTGGGATGAAGCGCGTGAGGGCGCCGCTGACGCGGACATCGACTTCTTTCCGGGTATCGAGATCACCACGAAACACGACGGTCGATCGCGCCACCTGCTCGGCTACGGCATCGCTCCGATCGCCGGTGAACTCTTCGACGCCCTCGCGCACGTCAGGCGCTCGCGGTTGACGCGAGCCAGGCAGATGGTCGCGCTCGTCGCGAGGGATTACGCGATTACCTGGGAGGGCGTCATTGGCGACGCTGACGCCCGCACCATCGGGCGGCCGCACATCGCTGACGCGCTGGTTGCGGCCGGGTATTTTCCGGATCGCAGCACGGTGTTCACCGAGGTGCTCTACCCACGGTCGCCGTACTACCTCGGCACCGACGCGATTGAGACCGTCGACGCGATTCGCATGGTGCGCGCAGCCGGCGGCGTCGCGGTGCTCGCGCACCCGGCCGCTTTTCGCCAGCGCACGCCCGTTTCGCCGCGTGAAATCGAGGTGCTCGCGGCTTCCGGGTTGAGCGGGGTCGAGGTGCGTCATCCCGAGCACCGCGACGACTGGATGCCGCCGATCATCGCGGCAGTTTCGCGGCTCGGACTGCTCGGCACCGGCTCGAGCGACTACCACGGGACGGGCAAGCCCAACCTGCTCGGTCAGCAGGTGACGGATCTCGATACGGTCGCCCGACTGCGCACGGGCGTCGCTACACCGCGCTAGTGCACGCAGATCCCCGCTAGTGCACGCAACACCGCGCTAGTGCACGCAGATCCCCGCTAGTGCACGTAGCACTGCACTCGAAACTCAGCCCGCACAACCAACTGTGCCCCGTTGACCGAATCTGGTCAGCGGGGCACAGTTGCTTCGCCTTAGGCGTCAGAGGCGACGGGCTCGGTCGAACCCGTGTCTGCAGCGTTCGAGGCCGATGTCGAGCTTTCACCGTTCGAGCCACCGCGACGGCGACGGCGACGACGCTTCGGCGCGGCGGGCTCACCCGAGGCGGCGAGCGCATCAGCCGGCGTCAGGGGAGCACCCGGCTCGCCGCCGCCCTCGGTGTCGTGTCCGTGCTGCTCGTGGCCGTGCGATTCGTGTCGTCCCTGGCCGAGCGGGTTCGCGCTTCGCGTGCGGCGGCGGGTGCGCTTGGCGCCGTTCTCTCCATCGGCTGAGTTCGACGAGTTCGACGAATTCGAAGATCCCGATCCCGATCCCGAGCCCGATCCCGAAGCGCCCGATCCCGAGCGACCGCCGCGACCGTCGGAGCGCTCGCGAGGTGCGCGCTCCTTCACCGGCGTCGCCTTCAGGCGACCCTTTGTTCCCTCGGGAATCTTGAGGTCGGCGAAGAGGTGCGGCGACGACGAGTAGGTTTCGACGGGCTCGGGTACCCCGAACTCGAGCGCCTTGTTGATGAGCGCCCACTTGTGCAGGTCGTCCCAGTCGACGAAGGTTACGGCGATGCCGGTGCGACCCGCGCGTCCGGTGCGGCCGACGCGGTGCAGGTAGGTCTTCTCATCGTCGGGAACCGTGTGGTTAATGACGTGCGTGACGTCGTCGACATCGATGCCGCGCGCCGCGACGTCCGTGGCGATCAGAATGTCTTTCTTGCCGGCCTTGAATGAGGCCATGGCCCGCTCGCGCTGCTCCTGGTTGAGGTCGCCGTGCACAGACACTGCGGAGTAGCCTCGATCGACGAGCTCCTCCTGCAGCTTCGCGGCTGCGCGCTTCGTGCGCATGAAGATGACCGTCTTGCCGCGACCCTCGGCCTGCAGGATGCGGCCGATTACCTCGTCCTTGTCGAGCGAGTGCGCGCGGTAGACTATGTGCTCGATGTTTGCCTGCGCGGCACCCTCATCGGGGTCAGTCGCGCGGATGTGAATCGGGTTTGACATGAAGCGACGTGCGAGCGTCACGATGGTGCCGGGCATCGTCGCCGAGAACAGCATCGTGTGACGGGTCGGGGGAGTCAGCGACATCAGCTTTTCAATGTCGGCGAGGAAGCCGAGATCAAGCATCTTGTCAGCCTCGTCGAGCACCATCTCGCGCACCTTGCTCAGGTCGAGCAGGCGCTGGTTCGCGAGATCGAGCAGGCGGCCTGGGGTGCCGACGACGACCTGAGCACCGGCCTTCAACTGTTCGATCTGGCCCTCGTAAGCCTTGCCGCCGTAAATCGGCACGACGGTCGCCTTGCGGTTCTTCGCGGCGAGTTCGAGATCTTCGTAGACCTGCACGGCGAGCTCGCGGGTAGGTACGACGATGAGCGCCTGCACACCGTCGATCGGGTCAGTCCCGACGCGCTGCAGCAGCGGCAAACCGAAACCGAAGGTCTTACCTGTGCCGGTCTTCGCCTGGCCGATGATGTCTTGCCCGGTGAGCGCGAGCGGGATCGTCTGCTCCTGGATGGGGAAGGCGTCGATGATGCCCTGATCCGTGAGCGAGTCGACCATGTCTTGATCGACTCCGAGTTCGAGGAAAGTGGTCACGTTGCGTCCTATTCGATGGGGGCGATGCTGCGCGCGCGGTTCGAAGGAGCGCAGCGGCCGGCGCTCCGATGGCTCCGGCGGTGAATAACGTTCCGGGCCAGTCTATTCCAAGCGCGTACCACCACGGCGGTAAGCTGGCAGGGTGTTCGAGTGGATCAAAGGCCTGCGCCGGCCGAATGCGCCAGCGCGCAAGATGCGCTCCCGCGGCGATGCGGCTGACGCTGAGCGCGTCGAGCTCGCCGAATTTGCGCCCGCAATCATGACGTTTCTTGGCCTGACCGCGTACCTGCAGCTTGAGCTGTACGAAGCGGCAACACGCGCGGTGTCGGGCGCACCGTCGCTCGAAGCAAAAGACGTGCTCGCTCGCGTAGCTGGGCAGACACTCGCGAAGCACCAACAGCTCACCGGTGAGATTCGTGAGCGGGGCCACGAGCCGCACATCGTCATGCAGCCGTTCTCGTCAGTCATTGACGACTATGTAGAGCGCATCGATACAAGGGACTGGCACCAGCACGTACTCTCGCTCTACCTCGTGGGCGGTCTGTTCGATGACTTCTTTGCGAGCCTCGCTGGCGGGCTGAAAGACAGTTACCGCAGCGAAGCAGTCGCGACCCTGCGCAATGACACCGGTCGCCCCGAGCTCAAGGCGCTGCTCGAAGGCGCGCTCGCCGCGAACGAGCTGCTCTCGAGCTGGCTCGCGCTGTGGGGTCGCCGGCTCGTGGGGGACACACTCCTCGTGTCCCGCGCAGTGCTCACGTTGAGCGAGCACCGCGAGTTCGACGCGAGCGAGGTGGAGCCGGTGTTCACCGAACTGATCGCCGATCACATTCGCCGAATGGACGGGTTGGGGCTGACCGCCTGAGGCGTTCTCCATGCTGACTCTTCCTCTTCCGCACTGCGACTACTTCGAGGCGGGGCGCTGCCGCTCGTGCGCGCTCATCGAGGTGCCGTACGTCACGCAGCTCAGCGAGAAGGAGCGGCGCTGCCACGACCTGCTGCCGCAGGTGCCGGTATCGCGCTGGTTGCCGAGCGTGGCGGGCGGCGTCGCCGACTTCCGCAACAAGGCGAAGCTCGTCGTCGGCGGAGCGTCGGGCACGGTGACGCTCGGCATACTCGGTCGCGACGGCGAGGGTATCGACCTGCGCGAATGCCTGATCCAGGAACCCGGCATTCGCGATGCGATTCCTCACCTCGCAGCATTCCTTGACGGCACCGGGTTGGCGCCGTATGACGTTCCCGCACGGCGCGGAGAGCTGAAATTCGTGCACGTCACGCTGGCGCCGTCGGGTGAACTCATGCTTCGGTTCGTGGTGCGCTCTGAACAGTCGCTGCACGTACTGCGCAAGGCGCTTCCTGCCCTGCTCGCGCTGGTACCGCGCGCCGTCGTTGTCTCCGTGAATCTGCTGCCAGAGCACAGGGCCGTGCTTGAGGGGGAGCGCGAAGAGATGCTCCTGGGATCATCGCTCGATATGGATCTTGGTGACGTCTCGCTGCACCTGCGACCGCAGAGCTTCTTTCAGACCAACACGGCGGTTGCCCGCGCGCTCTACGCGCAAGCGGCCGAGTGGATCGCGGCTGAGCGGCCTGGCTCCATCTGGGACCTGTACTGCGGCGTCGGCGGGTTCGCGCTGCACTGTGCTGCGGCTGCCACGGCCACGGCCACGGCCACGGCTGCCACGGCCGCTGCTGCTGCTGTTGATTCCGGCGCCGGATCGGGTGCGAGCGCAGCTGCCGCGCCGCGCGTACTCGGCGTCGAAATCAGCGCTTCTGCCGTGGAGTCCGCTCGGCGCAGCGCCGCGGACGCCGGTATCACCGCCGAGTTCATCGCGGCCGACGCGACAGCATTCGCGCTCGCCGCCGACGCGAGCGACGTTCCCCACACCGTCATCGTGAACCCGCCTCGACGCGGCATTGGCCCGGCCCTGGCCGCCTGGCTTGAGGCGGCTCCGGCACAGCGCGTGATCTATTCGAGCTGCAATCCTGAGAGCCTGGCAACGGACCTCGCGGCCATGCCCTCCTGGGGTGTGCGCGGCGCGCGAGTGTTCGACATGTTTCCGCACACCACGCACCTTGAGGTGATGGTGCTGCTCGAACGCCAGCGGTAAATCGATCGTCGACGATAGGCCGACGGGAATGGGAAGATGAACCCATGAACATCGTGCTCGGAGTGACCGGCGGCATCGCCGCGTACAAGGCTGTGCTGCTCGCTCGCATCCTCGTAGAGGAGGGGCACGAAGTGCACGTCGTGCCGACCGAGGAGGCGCTGCGCTTCGTCGGGAAGCCCACGTGGGAGGCAATCAGCCGCAACCCCGTGACGACTTCAGTGCACGAGGACGTGCCGGAGGTGCGGCACGTCGCGCTCGGGCAGCGCGCCGATATCGTGGTTGTCGCACCCGCGACCGCGCACACGCTTGCTCGCATGACGGCTGGCCTCGCAGACGACCTGCTCGGCACGACACTGCTCGCGACCCGCGCGCCCGTCGTCGTGGCGCCCGCGATGCACACCGAGATGTGGATGCACCCGGCGACGCAAGACAACATCGCAATTCTCCGTTCGCGCGGCGTGCACTTCGTTGGTCCAGAGTCGGGACGTCTCACGGGCTCCGATAGCGGACCGGGGCGCATGAGCGAACCCGAGACAATCGCTGACCGCGTGCGTGAGCTGCTCGGTTCTTCGGCGCTGATCTCCGATGACGCGGATCGCGGAGCGCCTGAAGACCCGACCTTGACGGCGGTGTTCCCCGTTTCTGAACCCCTCGACGACGTCGCCGAGGTACCGCTTGAGACGGCCGCAGCCGAGGCGTTCGATTCGGCGCGCATCGAGACGGGCGGGTCGGGGCGTGCACCCGATCTCGCGGGGCTGCGCATTCTCGTCACCGCTGGCGGCACGCGTGAACCGATCGACCCAGTGCGATATCTCGGCAA
This sequence comes from Leucobacter sp. NPDC058333, assembly GCF_042726155.1. Taxonomy (NCBI): domain Bacteria; kingdom Bacillati; phylum Actinomycetota; class Actinomycetes; order Micrococcales; family Microbacteriaceae; genus Leucobacter; species Leucobacter sp. NPDC058333. The sequence goes on from NZ_JBHXHV010000001.1 coordinate 1,469,028, forward strand.
CCGATCAAGCGGTCGGCAGGGTATTGCTGTCGCGGCAGCGGCGGCCGACCGCGGAGCGAAGGTCGTGTTGCTCGCTGCGAACGTCGACGACGCGGTGCTCGCTGAGGTGCGGGATCGACCGGCCGTGCGCGTGGTAACCGTCGGCACGACGGCCGAGCTTGAGCGAGCCGCGCGCGCGGCTGCGGCTGGCGCGGAAGCGGTCATCATGGCGGCGGCGGTCGCCGACTACCGGGTGGCTGATGTGGCGGACCGGAAGATCCGGAAGGAGGATTCTCCAGGCTCAGCACCCGTGCTTGAGCTCGTCGAGAACCCCGACATTCTCGTTGGACTCGTGCACGATCGCCGCCCCGGTCAGATCATCGTTGGCTTCGCGGCCGAAACCGTCGAGAGTGAGGACGAGCTGCTTGAGCGCGGATTGCGCAAGCTCTCCCGCAAGGGTGTCGATCTGCTCGCGGTGAACGCGGTGGGGTGGACCGAGGGGTTCGAGTCGGCGGAGAACACGCTGCACCTGCTCGCCGCCGACGGCGATGAGGTGGGCGTCGCAAGCGGCTCGAAGCGCGAGGTCGCTGACGAGTTGCTCGACGCCGTCCGCGCCGCGCTGCACGCGTAGCGGCAGCGCCCGCGCGCCGCACCCGCGCCGCACCCGCGCCGCACCCGCGCCGCACCCGCGCCGCTGAGCGCGAGGGGTTTCGCTGACCACGAGGGAACTTTCGGCATGTTTTCACTCGTGCTCGGCACGAACCCTCGTGGTCAGCGGGGTTGTGCGGGCACGGTCGGGCGACGCTGAGAACGACGCAGCCCCCGCGATCCTGATCGGATTGCGGGGGCTGCGTCGCGTTGCGAGCGAGTCAGCTGATGAAGCCGACCTTGCGGCCGCCCTCACCGCCGAGCTCGATGTAGGCGATCGCCTCAGTGTTTACGAGGTACTGGTGACCCTTCACGTCGGACAGCGAAACGAGTGCGGCGCTGTTCGTGATGGCCTCCTCGACGACGCGGCGAACCTCGTCGGCGCTCGAGTCGGTGTCGAACGCGAGCTCGCGGGGCGAATGCTTGATACCGATGCGGATTTCCACGGGGCCTCCTGAAGTCAGTGGCGCTGAGCCACGGGTCGAATCGTTGTCGAGTCTACGGCTGACGACTAGCTGGGCGCCCGCGAAGCGGTCGACGTTCGCCACCAGCGCACCGCTCCGCCGCGTCGGCGTGTGTGCGACCGTCAGTGTCGGCGCCCGTCAGTAGGCTGACGATATGCCCGCATTCGATCCCTCGCAGCTCCGCGCCATAGAGCTCGATGTTGACGCGCACGCGCGCGTGCTCGGTGCGCCCGGAAGCGGTAAGACACGCGTGCTGGTCGAGGTCTACCGGCGAGCAATCGAACGCCCGGGCTGGGGCGAAAACGACGTCATTGCAATCGCACCGAACCGCCTCGTCGCCTCAGACCTCCGCGCGCGGTTCGAGCGCAGCATCGGGCGCGCGATCGGCGGAACCCCGGTGCGCACCGCGGCCTCGCTGGGGTTCGCGATTCTGTCGCGTGAACATGCTCGAGCAGGGATCGACGCTCCTCGCCTCCTCACCGGCACGGTGCAAGACGAATTGCTCGCGGAGGTGATCGCAGAATCGGGCGTTAGTGGGCGTGCGGCGGCGTTTGCGCATACGACGGGGCTCGTGCCCGAGGTGCTCGCGACGCCGGCGTTCCGTGCTGAGTTGCGCGACCTCGCGCGCATTCTCGATGATTTCGATCGCTCCCCGGCGGAACTCGTTGCTGAGCTCGCAGCCGCACGAGATGCCGCCGCCGGTGCCGCGTTTAGTGAGGGCCCGGGCAGCGAGCTGGTCGAGCGCTGGGCCGCGGCGCTTGCGTTGCTCGAGGAGGCGGCACAGCGCGCTGCCGATCGCAGGCCGGGTGAGCTCAGTTCGAGTGCCATGTTGCGCGCGGCCAGCGCCGCCGTGCGCGAGCACGGCGTCCGATCCGACGCCGAACCGGGCGATGGGTTTGCGGTGCCGAGACTCATCTTGATCGATGATGCGCAAGAGCTCGGCGAGGGGGCGCTCTCGTTGCTCGCCGCTTGCGCTGCTGTCGGCAGCAGCGTGTGGGCGTTCGGCGACCCCGACACGGCGACGGGCGCGTTCCAGGGCGAGCGAAGTGGAATGCTATCGGGCGTCGCGACGACGCTCGCGCGCCGGCAATCGCCAGGAGTCGTGCGCGCCACTCAACGACAGGGTGCGGCCCCCGAATCGCGGGTGACGCTTGCGACGGTGCACCGCCACGGCACTGAGCTGCGAGGTTTCGTGCAGAGCGTGACAGCGCGCATCGGGGCTGCAGGCGCCGGGTCGCAGCGCGAGGCGAACGCTCACGAGACCGAGACTGACCCTGCTGCTGTGCCGGCACGGGCAGCGGTGCAGTTTGCCCGCGTGGGATCGCCGGCTGAGCAGCTCGGAGTAATCGCGCATCGATTCCGCGCACGACACCTCGGGCTCGACGGCGGGGTACCGCTTCACTGGGGTGACATGGCGGTGGTCTGTCGCAGCAGAAGCGAGGCGACCCGTGTGGCGCGGGCGCTTGCGGTGCATCAGGTGCCGACCGGTATTGCGGCGGGCGGTCTCGTATTGCGTGAGCACCGCATTGTGCGCGAGCTGATTCGGCTGCTGCAGCACGCGCTCGGCATCGCGTCCTTGACGGCGGACGACATCTTGCAGCTGGTGGGCGGAGTTGTTGGAGGCCTTGACCCCGTCGCGGTACGGCGACTGCGCGGCGCGCTGGTGCTGCTCGAACGCCGCGAAGCTGCCGCAGCGAATAGGGCACCCGCGAGTATTGATGAGCTTGTACGGGAGGCGGTCGCGTTTCCCGGTGCGACTCCGCTCATCGACAGTGCAGGCGGTCGTGTGCTGCGCCGCATTGGGCTGATTGCGCAGTCGGCAACGCGCGTGCGTGAGGCGGGCGGAACCGCCCGTGAGGTGCTGTGGGCAATCTGGGACGGCACGCGACTTTCGCGTGACTGGCAGGAAGACGCGCTCGCGATCAAAGGTGCGCGCGCTGACGAGGCGAACCGCTCACTCGATGCGGTGATGGCACTGTTCTTCGCGCTGCAGCGCCACGAGGAGCAAGACAGCGCGCAGCCAATTGAAGCGCTGCTGAGTGACCTGTTGGAGAGCGCGGTTCCCGAAGACTCTCTGGCTCGTCGTAGTGAGCGAACGTCAGTAACAGTGACCACACCGCAGGGCGCGATCGGCCGCGAGTTCGACATCGTCGCACTCATCGGCGCACAAGATGGCGCGTGGCCCAATCTGCGCTCACGCGGGTCGCTGCTTGGCACGACAGCCTTGGAACGCTGGTTGCTTGGGGGAGCCGCCGCCCAGCCGTCACGGCGCGACACGATGCACGACGAATTGCGATTGTTCGCTCACAGTTGCGCGCGAGCACGGCGTGAGCTACTCGTCGTTGCCGTCGCTGACGAGCAGCAATACCCGAGCGCGTTCTTCGGCTTCGGCCGCGATCACTTAGTCGAGGGCTTGCCGAGCACCAGGCTCACGCTCAGGGGACAGGTCGCGGCGATGCGTCGACGCGCCGCTCGCGACGTCACCGACACGGGCGCACTGCGTGCACTGGTCGCGCTCGCTGACGCCGAGGTGCCAGGGGCACACCCCGATGACTGGTACGGGGTGATGTCGCCGAGCACAGCAGCACCGTTGATTGACCTCGACGGTGACCCAGACGCGCGTGTTAGGGTCAGCCCCTCGCAGCTCGAACGTGCCGAGAACTGTCCGCTTGACTGGGCGGTGTCGAGCCTCGGCGGGGGCGCTGGGAGCGTGCAGGCGAGTCTCGGCACACTTCTACATCATGCGTTCGAGGTCGCAACGGAGCCCGACGCCGAACAACTGTTCGCGGCAGTGCGTGACGAGTGGGGCAAGCTTCCGTTTGCCGCGGAGTGGGAATCAGAACGCACCGAGCGGCTCGCACGGGCGATGACGGCCGGTCTGGCCGACTATCTCAGGGAGTTCGAGGGCTCCGATCGCACGCTGCTGGGGCGCGAGGCGATGTTTCGCGCGACCATCGACCGCGCCGAACTCAGGGGAGTGGCCGACCGGCTCGAACAGCGAGAGAATCGCGACGGTGAAATGGAGATCACGGTGCTCGACTTGAAGACCGGGCGCACCCCGCCAAGCAAGGTTGCCGCGCAGGAGCACGCGCAGCTGCAGGCCTATCAACTCGGTGTGCTGCTCGGTGCTTTTGAGATTGATTCAGCGAGCGAGCAAGCCGAGGTTGGGTCCGAACCGAGCACGTCTGAGTCGCACGGACTCGGACACGAGCACGAGCGAGAGCACGATTCTGAGCCCGTGAGCGGGGGAGCGCGATTGCTCTACGTGCACCCCGACGCGGCGAAAGGCGCCGGCTTCGTCGAACGTGTGCAGCAGCCCATCTCTGACGAGGCACGCGAGGCGTTCACGACTCGGGTGTCGCAGATTGCTCGAGTGATGGCGGCAGGCACGTTCACAGCCCGCGTTGAACACCACTGTTCTGACCCGCATCAGCCCGGTAGCTGCCGTCTGCACGTGATCCCGTCTGTGAGTCACGCGTGACCGGCCAGGACGCGACGCCGGTGTTCTCAGCCGCGCGCATCGCCGAGATTCTGGCGGTGCCGCCTGCGGTGCCGCTGACGCCCACCGCCGAGCAGCGCGCGGTGATCGAGCATCCGCTAGGTGGCACGGCGCTCGTCGTCGCTGGCGCCGGGAGTGGCAAGACCGAAACCATGGCCAACCGGGTGGTGTGGCTCGTCGCAAACGGCCTTGCCGCGCCCGACGAGGTGCTCGGGCTCACATTTACTCGAAAAGCGGCGGGTGAATTGCGTGAACGCATCTCGGGGAGGCTCGCAGCGTTTGCCGATCGCCTCGGTGACGCCGCAGAACGTGGCGCGCTGTCACCCGAGGAGTTCGCGCGCTCTGGTGTGCTCCGAGAATTGCTCGCCGACGGGCTCGAGATCCCCGAGGTGAGTACGTACAACGCATTCGCCGCCGGCGTGCTGCAAGAATTCGGCATTGCAGCGGGCGTCGCCCCGGGAGCCGCCGTCATCGACACCGCGACCGCCTGGCGCATTGCTCGAGAGGTGCTGCTCACGAGTCGCGACCCCGGTCTCGTCGAGAGTGAGCTGCGCGTGCCCGAGCTGATTCGGCACATGCTCGGGATCGACCACGCGGTGTCTGACCACCTGACATCGCTCGATCGCGTCGATCGCGTCATCGAGGAATTCGCTCGCGTGCAGCACTTGCCCTACAACGAGAAAGAACTTGGCAGCGAACCCAGCGGAAAGCAATACGCGGCCGTTCGCGACGCGGTCGCGAGCCTGGCTGAAACCCCGCTCATCACGCGGCTCGCGCGTGAGTATGCTGCCGAAAAGCAGCGGCGCGGTGTCATTGAATTCCCCGACCAGCTCTCACTCGCGACCGCCGCGCTCGACGGATCAACCGATGCCCGCCGCGTGCTCAGGCGCCGCCATCGAGTCGTGCTGCTTGACGAGGTGCAAGACACATCGGTAGGTCAGACGCGCTTCCTGTCGCGAATCTTCGCTGGCTGTTCGGTAATGGCCGTTGGCGACCCGCACCAATCGATCTACGGCTGGCGCGGAGCCTCCGCCGAGGGGCTGCAATCGTTTCACACTGACTTCGCAGCCCGTAGTCGTGAATCGGCAGTCGATTCGCGCGCCACTCTCACGCTATCGACGAGCTGGCGCAACCCCGGCAGAGTGCTCGACGCGGCAAACGTGATCGCTGCGCCGCTCGCGGCGGATGCGGCAATCGACGTTCCCGTGCTCGCTCCCCGCCCGGGAGCGGGTGCGGGTAGTGTCGAGTGGTTTTTTCCCGAAACGGTGCACGAGGAGCGACTCGCGGTGGCCGAGTGGATGCGCGAGGCGCGCGAGCAACACCTCGCGAGGCACGGCGTACTCCCGACGGCGGCCGTGATCTTTCGCACGCGCAGCGCGATGGCGGCGTTTGCCGCGGCGCTCGCCGATGCGGGGGTGCCGGCGCGTATCATCGGCCTCGGCGGGCTGCTCACCACCCCGGAGGTCACGGATGTCGTGAGTGCCCTGCGCTGCCTCTGGTACGCAGATGCCGGGGGCGACCTGATTCGGCTGCTCGCCGGCCCGCGCTTTCGAATCGGCGTGGCAGACCTCGCCGGTCTCCGTGAAGCAGCCCGCTGGTTCGGTGAGCGCGACATCGCGCAGCGGCCGCTCACGCCCGAAGATCGGGCGCCGGATCAAGTGTTGCCAGACCCTGACCGGCAGTACACGCTCATCGATGCACTCGATCAAATCGCAAGCATGCGCGACCTTGAGCACCGCGCGCTCGCGGGCATCACGACGGTCGGTCGAAAGCGGCTGCGCGACGCGGGCCGGATGCTGGCGGCGCTGCGTCAGGGAGTCGGCGGCAGCATCGCGGAGCTGATCGGGGCGACGGTGCAAGCGCTGCGTATCGATATCGAACTCGACGCGAACGAGGCGCGGGAGCTTGCCGGGAGTTCGGCGGCGCACGCGAACCTCGATGCCTTCACGGACCTCGTCGAGGGATACCTGGCCGTCGACACGCACGGCACGCTGCCGTCGCTGCTCGAATGGATCGAGCGAGCCATGGAGGCTGACGAGGCTGCCGAGCACGTGCCCGAGCCCACGCCCGGCACCGTCCAGCTGATTACTGCGCACGGATCAAAGGGACTCGAATGGGATCTCGTGGTGGTCCCACGTCTCGTGGCCGGCGAATTTCCTGGCCAGGCGCGTGCCGGAGCGGGATGGCTGCGCACCGCGCAACTTCCCGATGAGCTCCGCGGAGACGCGAACGCCCGCCCGGCGCTCAACTGGCGCATCGCGTCAACGCAGCAGGAACTTCGAGATCGCATCACCGAGTACCGGGAAGCACTGAAGGAACGACACCAAGACGAGGAGCGCCGCCTGGCGTATGTGGCGGTGACTCGATCCGCCGATCGACTCCTCCTCAGCGGGTCCTTCTGGGCCGGACACACGCGGCCGCGCCACCCCTCACCGTTTCTTGAGGAGTTGCAGACGGCGGGTGTCGTCAGCGGGTTGCCGGAGACGAGTGCGTTTGGCACCGACCCGACCGAGCGCGAAGAACTCACGCTCGAGTGGCCGCTCGATCCGCTCGGTGCGCGGTCCGAGACGGTGTTGCGGGCCGCCGCGGCCGTGCGGGGAGCGATTGCGGAGGCAGAAGCGAGCGGAACGATCGCCGACGAGCCCCTCGATGAAGCGGTCCGGCTGCTGCTCGCGGAACGTGCGGCGAGCGCGCCCGGACGGCGATCCGGTGTAGCGCAAAACGATGAGTTGCCAGAACGTCTCACAGCGTCAACGTTCCACGAGTTTATTGAAGATCCTGTCGCCGCAGAGCGCGCACGGCTGAGGCCGGTTCCGCAGCGGCCGTACCGGCGCACCCGAGTTGGTAACCGGTTTCACGAGTGGGTTGAACGGCGAGCGACTACGGTTCGGGGAACCGAGTTGCCGCTCGCCGGCCTCGACGAGGTCTCGTGGCAGGCCGATCCCGCGCTTGAAACCGCCGAGGCCGCCGACGCCGCGGAGACGCTTGAGTGGTCAATGTCGCCGGACGCCGCCGAGCTGGCGCCCCTGATCGAACAGTTCGAGCGTTCACGCTGGGCAGCCCTGCAGCCAATCGCCGTCGAGCAGGAGGTGACCCTCCCGTTCGCCGGGCGCACCCTCGTCTGCAAACTCGACGCCGTCTACCGTGTGAGCGACGACCGTTTCGAAATTGTCGACTGGAAGTCCGGCCGAGCGCCGAAGAACGATACTGAGCGTGCGTCTCGCTTTTTCCAGCTCGACCTCTACCGTCACGCGTACGCGCAGTGGGCCGGCATCGACCCCGAGCGCATCGATGTGTCGCTGTTCTACGTCGCAGAGGGGGTCGAACTCACCGTCGACGCACCGCGCAGCCTCACTGAACTTGAGGAGATCTGGCGCTCTGCCGCGGCGACGCTCAGCGGCTAATCGAGCCGGGCAGTTCGTCGTCGGAGATCGGCTCGGTGAGCTGCTCGCCGTCACCGGCGCTGTCAACGTCTTCGATAACACCGGTGGCTTCAGCATCTGAATCGCCGTCGGAGTCGCCTTCGCGTTCCGTGAGCGGCTCGATGAAATCGGTGTCGACGCCAAACATGCGGTCTTCGTCGAGCGCCTCAAACGCGGCGGTGTCCGACTGCGCATCGTCAATGTCGGGTGTCTGACTGAGCAGCGCCACGACCTCGTCAGAGCTGAGCGGCGCCGCAGCCACCGCTGCCGTGAACGCAGCCCCCAGCGCGCCACCGGTTCCCACCATGCGATCGAGCATGGTGACCGCGTCGTCAATGACCGCTTGATCGTGCGTCTCCGTACCGTGTAGCAACCAGCGCGCAACCTCGAGTTCGTGGTACAGCGCGGCGCGTGCGCGGAGGTGCGACAGCGACTCACTATTGCGAGCCCTGGCGTAGCGGGCGATGACACCGTCGAGCACCTCCGGGCCGCCAGCGAGCAGCCACGCCAGATCTGCTGCCGGATCCCCGACCGAGCACTCGGACCAGCCCAGAATGGCCGACACAGTCGCCTCGTCGACTCGGATGTGTTCGGCGTCGAGCGACCCGTGCACCACGGTGGGCGTGAAATCCCACAGGTCGGCCGTCTCCAGCACGTGGGTCCACCGCCGGCGGACGGTCTCTGGGAGCAGACGCGTGGCGTCAGCCCGATCAACGAGTCGGGTCGCGAGCACGCGCAAGTCTTGCGCAGAGCGCACGGGCAACCCGCCGTGCTGCGCCACGGTAATGGGGAGTTCGTGGATCGCCGCGATCGCCTCGGCGAGCGGCTGCAACAGAATTGCGTCGTCGGTCAGCGCGTCGGCCTCGAACCGCGCACCGTCGAGGTGGGTAGTCACGACCGCGCGGGTGTCGCCGGCCCGGGTCATGCCGAGTGCGGTCGGCACGGTGAATGGCAACCGGCTGCGCGGGCCGTCGGTGAGCGCGGCGAGCCCGAGTAGTTCGGCCGACTGCTGCACCTCCGCCTGTTGGGTGCGCGGCACGCGAACGAGCAGCTCAGCATCTTCAGTGACGACGATTGCTGAAACGAACGAGTCATCGCTCTCGTGTTCGCGGGCCCCGAACACCACGAGTCCCGGCACCGCAGAGGTGGAGAGCGCGGCTAAAGTGAAAGGGATGCTGGCCATGTACTCAGGGTATGCACGCGGGTCGACTCGATCGACGCGCCACGCGCACCGAGTCTCAGCCCGCCAGCAACTTGAAGCAGCGACGCGTGCCGGTGCCAGCCTCGGCCGCGCTTGAACAGGGGAACGCATGACCGCCAACTCGACTAGGCCACCACTCGCCAGCGGTGCACTCGACCGCGATGCGGCAACGCGAATGGACCCTAATCTGCTGGCCGCTGCCTGGAACGATCCGGCCGCAAAGCTCCTGGGCCTGCGCGGTGTCGAGATTCCCGTGCGCGAGAACGGCGATGAGGTTGCGATCGCCTGGGCAGTAGCAGGACAAGCGAACGATGCAGACTACGCGCCCGCGACCGACCTGTACCTCGGGCGCATCAACGGCGATCCCGTCTTCGCGCGGTCAGTGCCGGTGAACACCGAGCATTCGGGCGAGGAAGTGAGCGGGTCGTCCAGCGATTCACAGGCACTTGCACGCTGGTGTCACCCGTTCGAGGTCGGCGCACGCCTCACCGAAGCAGAACGGGAAGCGATTGGAGTTGCGTCAGCGCTCATCCGATGGCACGAGGCAGCTAGTTTTTCATCGCGCGACGGCGAACCGACGACGGCCATGCAGGGCGGGTGGGCCCGTCGTGACGCGCACGGCGGTGAGCATTTTCCGCGGACCGATCCGGCGGTGATTGTGCTCATCGAACACGAGAACCGAGTACTGCTCGGATCGAACGCGCTTTGGGAGACGGGCCGGTTCTCGCTGCTTGCGGGGTTTGTCGAGGCGGGCGAATCGCTCGAACAGGCCGTGCTGCGTGAGGTGTTCGAGGAGTCGGGAGTGCGGCTCGGCGACATCACCTACGTCACCTCGCAGCCGTGGCCGTTTCCGCGGTCGCTCATGTTGGGCTTCCACGCGCGTCTCGCGGCAGGGGTTGATCCCGAGGCGCTCACTCCCGATCCGAGTGAGATTTCCGAGCTCCGCTGGTTCACCAGAGATGAGCTGCGCACGCCCGATGCCAGCCTTACGCTGCCGATGCCGCTCTCAATCGCGCGCTGGATGATAGACCGCTGGGTTGCCGAGGGCGACACGACCACGAACGAACCCGATAATCGTGACGCCTGAGGCCGACGACATTCTCGCCGCGCTCGACCCCGACCAGCGCGAGATTGCCGAGAGCCTCCGCGGCCCAGTCGCGGTTCTTGCGGGTGCGGGCACGGGCAAGACGCGCGCAATCACGCATCGCATCGCCTACGGCGTGCGCACCGGGGCGTACGACCCTGAGCGCGTGCTCGCGGTGACGTTCACGCGGAAGGCCGCGGGTGAACTGCAGGGGCGATTGCGCGCGCTCGGTGCCGACGGAGTGCGCGCGCAGACGTTCCACGGTGCAGCGCTCGCGCAGCTCAATCACTTCTGGCCGCAGCTCGTCGGGGGAGCCGCGCCGAAAATGCTCCCGGGCAAGGTCGCCGCGATCTCGCAGGCCGTCGAATCGCTCGGCCTGCGCCTCGGAGGCGAGGCGCTCCGTGACGTCGCGGCTGAGATCGAGTGGCGCAAGACCCGCATGCTGAGCATCGACGCGTACGCGGATCAACTTGAGCAGCGTCCCGTTCCGCAGGGACTTACCGCAGAACAACTTGTGGACGTGCATCGCGCATACACGGGGCTGCTCGAAGAGCGTCGCCAGATTGACTTCGAAGACGTGCTCGTACTCATGACGGGCATGCTCGAGGCTGAGCCGAGCGCGTCGCTGCAGGTTCGCGAGCGGTACCGGTTCTTCACGGTCGACGAGTATCAGGACGTTTCGCCGCTGCAGCACTCACTGCTGCGGATGTGGCTCGGTGACCGCGACGACCTGTGTGTGGTCGGCGATGCCAGCCAGACCATTTACTCGTTCGCGGGGGCGTCGAGCTCGTATCTGCTTCGATTCGGAAAGGAGTTTCCTCGGGCCCGCGAGATCAGGCTCGAACGCAACTACCGATCGACGGAACCCGTCGTACGCATTGCGAACCGGCTGATGCGGGACCGTCCGGGCGCCCTCACGCTGCGCGCCACGCGCGAAGACGCTGCGGGGGCTCCCTCGGGGCGCGCGGCGGTCGTGGCCCCCGCGCCCACGTTCGAGTGGTTCGCGACTGAGCACGACGAGGCGTCAGCCGTCGCCGATTCAATCGCGGCGGCGGTGCGCGAGGGCACCCCGGCGTCTGAGATCGCGATTCTTTACCGTACGAATGCCCAGTCCGTGCGATTCGAGGAGGCGCTGCGCCAGCGCGGCCTGAGCGTGCGCGTGCACGGGGCGCAGCGGTTCTTCGAGCGCGCCGATGTGAGACAAGCGGTCATGCTCATCCGTGGCGAGGCAAAGGTGGCCGACACGCGCCCGCTTTTCCAGATCGTCAGCGACGTGCTGCGCGCCGGCGGCTGGTCTTCTCAGCCGCCCGAGGGCGCCGCTCAGCGCGAAAAATGGGAGGCGCTCAATGCGCTGCTCGGGCTCATCGACGAGATGCCGCCGGGCACAGGTATTCGGGAATTCAGCGAGGAGTTGCTGGCCCGCCAACGCACGCAGCACGAGCCGACCATGGAGGCCATCACCCTGAGTGCGATTCACGCTGCAAAGGGTCTTGAATGGTCGATGGTGCACGTCGCTGGCCTGAGTGAGGGGCTGCTGCCAATCACGCACGCGACGGACGAAGCAGCAATCGATGAGGAGCGGCGGCTTTGTTACGTCGCGTTCACCCGCGCGAAAGACGTGCTCAGGCTCTCGGGTGTCGCCGGGGGAGCCCGTTCGTCACGGCAGCCGTCACGCTTCATCAGCGAGGCCGGGATGATCGCTGCGGGGCACTGAGGCGCGGTGCAGCTCGGCGTGCGCCCCACACGCGCACTCGGTGTGCGGCACGACCGTTTCACGTCGGGGTAGGGCGGTGCCGATTCCGCGGGCGACCGGCAACACTACCCGCGTGTGGTGAACGAGCCGTTCCCCCGCGCGCCAATGGTGTATGAATTTCGCGGCGTATGCGGCGGCGAGGAGCGCTGACTCGGGGTGCTCACTGCTCGGCTGTGAGCCGGCGAGCTGAGCAGCGAGGGCGGCAGTTGCTGCGTCTCGCTCAATTCGGTCAAGTGAGACGCAGATGTGGCAGGGTGCGCCCTCCGGCGCAACAATCGGTCCCACGTGCACGGCGCCGTCGGTGAACCTGACGAGCAGCTGGGGCACTCCCGCCATCAGCCACCGCTGCGAACGTTCGAGCGGCTCCCAGAAGCGCTCGACAAACACGACCAGATCCAAGTCACCCGACGCTTCGTGCGATGCGTCAGCGGTGAAGACGCAAGCGCCGCTAGATTCGAGCCCGGCCTGCAGCGCCGGAATCTGACGGCCGCCGTCGCACACCGCGGCCCGCACCTCGGTGACCTGTTTCGCGCCGTGCTCGGGCACCGGGACGCGCAGCAGTGCCGGCCCAAGCTTCGTGAGCGCTGCCTGCACGTCCGCGAGCGGAGCGCCGACACGACGCGCTTCATGGGGAAGCAGTGCGGCGTCGACGCCAGTGCGCAGCGCGCCGATGAACCGTTGCACGCCCGCGCTTGGTGAGGTGATTCGAGCGATGGCACGCTCGAATCCGATGCGCAGCGTGGTGGGGTCTTCCCAGCAGATTGGGTACGCGGGATCGATGCGGGTGAGTATGGCTGCCATGCCAGTAGTCTGACCACCCCAAGCGGACATCTGGCGTTATCCACAGAAGCCGCGCACAAACGCAGATATCCGCTTACGTGGCGATCTGTGAGCGGATATCTGTGTCAGGAAAGCTGAAGCGCGCTACCTCGGGGGCACTCCCGGCGCGCTACGCGCGAGAATCGCCGTTCTCACCCTCGTGCGGCGGCAGTTCGCCGTCGAGCAGTTGCGCGAGCGCGGCATCGAAGTCGTCGGGTGCCGAGTCTGTCGTTGTACCCGCGAGCCCGAGTCGTTCGAGCAGGCGTGCCGGGTGGTCAAGCTCTTCCGAAGACGGCAAGAGGTCGGGGTGAGCCCACAGCCCGTCGCGCGTGGCCATGTCACTCCGCTCACCGACAAGGCGCCAGAGCGCTGCGGCTTCCCGTAGGCGACGCGGGCGAAGTTCAAGGCCGGCGAGAGCCGCAAAGGCGTGCTCCGCCGGTCCGCCAGTGGCGCGACGGCGACGCACCATCTCGGCGACCGCCTCAGCGCCGGGAATGCGCTTTGCGGCATCTGCGGTTACCACGTCAACCCAGCCTTCGACAAGGGCGAGCATGGTTTCGAGCCGCGCGTGAGCTGCCTCCTGCGCCTCGGTTTTCGGCGGAATCAACGCACCGTTCGAGATCAGTTCCTGAATCTGCTCGGGGTGCTGCGGGTCGATGTCGCGTGCGAGTTCCTCGATGCGATCAGTATCGATGCTGATGCCGCGCGCGTAGTCACCGATCGCGGTGAGCAGGTGCAAGCGCAGCCATTTTGTGTGGCGGAACAGACGCGCGTGGGCGAGCTCGCGAATAGCGAGGTACAGAGTCACGGTCTCTGGATCCTGGTCGAGGCCCTCAGCGAACGCGGCAACTCCAGTCGGAAGCAGCGCACCGCCCTCGCGGCCCTCTCCCGAGAGCAGCGGAATGCCGATATCGCCAGCCGACACGACCTCACCCGAGAGGCGGCCAACGATGGTTCCGAGTTGCACTGCGAACAACGCGCCGCCCACGCTGCGAAGCATTGGCGACGCACCCTGCAGGGCACTACTGAGCTCTTCGGGCATCTGACTCTGCAGGGCGTTCATGAGCGCTCGCGTGATCGACTCGGCGACCGGCTCTGCGAGACCCACCCAGGTGTCAATTGACTGCTGCACCCACTCGATGCGTGAGAGTGTCTTCGGAGCGTCAGGCGTCGGCCCAAGCTCAGTGGCCTCATCGAGCCACAACGTCGCGACGGGAAACGCGCGCATGGCAGCGGCCGGATCGCCATTGCCAGCACCGTCGCTCGCAACATCTATGGCAGTTTTACGAGCGACCGACCAGTCAATTTGATCTGACGGATGCTGCATGGCTCCCTGCAGCGTGCTGAACAAGCCCTGCAGCGCCCCCGGGTCGATGTTGATTCCGGCAGCCTTCGCAAACTGTTCGGGATCAAAGCCATTGGCGGGGGTGCCACCGTTGCCTGACAGCATGTCGCGCAGAATGCGCTGCAGTTCTTCAAAGTCGCCGCCAGAATCGGGGCGGTCGACGCCATCGTGGTCGTTCGCGCTCATTGCCGCTCCTTCTTCGTTGCCTCCCGAATAACGCTACGGCACGGTGCTCAGATGCGCCTGCTAGATTGGCCGACGCTCGGCGAATTCCATTGCGCCGACTGCGAACAGGTGCCGGTGTACTGAGGAGCAAATTGGTTCAGCACGACGTCTCTTCAGGGCTCGGCGAGTGGGGAAACCCAGACGAGGATCGCCGGCGTCGACGCCGGTACACGGTATTCGGCTGCATCGCGATCCCGATCTTGCTCGCCGCTGCCATCCCATCGCCGTACGCCATCGAGCGGCCGGGTCCGGTGGTCGACACGCTCGGTGATGTGACGATCAATGCTGCCGCTGAGCCGGTAGTTTCATTTCCCGACGCGAAAACCTATCCGACGACGGGGACACTGAATCTGCTCACCGTGCAGGTTCTTGGCAGTCCAGATCAGCGCCGCAGCTGGCTGTCACTGCTGCCAGCGGTCTTCGACCCTTCCCAGCGCATTGCGCCGCTCACCGACTTCTTTGTTGAGGGCGAGACGTCTGACGACCGCGACGCACAAAACACCGCATTGATGGCGAGTTCGCAGACTACCGCCGCCGCCGCCGCGTTCCGCGAGATAGGACAAGACGTGGGCGTAACCCTTACGGTTGCGCAGATCGGCAAGGGGAGCGCGGCTGACGGAGTCTTACGCGAGGGTGACGTCTTGAAGACGCTCGACGATGAACCGATCGTCGACTTCGCGATGCTGCGCACACGCACGGTCGCAGCGGGAGCCGGGGCAACGCTTCGGATCGGGATCGAGCGTGAAGGGAAGCAGCAGACGGTTGACCTCAGTCCCACGATCCCTGATGGGGGTACTGAGCCGCTCATCGGCGCGACGATTTCAATCTCGTATGATCTGCCGAGCGAAGCCGACATCAAGCTCGAAGACATCGGCGGCCCGAGCGCCGGCATGGTGTTTTCGCTCGCGATGGTCGATCGCCTGACGCCGGAGGACATGCTCAACGGTTTGACCGTGAGCGGTACGGGCACCATGGCAGACACCGGCGAGGTGGGCCCCATCGGTGGGCTCGAGCAAAAAATGTGGGCCGCATCGCGTGCGAAGAGTGATCTATTTCTCATGCCGATCGGCAACTGTGCAGATGTTCCCGATCACATTCCCAGTGGCTTGCAGGTCGCTCCCGTCTCAACCCTGTCAGAGGCGATCGACGCGGTGGAAACGGCGGCTGCGGGCGACGATCCCGCCGGGCTTGAACGGTGCACAGCTGACAATTCTGCCGCCGGATAATTCGGGCAGCGGGCTAAGACCGCCCCCGGGTTTTGTCAGCGCAGCCCGGTAGGGTGAAGTGACCCATCCCCGCCCTGCACCCTCGTGTGCGCAATGGACAGGAAAGTGAACGAAGACGTGACCGACCCGAACCCCCCGGCCCCGGCCATTCGACGGCGTCGGCTTTCGCCGCTCGCAATTACCGTCATCCTGGTGGTGATCCTCATCCTGGGCTTCCTCGCGGTTGCCTCGGTGATGTCTGAGGTGCTGTGGTACCGCCAGACCGGTTATCTGCCGGTGCTCACGACGCAGTGGCTCGCAGCGGGCGTGATGTTTGTGATCGGGTTCCTGGGTATTTCGGTGCCGGTTTTCTTCGCGATCGATATCGCGTATCGCAAGCGGCCCGTATATGCGCGGCTCACCGCCCAACTCGACCGGTACCAGGAGCTCTTTGAGCCACTGCGTCGCCTCGTGAAGTGGGTGTTGCCCGCGGTCATTGGACTGTTCGGCGGATTCAGCACCGCGGCCCAGTGGCAAACCGCCCTGCTTTGGCTCAATGGCGAGAACGCTGGCGAAAAAGATGCGCAGTTCGGTCTCGACATCTCGTTCTACCTGTTCGATCTTCCGATGCTGCAGGGCATCGTCGCGTTCGCTTCGGCCGCGACGCTGCTCGCACTGATTGCGGGAGTCGCTACGAGCTACCTCTACGGTGGCATCGCCTTTGCCGGGCGCGATGTGCGCGTCTCGAAGTCGACGCGCATTCAGGCTGCTGTGCTCGCCACTCTGTATCTCGTGCTGCAGGCGGCAAGCCTGTGGCTCGACCAGTACAGCACGCTCACGGGCTCCGGTGGTATCCGCACGGGCGCAATGTTCCAGGACGTGAACGCCGTGATCCCGGGTAAGCAGATTCTCGCCGGCATTGCCGTGCTCGTCGCCATCCTGTTCATCGTGACATCGTTCACTGGCAAGTGGCGATTGCCGGTTATCGGTACCGCGCTGCTTATCGCCTCGAGCCTGGTGCTCGGCGTCGGGTACCCGTGGGCTGTCCAGCAGTTCCAGGTCGGGCCCGATGAGAAGAGCCTCGAGTCCGAGTACATCGAGCGCAACATCGCGGCGACCCGCACGGCGTACGGTATCGATGACGTCAAGATGGAGCGGTACGACGCCGTCACGGATGCAGAGCCAGGCGCGCTGCGCAACGATGCGGCGACCACCGCGAACATTCGCATCATGGACCCCGAGATCGTGTCGCCGACATTTGCGCAGCTCGAGCAGATTCGTCAGTACTACAAGTTCCCGGACTCGTTGAATGTTGACCGCTACGAAATTGACGGTCAGGTTGAAGACACCGTTTCGGCGGTGCGTGACATCAACATCGAGGAGCAGACCGGTTGGTACAACCGCACGCTCGTCTACACGCACGGCTACGGCCTCGTGGCGGCCTACGGTAATCAGCGTTCGCCCGGCGGCGAGCCAGTCTTCTTGGAAAACGGCATCCCGACGAGCGGAAAACTCGGCACCTTTGAGCCGCGCGTGTACTTCGGTATGAACTCGCCCAAGTACTCGATCGTCGGTGGCGATCGCTCGAAGTCGATCGAGCTCGACTTCCCAGCCGACGCCGAGAGCAACGCTGAGGCGTCTGCTGACGATGCGAAGCCGGCTGAGCCTGACGCGGCTGAAACCGAACAGGCGGTTGAGTCAGAAGAGACTGCAGAGGACGGCGGTCGTCAGAACATGACGACGTTCACCGGCAACGGTGGCCCGGTGCTCAATAACATCTTCACCAAGCTGATCTATGCGCTGAAGTTCCAGGACATGGAGGTGCTGCTGTCGGGCGCCGTGGTCGACGGGTCGCAGATTCTGTACGACCGTAACCCGGTGGATCGCGTGCAGAAGGTTGCACCGTATCTGACGGTTGATAAGGCGCCGTACGCCTCGGTCGTCGATGGCCGAGTCGTCTGGATCGTCGATGGGTACACGACCTCTGACAACTACCCCTACTCCGAGACGTCAGACATGAATGATTTGACCGTCGACGCTGACAATCCGCAGCGGGACGCCCTGGGGAAGCCGATCAACTACATTCGCAACTCGGTGAAGGCGACCGTCGACGCCTACGATGGCAGCGTTTCGCTCTACGCCTGGGACACCGAAGATCCGCTTCTGAAGTCGTGGGGCAAGATTTTCCCCGGCACGCTCAAGAGCGTCTCAGACATGAGCGGTGACCTGCTCAGCCACGTGCGGTACCCCAGCGACCTGTTCAAGGTGCAGCGCGCGATGCTCGGCGAATACCACGTCACCGACGCCGACGCGTTCTACTCCGCCGAAGACAAGTGGCGCACGCCCGATGATCCGGTATCCAGCACGAAGCAGGGGGCCGCGAAGCTTGCGCAACCGCCGTATTACCTGACGCTCGCGGCAGGCGCCGAGGCCGATCCGAACTATTCGATCTATTCGACCTACATCCCCGCTCAGTCTGGTGCGGGGTCCAGGGATATTTTGACCGGTTACCTCGCGGCGAATTCAAATGCGGGTACGACCGACGGCAAGGTGTCGGAGGATTACGGCACGCTGAAGTTGCTCACACTGCCGAAGGGCGACCCGATTCCGGGGCCGGGCCAGGTGCAGAACAGCTTCACCACCGACTCCAAGGTCTCGAATCTGCTCAATATCTTGCGCCAAGGTGAGAGCCAAGTGATCAGTGGCAACCTGCTCACGCTGCCCGTGGGTGGTGGTCTGCTGTACGTTCAGCCGGTGTATGTGCAGGCAAAATCGGGTACGAGTTTCCCGATTCTCCAGAAGGTACTGGTGTCGTTTGGTGATCAGATTGCGTTCGAAGACACGCTCGATGAGGCCCTCGACGCGCTCTTCGGTGGCAATTCCGGTGCCGACGCTGGTGACACCGGCACGACGCCGACGACTGAAGATCCAGACACGAGTGGGGACGATACCGGCGGTGATACCAGCGCAGGATCGGGTTCGGGTACAGGCTCAGGTGCGACCGCTACGCTCGACGCCTCGCTCAAGGAGATGAAGGACGCACTTGAAGCTCGCGATACCGCGATGCAGAAGGGCGACTGGACGGCGTACGGTGAGGCCGATGACCGCCTGAAGAAGGCGATCGAGGCCGCGCTAGCTGCGGAATAGCAGGTACGAACGTTCGCAGCGGGGTTCGGGTGACTTTGGTCGCCCGAGCCCCGCTGCTTTTGGTGTACTCGTCTGTCGCGGTACACGGGGCAGGAGCCAATCGTGAGGGGAGAGCAGAGTCGGTTCGTCGCTCACAGGCCGAAGATCCCGGAACGCCAAAAATACCCGGCGGGCGCTAAAACTGCTCGCGCGATACACAGCCAAAAGGCCCTTGATCTGGAACGAATTCCTGATCAAGGGCCTTTCTTCGTTGCGGGGGCGGGATTTGAACCCACGACCTCCGGGTTATGAGCCCGGCGAGCTACCGAACTGCTCCACCCCGCGGCACAAGACATTACTCTAGCACGGCATTCTGGGCGGTGCAAACTCGGCGTGTCTCGTCCCTGTGGACAGCGCCAGCGTGATGTTCGCCGCACGGGGGAGTATCACTGCACGCCATCCCGTGACCGCACCGGGTACGGCAGCTCCTGACTCGCGGCCTCGAAAGGAATTATGAATATGACTGCTAGAACACCGCCACCGAGCGTGCGCGGACGGCAATGCGGATCACATGAGAAGCCACCGGCCCCTCGCCTCGCCGCACTTGTCAGCGGGATCGTGGCGGGCGTGATTGCCGTTGCCGGTGCACTCACTGGTGCACCGACCGTCGCGCACGCGGTTCCGAGGGGAGAGTCGGTGTCGTTTAGTGGTGGGCTGACGATTTCAAATTTTGTGTTGCCCAGTGGCTCTCGCGCCTATTGCATCGAAGTGGGGCGAAATGAGCCGTCGGGGTACGTCTCATCGCTCGGCCGACTCACCTATCTACCAGGCGAGAGCGGATCATTTCCGTCCTGGGGTGACCCGCATGGCATGCGACAGATGAACTATCTGATTGACCACCACGGTCAAACCGCGAACGCGTGGAAAGCGGCCGCGGTGCAGCTCACAATTTGGCGGATGCGTGAGAACTTCCGGTCGGGGAACACAGCGCTTGATCGCAAAATCCACGTGTTGGAGGGTTCCGCCCGTGGGCAGAGACTGATTGCTGAATCTGATCGTCTCTACGCCGATGCAAAGTCGAAGGCCAAGCCGCCCGCCGCACCCAAGCCTGTGACGCGCACGTTACGTGTTGCGCCCGATCCGAGCGGCGCTGCTGGTCGCTACCGCGTCGCGTACCCGAAGGGTACGACCGCGTTGAGTGTCACCGGGGGAGTGTTCGTGAGAAACGGCGTCGAATCAATCTCGGTTCCTCGGGGTGAGGCGTCCGCGAGGTATGTGCAGGTCAAAGCGGGCGCGCGACACATTTCCGTGACGGGAACGTGGGCGTCCCAGGGTGGCCGCGGCTGGGAGCCCGCACTTGAAGTGCACGACACAGCGACCGCATCAGGCGCGAGCGGTCAACGAATCGCCGTAGCCGTCGGGAGCTCGTCGGGGCCCGACACGACCGGCAGATTCAAGGCTGCGCGTCACGACGTGCCGCCACCGTCTGCACCTCCTCGGGTAGCTTCGCAGGCGCAGCCGAGCGCCACCGTCGGGGGCACCATGACGGACTCTGTGATCGTGTCGCAGGCACCTGATACAACGGTTGAGATGTGGCCTGAGGCGGTCACCGATTTCACGGCGTACCTCGAACCAGAGGTTGGCGCTCAAAAATATGACGAGCGTTGGCAGCCAGTCTTGGGTGACGAGTACTTGGCGCAGGCGGCGGAGCCTGAGACGGGTGCGCTGCTCTGGAACGAGTGGTGGGGGAACTCGCGGGGCGAAGCGCTGCTCGACGGCACTGGAAGCCGCATCCCAGTAGCCGACGACACCGGCGCTCCGACGAGCGGCGTGAGCGCTGATGGCACGGACTACCCGGTAGTGGCGCTCGACGGAAATGGAAGGCCAGAAATCGACGACGCTGGCAATCCGGTGCTGTTGACGGGGCGAGACCCGGTGATGGAAGAACGCCGCGATCCCGTGACCTGGAGTGAAGTGGAGCTCGCCGGTCTCAGCACCGAGGAGCGATGCCTCGCTCAACCGGTGTTCCACGGCGGAAAAGTACCCGTCAATCAGCCGGGCACGTTCACATCGCCAGAGGTGCCCGTGCACTCGGGAGGCACGATTCACTGGGTCGAGCGAGTCGTGTCGAGCGGCAAGACAGTGCACGAGGGACGCTGCGGGCTCGCAAACGAAACGACGAAAATTGACCAACCCGCTGTGGTGACTCGGGCACTTCCAGACGCGGTCATCGGTGACGAGCTGTACGACGTCGCGATCATCTCGGGCAAACTCGCCGAAAAGGCACAGTACTCAGTGCGGTTCGAGGCGTACCGGGGGCCGGATCGCTCCGGCGGTCACGTACCGGTCGCTGATAGCGATGGCACCCTGTCCGAGGATTCACATGGTGACCCGTCATGCACGGCAGAGAACATTGTGTTTCGTTCTGAACCGATCGCGGTAACCGGACTCGGGGAGGTACGTTCGCCAAGCTTCACTGCGAGGCCCGAGCACGGCGCGACGATCTGGTGGGTGGAAACCCTCTCACTGGAGACACCGGATGGGCCTCGCACCCTGCACCGAGGTGCCTGCGGTATCGAACACGAGACCACCACCGTGGCGCAGCCCGAGATCGAGACCCGTGCCATCGAATCGGCGCCAGTCGGTGCGATGATCTCGGACGTTGCGGTGGTGTCTGGCGGTCTCGCGGCCAACGCTGGGGCCAGCTGGGAAGTGAGTTTTGACGGGTACCGTGCGCACACCGGAGATGGGCAGCCAACGTGTTCGGATGAGAACCGCCTCTTCGGAACCCCGGCGGTCCCGGTTACGGGTCCCGGGGAGGTTGCGTCCCCAAACGTTCTGGCAGAGTCAGACTGGGTGGGCGCCGTGTGGTGGGTGGAAACGCTGTGGCTGACGCAGGGTGACGCACGCACCGCCATACACACGGGCGCGTGTGGCATCGCGACGGAGACGACCCGCATCACAGCGCCCGAGGTGACCACAGACGCCACCTCGTTCGCAGCGATAGGGGATGTGATCAGCGACACGGCGACTGTCACGGGAGACCTTGCGGATCGCGCCGGAGTCGAACACCGAATCGTGTTTCGCGGGTACCGTGGCGACGCCTCAGCAACTGGCACAGCCGCGGCTACTTGCACGGAAGAGTCACTTCTGTTCACCCTTGACCCCGTGCAGGTGACCGAAGCCGGCAGCGTGAAATCGCCCGAAGTAACCGCACTCCCCGAATACGGTGACACGATCTGGTGGGTCGAAACGCTCTCTCAATGGGAAGGCGACACCGAACGTGAACTGCACCGGGGAGAATGCGGCCTTCCCGGTGAGACAACGACAGTGCAGTTTCCGACGGTGCGCACCGAATCTGCTGGCTCGGTGCAAGTTGGGCAGCCGATGTTCGACACGGCGATCGTCGGAGGCAAGTTGTCCGAGCGTCGCGACGTGGAGTTTCGAGTGCGATTCACCGCGTATGCCAGGGACGCCGGTGGTGCCCTGACTTGCGCGTCAGACACCGAGCTGCGTGAGCTCAGTGACTCCGGCGGTATTCGGGTCAATGGGCCAGGCAAATATCAGTCACGAAGCGTGACGACACGAGGCGCGCACGTCGGGTTCGGCGGTTATGTCGAGACGCTTGTCATGATCGAGAACACGAATGAGCATGTCATTGCCGTCGGAAAATGCGGGGCGCCGTCAGAGAATTTCGAGATCCGGCCCGCAAGCGCCGTTGCGCTCGCCGCAACTGGTACGGGCTCGGCATCACTCTGGCTGCTGGGCGCGGGTGCGCTTGTCATCGGCTGTAGTGCGGTGTGCTTCGGTGCTGCGCGGCGGTTGCGTAGACCTCGGGCAGCTCGAGAGCGGGGTGACCTGGCAGTCGGCAGGCCCTAACACGTGCTTCCCGGGCGGGGCGGTCTGAGGACGTGCACTCTCGACCGCCCCGCCGGGGCCCCCGAGCGCAGGCTGGCGTGAATTTTTGGGAAAGTTGTAGCATCTGCAGACGCTCTGCAGCTCTCCCAAACGTAAAACATAGAATTCATCGCCATGCTGAGTACACACGAAGGGAGCCCCCATGAGCACCACACCCGAGTACGACCAAGACGGTCGCCTCATCACCCCCTCCTCTGCGACCCCCGAGGCCGCGGCGGAGTCGCCGGCAGCCTCGGCAGCACCGGCAGCCCCGCCGGTGCAGCACACGCAACCAACTGTGCAGCTACCCGATGCGGTTCAGCCCCAGATTCCGCCGGTTGCGCCCCCGGTTACGCCGCCCACTCCGACGCAGCAGCTGCAGCACCAGCAGCAGGAGAGCTACGGCGTTCCGGCAGTGCCCGCCTATGCGCCGTACGCCGGAGACCAGGCGCAGACGCAGCACACTGCGCCGACGACTCCGCTTGACGGGGTGCACGTGGGCGCAGAGGCGGGCACCGCGTTCGGCCTCGGTGCCCATCACCCCGGTGCCCATGACCCCGGTGCCCACACCGCCGGGGCTCAGGCGCCAGGTTCGCACGCAACTGGCGGTTATGCAGGCGCCGGTGCACCGGGTGGTCCAGTCGTACCGGTTGCGCCGGGCGGAGCAGGCGCTGAGTCCCAGCCCAACGCGGCGAAGGGTCGAGCCGGCATGTTGCTCGCTGGCCTCGCCATTGGAGCACTGCTTGGCGGTGCTGTCGGCGGAGGCGTTGCCGCCGTGGTTTCAGCGAATTCCACCAATACCGGCTCAGCGTCGGCGACGGGCAGCAGCGCAATTACGCTGAACAACGCCGACAATGCCACTGCGATCTCGGGCGTTGCCGCGGTCGCGACGCCGAGCGTCGTCACGCTCGAGGTGGCAGGTGCCAGTGCCAGCGGATCCGGATCAGGCGTGATTTACTCCGAGGACGGGTACATCGTGACGAACGCTCACGTTGTCACGCTCGATGGAGCAGCGATGAGTGACGCGAAGATTCGCGTCAAGCTGAGCGATGGGCGCATCTTTGATGGCAGCGTTGTTGACGTCGATCCATACGCCGACCTCGCAGTCGTCAAGGTTGATGCGACCGACCTTCCCGCGATCAAGGTTGCCGACTCCGACAAGATCGATGTCGGTGATTTGACTGTTGCGATCGGCGCACCGCTCAACCTTGCAAACACCGTCACCAGCGGCGTCGTGAGCGCACTCAACCGCGGTATCTCGGTGGGCAGCCCGCTGATTGAGGATCAGCCGTCGGGCGACAATGGATCGGGCGACAGCGGCTCCGGTGACAGCGGTTCGGGCGATAGTGGCTCCGGCGACAGCGGCACCTCGCCGTGGGACTTCCGGTTCGGCCTCCCCGACGAGCAGGGCCAGCAACAACAGCCCGCCGCGTCGAGCGGCAGTGTGACCCTGCCCGTGATCCAGACGGACGCCTCGATCAATCCGGGTAACTCTGGTGGAGCGCTGCTGAACGGGAATGGTGAGCTCATCGGGATCAACGTGGCTATCGCTTCGACCTCCACGACCGGTGATACGGCCGGCAGCGTCGGGCTCGGCTTCGCTATTCCGTCGAACCTCGTGTCGCGCGTCGCAGACGCGATTATCGCGGGAGATCAGCCGTCGCACGGTCTACTCGGCGCCTCAGTCGCTGACTCCTCGCAAGACACCGACGCCGATGCGAACCACGCCGGTGGCCTGCTCGTAGATGTCTCTGACGGTGGAGCAGCGGTGAAGGCTGGTTTGAAGGCCGGAGACGTCATCACCGCGGTGGACGGCGTCGCAGCGGTCGACGGCACCTCGGTGTCCGCGCTCATTCGCGAACACGCGGGCGGCAGCAAGGTGACGATCGAGTACACCCGCAACGGTAAGGCCGGTGAGACCGAGGCGACTCTCGGCACCTTGAAGTGGTAACTCGACGCAATTAGGGATTGGGCTCCCGACGAACGCCGCGGCACGTTTCCTCACGGAAGCGGTCGCGGCGTTCGCGTGTCTGCGCGGAGTCGCTGTGAGGTCCGGCACGATCCTCTCGGGCGTACTCGATGCCCTACAGTTGAAGCGATGAGTACCGCCGGATTCGACTTCGCGAGCGGCAACCTCTCGAAGCTCCTCGCCATTCCGAAATACGCCCTGTCGTTGATCCTGTCGTGGTTCGTGCCGCGCGTCACGCTTCGCTGGGTGTTCGGCAGTGGTGCAGGCGTCGGTGAGGGTGCCCTCGCAGTCGCGCGGCGACTGCAAGCCACGCAGCCGGACGCCGAGATTCAGTGGCTCGTTGCCAATGAACACGAGGCCGATCGCGCCCGGGCCGAAGGGTTCACCCCGGTGCTGCGCCGCAGTCGGCAGGGGTTCTGGGCGACGCTGCGGGCGGGGCACATCGTGGTCACACATGGACTGGGCGACGTCAACCGGTTCGGAGTGACCGGGGGCTTCATCGTGCAGCTCTGGCACGGCGCACCGTTGAAGCGTCTGCACCTGGACTCGCCGGTCACCACCGCGGTGCGAGGCCCCGCGCCGGTGCGTGCGCTACTGCGCCGCATGTACCGAGCTGGTTCTCGCCAGGTTGACCTGTACGTCGCAGGTTCACCGGTCGCTGCCGAACGCCTGCGATCTGCCTTCCGAGTTGCGCCGGGAAAGGTGCGCGTGCTGGGGGACCCCCGCGACGACGCCCTTGCCCGTCAAGCGCTGAACCCCTCCGAGGCCGCCGACGCACGCGCACGAGTTGTAGAACTGCTCGCGGGTGCGGACGCGGACGCGGGCGCGCGCGCGGGCATTAGCTCGGGCGCGAACACGAGCTCTGGCGCAACAATCGCCGCGGAAGACTCGCTCGTGCTCTATGCGCCGACCTGGCGTGACGGTGAGGCAGATCCGGCGATACCGACCGCCGCCGAGGCCGAACAGATTCGTGGCGTACTCGCCAGGCTCGGTGCGCACCTCGTGATCCGGTCTCACCCGCTTGGTCGTGGCGCTTACGACGCGCTGCTCGGCGACCGAGTGCACGTGCTCGGCGCCGAGACCCTCCGCGACATCACACCGGCACTCGGGGCATTTGACGCCGTCATCACCGATTACTCATCGCTCGCAATCGATTTCGCGTTGCTGGGGCGGCCAATTCTGTGGTTCGCCCCCGACCTAGCAAGTTACGGTCGGACGCGCGGCCTCTACGAACCGCTTGAGGTCACCTCCGCCGGTCGCGTTGCGCTCGACTGGGCAGGCGTGTGCGAGCGCCTGATGTCGCTCGCAGTTCCGTCGGAACACCGCACGCTCGCCCGCGAGGCGAACGCTCTTGCTGCCCGCTTCCACGCGCACACCGATGGCAATTCGGCCGATCGTGTGCTCACGGAAATTGCTCGCCTGCGCACTCCCACAGCCCAGCTCATCCCGGCAGACGCTGTGTTCTTCGAGAGTTTTTATGGGCGCCAGGTCAGCTGCAATCCGCTCGCGCTCGATCGCGAGATCGCGCGGCGGTTCCCCGATCGGGCAAGATACTGGAGTGTCACGAGCGAACGGCAAACGGTGCCCGCCGGCGCGGTGCCGCTCCTCGTCGGTGGCCGTGAGTGGTTCGCAGCGCGCAGGCACGCGCGACTGCTGATCGTGAACGACTGGCTGCGCTACGGGTTCCGGCGTAGGCGGGGGCAGACGGTGGTGCAGACCTGGCACGGCACGATGCTCAAGCACCTGGCGCTCGGTCGCCCGAACGTCGGTTGGCGCACACGACTCGCGATTCACCGCGAAAGCAGGCGCTGGAACCTCATGCTTTCCCAGAACGCCCACTCGACCGAACAGTTTCGCTCGAGCTACGCGTTCCGCGGCGAGATTCTTGAATCCGGATATCCGCGCAACGATCGACTCGCGCGAGCGATGGCCGGAGACACCGCCAACCCGGTTGAGGTGCAGCTCGCGCGTGCTGGTCTGGGGGTGCCGCCCGGGGCGCGCGTGCTCGTGTATGCGCCGACCTGGCGCGACCGCGGCGTAACACTTGTCGACGATCTTGACGTTCGGCGGCTCGCTGAGGAACTCGGGGAAGAGTGGGTCGTGATCGCCCGTGGCCACACCCGCACGCACGCCTTCGGTGGCTATGGCGGAACCGACGCTCGCGTCATCGACGCCTCACAGCACCCCGACGTCGTCGATATCATCTTGGCCGCTGACGTGCTCGTCACCGACTACTCTTCGATCATGTTTGACGCGGCGGTGTCGCGCACTCCGATGCTGTTTTTCGTTCCTGATCTTGCGGCCTACCGAGACCGCGAGCGCGGCTTCACGTTTGATTTCGAACGAGTCGCCCCGGGCCCCCTGCTGTCCGAACGTGCAGACGTCCTCGCCCACGCGCAGGTGCTCGCGGCTGAGGGACGCGATGCGACGTGGATGCGCGAGTACGCCGCGGCCGCCGAGAACTGGCGTGAGCGGTTCGTTCCCCACGACGACGGCCATGCGGCGGAACGTGTTATCGACGCGCTGGTCTCCCGCGGGACCCTCTAGCGACGTTCGCCGCGCGCGAGCACCGAACGTGCGCGCTACACTCGCGACCGATCGACGACTCGGCCGCTGCCGAAGATCCGCCCGCCACCAAAGACGATGCCGCGCAAAAATCCGGTGCCCCAACTCAGGTGCATGGTCACGAGGGTTGCCGCGGTGAGCAAGCGATCGCGCGCACCGCGCTGGTCGGGAATGCGCGCCGTAGCGACGGCGATGCCACCGAGATACGCGACCGCCGGAAGTAGCAGAACGGGCCAGCCAGATGCCCACGGCAACACGCCGAAGGCGAGCAGTGCGAGAATGACGATGCTCACGGCGAGTCCGAGCACCAGCGCCCCAGGGGCAAAAAAGCGCCACGGGTTCGCGCGACCGTAGCGACGCACGAGCACAGCACGCCAAGTGCCCGTTGCGAAGAACTGACGCGCGAGATCGGCAAGACTCGCACGCGGCCAGTAGGTGACGCCGAGCGCGGGTGCGAACCAGATCAGCCCGCCCGCACGACGGATCCTGAGATTGAGTTCCCAGTCCTCGCCGCGCAGGATCGCCGGATCGTATCCACCCACAGCCTCGATGGCCTCGCGACGAAAGATTCCGAGGTACGCCGATTCGGCTTCGCCGGGAACTCCGTCACCGTGGTAGGCCCCGCCGCCGAGGCCATACGGGCTGTTGTACCCACGGGCAATCGCGCGTTGTACGTCGTCGGCACCCGCGGCGCGCATGACGCCGCCAACGTTTGCGGCGCGCTCGACGCGCAGCGCTTCAACTCCGAGGCGTGTGTAATCGGGAGTGAGTTCTGAGTGCGCATCGACGCGCACGATGACCGGATACCGGCTCACCGCCAGGGCACGATTGAGGCCAGCTGGGATATCACGTTCGGGGTTCGCAACGAGCCGTACGCGCGCGTCCTCGGCCGCGAGTGCGGCTGCGATGGCGTCGCTTGCGTCGGTAGATGGGCCGAGCGCGAGTACGATCTCCTTCTCGCCGGGATAGTCCTGCGCGAGAATCGTGCGCACGGCCCGGTCGAGAAACCCTTCTTCGTTCAGCACGGGCATGACGTAGCTCACGGCTGGCAGCTCGGGAAGGGGAGGAAGTCGCACGCCACGATCCTCCCATATCAGCCTGCGCCGCCCCCGCTCACCCGTGCTTACGCTCGGCGAGTGTACCGAAATGGTCGGAAAGGGGCCGGTAACGGGCCGTTTGGGTACGCTCGCGCCTCGGCGACTCAGGTGGATCAGCTGTGACTCCGGTTAGGCTGGTGGGATGCAGGTGGCGAAGGATGTGAAGCGCGCACTCAGGCTCGGTAAGCGCGTACTCAAGGGACGTCAGGCGTACTTTCAGTTGCGGCAGCTCATCGAAGCGCGTGGCGAACTGCCAGAGCAGCACTTTCGGGTCGGCGTCTACTTCGCCGACAGCGACGTGAATATCTATCAGATGCGGCAGTGGTACGCGCCCCTGCGAAAACTCTCGGAACTGCATCCGGTGCTCGTCCTCGCGCGGAATGCGGCCGGCGCCCGCCAACTGATGCAAGAGAGCGAACTCGCCGTTGAGTTCGTGCAGCGTGTGACTGACATCGAACGGGTCATTGAAGCGCAGCAGCTCGACGTGATTCTGTACGTTAACCAAAACACTCGCAATTTCCAGATGATGAGGTACGGGCAGCGCTGGCACGTCTTCGTCAATCACGGTGAGAGCGACAAGATGTACATGACGAGTAATCAGCACAAGACCTACGACTTCGCCTTTGTGGCGGGCGACGCCGCACGCGAACGTCTGTCGCGCGCACTTTGGGACTACGACGTCACCCAGCGCACCGTGCCGATCGGGCGCCCGCAGGCCGACCATCTCGACGGCGAACCGCCCTTCACCCCTGACAATCGAACAGTGGTGTTCTATGCACCCACCTGGGAGGGTGACCGCCCGGCCGCAAGCTACGGGTCAGTGGCCTCACACGGCGAAGCCATCGTGCGCAAGCTCATCGCCACGGGACGTCACCGCGTCGTCTACCGGCCGCACCCGCGCAGTGGCGTTGTCGACAGCGAATTCGGGGCGGCGAACCAGCGCATCATCGAGATGATCGAGGCCGCAAATCGAGACGACGCGACAGCGCAGCACGTGTACGACACGAGCCCGAGCCTCGGCTGGCAGCTGAGTCTGCCCGACGTCGCCATCTGCGACATCTCGGCAATGATCTACGACCGGCTAGCCACGGGCCGCCCGCTGATGGTCACGCGCCCCGTCGAAGCGGCCGCTGCCGTCGACGAGGTGGGGTACCTGAGCGTGTGTGAGTGGCTGACGGCCACTGAGACTGGCAATATCGAATCGGTGCTGGATCGCGTAATCGGCGACGACGAGGCGCGCGAGCGCCTGGTTACGTGGTCGGCGCACTACTTCGGTGACACCACGCCCGGAGCTCCCACGCGCCGTTTCCACGCGGCCATCGCCGATCTGCTGGCGAAGGCCGATGCCGAGCGGGTGAAGCACGCGGCGCTGGGCCGAGGGTAGACGAGCCGAATTAGGCCGGGTGATCGTCGTTATAGCGATCCAGCACGTCATCTATCGGGCCGTCAAGCACGAGCTTGCCACGATCGAGGTAGAGTCCGCGCGAGCAGAAGCGGCGCAGATCGCGCTCGTTGTGGGACACGAGGAAGAGCGTCTTGCCCTCGGCAAGAATCTGTTCGATGCGCGTGTAGCACTTTGCGCGGAACGCCCGGTCACCGACGGCGAGCACCTCATCGACGAGCAACACGGGCTCTTCCAGCTGTGAAATTACCGAGAATGCGACGCGCACCTTCATGCCACTCGAGAGGTGCTTGAACGGGGTATCTGTCACGTCTTCGGCGCCCGCGAACTCGACAATCGAGTCGAATCGATCGGCGATCGTGCGTTTGCTCAGCCCGTGCAGACCAGCGGTGAGCCACACATTGTCGCGCACCGTCAGATCGCCGACGAAGCCGCCGGTGATTTCGATGAGGGGGGCGACTCCTGCGTGCACGTCGACTCGGCCCTCGTCGGGAAAGAGCACACCGGCCACGAGCTTGAGCAGGGTCGATTTGCCCTGACCGTTCCGGCCGACGACGCCAATGGCCTCCCCAGCGTGCACGTCAAACGAAACGTTGCGCAGTGCCCAGAAGTCGCCCGGGCGCCCGCGGCGGGAACGACCGGAGAAGAGATCTTTAAAGCTGCGTCGGGACCCCCGGTTGCGACGGAATCGCACGCCGAGCCCGGAGACGGAAATGATCTTCTCGAGCGCCGGGGTAGCTGCGGAGTCAGACAGGTGTGAAGCGGTCACGTCACAGCTCCTTGAGTACGCCGCCGATGGTGCGGCGGAAGACGAGAATTCCAATGCCCAGGAAGACCAGAGTCATTGCGGTCGACGCGCCGATCAGTGGCCAGTCGATCTGATCCGGGAAGAAACCGGCGCGGAACAGGGCAAAGATTCCTGACAGCGGATTGAACCAGGCGAGGGGCTGAGCGAAATGGGGGAGGTCCGCCGCGCCGTAAATGATGGGCGATGCGTAGAAGAGCACCCGAAGAATCAGTTTCGTGGCCCGTTCAAGATCGCGGAAATAGACGACGAGTGGCGCGACAATGAGTCCAACTCCGAGCGTCAGCATCGCGAGCAGCACGACGGCGACGGGCATCAGCAGGATGCCCCAACCTACGGGCGCGCCGGTGAAAATGGCGAATGCTGCGAGCACTGGCAGGCTCAGTAAAAACTCGATGCCCTTTGAGCACACGATGCGCCCGACCCAGATCCAGTGCGGAAGGGCGACCGATCTCACGAGTTTCACGTCTCGTAAAAACGCGCGTGTCGAATCCGAAATGGCGCCGTTGACCCACACCCAGGGCAACAGTGCGGTGAGCAAGAAAACGATGTACGGCTGCTCGCCGACCGTGCGCTGAAAGACCTGCGTGAAGACGAACCAGTAGATCAAGCTCATCAGCAGCGGGTCAAGAATGGACCAGAGGTAGCCGAGCAGTGACGTCGAATACCGGACCTTCAGATCACGTCGAGTCAGCAGCCACAGTGAAGACCACGCGCTGACGCGACGCGGTCGGGTGCGGGGTGAAGAGGACACAAAGCTATTCTGCCGGGTTCCGACCATCGGCGAGGCCACACGATGTACACCGAACCTTTGCTAAATTAGTAGTCGTGCCGCCCGTAACTCCGTCAGCCATGCCCGCGCCCGAACCCCAGAGGGGGTCGATGCCGAATGAAGCGACGGTGATCGGCGAAGTAGCCAGTGGGGCTGGTGGGGCATCACGATTGCGTCCGAGCCGGACCTCGGGCGGCTCGTCAGGCGCCTCGCAGCCTGACACAGCAACGGATTCAGGAGCGCCTTCGGTCGCCGCTGAGCCGCGCGCGGGGGAGCCTGCCGGCGCGCCGCGCTCCGCGACGCCGCCTCCCGCCGCCGGTTCAGCCTCAGAAGAACCCGCGACTCGCTCGCCCCGCACCGGTCGCATTGAGGTGCCGGTGCCATCGGTGGTGCGCGCCCGCGAACGCGGCCGAATCGCCGAGCAAAACCCCGTTGTGCTGCGCACAGAGATGCTCACGAAGACGTATGGCTCGCTCGTCGCGGCGGGCGACGTCTCCATCGACGTGCACGCGGGCTCATTCACAGGTTTCGTCGGGCCGAACGGTGCTGGCAAGACCACGACGCTCTCGATGATCAGCGGCCTGCTGCGCCCCACGTCGGGTCGTGTCACCGTCAGCGGCGTTGATGTCTGGACGGACGGTCCGGCGGCGAAGCGACTTATCGGCACGCTGCCTGATCGCCTGCGGCTATTTGACCGGCTCACGGGCGCCCAGCTCCTCTATTACAGCGGCGTGTTGCACGGTGTCGCTGAAGCCGCGGTCGCCACACGCTCTGCCGAACTTGCTGAAGCATTCGGGCTCGAATCGGCACTTGGCCGCTTGGTCTCCGACTACTCAGCCGGTATGCAGAAGAAGATTGCGCTCGCCTGCTCGATGATCCACGCACCGGAGGTGTTGGTTCTCGACGAACCGTTCGAAGCCATTGACCCCGTTTCTGCGGCGAACGTCACCGACATTCTTGAGAAGTATGTTTCTGGCGGTGGCAGCGTCGTGATGTCGAGCCACAGCCTTGATCTCATCCAGCGTGTATGTGACCACGTCTCGATCATTGTGGACGGCAGCGTGATTGCTCAGGGCACCGTAGACGCCGTGCGCGATGGGCTCAGCCTCGAGGAGCGGTTTGTGCAGCTCACCGGTGTGAGTGATGCAAGGAAGGGGCTCGAGTGGCTTTCCGGCTCTTCCGACTCCGAGTAGCGCTGCTGGGCGGTAGCTTCCGCGGGTCATTTGGCAAGGGTCTGCGTGCCGCCCTGCTCTACGCGGTGCTCGCGGCCGCTGCCGTGGTGCTCGCCTTCGCGCCGACTGTGCTCGTGGCAGACGCTCACGAGCGCTCTGTTGTCGACCTCATCATTGGCACCGCGATCCTCTTCGGCGTGTTCATCGTTCCCTTCTTCGAGAACCGACGGATGCTTGAGCCGCGCCAGTTCGCGCAGTACCCCGCGGAGTCGGGTTCAGTTGCAGGATCACTGCTGCTTTCGACGGTGCTGACGTGGCCGTTCTTCCTGTTGGTCATCTGGCTCGCAGTGCTCGTCACCACGCGCCCTGAGTGGCATGATCCTGCCTGGATCGCCCCCGTCGCCTGCGTGCTCGCGGCACTCTTTGCCGTGGCCAGTGTGCGAGTGACCTCGCTCATTTCGCGACTGCTCGCGGGTCAGCGATTCGCCGGGGCACTGCGCACCGCTGGCGTCGTACTGATCGTCGCGATGTTGCCGCTCGCCGTGTTCGTCGGCGCCACAATCTTTGCTCCTGGCGGGTTCGAGACTGCTGATCAAGCGGCTGAAACGCTGGCTTTGACGCCGTTCGGGGCCCCGTTCGCGGCAATCCAGGCTGCAGCGGCTGGCGACAGCCAGGGCGCGTTGCTTGAACTCGGCATCCTCGCGGCGGCGATCGTTGTGCTGCTCGCGATCTGGTTTCCGCTCGTCGCCGTTTCGAACCAGCACATTGAACGTCCGCTCTCGCCCGGTATTGCGCGCAGCGGCCTCGGCTGGTTTGAGCGGTTCTCGGCGCGACCCGCGCAGGTAATCGCGGCACGCCAGTTGACGTACTGGGCAAGGGATCCGCGCTATCGCGTCGCACTCTTTGCGATCCCGCTCGCGCCGATATTCATGATGCTCGCGTTTTGGGTCGCGGGGGCTCCGCTCACGTGGCTCGCACTCGTGCCGTTGCCCGTGATCCTGCTGCTGCTCGGCTGGTCCCAGCACAACGATGTCGCGATGGACTCCACTGCGATCTGGGAGCACGTCGCGAGTGGCACGCGCGGTCGCTCTGACCGTGCTGGGCGCCTCGCGCCGGTGCTCATGATCGGTGTGCCGCTGGCCGTCATCGGATCGAGCATCACGGTGACGATTGTCGGCGACTGGCGCATTCTGCCGGCTGTCGTGGGAATGAACCTGGGCGTGCTGCTGGTGGCGTGCGCAGTGTCGAGCATTTTCTCGGTGCTGACCCCCTACCCGGCGACGCGGCCCGGCGACAGTCCGTTCGTGCAGCCGCAGTGGTCGGGGTCGGGCTCCGGCCTCGCGCAAACCATCGCGATGATTTTGGCGCTGGCACTCGCTGCTCCACCGGTCTGGTTTGCGATCACGGCGATCATCGATGTTGAGTTCGCCTCGAATATGTGGGCACTCGGTTTTGGCATCGGATACGGATTCGTCGTGCTGGTGCTCGGTGTTCTGATTGGCGGGTGGCTCTTCGATCGCAGCGGTCCAGAGCTGATTGCAGTCACCCAGGTCTTCGATTAATTCACCGATCCCAGGAGTACACTGACCGCATGGGTATCTTCACGCGCAATGATTCCGACACCGGAGGCGGCGTCGATGTGCTCGACCGCGAACTCGAGAAGCTGCTCGAAGATTCGCAGATCGAGGACGGAGACCACGAACGGTTCTCGCACTACGTCCCCAAAGACAAGATCATGGAGTCGGCGATGACGGGCAAGCCCGTACGTGCGCTCTGCGGCAAGAAGTGGACGCCGTCGCGCGACCCCGAGAAGTTCCCCGTCTGCCCGGACTGCAAAAAGGTCTACGAGGAGATGCGCAAGTAGCCTCTCTGCTGCGAAGCTTGCTTTGCTGCGAGGCGTGAGCGACTGACGTTGGTCGGCCGACGCGCGGTTAGCGGTACTCGGTAGGGATTGCGGGATCTCCGCGCGTCAGGCTCATCGCAACCGGCGGCAGCTCCGCAACGCTGGCCAGGTGGCGCTCACGCGCTGCGGCAATACCGTCGTGGCCGGTGTATTCCTGCTGGATCGCGCCGTCGATGACGAGCGGCACCAGAACGAGGCGGCCGTCGGCGTCGGCGCCCTCGGTTGTGCCACCCGGGCCGTCGCCGAGCAAGATCAGTTCGTTTGTCGCGACGCCGCGAGGGGAGAGTGCGCGACGCACGCTCTTGCGCCCGCCGACCGAAGCCTTCTCCGCCGACTTCTTCGCGACCGACACCCACGCGCCGTCGGCGTCTTCGTGAGCGACGAGCTTGTAGACCATGCCCATCGTGGGCGTGCCAGAACCGACCACGACCGACGTGCCGACGCCGAAGCTGTCGACGGGGGAGGCGGCCAGTGCCGCAACCGTGTATTCGTCCAGGTCGTTCGTGACCGTGATCCGGGTGCGTGTCGCCCCGAGCTCGTCGAGCAGGCGACGCACGCGGCTGACGACGATGGGCAGGTCGCCAGAGTCGATGCGCACGGCCCCGAGCTCGGTGCCGGCGACCTCGATAGCGGTGCGTACGCCCTCGTCGATGTCGTAGGTGTCGACAAGGAGCGTGGTGCCGGTGCCGAGCGCGGCCACCTGCGCCTCGAACGCCGCGAGTTCGCTCTCGTGCAGCAGCGTGAAGCTGTGCGCTGCGGTGCCCATGGTGGGGATGCCGTAGCTGCGGCCAGCCTCAAGGTTCGACGTCGCGGTGAAGCCCGCAATATATGCGGCGCGAGCCGACGCGACTGCGCTGTACTCGCCGGTGCGGCGCGAGCCCATCTCGGCAAGCGGCTTGCCTGCTGCCGCGTGCACCATGCGCGACGCCGCTGTGGCGACCGCGGAGTCGGCGTTCAAGATGCTGAGCGCGAGGGTTTCGAGCAGCACGCCCTCGGCGAAGCTCGACTCGACCGTGATGAGCGGAGAACCCGGGAAAAACACCTCGCCCTCGGGATACCCCCAGATGTTGCCAGAGAACTTGAAATCGGCAAGCCAGTCGAGTGTCTGTGCGCTCACGACCTGGTGCTCGCGTAAAAAGGTGAGTTCTTCGTCGCCGAATCGGAACTGCTCGATGGCCTCCAGGAGGCGGCCGGTGCCCGCAACGACGCCGTACCGGCGGGCGCCCGAGAGGCGCCTCGCGAACAGCTCGAAGACGCTGCGTCGGTGGGCGGTGCCGGCTTGCAGCGCGGCATCGACCATCGTCAGTTCGTAGTGATCGGTGAGCAGCGCCGTCGAGGTATGCACCCGGCCAGCTTAGCCGGTCGGTGTCGGTTGAGCGGGAGCCGTCGCCTCGCTCAGCGGAAGTCGCGGGAGGCGACGCCGATGGGTGCGGCAAGCGGCTCGAAGGTCTGGGCAATCACGTTTACGACGCCCTCAGGGGAGCGCTCGAGCACGCCGCGCACGATCAGCGCTGGCGAGGCTCGCGCGACAAGCCGGTTGCGCGCCCACACCTGCGCCCACGTGACGATGTTGACCGTGCCCGATTCATCCTCGAGCGTGAGAAAGGTGATGCCGCTCGCGGTGCCAGGGCGCTGCCGGTGGGTCACGAGCCCCGCGACCTCCACCACTACGCCCGGCCGCGCGTGTTTGGTGCGGTCCGAGCGAATCACGCCTCGCGCGT
This sequence comes from Leucobacter sp. NPDC058333, assembly GCF_042726155.1. Lineage (NCBI taxonomy): Bacteria > Bacillati > Actinomycetota > Actinomycetes > Micrococcales > Microbacteriaceae > Leucobacter > Leucobacter sp. NPDC058333. Next base: position 1,505,101 of record NZ_JBHXHV010000001.1, read on the forward strand.
CAAGCCCGTCGCGCAGCAGCGCGAGCGGGTGGGTGCCGGTGGCGACCCCCGTGGTCCACAGATCAAGAGCCGTCTGTTCCGCCTCGGTAAGCACGGGCAGCAGCGGCGGTTGCACGTGCACTGCGATCCCGGGAAGAAAGCGCTCGCGGTTGTCCGAGGCCGGAGCCGCCGCCCAGAGCGCCTCGCGGCGATCGAGCCCGAGGCTTTCGCAGGCGCCGGAGGCCGCGAGTGCTTCCAGGCGGGTGCGGTCGAGGTCGGCGCGGCGGGCGAGATCTGCCAGATCTAGAAACGGTGCTTCGGCTCGCGCGCGTTCGATGCGCTCGGCGGTGTCGCGCTCGATGCCGCGCACCTCGGTCAGGCCGAGCCGCACGGCAAACGCGCCATCCCTGCGGTGCAGGGCGCTCGTGTCAGGGGAGCCCTGCACAAACGGCCCCGGCGCTGGTTGATCGTGTAACAGGCAAGCGTCAGAGCCGGTCGGGGCTCGGTGATCCTGCGCGATCGCTTCGAGGCCAGAGAGCGCACCGGAGCGCTGCACATCGGGTGGCAGAATCTCGACGCCGTGCCGCCGCGCGTCCTCGGTGAGGGAGCGGGCGTTGTAGAACCCCATCGGCTGCGCACGCAGCAGGCCGGCGAGAAACGCGCCGGGATAGTGGAGCTTGCACCAGGAACTCACGTACACAATCAGGGCGAAACTGATCGAGTGGCTCTCGGCGAACCCGAACCCAGCGAACGCCTCGATCTGCTCGTACACGCGCACCGCTTCGTCGCCGGTGATGCCGTTTTCTGCCATGCCAACGAAGAGCTTCGCCTTCAGGCTGTCGATGCGCTCCTGGCCGCGTTTTGACCCCATGGACCGCCGCAGCAGGTCGGCGTCTTCGCCGCTGCAGCCGCCCACGATCATCGCCATCTGCATGAGCTGCTCCTGGAAGAGCGGCACGCCGAGTGTGCGTTTGAGCACCGGCTCGAGCTTGGGGTGCGCGTAGGCCACCGCCTCCTGGCCGTTCTTGCGGCGCAGGAACGGGTGCACCGCGCCGCCCTGAATTGGCCCGGGGCGAATCAGAGCGATCTCGATGACGAGGTCGTAGAAGGTGCGCGGCAACAGGCGCGGCAGCGTGTTGAGCTGGGCACGGCTTTCAACCTGAAACACCCCGACCGCGTCGGCTCGGCAGAGCATGTCATAGACCCCGGCCTCCTCTTTCGGCACGGTGTTGAAGGTCCACTGCTCGCCGGTCGATGCCGCGATGAGGTCGAAGGTGTGACGCAGCGCGCTCAGAATGCCGAGCCCGAGCATGTCGAACTTCACGAGGCCCATCGTTTCGCAGCCCTCTTTGTCCCACTGCAGCACCGTGCGATTCTCCATGCGCGCGTGCTCAATGGGGCAGACTTCCCCGACGGGCCGCTCGGTCAGCACCATACCTCCAGAGTGGATGCCGAGGTGCCGCGGCGCTTTCTGGAACGCCTGGGCGAGGTGCTGCACGGCGAGCGGGATCGGGCTCTCGGGGTCCGTCTCGATCGTGCGTCTGCGCTCCAGACCGCGCGTCCAGGCTCGCTGCTGGCCGGCACTGTACCCGAGCGCTTTTGCTGCGTCGCGAACCGCTGCCTTCGGCTGATACGTGATGACGTTCGCGACCTGGGCGGCATTGCGTCGGCCGTAGCGTTCGTAGACGTACTGAATGATCTCTTCGCGGCGCTCCGAATCGAAATCGACGTCGATGTCGGGCTCCTCGTCGCGCAGGCTTGACAGGAAGCGCTCGAACGGCAGGTCGTATCGGATCGAATCGACCGAGGTGATGTCGAGCACGAAGCAGACTGCGGAGTTCGCCGCCGATCCGCGCCCCTGGCACAGAATTTCGCGGCTGCGTGCCTCGCGCACAAGGTCGTGCACGATCAGGAAGTAGCCCGGGAAGTCTTTCTGTTCGATAACCTCGAGCTCGCGCTCGATACGGGTGCGGTGCTTGTCAGAGAGGGGCGTGCCGTACCGGCGCTCTGCCCCCTCCCACACGAGCGCGCGCAACCAACTCATCTGGGTATGGCCGTCGGGGAGCGCGAGCTTCGGGAGGTGCGGGCGAGCCGCACGCAGCGGGAACGCGAGTTCTTCGGCGAGTGGCACCGTGCGCGCGATGGCGTCGGGGTGCCGCGCGAAGCGGCGCAGCATTGCGGCCCCGCTGCGCAGGTGGGCTGCGCCCGATGCCGGGAGGTGAGGATCGAGTTCTGCGAGGCTGCGTCTGGCGCGCACGGCGGCCATTGATTCGGCGAGCGGTGCGCCGGCGGCGGTCGCGTAGTGCACGTTTCCGGTTACGAGGGTCGGCAGGCCGCGCGCCGCGGCGAGCTCGGCGAGCCGGTCGTTGCGCGGATCGTCGCCCGGGTGGCCGTGGTGGCTGAGCTCTACGTGCACGCTGTCGCGACCGAAGAGCGCGGTGAGCCGGTCGAGCTCGATCAGTGCTTGATCGTCGCCCGCAGCCCGGGTCGAGGCACCCTCGAGGGCGCGCCGCACAGCGCCCTTGCGGCAGCCGGTGAGGATCGCCCACTCGCCTCCTCCCGCAGCTGCGAGGGCCTCGAGATCGTAGAGTGGCCGTCCCTTTTCGCCGCCCGCGAGCTGCGCCTCGGTGATTGCGGCTGCGAGCCGGTGATAGCCGCTCGTGCCGCGGGCGAGTACGAGCAGGTGGGTGCCCATGGGATCGGTGGCGCCGAGCTGGGGTGCGTCAAGTCCGAGTGAGAGTTCTGCGCCGTACACGGTGAGGGGGAGCGTCGCCGTGTCGTCGGTCGGTGTGCTCGCCGCCTGTCGCGCGCGGGTGTCGGCGGCGTCGGCGAAGGCCGCGGCGCCGTAAAACCCGTCGTGGTCGGTGAGCGCGATGCCCGCGAGTCGCAACCGGGCCGCCTCATCAAAGAGGTGCTCGGGGGATGACGCGCCGTCGAGAAAGCTGAAGTGAGAATGGGCGTGGAGCTCGGCATAGGGCACGTCGGTGGCTGCGGGGTGCGCGACTGCTGGCGTTGCCGGCTGCGTTTTGCCCCCGGCCCCTTCGGCCGCGGTTTCGTCTGGTGCGGTCTCGGTGGCCGCCGTCTCGTTCGGTGCGCGGCCCGAGAGGCGGCGCTCGAACTCCTTCCAGGGGAGCGAGGAATTGTCCCAGCGCATGATGCCTCCGTTCGCGAGAGTGGTGTCGATTGTGTGCGGTGTTGCGTGCGGTGTGCGGTGTGCGGTGTGCGGTGCGGCGTGCTGTGTGGGTGCGCTCGCAGCGGTCAGTCGTAGCGCCCCTCGGCCAGCCACTCGCCGGCTTCGCAGAGCAGCAGCCAGGCGTCGCCGTCGGCGAGCTGCACCTGGATGCGGAACCGCGCGGGGGCGCCCTCCCACCACCTCTCGCGCACAGCCCAGGGCGGGGACCAGCCCGCAACGGCGGCCTCGAATGCAGTGGTCGCCACGCGCAGCTGAGCGGGGTCGGTGGTCAGCAGATCGTCCGCGTCAATCTCGACGGGGGCGCCCGTGGCGTCGAGCAGCGCGGCGGGGAGCGGCGTCGGAAACACGCGGCTGGGCACGGGACCGACGAGCGCGCCGGGCCACGGCCCCGACGCAGACGTGCGTGCGCTCGTGCGCTCGACGCGCGCGGTGCTCCAGGGCACGAACCGTTGCCGATCCGCGAGGAGGCGCCCGCCCGCGAGTGCGACCGTGCCCACTCCGGTGTGGCCGAGACGGCTCTGCGCGCGGCTGAGGTGATGGTGCACGCGCTCGTCTGGTTCGGTGCTCCAGAGGGCCGGCTCGTGTGCGGCGATGCGGTCGGTGTGTACGGGGGTGATGCGCACGCGCACGACGCCGGCGCCGCCGCGATCTGTCTCGGTCGCGGCGGATGCGGCCTGCCACCGAATACGGCCGACCGTATCGGCCGCGGTGAAGTGCCGCGGGTGTGCCCACTCTCGTTCGTGGTGTACGCCAATGTCGTCCGTGAGCTCGACGCGGAGCACGGTGCACACGAGGCGTTCTTCGGTGAGACCGCCGATGAAGCGTTCGGCGAGCGCGCTGCAGGCAAACGCCAGCTGATCTGCCGCGTCGAGCGGCGTCTCGAATGTGAGGTCTACCGCGAGCTCGCGAACCGGTTCGCGGGGGCGCACTTCGGCGCCGTGGCCAGCCCCAGAGGCGGTTGCGCGCCGATGCGCGGTGAGTCCCAGCGGCCCGAAGCGCTGCCGCACCGCATCCTCGGGAAGCGCCGCCAGCGCGCCGAGTGTGCGAATGCCGAGCCCCTGCAGCGTTTCGGCGAGCCCGGCATCCGTGGCGCGTGACACCGGGAGTGGCGACAGAAACGCCGGCGAGGCACCCGGCTCGACAATGCGGAGCCCTTCACCGGGCGCCGTGATGCCGGGGTCGGTCGACGCCGACCGCGCGACTTGCTCGGCGGTGAATCTGCCATCCGCGATCCCGACTCGCGCGTCAGGGAGGCCGAGCTCAGCCGCGAGCCTGAGTACCGCGGCGCCTGCCGGTGCCTCGCCTCCGTAGTAGCGCGCTGGCCCGCGTGCGCGCATGGCGCAGAGCCCGGGGCGCACGAGCTCGACGCCGGGCACGAGCTGCTCGAGCGCCGCGACGATGGGTGCGAATCGTCGCGCGTCGGTTTCTGGAGCGTGGGGGTAGACCGCGAGTTCTGGGCAGCGGGTCTGTGCCTCGCGTTCTCGGAGGCCGGTGCGCACGCCCTCCATGCGGGCGGCGGCCGAGCAGGCGATCACGATGCGGTTCGCAATGAGGGCGAGCGGGGCATCGGGGGAGAGCCCGTCTGCCGCGTCATCACGGAGCAGTGCGTGCACGGGCCAGTCGGGCACCCAGAAGATGAGTGTGCGCTCGGCGGTCATAGTGCGGCCAGCCGTCTGACAGGTGCGGTGTCGGGGGAGACGACCGCGCCCTGCTCGAACCGAACGGTGTGCTTCCTGGCGCCGAGCCGATCCTGCGACTGCACCACCAGCTCGCGGTTCGCAAGCACCCCGTGGCCGCGGCCCAGGCCGTCCCACCGGGAGGCCGTGACGTGCAGCGTTGACTCGGGTCGCGGCCACGTTCCGGCGACGATGAGTGCGGCATCGTGATCGCGCAGACGGGCCGAGATGCGCTCGGCCTCGGCGGGGCTCGGGCGGGACGTGGGGGCCAAGAGTACGACGGTGAGTACCTCGGCGAGCGCGCCGGTGAGTCCCATCGCATCGGCTCCGGGGTGCGGAATGACGACGCATCGGTCGAGGGCGATACCGAGCGCGGCAGCGGCCTCAGCCCCGAACGAGGGGTCGCCAATCACCCCGCACCACGCACCCGACGCCGATGCCTCCGCGAGCATCGCGAGCGCCAGTTGCCGCGAACCCTGCACGGCGTAGCTCGCCCCCATGCGCAGCGACCCGCCGGGAAGCAGCGGGCGCAGACCGGCCAGTGTGGGCAGTACGCGAGCGTCGAGCCGCACCGGCTGCATCTCGGAGATGCGCTGCTGCAGCGAGCGGACGGTCGCGGGGGAGTTCATGCAGGTATATTCGAACATATGTTCGAATAAGTCAATCTCGCGGTCATGGGCGCGTCGCGGCCCGCACGGGGCTCGAAACTCGCGGGCCAGTCGGCGTAGGATGGTGAGGATGAACGAGGACGAGCTAGACGATTACGAGCGCGAAGCCGAGCTGTCGCTGTTTCGCGAGTACCGCGATATCGCGAGCCAGTTTCGCTATGTCGTCGAGACTGAGCGACGTTTCTATCTGGCAAACGACGTCGATCTGAAGCGCCAAGATGCCGGCAGCGATTTCTACTTCGAACTCGCGATGACCGATGTCTGGGTGTGGGATGTGTATCGCGCTGACCGGTTCGTGAAGTCGGTGCGCGTGCTCACGTTTAAGGACGTCAACGTCGAAGAGCTGTCGGCCCGTGAGTTCTCACTGCCGCAGGAGCTCGCGCTCGACGAGTAACGCTGCGCGGGGTGTGGTGCTGAGCTGAGCGAAGTATGGTGCTGAGCGGTGGTGTGATTTCCGCTCACAACGCGGCCAGTATTCGAGATATCGCCGACTTCTCCACATTCTTCTCAAACCGCTCCACAGCATTCTCCGCTGCACCCATGCTGGTGCTCCAGGAGGTGCAACATGGAGCGCACAACGGCATCACGGCACGAGGTTCCGCCCAGTGGCGCGGGCGGCGAGTCACCCCATAACCAAGCGCTCGGGGCACGTGGCGAGAGCATCGCCGCAGCGTATCTCGAGGGGCTCGGTCTGCGCGTGCTTGACCGCAACTGGCGTACCCGACACGGCGAAATTGACCTCGTCGTCTCCGATCAGGGCGTCATCGTCGCGGTAGAGGTGAAGACTCGCAGCGGCGCGGGTTACGGTAATCCCCTCGAAGCCATCACGGCCCGAAAGGCGGCGCGCCTGCGGCGGCTCCTGCTCGACTGGGTGCGTGGACACTCGGCTCCGGGGGCGGGCCTCCGCATCGACGCCATCGGTATCACCCTGATGCCCGGCGCCCCGCCCCGCATCGATCACCTGCGGGGCCTCTTGTGAGTGGCGTTGTATGCCGGGCGGCCTCCATCGCGCTCACGGGGCTGCACGGCACCACCGTGATGGTTGAATCTGCGATCTCTCAGCAGCTCCCCGGCATCGCAATCATCGGCCTCCCCGACACGTCGCTCGCCGAGGCGAAACTGCGGGTGCGCACGGCGACCGCCCAGGTGGGGATGCCACTGTCAGATCGTTTCATCACGGTGAATCTTTCGCCGGCCTCGCTTCCGAAACACGGCTCCGGGTTTGATCTAGCGATTGCGCTCGCCGCGCTCGCCGCATCGCGGCACCTCCCCGTCACCGGCCTCTCCGAGGTCGCACACCTGGGGGAGTTGGCGCTCGATGGAGAGCTGCGCAGGCCAGCCGGGCTGCTCTCATCGGCTGCTGCCGCTCGGTCGCTGGGCTTCCGGCGGGTGATGGTGCCGGAATCGTGCGGGGCGGAGGCCGCACTCGTGCCCGGCATCGAGGTCATCGCGGTGCGAGACCTTGCGAGTGCAGTGGGGTGGTATCGCGGAGAGCCGGATCGCGGGCGCATCGTGCTCGCGAGCACCTCGACGGCCGTCCCGCCGGCCAGAGACCTCCCGGGTTCAGCGGTCGACATGGCCGATATCGTCGGCCAACCGGAGGCGGTTGAAGCCATGGTGATTGCCGCGGCCGGCAGGCACCATGTGTCATTGCTTGGCCCGCCGGGAGCGGGCAAGACACTGCTCGCGACGCGCCTTCCCACGCTGCTCCCCGAGCTCGCCGATGACGCGGCGCTCGAGGCAAGCAGCATCGCCTCACTGGGTGGTTCACCGCTGCTGGAGCTCGTGCGACGGCCACCGTTTGAAAATCCCCACCACACGGCCTCAACGGCCTCGATCATCGGTGGCGGGCAGGGCATCGAGGTGCGACCGGGCGCGATCACCCGGGCCTGTCACGGGGTGCTGTTTCTCGATGAGGCACCCGAATTTCCGCGCACCGTGCTCGACGCACTGCGGCAGCCACTTGAGACCGGGCGCATTGAGATACACCGCGCACGCATCCGCACAGTGCTCCCCGCGCAGGTGCAGCTCGTGCTCGCCGCCAACCCGTGCCCGTGCGGCAACGCCGGGTCTCCCGACACGGCACTGCGCTGCAAATGCACGCCGCGCGTGCGCGTGAACTATCAGCAACGCATCTCGGGGCCACTCGCCGACCGCATTGATCTGCGGCTGACACTGCACCGCGTATCGAAGGTGCTGCTCGATGACCCCCACGAACGAACCCCATCGAGCGAAGAGCTGCGTGAGCGAGTGGCGGGGGCTCGAGCGCTCGCCGCCGCCCGCTGGGCCGATACCCCGTGGTCGGTGAACGCCGACGTACCGGGAAGGTGGCTGCGCAGTGCACGCCTGCGGCTGCCGCGCGCCGATACCGCCGTACTCGACCACGCGCTCGCGCGCGGTGCCCTGACGCTGCGAGGCTACGATCGCGCTCTGCGCGTCGCCTGGACGGTGAGCGACCTCGCCGGCAAAGACCGCCCGCGCCGGCCAGAGGTTGCCCGGGCACTGGCTCTGCGCGGAGGTGACTTCGCATGAGCATCAGCAAATTGATCAGATGCTCCGACTCAGGGGTGCCTGAACTCCTCGATCAGCTGGTCCCAGCCCCGATGCCCGTACGGCCGCAGGCGCAGTACGCCGAATCACGCTGCGACACCGCCCGTGACGTCCTGCTTGCCAGAGTGGTGTGGTCGCGGCTCATCGAACCCGGCGACGCGGTGGCAGGAACACTGATCGATACGCTCGGAGCATTGCCAGCGCTTGAACTGCTCGCGGGGGAGTCTGGGAAGTACGCGCGTGAGGAGGGCAGCGCTCACCGGGGTACCGTCGGTGCCGCACGTCAATTGCGAACGGCCGCGGCTGCAGCCGGGATCGCGATTGATGGTCGCACGCTCTCCGCCGCGGTCGCTCGCTGGCTTCCGCGTCTCGACCGATCCGCGAGCCTGACTGACCTCGACCGCGCCGTTGCCGCGGGACTGCAGGTCATCGGGCCAGAATCAATCCTGTGGCCGACGTCTCTGAACGATCTCGGACCGCACTCTCCACAACTCCTCTGGGCGCGGGGCAAACCCGCCGAGCTCAGCGCAAAAGCGCTCGCTGTGGTGGGTGCACGGGCGTGCACCGGCTACGGCGCGAACATCACCGCAGAACTCGTGGACACCGCAGGGTCCGCCGGAGTAGCAATCGTGTCGGGTGCGGCCTACGGCATCGACGCGGTCGCACACCGCGCCGCGCTCGCCGCAGGCGTCCCCACGATTGCCGTGCTCGCGGGCGGGGCCGACCGCGCCTACCCAAGTGCCCACGAATCGCTGCTTGAACGTATTGCGGAGACCGGGGTCGTGTGCTCCGAGATGGTGCCGGGGGCCGCGCCAACTAGATGGAGGTTTCTGCAACGCAATCGGGCAATTGCCGCTCTCGCAGAGGCGACACTCGTCACGGAGGCGGGCATGCGGTCAGGGTCACTGAACACGGCTGGGCACGCGGCCGAGCTCGGACGAAACCTCGGAGCAGTCCCCGGACCCATCACCAGTGCAGCCTCCGCTGGTTGCCACCGACTCATTCGCGACTACGGCGCCACACTCGTATCCAGCAGCGACGAGCTGCGTGAATTCATGGGGATTATCAGCGCCGCAGAACAACTGCTCCCGAGTGCGTCTGATCGCCAACCGGCTGCGCACCGTCGCACGCTCGACGCGATCCCGCTGCGCGGCTTCCGCAGCGGTGACGAGATTGCGCTCGCCGCAGGCCTGACTGGGGAAGAGACGCGGGCGATACTCGCCGAACTTGAACTCATGGGGTGGGTAGCCCGTGGTGATCGCGCAGACGGATCGCCCCCGCGATGGCGTCTTGTGCGGCGCGAGTAAGGCCTTCTTAGAGGATAAAAAAAGTGCTGTCAAGGCCCCCCTCAAAACCGTCACTTGAGGGTCTTCAAACCATAGAATATCGGCTCTTCGGGCCTCGGAAATGAGCGAGGTCCTCCGCATGAATAACCGAATAACGTAAGGCTGTCACTGACGTGAACACAGAGGTTCAAGCTCGTTCGTCGAGCACGATGTCGGCGTATCGCATCACCCAGGTAGCCTCAGACGCAGATCTGTTTACCTGGCGTCTGCTCCGTCAGCGTGTGTATCTTGAAGAGGGGCTACTCACACCCGACGACGTCGGGTCCACCATGTACATCGACACGTACGATGCGTACTCAGAGCACTTCTTGGTGTGGGACTCATTGGGTGCGCCTGTCGGCACGGGGCGACTGATCTTTGGGGCCCATGTTGCTGGGCAACGCCTCCAGATCGAAGACACGTTTGACGTGGATATTTTGCCCGACAGCGCCGAGGTCTCAGGGTTCGCAATTTTGCGGGAGCACCGCGTCGGCCTCGCCCAGGTGGGGCTGCTTCGCGCGATGATCGAACGGTTGCGCGAGCGAGGCGTATCGAACGCGTACGCAGAGGTTGAGCCGTGGTTCTTCAGGGGGCTCAATCGCTTCGGATATCCGTGCGCCCGCATCAGCGAATCGAAGTTCGTCTTCAACGCAGAGAACTTCGTGATCCACATGCCGCTCGACGACTTCTGGGAGGGGGTGGAGCACGATATCTCGCGTGCGCGCCGCACCCTTCGCGGCACGTACTACTCGCACCCGTGGGACGGCACGATCGGCGACCAGCACCTGGTGTTCCGTGACGCGTGACCCTGCGCCCTCCGCGGCGCAGGGTCCCACCTTTCTGGATCGCAGTCGCGGCTTATTTACCGATGCCGAACTCCGCAGGCTCGGCTCTGCGACCGTAGCGATTGCCGGGGTCGGGGGAGTTGGCGGACGAGTGGCCGAGGTACTCGCTCGGAGCGGTATCGGAAACCTGCGACTGGCTGACCCCGACACGTTCTCGATCACGAACCTCAATCGGCAGGCGGCATCGACACTCGACTCGCTTGGCCGGCAAAAGACGACCGTCGTCGCCGAGCTGTGCCGTTCGGTCTCGCCGATTGTCACAGTCGACGAATGGTCCGAGGGCGTTTCGGCTGGCAGCATCGACGCCTTTGTGCGGGGCGCGGATGCGGTTGTTGACGGAACCGACTTCACGCTCCCGTCGTTGGGGCTGCTCGTCGCACGCGCAGGAAGCGCGCAGCACGTCCCGGTCGCGCTTGGTGTCGAGGTCGCGTTCGGCGCTTGGCACACGGTGTTCACCCGACCCGGGCAGTTCGAACAGCTGATGGGTCTCCCGCTCGATGTGAGTCCGGAGGCGCTCGACAGCGGTGAGATCTCGGTGCCGCTCTGGCGCTGGGTGCAGCGCGTCCCTCCCTACCTGAACGCCGACGTTTTCGCGCGGGTCGCGCGAGGTGAAATCGATGCCCCCGCCATCGCGCCCGCCGTTGAGATTTCTGCCGCGATGCTCGCGACCGATGTGCTGCAACTTGTACTGGGACGTCGTCCAGCAACGCGCGCGCCCGCCGTACACGGCATCGATGCGCGTACCGGGCGATCGTGGCGGGGGCGCCCCAGCCTGGCTCGGTTCATGCTGAGCGCCAAAGTCGCATCGTGGCGGGCACGCCGGTAGCACGCCAATAGCACGACGAAACGCCGCGAGCCAGAATGCGCTTCTGACGCGCGCCGCCCACAATGAAGACATGCAACTGTCTACGGCCGTCGAGCGTTTCTTGACGGCCGTGCAGTTGGAGTATGGCTACTCCGAGCACACGCTGCGCGCCTACCAGCGAGACCTCGCATGGTTCATCGACTTCGCGGAGGAAACTGGTGCGCGCGAGCTCGCCGACTGCGATATCGAGCTCATGCGTGGCTGGTTGTGGCAGCGTCAGCAACAAGGGCTCGCAGCCACAACGCTCGCCCGCAACGTCGCGACGCTGAAGTCGTTTGGCACCTGGCTCGAACGCTCCCGGCTGGTGCCGGGCAATCCTGCGTCGCGGCTCCGTGCTCCGAAGGCTCCGCGTGATCTTCCGCGAGTGCTCGCCGACGAGCAAATGCGCCGCCTGCTGGCCCGAGTTGAAGGCCGAGGCGACGCCGAGCACCCCGAATCGCTGCGCGATCACGCGGTGCTCGAACTGCTCTACGCGGCGGCGCTTCGCGTTTCGGAGCTGTGCTCGTTGCCGATCACTGGGCTCGATGCCGGTGCTCGAACCGTGCGCGTGCTGGGCAAGGGCGGCAAAGAGCGAGTTGTGCCGTTCGGCGGACCGGCCGCGCGTGCCATCGACACCTATCTGACCGTCGCTCGCCCCGCACTGATTGCTCGAGCCGCGCAAGCCGCAAGCGCTGCATCACAGAGCGCTGCATCACAGAGCGCCGGGCCGCAGAGCGCCAGGCATGATGCCCTATTCGTGGGAAACCGGGGTGGCAAACTGACGCCCAATGCGGTGTACCGACTGGTGGCCCGCGAGCTCGAAGACGAGCCGGGTGGAGGCCCACGCGGTCCGCACACCTTCCGGCACACCGCGGCGACGCACCTGCTGAATGGTGGCGCCGACCTGCGAGTGGTGCAAGAGATGCTGGGGCACTCGAGCCTGGCGAGTACTCAGGTCTATACGCACGTCTCGACCGAACGATTGGCTCAGAGCTACCGGCAGGCTCACCCGCGGGCCTAACGTGCCCTCGCCCTCTCGTTCGCGCCATCTGCATGAGCAGATTCACCACGGCAACAGCACCGGTCTCGTGAAGAAGTAGCGAAGCGGGTTCACATACTCATCGCTGACGCGTACTCCGAGGTGCACGCAACGCCCGCCGCAGTGCCCGGCACCGCTCAGAGTGCCAATCGGCGCGCCAATGTTGACGGTGTCGCCCGCGCTCAGCATGCTCGATACGGGTTCCATCGAGTACACAGTGGTCTCATCGACGCGCACTGAGATCACGGGCCGGTCGACGACCGTGCCTGCGAAGGTGACTGTGCCGCCGACGGGAGCTCGCACCTCGGTTCCGGCGCGTGCGGCGAGATCGACGCCGCGATGACCGGGTCCGTAGGCGTGCTCGGGAGCACGGAACGGCTCGATCACCTCGAACGGAACAGCGACGGGCGGCACCCAGCGGGCGATGCTCGCGGTTTTCGCTGTGACGGTCTGAGGTATCGCAGCCGCCGCGCTCCCGGACGTCGCTGATATCGCTGCCGGGGGGATCGCCACGAGTGGCACTGCCGTGAACACAGTGGCAGCGAGGCGGAGGATCGAGAAGAGAGAGGTGAGCTGAGTGAGCCGGGGAGTCATGCGAAAATCGTGTCAGCCGTGGCGTCCGCCGGCGAGGCGCGAGCGAGATCTGTGAAGAACTCGCGAGAAAGGTCCAAAAATGCGGGCCTGTGAGCGCGCAATTGAGCGGCCTGGCTGGTGTACACTGGTCCAGCACCTTGCAAGAGGTGACTTCGCGTGCCCACGCATCGGAGTGAAGCCAACGGTCCGCGCTCAACACGAACGCGGCGGCTAATCCCGAGGGCACCAGGATCGGGTCGCAACCGCGACCGATGACAACCGTAATACGCGTGCCCGCGAGGGTGCGCAGAACAGGAGGACGGCCATGGCCGTCGTTACCATGCGCCAGCTGCTCGACAGCGGCGTGCACTTCGGACACCAGACCCGCCGCTGGAACCCGAAGATGAAGCGTTTTATTTTCACCGAGCGCTCGGGCATCTACATCATCGACCTGCAGCAGTCGCTCGGGTACATCGATGCCGCTTACGAGTTCGTGAAGCAGACCGTTGCCCGTGGCGGCAACATTCTCTTCGTCGGCACCAAGAAGCAGGCCCAGGAAGCGATCGCCGAGCAGGCGACCCGCGTTAACCAGCCCTACGTCAACCAGCGTTGGCTCGGCGGCCTGCTCACCAACTTCCAGACGGTCACCGGTCGTCTTGAGCGCATGAAGGAGCTCGAGCAGCTCGACTTCGAGGGCACCACGAGCGGCTTCACCAAGAAGGAGCTCCTGCTCAAGAAGCGCGAGCTCGAGAAGCTGCAGAAGTCGCTCGGTGGCATCCGCCACATGGGCAAGACTCCCTCTGCGCTCTGGGTCGTCGACACCAAGAAGGAGCACCTCGCGATCGACGAGGCGAAGAAGCTCGGGATCCCCGTGATCGCGATCCTCGACACCAACTGCGATCCCGACGAGGTCACCTACCCGATCCCGGGTAACGACGACGCAATCCGCTCGGTCGCACTGCTCACCCGCGTGATCGCCGACGCCGCAGCTGAGGGCCTCATGGAGCGCCACCAGAAGCCGTCGGAGGGCGCTGAGCAGGCCGCAGAGCCGCTCGCTGAGTGGGAGGTCGAGCTTCTCGCAACCGAGGCTCCGGCCGCCGAGGAAGCTCCCGCCGCTGAAGCTGAAGAAGCACCCGCTGCTGCAGAGGCTCCGGCCGCTGAAGAAGCACCCGCTGCCGAAGAGGCACCCGCCGCGGAAGAGGCCCCGGCCGACGACGCTGCGAAGACCCCGGCCGCAGAATAATCTCTGACCGTTCACCGAACGACCACTGAAGGAGTCACACATGGCTGCAGTAAGCATGGCCGCTGTGAAAGAGCTGCGCGACCGCCTCGGCGCCGGCATGCTCGACAGCAAGAACGCACTCGTTGAGGCTGAGGGTGACATCGAGAAGGCCATCGAGATCCTGCGTCTCAAGGGCCTGAAGGGTGTTGCAAAGCGCGGCGACCGCGAGGCAAGCGAAGGCCTCGTCGCTGTTCGTCAGACCGAGGGTGCTGCCACGATGATCGAGCTCGTTTGCGAGACCGACTTCGTTGCGAAGAACGAGAAGTTCATTGCCCTGGCTGATCGCGTCCTCGACGCAATCGTCGCGGCGAGGGCCTCGTCCGTGGAGGAGGCTCTTGCAGCTCCCGCCGAGGGCAAGACCGTCGCCGACGTCATCACCGAAGAGGCCGCCATCATTGGCGAGCGCATCGAGATCCGCAAGCTCTCGCGCGTTGAGGCACCCGCCACCTCGGTGTACCTGCACCAGACCTCGAAGGATCTGCCGCCGCAGATCGGCGTGGTCGTGGGCTACGAGGGTGACGACGCCGAGGCCGCTCTCAGCATCGCTCGTCACATCTCCTTCGCGGATCCGCTCTACCTGAGCCGCGAAGATGTGCCCGAGGCTGATGTCGATAAGGAGCGCGCGCTCGTTACCGAGATCTCGAAGAACGAAGGCAAGCCTGAGGCTGCACTGCCGAAGATCGTCGAGGGTCGTCTGACCGCGTTCTTCAAGCAGGTCGCGCTGAACGAACAGATTCACGCGCTCGACGCTGACAAGCGCGAGGTGAAGAAGTTCGCTGAGGCCGCAGGCATCAAGGTGACCGGCTTCGCACGGAGCAAGGTCGGCGCTTAGCCAATCACACCAGGACCCGGGCCGTTCGGCTCGGGTCCTGTGCTGTGTCCGCACTATTATTGGCCCCGGGTACATACGGGGCCCAGTGACGCGAAAGCGTCCACGCTCGACATTCGACAGAGGAGACACCCCACATGACGAAGACCGCCGATCGCAAGCGACGAGTACTGCTCAAGCTCTCGGGAGAAGCCTTCGGTGGGGGAACGCTCGGTGTGAACCCCGACGTTGTCAGCCAGATTGCGCGCGAAATCGCGGCCGCAATGGAAGATGCCGAGGTCGCCGTCGTTGTCGGTGGCGGTAACTTCTTCCGGGGTGCTGAGCTCTCGCAGCGCGGCATGGACCGCGCTCGCGCTGATTACATGGGCATGCTGGGCACCGTCATGAACGCCCTCGCCCTGCAAGATTTCCTCGAGCAGGCCGGTGTCGAGACCCGCGTACAGTCGGCAATCACGATGACCCAGGTCGCCGAAACCTACATCCCGCTGCGCGCCATTCGCCACCTCGAAAAGGGACGCGTCGTTATTTTCGGTGCTGGCGCAGGTTTGCCCTATTTCTCGACCGACACGGTCGCGGCGCAGCGCGCACTTGAGATTCAAGCCGACGAAGTGCTGGTCGCGAAGAACGGCGTCGATGGCGTTTACACCGCTGATCCCCGTCAAGACCCCGATGCCACGCTGATCGAGCAGATCACCTACAACGACGCACTCGTGCGTGGTCTGAAGGTCGTCGACTCGACCTCGTTCAGCCTCTGCATGGACAACGGGATGCCGATGCGCGTCTTCGGCATGGAGCCAGCTGGTAACGTCACCGATGCGCTGCGAGGCGCACCCCTCGGCACCCTCGTTCACGCCTGACGCGGGCGGCGCGGGCCGCGCCCGCTAAGCTGGATCAACGAGCGTTTTCACTAAGGAGTACACCGTGATCGATGAAGTCTTCGCCGATGTCAAGGACCGCATGAACCGCGCGGTTGAATCCGCGAAAGAGAGCTTCGCCACGGTTCGCACGGGGCGGGCGAACCCGTCACTGCTGCAGAACGTGCAGGTCGACTACTACGGTACGCCCACGCCACTTTCGCAGCTCGCTTCCGTGCAGAACCAGGATGCGCGCAGCCTGCTCATCACCCCCTACGACAAGGGAGCGATGAAAGATATCGAGCAGGCCATTCGCGACATGCCGAACCTCGGCGCGAACCCCTCGAACGATGGCACCGTCATTCGCCTGGCGCTGCCCGAGCTCACCGCAGAACGCCGCAAGGAGTTCGTCAAGATCGTCAAGGGCAAAGCCGAAGATGCCCGCGTTGCGATCCGCAACGTACGCCGTTCCGGCAAGGACGACTTTGACGCGCTGAAGGGTGAGGTCGGCGAAGACGAGATCTCGCGCGCTGAGAAGGAGCTCGAGGCCGTCACGAAGCAGTTCATCGATCAGATCGACGAGGCGCTGAAGCGCAAAGAAGCCGAGCTGCTGGAGGTCTGATCCGCATGGCGGGCTCGGAGAAACGCGACGAGATTCGGAGCGCGCTCGAATCGACTCGGGCGCAGCTCGAGGCGACGAACGCCCGGATTGAGGCCCGAGCCGGCCGTAACCTGGTCTTCGCCATCGCTTCCGGAGTCATTTTCGGGGGCGTGTTTCTCGCGAGCCTGCTGCTGGTGAAGCAGCTTTTTGTGTTGCTGGTTGCGGCGCTGGTGGGTATCGCACTCGTCGAACTCGCCTCGGCTTTCCGGATCTCGGGCCGACGTGTGCCGCGCATCGGCGTCGTGCTCGCTGGACTCATTATCGTGGCGGGGGCCGCGATCTGGAACGCGCAGGGCATGTTGCTCGGGTTGTTTGCCGGGTCGCTATTGCTGACAGTGTGGCGTTTGTTCGAGGGCCTCGTGCCGCGCTGGGAAGCGCCGCCGAAGACTGTCGTTCGAGACGTGTTCTCTGGCCTGTTCACGCTGGTCTATGTGGCATTTCTTGCGTCGTTCACCGTGTTGCTGGTGCTCGCTGACAATGGTGAGTGGTGGGTGTTTGCACTCGTGCTCGTGGTCGTGTCGGTCGACGTCGGCGCCTATGCCGCTGGCGTGACGCTGGGCAAACACAAGATGACCCCGCGTATTAGCCCGAATAAGACGTGGGAAGGGTTCGCGGGTGCGGCGGTGGTGGCTGCGGCAGCAGGCGTGCTCGTTTCAATCTTCGCGCTGCACCAGTCCTGGTGGGTTGGCGTCATCATCGGCGTGGTGGTGCTCTTTACCGCGACGGGCGGCGACCTCACTGAGTCCCTCATTAAACGAAACTTGGGTGTGAAAGACATGAGTTCTTGGATTCCAGGTCACGGTGGTTTTCTTGACCGCCTCGACTCGCTGCTGCCTTCTGCGGTCGGCGTCTACGGTGTCGCCCTTGCGTTGGGGGTCGTGTGATGGCCCGGCGTTCACAGCGACCAGAGAAGCCCGCCGTGCAGAATGGACGGGTGCACACCTCTTTCCCGCTCGCGACTGGGTCGCAGCTCGGCTATCACCAAGAACAGGTTGATCAGTTTTTGAGCGATGCCCGCTCCGCGTATGAGGGGGGCACCGAAGGCGGCGCGATGACGTCAGCTTCCGTGCGTCGCCGCGCTTTCTCCGTAAAAAAGGGCGGGTACGCTGCCCGTTACGTCGACGCCGCAATGGATCGACTCGAAGAGGTCTTCTACGAGCGCGAGCGACGTGCGCAGGTGCGTGCCGCTGGCGAAGACGCCTGGTGGGACGAAACGCGCCAGCTGCTCTCGGATGTTCGCGGGCGGATCCATCGCCCCCGTGGCAAGCGGTTCCGGCGCAGGGGACTGTTCGCGACGGGGTATCGCCGTTCGCAGGTTGACGCGTTTTTGGATCGGGTTTCAGAGATGTTTGAGCGTCGTGAACTGGCGCTGCAGCCGGCAGAAGTGCGTGACGTTGTATTCCATTCGCAGTGGCGTGGATACGACGAAGAACAGGTAGATGCGCTGCTCGACGGAGTCGTGGAACTTATTCTCGCGACCCGGTGAGATGCGAAACCATGCGGCGAGATCGTTGCTGAAACGTCCGGTTGTTCAAGACGCCGCGCTGAGATAGAATCGTTATATTGTGTCTGTTGTGAAATTTGCCCCCGTCTCCCGCTGGTCGAAAGTTCGAGGTCCAGTCGCGGCCCTCGCGGTCGCCGGATTCCTTGGCGCGGCCGTGGTCGCGCCGTTTGCGATGCCGAGCGCGCCAGCCGATGCTGAGACGATGGCGTTCCAGGAGCGCATCCACCAGCAGTTCACACCGAACCTGAGTGTCGACGCCGACCTGGTGTACACGGACGTCGAGGTGGTCGAGCTTCCCGATCCGGCAGAGGTTCGTAAGAAGCAAGAGGCGAAGAAAGCCGCTGAGGCAGAAAAGGCGGCGAAGGAGGCCGAAGAGGCGTCACAGTCGACCGGCGGTTCGTCTTCTCCGGCTGCTCCGCCTCGGTACACGGGTGGCGGCTCGCCGGCAGAGTGGATGGCTGCGGCGGGTATCGCGGAGTCAGACTGGGGCTATGTCGACTACATTGCCTCGAAAGAGAGCACCTGGAACCCCAACGCGACGAACGCGAGCTCGGGTGCTTGCGGCCTGATCCAGGCACTGCCGTGCAGCAAGGTGCCCGGTAACGGGTACGACCCGGTCGACAACCTGCGATGGGCGTCGGGCTATGCGACTGATCGCTACGGCAGCTGGGCTGGCGCGTACGCATTCTGGACCGCCAACAACTGGTGGTGAGCTCGCCGCATGGCGAAGCAGCGTCGACCGAATAAGTACCAGCGAGCAGCGCTCGCCCCGCAACCGGATGTCACACGTCTCGCAAACGGCGGTGCACGACGAGAGTCGCGCTCGGGGTCAGAGTGGTTCGTGCGCGATATCCCCGGGCATCGCGCCGAAAAGGAGTACGCCTGCCCGGCGTGCAGCACAGGCATTCCCGTCGGTCAGGCGCACGTCGTCGCGTGGCGAGCCGACGACTTCTTCGGTGACGAGGTCGCGGTGCGCAATCGACGCCACTACCACCTGCACTGCTGGCGCCTCGCGTAACGCAGAGCGTGTAGCTCCCGCGAACGCTCCTAGAACAGCATCGGGGGAGCCGCGGGCTGCTCGACGTCGACCGATGGTGTCGCGGGCGTAGGATCTGTGCCCGCGAGCCCCGGGCCCGTCGCGGGATCACGCCCGGCCTGGAACGCAGTGGCGGCCGCCCGCGCGCGCACGTCTGCGGCCTCATTCAGCGGGTGCCCGGCGTGGCCCTTGACCCACTCGAACGTCACATTCCGGCCCACCATCGCCGCGTCAAGGCGCTCGAGCAACTCGCGATTGAGTACGGGCTTGCCGTCGGATTTTCTCCAGCCGCGACGCTTCCAACCTGGCATCCACTGCGTGACCGAGTTAATGACGTACTGACTGTCGCAGAGAATCTTGAGCGGTTCGGTGGCCCTGTCAGACGTCGCGAGCAACAGGTCGAGTACGGCCATGAGCTCACCCTGGTTATTCGTGGCGCGCGGCCATCCACCGGCGCGCCACTGCGCATCGTCGACGTACCAAGCCCAGCCTGCGGGGCCTGGATTGCCGAGCGCCGAACCGTCTGCTGCTGCCGTGAGTGCCATGCCTTCCATCCTGCCAGAGCGCGCGGGTCCCTCCGGATAGGCTGGGGGAGATCGGCTGAATCCGGAGGAAGAGGGCATGGTAGAGATTTCGAGTAACACGGTCTTGCGGGCGCGCCGAGAAAACATTGAGCTGCACACGGCCGACAGACTCACCCTGTACGGCGAGCTGGCGACGCCGCTCGATCGCGAACCTCAGGCGACCCTGGTGACGCTGCACCCGCTGCCCACCGCTGGTGGCTTTATGGAGTCACACATCATTCGAAAGGCGGCGAACCGTCTACCCGAGCTTGCCGACCTCGCCGTATTGCGTTTCAACACGCGCGGCACTTCGTCGCCGCGCGGCACGAGCGAGGGCGAGTTCGGTGAGGGAATCACAGAGCAGCACGACCTCGCCGCTGCGATGGCGTTCGTGAAGGAGCGATCGCTGCCGCATCCCTGGCTGCTCGGTTGGTCCTTCGGCACCGAGCTCGCGCTCAAGTATGGTCTTGCGCACAATATCGACGGGGCGATCCTGCTCTCCCCACCACTGCACCGGGCGACGCCAGAGGAGGTCGCGGCCTGGCAGCCAGCGGATCCGAAGCTCGTCGCCCTGATTCCCGAGTTTGACGATTACCTTCGACCGCCGGAGGCCGCTGAACGGTTCGCTGACGTGCCGCGAATGACGTTGATTCCCGTCGAGGGTGGTCGTCACCTCTGGGTCGGTGAAAAGCAGACGCGACGCGTGCTCGATGAGATCGTTGCGGCGGTGGGTTCGGCGGCCACCCCATTACCGGGTGAGGTGGCCGCCGAGCGCCTGCAGCAGTAGTTGCCGGTTTAGGCCTGCGTGCCGCGCTGCTCGTCTGTGACCCGGGCGACCGGCGCGGTTTCGTCGCTGACTGGCGCCTCTTCGCCGGCGAGAGCACTGTCGCGCGCGGGCGTATCTCGCTCGGCGGTTGAATCGTCGGTCGGCACCCCTTCAGCTACCGGCTGGGATACGAGGCGGCCGGCGACCGTGCTCATTTTCTGTGCGTTCGTGATGACCTCACCGAGGCTCTCGAAGTATCGCGCGACGGCCCCGCGTTCGACCTTGAGTTGGGTCATGCGATCCTCAGCCGCGGCGAGCACCTTGGTTGCGCGATCTTCAGCCGACGCGAACGTTGTCTGAGCGCGCTGTTCGGCTTCGAGCACGATCTCCGCAGCGTGGCGCTCCGCGGCCGCACGCACGTTACGCGCGTCTTGTGTTGCCTCCGAGCTCAGGTGCTCATACTCGGCACGGGCGAGCTCGAGCTGTGAGCGCAGCTCGGTGAGCTCTGCGCGGGTCGCTTCGAGTTCTCTCTGCGCGGTCTCCGACGCTGCTCGCTGGCGCTCAGCAAGATCGCGCTCAACTGTTTCGCGCTGCTGTGTGATGTCTGCGTTGAACGCTGCGCTCTCGCGCTCGATGCGCTCGGTCATTTCGCGCACTGCGTCTTCGGTATCGGCGCGCAGCTGAGCGAGTCGGGACTCCTCGGCAGCGCGGTGCTCAGCGAGCTCAGCAACTGTGTCGGTTCGCAGCAGGTCGGTCTCTTCCGTCACAGCGGTGCGTTGCGCCGCGACCTCGCGCGCGATTGCAGCCGACTGCGCCTCGCGCTCGCGCTGGAGGTCTGCCTCGTGCTGGGCGACCGCAGCCGCCAGTGTGCGCTCGTGTTCCTCGCGCTCACGAACAACATCGTCGGCGAGTTTGGCGCGCTCACGTTCGATCTGCAGTTCGAGGGCCTCGCGCTCAATGCCGAGTGCCTCAGCTGTCTCATCGCGCTGGATGCGCAGTCGCTCGGTCTCAGCCGCGCGTTCGTCAGCCAATCGCTGCTCGTGCTCGCGCGTCTGCGCGGTGAGGCGCTCCTCGTGGACGGTCGTCTCGTCTGCGATGCGAGCCGCGTGGGCCTGCTGTGAACGCTCGTGTTCGCGCGCGAGCGTTGCCTTCGCCTCAGCGACCTCACGCTCGTGGGCTGTGAGTTCGTCGGCGATCCGCGTACGGTGGTCGTCCCACTCAGATATGACGCGATCCTGGTGCGATGCGAGCTCTGCACCGAGCCGGCTCTCGTGCGTCGCAATCTCTTCTGCGATGCGCGTGTCGTGAGCAGACCGTTCGGCGCTCAGCTCGGCGGCGAGGGACGCACGCTGGGCCTCCTGCTCCGCGGCGAGTTCCGCGCGCGCGTCCGCAATCGCAGACTCATGAGCTGAGAGCTCGTACGCAATGCGGGTCTCGTGCGCCTCCCGCTCCGCAGCGAGAGTCGCTTCGTGCGCGCCGCGCTCGTCCGCGATCGCAGTGTTATGCGCTTCGCGCTCGGAACTCAGCGTGGCGTCGTGCGCTTCCCGCTCCGCAGTCAGGGTGGCGTCGTGGTGAGCGCGCTCCTCGTTGATTGCCGCCTCGTGGGCCGCACGCTCCTCCGAGATCGAGGTGTCATGTGCCGAACGTTCTTCGAGAATCGAGTTCTCGTGCGCGCTCCGCTCTTGCGCGAGTCGCGAAACGTGAGCTGCGAGCTCGTCAGAGAGGCGTACTTCTTGTCGCTCCTGCGCATCCCGAAGCTGAGCCTCGTGCGCCTCGCGTTCGCTACTCAGCGCCTCGTCGTGCGCGGCGCGCTCGGAGTGCAGCGCCTCGCTGTGCGCGGCGAGTTCAGAGCTCAGTGCCTCATCGTGGGCTCCGCGCTCGGTCGCGATCAATTCGCGGTGTTGCGCAAGCTCCGCGGCGATGACTTCGTCATGGGAATCGCGTTCGTGCGACAGTGCTGCCCGGTGGGCGGTAACCTCGCGCACAAGCAACTGGTCGTGATCTTCGCGCTGAGCAGCGAGCTGCGCCTCCAGACGCGTCGTGGCCGCTGCACGATCTTCTGCGGCGACAGCGTCTTCGCGTGCCCGCTCGCGCTCAGCCTGGGCGGCACGAGTGGCGAGTTCGCTCTCGAGCGCCTCGCGATCTCGCGTGATGCCCGCCTCGTGTTCCGCACGCTCCTGCGCGATGCGGTCTGCATGAGCCTGTGCCTCGGTCTGCAAGCGACGATCGTGAGCTTCGCGCTCCTGGGTCAGCGCGGCGTCGTGTTCGGCCCGCTCTTGGGCGATGCGGCCCCGAAGCGTCTCGACCTCAGTGGTGAGCTCGCGGCGCTGCGCATCAATGTCGGCCTCGAGTGTGCGCTGTTGCTCGGTGTAGCGCTCTTCAAGCTCGGCCTCTTCACGGAGACGTCGTGCCTCGAACTCGGCGCGAGCCCGTTCGCCCTCTTGCACTAGGCGTGCGCGTTCGAGCTCAGCTTCGCGCTCGTTCTCGGCTCGCTGGCGTTCAAAGGCTTCGGCCTGCACCTCTGTCTGAGCGCGTAGCTCGTTCGCGGCAGCGCGAGCTTCGGAACTGATGCGTTCGGCTTGAACCTCTGCGGCGGCAATGGCGGCCTGCGCATCTCGGTGGGCTGTTTCGCGAGCCGAAAGTGCCTCACGTTCTGCAGCGCTGCGGGTCAGTTCTGCTTCGCGGCGGGCCTCGTCGAGTAGTCGCTCGCGCTCGGAGTTCGCAGCGGCGGCCTGAGTCGCGACGTCGTTGCGCGCCCCCGTCAAGATGATCTCGGACTGCTCCGAGGCTGAGGTGAGGAGTTCGTCTGCGCGGCTCTGCGCTTGAGTCAGTACCCGTCGGCTTTCTTCTTCAGACGAGCGACGCAGCTTTTCGGCGTCGAGGTCTGCTTGGGCCATGAGGCGCTGGGCATGGTCTTCGGCGACCTGCAGACTCTTTTCAACGCGGAGGCCGAGCCCCGAGTACCCTGATGCTCCGAGCTCGGCCACTTGCTCCTGGAGATCCGCAATCAGCTGGCGTTGCTCATTTCCCACCTGCGACGACTGCTGATGAGCTTGCTGCAGAGCTTCAAGGTGTGACTGCAGCGTGGCAATGTGGCCAGTGAGCGCGCCGACGCGTTCATCTACTTCGTCGCGGTTGTACCCGCGAAACGCAGGGGTGAACTGCTGGGCTGGTTCGGACACAGGCCCTCCGATATCTCTACATGTCGAGTCGTCGCGCCCCGAGCGGGCCGCCGTGCGAACAGAATTGCTCCCCAACGATACCGCAATCGCCCGAGAGCTACGGGGGAGAACAGCAGGCCGGTGATTGGCAATATGAGCGGTCTAGATGCCACTGTCCGCGGCCATTTTCACTGGGTTTCAACGAAGTGCTCATGTCACATGCGGGAAGCTCCGGTAGCGTTGCAGGTTGAAGAATCGTGTTCGGGTGTCGCGACTCCCGCAGTGGCCGCTCGAACCGACGCGAAAGAAGAGGAGATCCCGTGCGACATGCGCTTGCGATCGCAGTGCTCGTGCTCTCTGGCGTGCTCCTGCTGCTGGGGCTCGGCCAACGCACCTTTCTCGCCGGCCCGGCCGAGATCAGCTTGCCAGTAGACACACAGTCCGAGTCAGCCTTCGCAATCGTGGACGGTGCCGAGTTTGCGAAGATTCCCGGGCAGGCGAACGTAGTGGTGCAGGGGAAGGACGCCTTTGTCGCGACCGGCATGACCCGCGACATCGATGCCTGGGTCGAGCCGTTCCCGCACGCGGAACTCTCAGTTGACAAAGCCAAGCAGCGGCTCTTGAGCGCCCTCGTGCCGGGTGCGATTCCCGATACCGCTGTGGCTGAGTCAACGACGACTGACGTCCCCGCAGCGACTGATGCTCCCGCAACCGATGGTGCCGCGACGGACGTGCCGGCAGCAACTGACGAAACTGCCACGGGCGCTGTTGACGCGACCGAGGGCCTTGATCCGCGGGGAAGCGACTTGTGGCTCGACTCACGTTCGATCGATAGCGCGGGAAGCGCCACGGAAACAGAGACTCTGAGGGTTCCCGTTGCTATCGCTGCGGATCAGTCGGTGTTGATCGCGACGAATGGCACGGATCCGATCCCGAGCGAATTCTCGCTCGTCTGGGCTCAGGATCGAAGCACGCCGTGGGCAGGTCCGCTACTGGCGGCGGGTGGCCTGCTCGCGATCATTGGAGCTGTGCTGTATTTGCTCGCGGTCGACCATGATCGACGCGGCTTGGGCCCCCGCCGTGGCCGTCGCGGGCCGCTGCTCGGATTGAGAAACGCGTTTAGCCGTCGGGGCGCACGACGGAGCGCTGCACCCACGACCGAAACCGAAGCCGCACCCCAGGGAGAGCGCATGATCGCGAACGATCGGCGCACGCTGGCCGAGACTCTGCCAGCGGCTCCGCGGGCGAAGCGCGCCTCGCGCCTCGCCCGTCGAGCGCTGCCTGTGATCGGCATCACGGTCGCGCTGGGACTCTCGGGATGCTCGGCCGAGTACTGGCCGGGATCGACCCCGGTGGTCGAAGAGACGCCGTCAGCGCAGCCCTCAAACATCGCACCTGTGCCAGTCACAGAGGCGCAGTTGCACCGCATTATCGAGCAGGTGTCAGCCGCGGCAAACGCCGGAGACGATGATCTTGACGCCGCCGCGCTCGACGACCGTTTCGTGGATGACGCGCTCGCGCAACGCACCGCGAACTACAAGATTCGCGCCGCCGTTCCCGACTACGCCGTAGTGCCGCCCCGGATCACTGATGACGAGCTCGATTACGCGCTCGTGCAAAGCACTGAATCGTGGCCGCGTACGGCGTTCGTTACAGTCGCCTCGACGTCGGGCAAGCCCGATGCCGCGGCAACGGCTGATGGAACCGAAGACGCGAGTGGCGACGCGGCAGCCGGAGGGGCGGCCGCGGGTGATGCCGCTGCCGGAACTGATCCGGCGACTGGCACCGAAGCCGTGGCTGACGCGTCGGCCGACGCTGCCAGCAGCGAGACGACCAGTGAGAAGACTTCCCCCTCACTCGCGCTCGTGCTCACTCAGCAGAGCCCGCAGGAGAACTTCGAAGTGTCGCGCGTGATTGCGCTGAAGGGCGGCATTTCGATGCCGCAGGCAGCGCCCGCAGAAGACGGCACCGCGTTGCTCGCAAACGATATTGAGACGCTCGTGCTCCCGCCGGAAGAAGTGGGAAAGGCATACGCAGCGCTACTTCAGAACGGCGCTGACGCGCCCGAATCGGCCAACTTTAATCTCGACGACGACACGCTGCTCGAAAACTACGGTCTCGCCCGCGCGACGGCTGCACAGAAAGAATCGGATGACAAGGGTCAGACGATGAAGTACAGCGCTTCGGCTCGACAGGGAGACGCAGATGTGGTCGCGCTCTCGACCGGAGCGGGCGGCGCGCTCGTCGCGACGACCGTGATCGACGAGCAGATCGTCGACGCCGCCGGCGGCCGGTACAAGCCGCAGGCGCAGGGCGCGATCACGGCCCTCTCCGGGCTTGAAGGGGAGCAGGAACGACTCGTTCAGCAGGTCGCGCATCAAATGCTCTTCTTCGTGCCGAGCAAGTCGGAAAACGAGAAGATCAAACTGCTCGGCGTCACCAGCGAGCTCGTAGGCGTAACGAACTAGCCGGGTGCGGGTGCCGGCCTCCCTTTCGGCTCCCGCACCCGCACCCGCCACAAGTGTGCACTTCAGAAAGGATCGACAACGATGACGCAGCAGATTCCAGAGCGGCTTCCCGGCGGCGGCGTAGACCTCAGCCATCTCGCGGCGCGCGGCCAGGCTCCGCAGTCGCAGGCGGGGCCCCCGGCTGGCGCTTCGGTAGCCGCCACTGGCGGCTCGGTTGTTGACGTCCCGTCACTCGTGATCGACGTCAGCGATGCGACGTTTGAGCAGGTGGCGCAGCTCTCCACGGTGGTGCCTGTCGTGGCGTTTATTTGGGCTCAGCACAGCGAGCCCTCACTCGCGCTGGGGCCGATCCTCGAGCGAGTGACCAGGGAACTCGGCGGTCGAATCCTGCTCGCGCGCGTTGACGCCGATGCGAACCCGGGGCTGACGCAAGCCTTCCAAGCTCAGACTGTTCCGACGGTTGTCGCGCTCGTCGGTGGCCGCCCGGTGCCGCTCTTTCAGGGTGAGCTTCCCGAGCAGCAGGTGCGCGAGTTCTTCGAACAGCTACTGCAGCTCGGTGAGCAACACGGGGTCGCGGGGCGCGTCAACGCGCCCGATACCGATGGCGCAGAGGCGCCCGAGGCTGGGCCAGCCGAACCCGTCATCCCCGAGGCGCATTTGGCCGCGATCGAGGCAGCAGAGAGCGGCGACTACGAGCGGGCGATCACCGAGTGGGAGGCAGTTCTGACGAGGGCACCAGCCGACGCCGAGGCCCGCGCGGCACTCGTGCAGGTGAAGCTGCTGCACCGTCTGCAGGGACTCACCGCTGACGAAATTCGCAGTGCGGCGGCGGCAGCACCCACCGATATCGAGGCGCAGTTGCGCGTTGCTGATCTCGACGTTTCTGGAGGCCATGTCGAAGACGCCTTCTTGCGATTGCTCGATCTCTTCGCCGCACAAGACACGGATGGGCGCGCGGTGATTCGCGAGCGGTTGCTCGAGCTCTTCGAGGTGGTCGGAGTCGCTGATCCCCGCGTCGCTGCGGCACGCGGGCGTCTCGCTAATCTGCTCTACTGAGCGTCACACAAACCATGCCGATTGCCCGCGCATATTTCGACCACGCAGCGACGTCGCCGATGCCAGCATCAGTGCTTGCGGCGTACGTCGAGGCGCTCGGCACGATTGGCAACCCCGCTTCGACGCACGGTCACGGGCAGCACGCGAGCGAACTGCTTGAGGGCGCGCGTGACCGCATTGCTCGCGCGGTCGGATGCGATCACGCTGAGCTGACACTGACGGCGGGCGGAACTGAATCGATCAATCTGGCGCTCAAGGGCCTGTATTGGTCGCGGCGCCGTTCGGGATCAGGGCCCGTGCTGCTCGTCGCCGAGGGGGAGCATCACGCCACCATCGAGAGCGCCGAGTGGCTTCGCGACACCCAGGGTGCGCGCGTCGAGTGGCTGCCGATCAACGGCGAGGGTCGCCTCGCGCCCGAGGTGCTCGACGCTGCGATTCAGCGGGTCGGCCCCGCGCAGGTGGCGATGGTCTCATTCCTCTGGGCGAACAACGAGGTAGGAACCGTGCAGCCTGTCGCAGAGCTGTGCAGGATCGCTGCGGCCTACGGCATACCCGTGCACGTTGACGCCGTGTCGGCGCTCGGCCAGGTGAGGGTCGACTTCGCCGCATCCGGTGCGTCGCTACTCAGCCTCTCCGCGCACAAGATCGGCGGACCGGTAGGCGTCGGTGCGTTGGTTGTCGGCAGACACGTCACGGCCGACCCGCTGCTGCACGGTGGGAGCCAGCAGCGGGCGCGATCCGGCACCCAGGACGTTGCCGGAGCAGTAGCGTTCGCGGCCGCCCTGGATCTCGCCCTCGACAGCGTCGGAAATCCGAATGCTGAAACGACTCACCGGGTGACTCAACTGCGTGACCGACTGATCGCGGGCGTGCGCGCGGCCGATTCCGGGGCCGTGTTGCGCGGTGCTGAGCCTGGACCGGGGCGCGTACCGGGAAACGCGCACTTCACGTTTCCGGGCTGCCAGGGAGACTCGCTCGTGTTTTTGCTCGACGGTGCTGGGATCTCAGCCTCGGTCGGTTCGGCGTGTCAGGCAGGCGTTGCCGAGATTTCGCACGTGCTGCTCGCGATGGGGCTGCCCGCCGAGGTTGCAGCCGGTGCCCTGCGATTCACACTCGGCCCTGACACGACCGACGTCGAGGTCGACGCACTCGTCGATGCGCTGCCTGGCGCACTGTCGGCGGCTCGAATCGCCGGGCTCAGCTGATGCGGCCGATGCCAGTGTCTGCGGGCACGGCGCCCCCGCGCGCGGTGGAGTCGACGCGGTGCGCTCGGTCGATTAGGCTGCTCTGGTGAAGATTTTGGCAGCTATGAGCGGCGGCGTCGATTCAGCCGTTGCTGCGGCGCGCGCCGTCGAGGCGGGCCACGAGGTGGTCGGGGTACACCTGGCCCTGAGCCGCATGCCCGGCACCATTCGAACTGGATCGCGCGGGTGCTGCACGATTGAGGATGCGATGGACGCCCGTCGCGCCGCCAATCTGCTTGGCATCCCGTTTTACGTATGGGACCTGAGCGAGCGTTTTAAGGAAGACGTCGTTGACGACTTCATCGCTGAATACGCAGCTGGACGCACGCCGAACCCGTGCATGCGGTGTAACGAGAAGATCAAGTTCGCCGCACTGCTCGATAAGGCAATCGCGCTTGGGTTCGATGCTGTCGCCACTGGCCACTATGCGACGCTCACCGAGGGCACGCACGGAATCGAGCTTCACCGCGCGAGTGCGTGGGCGAAGGATCAGTCGTACGTGCTCGGCGTGCTGACGGAGCGTCAGCTCGCGCACTGCTACTTTCCGCTGGGCGACACGCCCTCGAAGCAGCTGATCCGCGCAGAAGCAGCCGAGCGCGGCCTGCAGGTTGCGCAGAAGCCCGACAGCCACGACATCTGCTTCATTCCCGACGGCGATACGCGGGGCTGGCTCTCCGGCCACGTCGACCGCACGCCGGGCGAAATTCTCGACGAGTCGGGCGAGGTCGTTGGCACGCACGACGGCGCGCACGGCTATACCGTCGGCCAGCGACGCGGTCTGCAGCTCGGTCGCCCCGCACCCGATGGCGAGCCGCGATACGTGTTGTCGATTCGACCCGTCTCAAATCAGGTTGTCGTCGGCCCGAAGGAGCAACTCGCGGTCGCGCGCATCGCGGGCGGTCGCTTCAGCTGGGCAGGCGAGCCAGGGTTCGAACTTTCAGAGCGATTCAGCTGTGACGTGCAGATTCGCGCCCACGCCGATCCGGTACCGGCGTTCGCGCGGCTCGAAGCAATTGACGAAGACGAACGCACTGAATCGCATCGCGCGGGCGCGACGCACGAGGTGATCGTTGACATCGATCTTGAGCACGCTGAGCCGTTGCTCGGCGTGGCCCCGGGGCAGACCGCGGTGCTCTACGTGGGGACCCGGGTGCTTGGCCAGTTCACCATCGATCGTGCACTGCCGCTCGAGGTCGCCGCAACCCGATCCTGAATGTCGTCGGTCGCTTCTACACTGGAGGCGTGAGCACGAACACGCAGCAGATTCCCGACGACTTCGACGCAGCCCGCGAGGAGGCGCAGCGACTCGCCGATGAGATCGCGAAGCTTCGGGTGGCCTACTATTCTGAGGCCGCAAGCCTCGTCTCTGACGCCGAATACGATGAGATGTTTCACCGGCTCGAAGCGATTGAGCGCGCGTTCCCAGAACTCGCCGGGCAAGACAGCCCGACACGCGAAGTGGGGGCCGCCGTCGTGTCGGCGGGCTTCCCCGAGCATGAGCATGCGGAGCGCATGCTCAGCCTCGACAACGTGTTCTCCATCGAAGAATTTCGCGAGTGGGCTGAAAAGGCCCGCATGGCAGCCGGGCGGTCGGTGCGGTGGCTGTCGGAGCTGAAGATTGACGGCCTCGCAATCAGCCTCGCGTATCGCGACGGCGTGCTCGAAACCGCTACCACGCGCGGCGATGGGCGCGTGGGCGAAGACATTACCGAGAACATCGACCTCATCCCGGTGATCCCGCGAACACTCACGGGTGATACGTTTCCGCCGTTCTTTGAGGCGCGCGGTGAGGTCTTTCTCACGGGTGCGAACTTTGCTGCTCTGAACGAGCGGCAGCACGAGCTGCAGGCCGCATTCGTTGCCGAACAGCTGGCAAAGGGGCGCGACGAAGATCAGATCCCGGTGCGGTATCCAGAATTCGCGAACGCGCGAAACACGGCGGCCGGGAGTCTGCGGCAACGCGGCGACAAAAAGACCGATGCCGAGCTCGCACTGATGCGTGATCGCCTGGGGCGACTCTCGCTGTACGTGCACGGCATCGGAGCGTGGCCGAATCCACCGATCGACAACCAGTCGGACGCCTACGACTTGCTCGCGAGTTGGGGGCTTCCCGTATCTCCGCACTCGCGCGTCTTTGAGACCATTGACGAGGTCGCCGAGTTCATCGAAGACCGCGGTGCGCACCGGCACGATGTCGAGCACGACATCGACGGCATCGTGGTGAAGATCGACGAGCTTGAGCTGCACGACGAGCTCGGGGAAACGAGCCGTGCTCCGCGCTGGGCGATCGCGTACAAGTACCCCCCAGAAGAGGTGCACACTCGGCTGATCGACATTCGCGTCGGTGTGGGCCGCACGGGCCGTGCCACGCCCTATGCGGTAATGGAGCCAGTGAAGGTGGCCGGCTCGACGGTGCGACAGGCGACGCTCCACAACCAGCAGGTCGTGCAGGCGAAGGGTGTGCGCATCGGCGACACGGTGGTGCTGCGCAAGGCCGGCGATGTGATTCCCGAGGTGCTCGGGGCAGTGCTCGAACTGCGAGACGGCAGCGAAGTCGAGTGGCAAATGCCCGCTAACTGCCCGGAGTGCGGCACGCCATTGCGCCCGATGAAAGAGGGGGACATCGACCTCCGCTGTCCAAACGCACGAGCGTGCCCGGCTCAGGTGAGAGGTCGTGTTGAGCACATCGGCTCGCGCGGAGCGCTCGACATCGAGGTACTCGGTGAAATCACGGCGGCCGCACTCACTCAGCCCGAGGTCCCAAGCACACCGCCGCTCGAAACCGAGGCGGGCTTGTTCGACCTCACACTTGAACAGATCGTGCCGATCGAGGTCAACGTGCGTGACGCCGAGACCGGCGAGCAGAGAATCGACGAAGCGACGGGGGAGTTCGTGCGCCGCGCTCCGTTCCAGCGCGTCACGCTCGACTACGCGCCAGAGGCTGCGGAGCTCACGCCGGCCGAGCGTCGAAAGGCGGGGTTCCGTAAAGATCACCGCGTGGTAACGCCGTCGCGCGACGCCGAGACGTTCTTGGCAGAACTCGAGAAGGCGAAGACAAAGCCGCTGTGGCGGCTGCTCGTGTCGCTCAACATTCGCCACGTAGGGCCAGTCGCGGCGCGCGCGCTCGCCGACTGGTTCGGATCGCTCGAAGCGATTCGCGGGGCGACCGAAGCGGAGCTTGCTGAGGTTGATGGCGTCGGTGGAATTATCGCTGAGTCGTTGATCGCGTGGTTCGAGACTGACTGGCACCGCGACATCGTTGAGCGCTGGACCGACGCCGGCGTGCAGTGGGCGACGCCCGGGCACCCGGGGCCGGGGGCCGCAGCCGCGGCCGGGGGAGTGCTCTCGGGCCTCACGATCGTTGCGACGGGGTCGCTCGAGGGGTTCACGCGCGACGGGGCGAAGGAAGCAATTATTTCGGCCGGTGGCAAGGCTGCATCGAGCGTCTCCAAAAAGACAGACTTCGTAGCGGCGGGCCCGGGCGCGGGTTCGAAACTGGGGAAGGCTGAAGAACTGGGCATCCCGGTGCTCGACGCTGCGCAGTTCGCGCTGCTCGTGACCGAGGGGCCGAGCGCGGTGACGATGGCGGATTCCGTCGCGGAATCCGCCACGCCGAGCGATGAGACAGCGTGACTGGGTTCGTGCATTCGTCCACAACTGTCTAGTTCGACGGGTTATGCACAAGCTGTCGCGTGTGTGGCCGGGGCTACGCAATCCGAGCTACGGTGAAACGGGCCGCTGCGCAACGTGAGTTGGTCACACTTCGGCAATACGACGGTAGGGAGCGCCAATGGCCGCGAACATCGAATCCCCGACGCGTGCCGCGTGGGCGCAGCAGGACCCGCTGCTCACCACCTATTACGACGAAGAATGGGGCATGCCGATCTTCGATGACGACGGGGTGTTCGAGCGATTGTCGCTCGAAGCATTTCAGTCGGGGTTGTCGTGGCTCACGGTGCTGCGTAAGCGTGACGCGTTTCGAGAGGCGTTCGACGGTTTCTCTATCGCTCGCGTCGCGAGCTACGACGACGCAGACATCGAACGGCTTCTGGCCGACGACCGCATCATTCGGAACCGCCGAAAGATCACCGCGACAATCGCAAATGCCGTCGCTGCCGTGCGCCTTCGAGAGACCGCGGGTATCGGGCTCGCGGAGTTCGTCTGGTCATTTCGTCCGGACGAGTCCCCAACGCCCGAGGCCGAAGTAGATGTGCCGAGCACGTCGTCCGAGTCCCGCGAACTTGCGCGCGAGCTGAAGCGGCGCGGCTTCGCGTTCGTCGGCCCCACGACCGTCTACGCGTTGATGACGGCAATCGGAATCGTCGACGCGCACCTGGTCTCAAGCCATCGCCGTGGGTGCTCTGGGCTCTGGACGCGAGACGGCTATCGCACCGACATGCGCGTGCCGTTTACCTTTCGCGTACCGCTTGAGCCGCTGCAACTGCTCGAACCGCTCGAACCGCTCGAACCGCTCGAGTAGCCGCCGTCGCTGAACGGGTTTGGGAACGGACACGGGTACGGGCGCGGCTGAGCGCCACAGATTCCTCGCGGGCACCCCGCCGATAGGATGGAAGGCGTCCCAGAAGACCCCTCCCGATGGAGCAGCATGCCTGACACCAGCGCGGCGAGCACCGAGATCACGGCGGACACCGTCGCACATCTCGCGGGCCTCGCTCGAATCGCCCTCACGCCCGAAGAGATCGGGTCGCTCACGAGCGACCTCGGCTCGATCCTGACCCACATTGCCAAGGTTGGTGAGGTGACCACGCCAGACGTTCCGGCGACGAGTCACCCGATCCCGCTGAGCAATGTCACGCGTCCAGACGAGGTTGCCGATGTGCTGACTCGCGAAGAGGCGCTCGCAAACGCTCCCGAGACGACCGACGGTATGTTCCGCGTGTCGTCGATTCTTAGTGAAGAGCAGTAGGGCCCGCGATGAGTGAATTGATCCAGCTGACCGCGGCCGACCTCGCCGCGAAGCTCGCCTCTGGCGAGGTGTCTTCAGAGGAAGCGACGCGCGCGCACCTCGATCGCATCTCCGCCGTCGACGGCGCGCTGCACGCCTTCCTCGCAACTGATGCGGAGGCATCCCTGACGGCCGCACGCGACATTGACGCGCGTCGTGCTGCCGGTGAGCAGCTCGGAGAGCTCGCGGGCGTACCACTCGCGGTCAAAGACGTGCTCGTGACTACCGACATGCCATCGACGTCGGGCTCCAAGATCCTTGAAGGGTACCGCTCGCCCTACGACGCGACAGCAGTTGCTCGTGCCCGTGCGGCCGGGCTTGTTTCGATCGGCAAGACGAACATGGACGAGTTCGCGATGGGCTCGTCCACCGAGAACTCGGCGTACGGCCCTACGCTGAACCCGTGGCAGCTCGATCGCGTACCGGGCGGCTCCGGCGGTGGCTCTGCAGTCGCGGTGAGCGCCTTCGAGGCGCCGCTCGCTCTCGGGTCAGACACCGGTGGCTCGATCCGCCAGCCCGCCGCGCTCACTGGCACCGTCGGTGTGAAGCCGACCTACGGCGGCGTCAGCCGCTACGGCGCGATCGCGCTCGCATCGTCGCTTGATCAGATCGGGCCCTGCGCGCGCACCGTGCTCGACACGGCGCTCCTCCACGACGTCGTCGCCGGGCACGACTGGCACGATTCGACGTCCCTCGACTTCGAGTGGCCGTCAATGGCGGCAGCCGCACGCAGCGGCGCCGATCCGAGCAGCCTGAAGGGGCTGCGCGTAGGCGTCGTGAAGCAGCTCATGATCGACGGGGTGCAGCCTGGTGTGCAGGCTCGCTTCGAAGAGTCACTCGCGCTGCTCACTGCTCAGGGCGCCGAGATCGTTGAGATTGACGCTCCCCACTTCGAGTACGCGGTGGCGGCTTACTATTTGATCCTGCCCGCGGAGGCCTCAAGCAACCTCGCGAAATATGATTCAGTGCGATTCGGCATGCGCGTCACCCCAGAGGGCGGCGGCACCGTTGAGGGTGTCATGAGTGCGACTCGCGCGGCCGGGTTCGGCGCCGAGGTGAAGCGCCGCATCATCCTGGGCACCTACGCGTTGTCAGCGGGATACTACGACGCCTACTACGGCAGCGCCCAGCAGGTGCGCACACTCATTCAGCGCGACTTTGCCGCTGCGTTCGCGCAGGTCGACGTCATCGCTTCGCCGACGGCGCCAACGACTGCGTGGGCGCTCGGAGCGCACTCGGGTGATCCGATGCAGGATTACCTGAACGACGCCACGACGATTCCGGCGAACCTCGCCGGAATTCCGGGGCTGAGTTTGCCGATTGGCACCGCGAGCGAAGACGGTCTGCCAGTGGGGCTGCAGCTCATGGCGCCGGCCTTCGAAGACGCGCGACTGTATCGCGCGGGCAGTGCAATTGAACAGCTCATCGCCGAGCGCGACGGCAAGCCCTTCTGGGCGCAGGCCCCCACGCTCGATGCGGCCACCCTCGCGGCGGCTCAGACCGGAAAGGCGTCGAACTGATGGCCAAGACCAAGCTGATGGATTTCGACCGCGCGCTCGAGCTTTTCGAGCCGGTCATCGGCCTCGAAGTGCACGTCGAGCTCAACACCAAGACGAAGATGTTCTCTTCGGCCCCGAACGTGTTCGGCTCGGAGCCCAACACAAATCTGGCGCCGGTGTGCCTCGGGCTTCCGGGGTCGCTGCCCGTGCTCAACCACGAGGCTGTTCGCTACTCGATCAGCCTGGGCCTCGCGCTCGGGTGCGAGATTGCCGAGGTGTCTGGCTTCGCCCGGAAGAACTACTTCTACCCCGACATGGGCAAGAACTACCAGATCTCGCAGTTTGACGACCCCATCGCGCACGACGGGTCCGTCGAGATCGAGCTGTCCTCGGGCCGTGTGATCCACGTCCCGATCGAGCGCGCGCACATGGAAGAGGACGCTGGCAAGCTGAATCACATCGGCGGGTCCACCGGTCGTATTCAGGGCGCGGAGTACTCGCTCGTGGATTACAACCGCGCCGGCGTGCCGCTGGTCGAGATTGTGACCCGACCGATCTTCGGCGGCGAAGCAGATACGCCTGAGATCGCAGCGGCGTACGTGTCAACCATTCGCGACATCGTGGTGTCACTCGGAATCTCAGACGCGCGCATGGAGCGGGGCAACATTCGCTGCGACGCGAACGTCTCCCTCCGTCGGCGCGGCAATGAGAACGCCGGTATGTCGGTGCTCGGCACTCGTACCGAGACGAAGAACGTGAACTCGCTGCGTTCGATTGAGCGCGCCGTGCGCTTTGAAATTCAGCGTCAGGCGTTGATCCTCGAGGGTGGCGGCTCCATCACGCAGGAGACCCGCCACTGGCACGAAGATACCGGGGAGACCTCGCCCGGTCGTCCGAAGAGCGACGCAGACGACTACCGGTACTTCCCGGAGCCCGATCTCGCGCCGCTCACGCCCGAGCGATCGCTCGTTGAAGAGCTGCGCGCGCAGCTTCCCGAGCACCCGACCCTGCGTCGCCGCCGGCTGCGCGCCGACTGGCAGTTCTCGGCGCTCGAGTTCCAGGACCTGGTGAACGCCGGGCTGCTCTCGACCATTGAGCAGACGGTAGCCATTGGCGTGCCGCCGCAGACCGCTCGCAAGTGGTGGACGGGAGAGATTGCCCGCATCGCGAACGAGCGCTCCGCGGCCTCGTCTGCCGACCTGATCACGCCCGAACAGGTTGCCTCGGTCGTCGCACTCGTCGACGATGGCACACTGAACGACAAGCTCGCACGTCAGGTGATTACCGGCATCATCGATGGTGAGGGGACGGCCGCGGAGATCGTAGCGGCGCGCGGTCTCGCTATCGTTTCTGACGACGGTCCGCTCATCGAAGCTGTCGACGCTGCGCTCGCGCAGCAGCCCGACGTGCTCGCGAAGATCCGAGACGGCAAGGTGCAGGCGGCCGGAGCCATCATCGGCGCCGTCATGAAGGCCATGCGCGGCTCTGCCGACGCGGCTCGCGTGCGCGAACTTGTGCTTGAGCGGGCGGCCGCAGCCGAGTAGTCGTCGAGCGTCTGGGCCGCCGCGGCCGCAACACGCCGAAGGGCGGCAGTTCACAGAACTGCCGCCCTTCGTGTGTGTAGGCGGATGTGACCGGTTCGCACCGGGCACACTCACTTACTTGACGTCTTCGTCCACCCAGTCCATCGACTTGGTGACGGCCTTCCGCCACTGGCGCAGCAGTCGTTCTTGCTCCGCGCTATCGAGCTCTGGCTCCCAACGTCGATCCTCTTGCCAGTTGGTAGAGAGATCGTCGAGCCCCGACCAGTATCCGACCGCGAGGCCTGCGGCATACGCGGCGCCGAGTGCGGTCGTCTCGGTGACGACGGGACGCACGACGGGTACGCCGAGGATGTCGGCCTGAAACTGCATCAGCGTGTCGTTGGCGACCATGCCACCGTCGACCTTGAGCTCGGTGAGATCAACGCCGGCGTCGGCGTTCACCGCGTCGAGCACGTCGCGCGTCTGGAAGGCGACCGCTTCGAGCGCCGCGCGGGAGATGTGACCCTTGTTCGCGTACCGGGTGAGGCCGAGAATGGCACCGCGAGCGTCGGGGCGCCAGTACGGGGCGTAGAGACCAGAGAACGCGGGCACGATGTAGACGCCGCCGTTGTCGGGCACGCTGTCCGCGAGGGTCTCGACCTCGGGTGCGTCGGCGATGATGCCGAGCTGATCGCGCAGCCACTGAATCAGCGAACCGGTGACAGCGATAGATCCCTCGAGTGCGTAGTGCGTCGGGCCGTCGCCAAGCTTGTAGCCGACCGTCGTGAGCAGCCCGTTCTTCGAGTGCACGATCTCTTCACCGGTGTTGAAAATCAAGAAGCAGCCGGTGCCGTAGGTGTTCTTCGACTCGCCCGCGGTGAACGCGGCCTGACCGAAGGTGGCGGCCTGCTGATCGCCGAGGATGCCGGCAATCGGGGTCTCGCGCAGCAGCGATGAGTCTTCGGCGACCCCGTAGACCTCGGAGGACGACTTGATCTCGGGGAGCATTGAGCGGGGTACGCCGAACGCCTCGAGGATGTCATCTCGCCACTCGAGCGTCTTGAGATCCATGAACATGGTGCGCGAAGCATTCGTGACGTCGGTGACGTGCACGCCGTGCTCAGAACCGCCGGTGAGATTCCAGATGACCCAGCTGTCGGTCGTACCGAACATCAGGTCTCCTGCGTCGGCCGCCTCGCGCGCACCCTCCACGTTCTCGAGAATCCAGGCGATCTTCGTGCCGGAGAAGTACGTCGCCAGGGGAAGCCCGACGATGTCTTTGAACCGGTCGAGGCCACCGTCGGCGGCAAGCCGATCAACGATCGCCTGCGTGCGGGTGTCTTGCCACACGATCGCGTTGTAGACGGGTTTGCCCGTCTTACGGTTCCAGACGACAGCGGTCTCGCGCTGGTTCGTGATGCCGATCGCGGAAATATCGTGTCGCGTGAGATCAGCGCGCCCGAGGGCGATGCCGATCACCTCCTGCACATTGCGCCAAATCTCGCTCGGGTCGTGCTCGACCCAGCCGGCCTGGGGCATGATCTGCTCATGCTCTTTCTGGCCGACGGAGATGATGGTGCCGCGCTTATCAAAAATGATTGCTCGGCTCGACGTCGTGCCCTGGTCGATTGCGATGATGTACTCGGACATGGTGTTCCTTTCGTGTCAGCTTCGTTGCTTGGGAAGAACTTCGCTAGGCCGCGAGGCCGAGCAGGACGGGTGCTGCGAACGCCGCGAGCGCACCACCCACGAGCGGGCCTGCCACCGGTACCCAGGCATAACCCCAGTCGCTCGAACCCTTGCCCGGAATGGGAAGGAGGGCGTGTGCAATACGCGGGCCGAGGTCGCGGGCGGGGTTGATGGCGTAGCCGGTCGGGCCACCAAGGGACGCGCCGATGCCGACTACGACGAGTGCGACGGGCAGCGCGGTCAGGGGCCCGAGGCCTCCGGGTACGCCGACCTGAATGTCGCCGTAATCAGCAAACCCGAACACCGCGAACACGAGCACGAAGGTGCCGAAGACCTCGGTCAGGAAGTTGCCGAACGGGGTGCGAATCGCGGGGCCGGTCGCGAACACGCCGAGCTTCGCGGCGGGGTCTGCCTCAGCGGCAAAGTGCGAACGGTATGCAACCCAGCAGAGCATGGCGCCGATGATGCCGCCGAGCAGTTCCGCACCGGCAGCGACGAAGAACTGCACAATGCTGATTTTGCCCGCAATAGCAAGGCCGAGACCGACGGCGGGGTTCAGGATGGCGCCCGAATAGGCGGAGCCAAGCACGCCGACGAACACGGCGAGCCCCCAGCCCCAGTTGACCATCAAAAAGCCGCCGCCGTTGCCCTTCGTCTTCGCAAGCGCGACGTTGGCAACTACGCCGCAGCCCATGAGTACGAGCAGCGCCGTACCGACGAACTCGGAGAGGAAATAGAGACCGAGGTTGACATCTGGCATGTCGTCATTGACCTTTCGGAAAAGCGAGCGGATTGGCTCGCGGTGGGTGGTGAATCCGGGCGCGCGAGGATGTTGCGCGCCAGGCCGGGTCGCCCCGCTCAGATGTCGACGACGGCGCCCCCGTGTTCGGCGTCGATGCGGTGAGCGGTGCGAAGCAGGGTGACCATGCGGGAGGTCTCGTCGTCGACTCGGGCGGCATCCCAGCCGAGTACCGAAGCGATGGCCTCGGCAGCGGCGTGAATGCGTTCGACGGTGAGCCCGCCAAGGAAGGCGATCGAAGTGCGACGCAGCAGCAGATCGTCGAGGTGCACGACATCTTCGGAGACCGCGAGGTGCGCAAGTTCGGCGAAGGTGTATCCGGAAAGCAGCGGGATCTCGGCGTCGTCCTCGGGCAGCGCGGCGAGAATCTCGTCTGCGCGAGTGCCGTAGCGTTCGAGCAGCGCCTCGACGCGGGCGCGGTCGTTGCCGTCGGCGCGCTCAGCGACCCAGCGAGTGCGCGCTGCGCGCCCCTTCGGGAAGGCCTTACCGCCACCGATAGCGAGAGTCTCGGTGCCGACTGTGCGCGGCACTCCCAGCAGCTCTAAGGTGTCGTTCGCGAGGTGTGCAGCGAGTGCACGGAACGTCGTCCACTTGCCGCCGACGAGGCTCAGCAAGGGAACACCGGCGCGGGTGGTTGATTCGATGCGGTAGTCGCGCGAGACGAAGCCGGGCGCGGTGTCGTCGTGGCGCGGCAGCGGGCGGATACCTGAGAACGTGTAGACGATCTGGGATCGATCTACTGTGATGTCGGGGAACACGTGCGAGATGAGATCGAAGAAGTAGTCGACCTCGTCGCTTGTGCACGACGTTGGGGAGCTCGGATCTGCGTCGATGTCCGTGGTGCCGACGAGTACGCGATCCTTGAGCGGGTAGATCAGCACGATACGGCCGTCCGAGTGCTCGAAGAAGATCTCGCGGCCGCCGGTGGCGGCGAGCAGCTCGGGGTGATCAAGCACGATGTGCGAGCCCTTCGTGCCGCCCATGAAGCGGGTGGCGCCACCGAGTGCTTCATTCGTGAGGTCGGTCCACGGTCCGCTGGTGTTCAGGATCACCTGTGCGGTGATGTCGAATACGTCGCCGGTGGTCTCGTCTCGAAGCTGTACAGCCCCGTTTTCGAAACCGACAGCGGGGAGATAGTTCGCAGCACGCGCGTGCTCGCCGCCGGCCACGATTCCGTCGTGAAGCACGTCGAGGGCGAGTCGCTCTGGGTCGTGCATCGAAGCGTCATAGTAGGTCGCCGTGTACTTCACTCCCGCGTTGAGGCGGGGGAGCTCGTTCAGTGATCGGCGACGTCCGCGGAAGCGGTGGCGCGGCACCTGGCCGCCATCGCGTGAGAATGTGTCGTAGAGCGTCAGACCGATTTTAATGAGGGCGGCACCGCGCTCGCGAGCTTTGCCGCGGCCGTGCGTGACGAGCAGCCGGAAGGGCGCGGAGAGGATGCCGGAGAACGTCGAAAAGATCGGGATCGTCGTCTCGAGCGGGCGCACGTAGTGGGGTGCGGTGCGGAGCAGCCGGTTGCGCTCGGCTACGGCCTCCTGCACGAGCCGGAACTCGCCGTTTTCGAGGTAGCGGACGCCGCCGTGCACCATGTGGCTGGATGCGGACGATGCGCCCGAGACAAAGTCGCCGCGCTCTACGAGCGCAACATCGACGCCCTGCAGCGCGAGTTCTCGGAATGTCGCAATGCCATTGATGCCGCCGCCGATGATGAGGACATCGGCGTGTGGGCGATCCCGTAGGCTCTGCACTGCGGGGCGGGTGTGTGGCGTGCGATCATTCATGACTTCAACCCTTTCAACGTTCGAGGTCAGCTTCCTCCTCCCGTGCACCGAGTTGCAAGCCCATTGCACGTATGTGCATGATGTGTTCATCGAAGCGAGCGAAGGGAGCAGCCATGACGTCGCAATCGTCGAAATCACACGAGGCGCTGCGAGCCGCACAGCTGTATTACCTGCAGCATCTGACAATGGAGGCGATCGCGCAGGAGATGCGCGTATCGCGATCCTCGGTCTCGCGGCTACTCACGCACGCGCGTGAGTCGGGGCTGGTCGAGATCCAAGTGCATTCACCACACGAGGCCCGTTCGCAGCTCGAACTGCGCATCGCCGAGCGTTACGGCATCACCGCGCACGTCGTGCCGTCACCCGCCCGAGCGACTGACGCCGAGCGGCTCGAGCGCACGGCGCGCACCGCAGCGCATCGGGTGGCCGCGGCTGTCGTGGATCGGTCAACGGTCGGGGTCGCGTGGGGTGCGACGATGAGTGCGGTGGCCAGGCATTTGCCGTCGAAGACGGTGCACGAAACACGTGTCGTGCAAATGAACGGTGCGGCCAATGTGCGGACCACTGGGGTGTCATATGCGACTGAACTGCTCGGTGGCTTCGGTAATGCGTTCGCTGCATCGGTGTACCAGTTTTCAGTGCCGGCCATTTTCGACGACCCCGATACCCGGCGTGCAATGTGGCGGGAACGCTCGGTAAGCCGAGTCCTCGAACTCCAGGCGTCGAGCGATCTATTTGTATTCGGCCTCGGTTCGCGAATCGGCGACCCTCGCTCACGCATCTACTCGGGCGGATACCTCGATCGAGAAGATCTCCAAGAGCTGGTGCGCGCGGGGGTCGTTGGAGACTGCGCGACGGTCTTCTATCGGAGCGACGGCACCACCGACGGGGTTGCAATGAATCAGCGCTCCAGCGGGCCTTCGCTCGACACCGTACGTCATATTCCGCACCGTCTCTGTGTCGTGTCGGGAGCCGCAAAGCGAGACAGCCTGCGCGGCGCCCTCGCGGCCCGCATCATCACTGAGCTCGTCGTCGATGAGGAACTCGCGCGGCTGGTCGTCGAGGCTGGCGGCTGAGCTCGCAACGTGGTGGAATAGTACACATGTTCGAAGCCCCGCGGAAGATCGCCTCGGTGCTGCACGTCGATATGGACTCGTTTTTCGTGTCCGTTGAGCTACTCGATCGCCCCGAACTGCGCGGCCTGCCGGTAGCAGCCGCGCACGACACCTCGCGCTCAGTGGTGTCGAGCGCGAGCTACGAGGCGCGCAGGTTTGGCGTGAGGTCAGCGATGCCGGTGGCGCGGGCAAAGCAGCTGTGCCCGCAACTGGTGCTCGTCGACCCGGTCTTCTCAAAGTATCGGGCCGCTTCGAAAGCCGTGATGGCGGTGTTCGAGGAGTTCACGCCGCTCGTGGAGCCGCTCAGCATTGACGAAGCATTTCTTGATGTCGCGGGCACCGTACGCTTGTTCGGCGAACCGGTTGAGATCGCCAGGGCGATCCGGGAGCGCATTCGCGAACGCACTGGGCTGCCGGCGTCGGTGGGCCTTGCGGC
Source organism: Leucobacter sp. NPDC058333 (assembly GCF_042726155.1). Classification (NCBI taxonomy): domain Bacteria; kingdom Bacillati; phylum Actinomycetota; class Actinomycetes; order Micrococcales; family Microbacteriaceae; genus Leucobacter; species Leucobacter sp. NPDC058333. The sequence continues at coordinate 1,547,025 of NZ_JBHXHV010000001.1, forward strand.
AACCAAGTTCGTGGCGAAGCTGGCATCGCAGCGGGCAAAGCCCGACGGCATCCTTGAAATTCCTCCGCAACGCACCCTCGAGTTCTTGCACCCGCTGCCGATAGGAGCGATGTGGGGCGTCGGCCAGGCCACCGAGCGTGCGCTGCACGGGCGAGCAATTCGCACGGTGGGGGAGCTCGCGCGGGAGCCATTGGCCTCCCTTGAGCGGATCGTCGGGAGCGCGAGCGCGCGTCGACTGCACGAATTGGCGAACGGACGCGACGCTCGCGAAATTCAGACCACGCGCACCGAGAAGAGTATTGGGCACGAAGAGACCTTCGCCCACGATGTGTCTGACGCGGCGACCCTGCAGCGCGAACTGCTTCGGCTGGCGACGCGGGTGGGTGAGCGCTTGCGCGGGGCAGACGCCGAGGCGCGCACGGTTGCGATCAAGCTGCGCTGGGCTAATTTCGAGACGATCACGCGTTCGCGCACGCTCCAGGAGGCGACCGACGCGACACAGCGTATCTATCAAACCGCTCGTGAGCTATTCGAAGCGGTCGACCGTGGCGGGCGTGCCGTACGACTCATCGGCGTGCGTGCGGAGCAGCTCATTCCGGCGGGAAGCGATATCGCGGCGCTGTGGAGCGAAGACGAGAGCTGGCGCGCGGTCGATCAAGCGGTCGATGATGTGCGCGAGCGCTTCGGCACGTCGGGCGTGACCTCGGCGAGCCTGCTCACTGGTCGGGGCAAAGTTGTCGACCCGCGTTCCCTCGAAGCGCCCAGCTGATTTTCACGCGACTGGGCCGGGCTGATCCGCGTCTTCCGCTGGTTCGTCGCGTTCACCCGATGCCACGATCGCGAGCACGGATTCGAGAATTGCGGCGAGCCAATCAAAAACGAGGACGGTGCCGCGGGTGCTTTCGTCTTCCGTGAGTCTGTCGTGATCTTCAGGGTCATTCAGTCCGATGCGAGCGGCGATCGCGAGTCTGAGCGCGGTCACGGTCCGCACCCACGCTGGCAGCGTGGTGCGGGAAATGTCGACCTCGACTGGAGCGCTCTCGTTCGGTCCACGGCCGCCGAGACCGAGTGCCGCGGTGACCTCGACCGCGTCCTGCAGCTTGCGATTCAGGAGACCCTGCTCGGTGACGCTGCGAAACGCGCCGGCCTCGGAGTCGCCCGCGTACGCATCCGGGAAGAGTCGAGCCAGCGCCGGGTCGTTGGGGGGTGCATCCGAGCCACCGACCTCAAGGCTCGCAAACAGCGGATCAGGATCAAGGGCCGTGCGGCTGTGGCTTTGCAGGAGCTGGATGAGCTGAGCGATCAACTGGTCAAGCATCGCTGCCTCGTCGTGGTCGAGCAGCAGTCGCAGCCCGTGATCGGGCATCGGCAAGAGTCTCATTGCTCGCCCGCCTGCCTCACGGTGGCCCACAGGCCGTATCCGTGCATGGCTTCGACGTGCATTTCCATGGCCTCTCTTGATCCCTCTGCAACAACCGCGCTGCCGCCGTGGTGCACGCGCAGCATGAGCTCCTCCGAACGCTCCTTCGTGAAGCCAAAGTGCTCCTGAAACACGTACGCGACGTACGACATCAGATTCACCGGATCGTCCCACACCACGGTCTGCCAGGTCGGAGAGCCTAAGGGGACCGGTCGGTCGAGTCGCCGAGTGTGCGTCTCGGCCTGCGCCGCGGGCACTAGCCCCACCCGAGTTCGTGAATGCGGGCTTCGGAGATGCCGTAGAAATGCGCGATCTCGTGCACGAGCGTTACCCGAATCTCATGTTCGAGTTCAGCCTGGTCTGCGCAGTGACGCAGCAGATTTTCGCGGAACAGGATGATGCGGTCGGGCGCCTCGCCGTAGCCGTACACATCCCGTTCAGCGAGTGAGAATCCCTCGTACACGCCAAGGATGTCGCTGCCGTCTTCGGGACTGTCTTCAACGAGGAAAATGACATTGTCGAGCTGCGCGAGCATGTCGTCATGCAACGAATCGAGGCCGTCAGCGACCAGCGATTCGAACTCCTCGTGCGAGATCTCGAGCATGTCTTCACCCTACACAGGTCGGGTGCCGCGCGGCGGGGAGAATCAACCGAGTCGAAGGTTTCACCCGTGACATAATGAGCTGCTGCATATAAGCGCGAGCCGGGAACGGTGGCGCTGAATACTACGGGGGTGGGGGCGGCGATGAAGCGCGTTGGTGTGGTGAAGGGTGACCTCGCGTTTGTGCTGCCATTCATCGCCTTCGCGTTCTTCGTGATCGGCAATGCCGCGGTCCACCTCGTCCGATCACCCCCGGAGTCTTGGACACTCGTGCTGGCGGTGATCGCGAGTGTCATCATCTGCGGGCCATTCCACGTGGGTATCGGGTACGACCGCGGCTTCCCGCAAGCGGGCGTGTCGATCGTCATCCTCGCGATCCAACCTATGAACGGAGCGACGTTCGCTGGCGTTGGCGTGTGGGCGGTGGGAGTGCTCGTAGCCCAGATCATTCTCAAGCGAAGTGTGTGGCGCGGTCTCTACGCCACCGGGCTCGCGAGCGTGGGCGGGGTAGCGTTTGTTGCGACACGCGCTGGGCTTGAATCGCTCGGGGTGTGGCTGATTCCGTCGCTATTCGTCGCTACTGCGGCTTACTACGCGGTCATGTTGCTTGGCGAATTCGCCCGCCAGTGGGGGAGGGCCGAGGTCGACCGCGGCGTTTCGGCCGCTTCGGTGAAGCCGAGTCGGGTCGTGTTGCTGGTGTTCCTCGTCGGCACGGCGATGTCTCTCATGCACTTCATCGACGCGACGGTGATCGGCTGGCTTGAGGGTGACCCTGCAGTGCGGCGCAGCTCGTTTATCGTGCTTCTCACCGGATCGGTCTTCTACGTGCTTGCTCAGCGAACCCGCTCTGAAGACATCGAGGAGAGGTTGAATGCCGTCGTAGATGCGGCGATCGAGCTGCCGCGCGAACACGCTGAGGCACTGGGCCTCGCACTCCAGCGGCGCACTCGTGAGATCGTTCGAGCGAACGAAGTCGAACTGCGGCCCTCCGGCCCGGGCCCCGATGAAATCGGTGCGCCCGTGAGGCTTGAGTCTGGCCCGGAGCAGTACCTCGTCGCATCACGCAAGCTCGGCGGCGGCCCGTTCTCTCGCGACGATGAGCGCGCAATCGAATCGCTCGCGCACTTGGCCACCGAGGCGGCACGCGTGCAATCGGAGGTTGACACGCTCGAGCACCGAGCAAATTCAGATCCGCTCACCGGGCTGCCCAATTACGGCGCGTTTCAGCACGCGCTGACCGAGGCCAATGAACATCGCCCGTATCACGAGGGCATCGCACTGCTGTTCATCGATCTCGACAACTTCAAGAAGCTCAATGACAATCTCGGCCACAGCGCCGGTGATGCACTGCTGCAAGCGATTGCGTCCCGGCTCGAACGCGCGTCGGGCGGCGGCGACTTCGTATCTCGAGTGGGCGGCGACGAATTCGTTGTGATCTTCACGGGCCTCGTCTCGGTCGACCAGGCAAAAGAGTCTGCGGATCGCGTCATCGACGCGGTAAGCGAGGCCCTGGAACTCGAGGGGCACAACTTGCACCCGGTGGTGAGCGCCGGGCTCGCGTTCTCTAGCCACCGCGAGATCGATGCGCAGTCGCTGGTCGAAGACGCCGACCGCACCATGCTGCAGGCGAAACAGCAACGTCGCCGGGGCAGTGATGTGGAGCGCAGCACGGTGAGCATTTCGACGCACCGCTCAACGCGTCTGAACGAGATCGTGGCCCGTGCAATCGCTGACAACCGCCTCATGCTGGCGTTCCAGCCAATCGTTGATATGTCGACGGGAAAGGTGTGGGCGTTCGAGGCGCTCACGCGATACATGGATCCTGAGCTCGGACCGATCTCGGCGCCGTCTCTGATTGCGCGCGCGAAGCGGCTGGGGCTCATGAACGAGCTGACGCGGCAGGTCATCACGAAGGCGCTCGACGCCGCGGAGGAGTTTCGTGACGTTGTGCCGTCGATCGATTGCATGACGGTGAACCTCGAGCTCGGGCAGATTAGCGACGTGCAACTCGGTCCCTACATCCGCGAAGCCGCCCGTAATCACCCCAATATCAAATTGTGCATCGAATTGAACGAGCGATCACTGCGAACAATGAGCGACGAATTGCGGCGCGACGCGGAGCTGTTGCAGGCCGCGGGCGTGATCATCGCACTTGACGACTACGGATCAGACGACTCGCTCGTCGGCGCGCTCGTGCACTTCCCGATGGACATCTTGAAGATTGACAAAAGCCTGATCAGCAATCTCGGCGATGTGCGGCAGCAGGAGGTCATCAAAGCACTGCAGGGTTTCGGCGACAACCTCGGACACACCGTAATAGTCGAGGGCATCGAGGATCGCGCCGCCGCCGAGACCCTGCAAGCGCTGGGCGTGCGAGACGCGCAGGGTTATTTCTACGGACGGCCGATTGCGGCGCCCCTCGTGATGGATCGCCTCAGGAAGCACGGCGATGCCGCCGATATCACTACGGCGTAACGTCGATCCCTGACTTGAGGCGTGCAATCGCCTCGTCCGGATCAAAATCCGGGTCCGCCTCGAAGAAGGCGTCAAACACGCCCATATACGACATTGCAGCGACTGACCAGGTATCTGTACGGTCGAACGTTGGCATTTCGAAGCGCGCCTCGACAAGCGTCGGCACGGTCGCGCGCACAATGCCGAGGCCCTCAATGACCGACGCGGCCGCGACAACGAACGGCTGGTAATCGTCATTCAGACCCGGCTTCAAGCGCAGCCCGATCGTCGGAAGGAGGTTTCGGTAGAAGTTCTCGAGCGTCTCGACGAACGAAAGCTCGCTGGCTCGGAGCGCGTCGAGAATGCGTGTACGTGCGGCGCCTTCGGGCCACGCGACGATGGTCGTTGAGAGCGCGGCGTACGTGCGCCACTTGCTCGACGCTGTGACCACGCTGAAGTTGTACTCGGTTGCCGTGCGAATGATGTCGACCAGCACATCGCGGCGCCCCTCTGGGGTGCGCAGGTCGTCGACTCGCGAGGTCACGTACTGCCACGTCGTGAGGAGCGTCATCGTGTCGGCGCGATCTATCTGGGCTTGATTCGCGAGCTCACAGAACAGATCGGTGAGAAACTCTTCGCCGCTCTGCCAGACCTGACCGAACTGTTTGGGTGTGACGTTGGCATCGGCGAGCAAGCGCGCAATCACCGCATCACTGATACTCAGCGTGAGGCCGGTCGATTCCACATACTTAATGCCAGCGAGTAACACCCTCGTCCGCACGTCATCAATTGCGGGCCGCGCGCGAAGCGTCCCCTGCCCGTTCCAGAAATCACTCTGCATCATTCCCACCCATCCCCATGTTGCGGTGGCCAAATCGTATCACTGGGTGAGAGCCGCAAGGAAAGGCCTGAAACGCAATCGAGGCCCGACTCGCGCTGGAGAATCTCCGTAAGTGCGCGAGGCGGACCTCGATTATCTTGGGGTGGCTAACGGGACTTGAACCCGCGACCACCGGCACCACAAGCCGGTGCTCTACCGACTGAGCTATAGCCACCATGCTGACCTGACCCGCCGGGGCGAACGAGGCAACCCCACGATCATAACCCAAAACCATGACGCATCGCGAACCGACGCGCGTGTCCGAGTCGTGGGGCAGAATGAGCACATGGCTAGTGAACCGAAGACCCAGCCCACCCCCGCCGATGTGGGCGAATTTCTTGACGCAGTGACGCCTGCGAAACGTCGCGAGGACGGGTTCGTACTTGCCGACATCTTTCGTCGGGTGACCGGTGCCGAGCCAGTGCTGTGGGGGCCCACGATGGTGGGGTACGGAAGCTATCGCTATATTTCGCCATCGAATCCTCGCACGCGCGGGAACTGGCCGAAGACGGGGTTTTCCCCGCGCAAGGCCAAGCTTTCGCTCTACGGAGTGAAAGATCTCCCGGAGGGTGCAGCGCTGCTTCCGCGGCTCGGTAAATACACCGAGGGTGCGGGGTGCGTGTACGTAAACAAGCTCGAAGACATCGACCTCGACGTGCTGGGCACCCTAATTGAGATCGCGTGGTCACGGCAAGACGACCCCGAGCCCGTGCGGGGCGCCTGAGCGATTCGCTCTGAGGAGGCCAACGACGTTACTGCGCCGTCGGAACCTCTTCAGCCAGCCCGTCAATGAGCTCGGAATACTGCTGCGTAGCAGCGGTCGAGGTCGCCGTCGCCGTTGCCTTGTCTGGGCCGGGCGCCGCGACCATCACGGCGTCGCGGAAGTACGCGAGCTCCTGAATGGACTCCGCGATATCAGCGAGGGCGCGGTGCCCACCGTGCTTCTTCGGTGCCGCGAAATAGGCAGCGGGGTACCAGCGACGGCTGAGTTCCTTGATGGTCGAAACGTCAACGCTGCGGTAGTGCAGCTGTTCTTCGAGAGTGGGCAGATATTTGGCGATGAACCGGCGGTCCATGCCGATCGTGTTTCCTGCGACGAGCGGGCGACGACCCGAGGTGATGAATCGCTTCAGGTAGGCGATGACCTGCTGTTCGGCGTCCTCGAGCGAAGCGCCCTCGGCGATTCGGGGGAGCAGGCCAGACGTTTCGTGCATCGAACGCACGAAGTCGTTCATCTGGTCAAGAGCCGCCTCGCCCGGATTGATGACGATCTCGAAGCCCGGATCGAGCGGCGTGAGGTCGAAATCAGTGACGATGACGGCGATCTCGCACAGGCCATCCTGATCGACATCGAGCCCGGTCATTTCGCAGTCGATCCAGACGATCTGGTCAGCTGGCGTATTGGCCACGGTGATCTCCTCGGTGCGTCGTCGGGGCGTGCTGAACGCGCGCAATCGGTCCAGTCTACTTCGAGCGCCAAACAAGCCGGGGTTAAACTGGCGGGTATGGCTGTTCTTCCCATCGTGATCTCTGGCGAGCCCGTGCTGCATCGCCCCGCCGCCCCCGTCACCGCATTCGACGCCGAGCTGCGCACCCTCGTTGACGATCTCTACGAGACAACGGTTGCGGCGCCGGGCGTCGGTCTTGCGGCGCCCCAGGTGGGCGTCGGCAAGCAGGTGTTTGTGTGGATGTACGACGAGCAAGACGAGGGGCCGGCGCGCGGGGCCGCGATCAACCCTGAGCTCTGGATCACCCCGGCCGAGCCGGGGTTGCCTGGTGGCGATGAGGTGGAGGGGTGCCTCTCGTTTCCCGGCGAGCGCTTCGCGCTGCGACGCTCGCCACGGGCGCTACTTCGCGCACAGGATGTGGATGGAAAACCGTTCGAGATCACCGCGAGCGGGTGGTTCGCGCGCATTCTGCAGCACGAGTTCGACCACCTGAGCGGGTTGCTCTATGTCGACCGCCTCGTGCACCCCGAAAATCGCGGCGCGCAGAAGGCGCAGCGTAAGAACGGCTGGGGCAAGCCCGGGCTGAGCTGGCTTCCGGGCGTCGACGACCTCGAAGGCTAGTCGGCACGTCGCTCGGTGATCCGGCGCCCTACGGTGCTGGAGTAGCCGGGTCCGTCGGTGGCTCTGGTGTATCGGGCGCGCGGTGCGGTCGCGACGCCGGCGTAATGATCCACGCCAGCGCGGCGACGCCAATGAGCGCGGCTGTGACGCCGAAGGCCCAGCCGAAGCCAGCGACGTCGACGATCGCGCCCGCGATGAGCGGGCCGAGCACGCCGCCCAGGTCGCTCGTCATAGAGTAGGCGGCCACTACCGACCCGCCGCGTCGCTGAGCGAGTACGTCGGCGAGCACGGCCTGTTGCCCGGGATTCACGAGTGCCGAACCCGCGCCCGCGGCAAACATGATCACCAGCGCCACCCACAGTTCCGGAGCGGTGGGAAAAGCGGCATAGGCCGCGGTCAGAATTATCGACCCCGTGATGAGCAGCGGTTTACGGCCGATCGTGTCGTTCCAGCGACCGGAGGGGAAGATGAGGATCGCATTGCCGGCAGCATAAGCTGCGAGAACCCAGGCCGCCATCGTCGCATCGCCGTGGAACGTCGCCGCCACGAGCAACGGGATCACTGACACCCGCACTCCGAATGACGACCAGCCGAAGGTGAACACCGACAGCAGCAGCGTACGATACTGCGGCACTCGCAGTGCGTCGTGCAGCGACATCACATCGCTCGCGTCGAGCACACCCTTGGGTGCGCGATCCGCGAGCTTCGAGGATCGGAGCGCGAATGCGACGACGGCCGCCGCAGCGACAAGCGTGAAGAAATAGAACACGAATGGTGCACGTAGGCCGAATACGGCGACCGCGCCGCCAAGGACGGGGCCCAGGAGGCCGCCGAGTAGGAATCCGGCCGCGTTGACGCTCGCCACCCGCCCGCGGGCGGAGGGCGGGCTCACCTTAATGAGTAGGGCGGTCGCTGCGATCGTAAACATCGCCGACCCAATGCCGCCGACCCCCCGCAGCACCACGAACTGCGTGTAGTTCGCCGCGAGTGCCGCCGCGCCGGTCGAGCCTGCGACGATGAGGATCCCGATGATGTACGTGCGCCGTTCGCCCAGTCGGCCGACGACCCAGCCGGCGAGCGGTGCCGAGACAAGTCGCATCAGCGCGAACGCGCTGACGATCGCTGATGCCGCGAAGTTGCTGACATCGAATTCGAGCGCAAACTGGGGGATCGCTGGCGCGACGACGCCATAGCCGAGAGCGACGGTAAAACCACCCGCGACGAGTGCCCACACCTCGAACGGGAGCTTCGCCTTTTCAGGGGTGCGCACGCGCCATCTTCCCTTCAGATCCGCCTGAGCGGACGTGGAAAACCAAGTGCCTCCGGCAGGATTCGAACCTGCGACCAACGGATTAGAAGGCCGTTGCTCTATCCACTGAGCTACGGAGGCAGCTCTACGAGCGTACACCGTGACGCGAGGCAGGCGCGTGCAGCACCGCCGTGCGGCACCGCCGCGTACCGGCTTAGGCGCGGGCCGCGGCCTTTTGCGCGTACATTGCTCGGTCGGCCATAGCCACAGCCTCGTGGATGGTCGCAATTGACGGCACCGCAGCTGCGGCACCGAGTGATGCAGAGATTCCCGCGTGTGCGAGGGCCGCCTGGAACGACGCGAAGTGTGCGTCAGTCTCGTGTGTTGTGACACCGTTTGCGAGGATCGCAAACTCGTCGCCGCCAATACGCGCAATGCGGTGTACGCGTGTTGCCGCTGAGCTGAGCGCTGCGGCAGTCTCGGCGAGTAACTGGTCACCCGCGGCGTGACCAGCGGTGTCGTTCACTGCCTTGAGGCCGTCAAGATCAATGATCGCGATTGCCACGGGATCGCCGAAGGCATCGACGCGCTCCTGCGCATCGGCCAGCACACGATCCCAACCGCGGCGATTGAGCAGACCGGTCAGCGCGTCGGTGTGCGCGAGCGCGTCCGTGATCGCGATGCTGCGTCGTTCGCGATCGATGCCGCGGGACAGTTCGAGCTGAGATGAGAGCAGCTCGCTGAGCAAACGGATCAGTTCCTCGTCGATCGTCTCCTCTTCGGCCAGCGGCGCTTCGCGTACGCCGCACAGCACGCCAAACAGCTCGCCCTGGTCATCGCGAATGGTGTACCCGGCATAGGAACCCACGTGATCCGCGGCCTCGAGATCTGAGAAGTCGGGATCCTGTTTTGAGTTGCGCACCACGTGTGCCGCACCGGCCGACATGCGGCTGCAAAATGACTCGTTCCAGTCGACTCGATCGCCAACGGACAGCACGTGGTCGTGGTGCACATGCACGTGAATTTGCTCGCCGTTGGTGACGCGGGAGACAGACCAGTCGGTGAGCGGCGTGTGTTCGTTCAGATACGACACGACACGTTCCGCTGATTCCGTGAAGCTCACCGCTCCATTGAGCTCAGAGGTTTCTGGCGTCATCATGTCGCCACCCCGCGTGCGCAATTGACGCAATCGTCAGATGCCGTCATCGCGCACCGCGTTCGGCTTTAGCTGCCGCCTTGGCCGCTCGTTTCGTTTCGCGCACGCGCAGCAGAGACTCCGGCGATGAGATGTCGGCTACGCTGCGGAATGATCCGGCTTCCCCGTAGTTACCTGCGGCTTCGCGCCAGCCAGCGCCTTCGAATCCGAGTTGCTTGCCGAGCAATGCGAGGAAGATCTTGGCCTTTTGCTCACCGAATCCGGGTAGCGCCTTGAGACGCTTCAGCACCGTTGGTCCATCGGGGGAGTCCCGGGTCCAAATCAACTGTGCATCGCCATCCCACTCGTCAACGATGGTCTGGCACAGCGTCTGCACGCGTGTAGCCATTGAGCCCGGGTAACGGTGCACCGCGGGAGTCTGCTTGAATGCCTCTAACACCGTGTCGGGGTCGGTGCTCGCGAGGACCGCAGCATCGACCGATCCGAGTCGTTCCTGGATCTTCAGAGGACCAGAAAACGCGACCTCCATCGCGATCTGCTGATCAAGCAGCATGCCGATAAGCAAAGCGAGGGGATTGTTCGTCAGCAGCTCGTCGGCCGCCGGATCATCGGTGAGGTGCAGGCTCATGCAGCCAGTGTACTGACGGGCGGGGCCGTAATCGAGGCGAGCGCACCCCGTCCGTGCAGTTACTCGAAGCGGTTGACCATGGCGAGAGCCGCGCGCTCGACGTAGTCGCGGAACGCGGCGTCGTGCATGGGGGAGAGAGCCGCCTCGTCGAGCGCAGCGTGCATGTGCTTGAGCCAGCGGTCGCGAGCGTCGGGGGTGACGGCGAAGGGTTGGTGCCGCATGCGGAGCCGAGGGTGTCCGCGCTGCTCTGAATACGTCGTCGGGCCGCCCCAGTACTGTTCGAGAAATGCCTGCAGTCGCCAGGTCGCCCCTTCCCAGTCGTGGTCGGGGTACATGGGCGCGAGCACCTCGTCTTCGCGCACTCCACGGTAGAACGCGGCGGCGATGCGCTCGAACGTCGGCGTGCCGCCGACCTGAGACCAGAGCGTCTCGGTCACGGCATCGCCGCTCGCGCCGGAGCGCAGCGTCAGTCGCGGGCCCGGGGCAGCTCCGGCGCCCGGGTCGACAGCTTCACTCATGCGGCGCCTCCTGGCGGTTTCGGGAGTTCGTCCGCGAGGGTGATGTTATTCTCTCGGAACTTGCTGCGCAGCTCGGCGCGGATACCGCGCTGCACCTCCCACTGAGCCTCGGGTCGGGTCTTCACGGTCAAACGCAGCGTCGCGCGGTCGCCGTAGATGCTCTCGAGCCCGAGGATCTCGGGCGAGCCCGTGACCTTGCGCGCGTACTTCTCGGAGCGCAGCAATTCACGGGCCGCCTCAAGCGTGACGTCGGAGACGTGCGACAAATCTTGCCTGGCGTCAACGGTGACATCGATGACGGCCTGGCCCCACCCCTGCGACGAATTGCCAAGGGTCAAGATTTCGCCGTTTCTGATGAACCAGAGCGTACCGTCAATCGCGCGCACCTGGGTCACCCGTATGCCGACGTCTTCGACGGTGCCACTGATGGTGCCGATCTTCACGACGTCGCCGACCCCGAGCTGATCCTCGAACACCATGAAGATACCGTTCAACAGGTCCTTCACGATGTTCTGGGCGCCGAATGCGAGACCGGCCGCCACGATGCCGGCGGAGGTCAGTAGCGCGCCGAGATTCACGCCCAACTGCCCCAGGATGAGGATGAGCGAAATTACGACGATCACCCAGGTGATCACCGCGCGGCCGACGGTGCCGAGGGTGCGCGTGCGTTGCACGGCGCGCGCGCTGACATACGGCGCTGCGCGCATCTCCGATGTCGTGTCGACGTCTTGCGCCTTCTTAACTCCGCGCACCACGTGCGTCACCGTGCGCATGAGCAGGCGCCGCAGCAGCCAGTTCAGCACCAGCGCCAAGATCACGATGATCACGATCGCGATCGGCACGTGATACAGGGTCAGAAAGTCTTGGAAGGCGTTGCCGACCACCTCTTCCACACCGTCGACATTCTCCATCTAGACCTCCCGGTCGGCGGCCTGCACCCGCAGGGCGCGCTCGACTCCGGCCAGGCCCTCCGTGATCATGCGGCGCACGGCCGCGGGCGCGTCCACGTTCGCGTCAAGCCAGGCTCGCGTCGCATCGGCGAGCGGCTGGTTCGCGAGCTCGGCGGGGTAGAACCCCTCGACCAACTCTTCGGCGATCGCGTAGCTGCGCGATTCCCAGACCGGCAGCACCGCTTCGAAGAAGCGCTCAACATACGGCTCGAGCGCCGCCACGTCGTGCACGCGGGTGAATCCCGCGGCGGTTGCGCGCACGATCGCGTTTGGCTGATCGGTCTGCTCGAACACGGAAGCCCATGCATTCGCCTTGTCTGCCGCGCCGGGCAACGCCGCGCGAGCGTGGGCCGCCGACTGGTTGCCATTGGCGGTGCGATCCTCAGCGAGTCGTGCCTCGATGTCCGCGAGCGTCGCCCGCCCGCCCGCAGCTAGTGCGATGAGCAGCTCCCAGCCGAGATCGGTGTCGATAGTGAGACCCGCGAGCGTGATCGTGCCGTCGGCGAGACCCTGAACAGTGTCGAGGTGCGCCTCGCTCGCGGCGACCTGGCCGAACGACTTGACGAACTGGAATTGACGATCGGAGCCGGGTTCGGCCGCGCTCGCGAGATCCCAGAGCGTGTTGGCGACCTTCTCGAGCGTTGCGGTGCGGCGATCGCGAGCGACATAACTCGCCGACGTGAGCAGGAGCTGACCGAGCAGCGTGCGCAGCGTTGTCGAAGCTGACTCGCGCCCGATGTGCGCGAGCACGATGTCAACGAATCGGCTCGCGGGGAATTCGCCGTCGCGCGTCGCGTCCCAGAGCGTGCCCCAGAGCAGGGCACGCGTGAGCGAGTTGGGCGCATCGCCGAGGTGGCGCGCCGCAGTGTCGAGCGAACGCTCGTCCAGGCGGATCTTGGCGTACGTGAGATCGTCTTCGTTGAGCAGCAGTAGCGCAGGCTGCGCGGCGCCGACGAGCTCTGGCACATCGGTTGATGCGCCATCGACGTCGAGCTCGATACGCTGCGTGCGCGTCAGTTCGCCGTTTTCCAGCTCGTAGAGTCCGACTGCGATGCGATGCGGGCGAATCGTCGGATAGTCGGCAACGGCCGACTGTGCGATTGAGAAGCTCGTGTAGTTGCCGTCGCTGTCGACTTCAAAGACTGGCCGAAGCGTGTTCACGCCCGCGGTTTCGAGCCAGAGCTTCGACCACTCGGTGAGGTCGCGACCGCTGCGGGTCTCAAGCTCGGTGAGCAGGTCGGGAAGCTCGGTGTTTGAGTGGTGGTGCTTCACGAAGTAGTCGTGCACGCCCTGCATGAAGGGCTCGCGGCCGACCCAGGCGACGAGCTGCTTCAGCACCGAGGCGCCCTTCGCGTAGGTGATGCCGTCGAAGTTCACGAGGACGTCTTCGAGGTCGCTGATGGGGGCGACGATCGGGTGGGTCGACGGCAGCTGATCCTGCCGGTATGCCCACGACTTCTCGGAGGCAACAAACGTCGTCCAGCAGTCAGTCCACTCGGTGGCCTCGGCGACTCCGAGCGTCGACATGTACTCGGCGAACGACTCGTTCAGCCACAGATCATTCCACCACCGCATTGTGACGAGATCGCCGAACCACATGTGGGCGAGCTCGTGCAGGATCGTGACGACGCGGCGCTCGCGCATAGCGTCGGTCACCTGGCTGCGGAACACGTAGGCCTCCGTGAAGGTGACCGCGCCCACGTTCTCCATGGCGCCCATGTTGTACTCGGGCACGAAGAGCTGGTCGTACTTATCAAAGGGGTAGGCGTAGTCGAACTGCTCCTCAAAGAACCCGAACCCCTCGCGCGTCTTCTCGAAGATGTAGTCGGAGTCGAGGTACTGCGCGAGCGACTCCCGGCAGAAGACGCCGAGCGGAATCGTGCGGCCGTCGCGGCTGGTCAACTCGGAGCGCACAACGTGGTAGGGGCCAGCGATGAGTGCGGTGATGTAGCTCGACATCACCGGGGTCGGCTCGAACGCCCAGGTCGCAATGTCTTGCTCGGCCCAGTCGCTACCCTGCGCGGCGGCCTTCGTACCAGCGGCACTCGGCGTGGGCGTCGGCTGATTGCTGACGACCTGCCACCGCGCGGGTGCAGTGATGGTGAAGCTGAACGTCGCCTTGAGATCGGGCTGCTCGAACACCGGGAACATCCGGCGCGAGTCGGGTACCTCGAACTGCGAGTACAGGTAGACCTCGCCGTCGGCTGGATCGACGAAGCGGTGCAGACCCTCGCCAGTGTTGGTGTAGCGCTGCGTCGATGCGATGCGCAGCGTGTTCTGCTCGGCAAGCCGCGGCAACTGAATGCGCGAATCGGCAAACACCGTCGCGGGATCGAGTGCCTCGCCGTTCAGCTCGACGCTCTCCACTGAGTCGGCGATGATGTCGATGAACGTGCTGGCTCCCGCGGTACCGCTGAAGTGAACGGTCGTTTCTGCGGTGAATTGCTCGGCACCGCGGGTGAGGTCGAGGGCGACTTCGTAACGGTCGGTCGAGACGACTGCGGCGCGCTGCTGCGCCTCTGCACGGGTGAGATTCGTTCCTGGCACAAATGCTCCTGACGATTGCGAATACGTAATGGCACCAGCCTAGGCCCGACGGTCGACATCGGTTATGAAACCGCTGGATGCGTGCTGAGAACGGCGCCGAAACCGCCGCGAAGGAGGCCGCGACGGCGGTGATCGGATGTGCGTACAGTGGGGCGCATGGCACGCACACTCGGAACCTCTGACCTCCTCGTTTCTGCCGTCGGACTCGGCTGCAACAACTTCGGCCGCCCCGGCACCCTGACAGAGCACCAATCGGGTACAAACGAGGTCATCGGTGCAGCGATCGACGCGGGGATCACGCTCTTCGACACCGCAGACCTCTACGGCTACGCCTTTGGCCGCAGCGAGCGGATGATGGGCGAGGCGCTCGGGGCGCGTCGCGACGAGGTGATTCTCGCGACCAAATTCGGGCACCCCGACGCTGATTCGCCCTACGCCGGCAGACGCGGCTCGCGCGAGTTCATTAGAGCCTCGGTCGAGGGCTCGCTCACCCGGCTGCGCACCGATTGGATCGATTTGTATCAAATGCACGTGCCGGATCCGGGGACCCCGATTTCCGAGACCCTGAGCGCCCTCGACGAGCTCGTGCGAGAGGGAAAGATCCGTTATTACGGTCACTCAAACTTCACGGCAGGGCAAATGCGCGAGGCCGCCACAGCCGCTGACGAGCTGGGAGTGCGCGGCTTTGTCTCCGCGCAGAACGAGCTCAGCCTCGTGCAGCGTGCAGCGGATCGATCAGAAGTGCCGGCCGCCCGCGAACTCGGCCTCGGATTTCTCCCGTTCTTTCCGCTCGCGAACGGGCTGCTGACGGGCAAGTTTGCGCGGGATCGGTTTCCCGCCGATTCGCGCATCATGCGGCAGCGCCCGCACGTTGCGGAGGACGCGGATTGGGATGCGCTCGACGCGTATCGCGCGCACTGCGCCGATTGGGGAGTCACGATGCTCGAGGCGACCTTCGGTTGGCTGCTCGACCATGAGCCCGTCGCCAGCGTCATCGCGGGCGCCTCGACGCCCGCTCAGGTGCGTGACAACGCACTCGCGGGGGAGAAGTGGCGCCCAGATAACGCCCAGCGCGAACGCATTGAATCGCTCTTCCCAGTACTCCGCAGCTGAAGAGTAGGCTGAGCCGCATGAGCATCGAGCGCACCGATTCCGCACAGCCCGCCGTCGAGTTTTGGTTTGATCCGATCTGCCCGTGGTGCTGGATGACGAGCCGCTGGGTGACCACCGTTTCTGAGGCGCGCGGCTTCTCAGTGAAGTGGCATCCCGTCAGTCTGCAGGTCATCAACGAGGGCAACGAGCCGGGATCACACGCGGAGCGCATGCGTGAGGGGCATCGACTCGGCAAGGTCGCCGTCGCGGTCGGTCGCGAACACGGCGCCGAAGTTGTCGGCAAGCTCTATACCGAGTTTGGCACCGCGATTCATCCGGGTGCGCGCGACGATTTCGACGGCATCCTCGCTGACGGGCTTTCCGCGCTCGGTCTCGACGCCGCGTTCGCCAAGGCCGCCGATGACGACCAGTACGACGCTGAGCTGCGCGAAAACACGGCGCACGCGCTGAAGATCGCTGGCCCCGACGTCGGCGTGCCGGTTATCTCCGTAAACGGCGTGGCGTTCTTCGGCCCGGTCGTGACGCCCGCCCCCGAGGGCGAGCAGGCACTGGCTTTGTGGGACGGGATCGTCGCTGCGGCGAGCGTGCCCGGCTTCTACGAGCTGAAGCGCGGGCGCACCGCTTCGCCGCAGTTCTGAACGGGCGTTTGAGCCGTCACGCCGGGTAGAATCGAGCCCATGCGTATTCACGTCGCCACTGACCACGCCGGACTCGATTTCAGCCACCAGCTGCAGCAGCATTTGCGCGCCCAGGGGCACGAGGTCATCGACCACGGCCCCGCCGAATACGACGCGCTCGATGATTATCCGTCGTTCTGCATTAACGCCGCACTCGGCGTCGCTCGCGATGAGCGCGACGGCGTCGAGGCGCTCGGTGTCGTCTTCGGCGGCTCGGGCAACGGCGAGCAGATGGCCGCAAATAAGGTCGACGGTATCCGCGCCGCTCTCGTGTGGAGCGATTCGACCGCGGTGCTCGCACGAGAGCACAATAATGCGAACGTGATCTCGATTGGCGCGCGTCAGCACGAAGTTGCCGATGCAACTCGCTTCATCGATCTGTTTATCGCGACGCCGTTCACCGGTGACGAGCGACACGTCCGCCGCATCGCTCAACTCGGTGAGTTCGAGCGCACCGGTGAGATCGCCGGCAAGCAGGTCGATAGCCTCTAATGCCAGAGGGCCACTCCGTTCACCGCATCGCGCGGCAGTTCGCGGTCAACTTCGTCGGCACAGCGCCCGAGGTGACGAGCCCGCAGGGGCGGTTCTCGCAGGGCGCCGCACTGCTCACGAGGCACACCATGATCGATGCTCGCGCTGTCGGCAAGCAGATGTTTCTCGAGTTCGAGGGCGATCGATGGTTGCGTGTGCACCTGGGTATCTACGGAGCGTGGGACTTCGCGGGCGAGGTTCGCGTTGACCCGTCAATCCAGATTCACGGCCAGACTCCTGGTCACTCGAAGCTCGGCCAGACGGGAGAATACTCGCGGCCGGATCGCGCGTTGCCGGTCGACCGTGACGCGGAGGACTCCGTCACATCGATCGGTGCGCCGCGGCGCAGTCGGGTGCGCATGGCAGAGAGCGACCGCGAGAGCGCCGCTCCAGCGTCATTCCCGCCCGACCCGGTGGGCCAGGTGCGGGTGCGGTTGCTGAACGATCTCGTGTGCGCCGATCTGCGCGGGCCGACGGCCTGCGAGGTGCTCACTCCCGCAGAGGTCGACGCCGTGATTCACAAGCTGGGCCCAGACCCTGCAAATGCGAACACGCCCGCTGAGCGTGACCGTTTCGTCGAGCGTGCGCTGCGTAAGAAGACGCCCATCGGACTCGTGCTGATGGACCAGTCAGTGATCGCGGGCATCGGAAACGTGTATCGCGCCGAAATGCTCTTCCGGGCAGAACTCAACCCGCATACACCGGCCAACACTATTGACCGCACGGTTCTTGAATCGCTCTGGGACGACTGGGCGTATCTGCTCGAGATCGGCATCACCGTCGGTCAGATGATGACGATCGACGGGCTGACCGGCGACGACTATCAGCGCGCGCTTGTCGAGCGAGACGAGCGCCACTCGGTGTACAAGCTCGAGGGAACGCCCTGCAAGCGGTGTGGCACAAACATCGTGCTCGAAGAATTCGGTGCGCGCAAACTCTACTGGTGCCCGGGCTGCCAACATTGACTGCTCCGATGAAAGGAATCCGCGCATGACTCGCACCGTGTTTTATACCGCAACCACGCTCGACGGCTACATCGCCGACCCGAGCGATTCGCTCGACTGGCTGCTGCGCCAGCCTCAGGAGGAGAATGGCGCGGGCGACTACGCGACGTTCATTGCTGGCGTTGGCGCAGTCGTAATGGGGGCGACGACGTACGAATGGGTCATGCGCCACGAGAAAGGCGTCTGGGGATATGAGGTGCCAGCATTTGTGCTGACCCACCGTGAGCTAGAGCCGCCGACCAGCACGACGCATGGCGGTCCAGCAGACGTACGGTTCCGACAGGACGATATCACCGCGCTAGCTGACGAGATGCGCGAGAGCGCCGGCGATCGCGACCTGTGGGTAGTGGGCGGGGGAGATCTCGCCGGACAGTTCGCAGATCACGGTTTGCTCGATGAGATCCTGACATCAATTGCGCCGGTCGTCTTGGGTGCTGGTCGCCCGCTGCTGCCCAGGCGGCTCGACCTTGAACTCCTGGAAGTGGGGCGAAATGGTGCGTTTGTGGTCGCCCGCCACCGGGTGCTCGGCCCACTCACCGAAGACCGTGCGACAGAAGCGGCAACAGCAGCGGCAACAGAATCCGCGCCCGGTGCTCAGCGCGGCTCAGAAGTATGACATAATTGATCCTTGTGCCACGGTGCGGTACTGCCGCGAGGGTCCGCACGGACCGTGAGCTGAATACCTCAATACTTTTTCGATATCCGCGTTCCCGACTTGCGGCGGGCGCAGAGAGTAGACAATCATGCAGAAGCTCGACCTCGTCGATGCCCCGTCGCTCAAGAGCGACATCCCCGATTTCCGCGCCGGCGACACCGTCAAGGTGCACGTCAACATCGTCGAGGGTAACCGCTCGCGTGTTCAGGTGTTCCAGGGCATCGTGATTTCTCGCCACGGCGAGGGTGTTCGCGAGACCTTCACGGTACGCAAGATCAGCTTCCAGGTGGGCGTGGAGCGTAAGTTCCCCGTGCACTCGCCCGCGATCGACAAGATCGAGGTCGTCAGCCACGGTGACGTGCGTCGTGCGAAGCTCTACTACCTGCGCGGCCTCACCGGCAAGAAGGCAAAGATCAAGGAGAAGCGCGACCGCTAAGTCGTGTTTTTCCGGGCCGTTTCACACGTGCCCGTGACGCTCTCAGGCTCCCCCCTGCAATAGGGTGGGAGCCTGAAGTGTCTCACCGAGCGGGTGAGGCCCGTGGCGTCGGTTTTACCGCAGCACCGCTCCCATCGACAGGGGAAGTTACATGAGTGAAGCAGAGGCCACGACCTCAACGCGTCGGCCACGTCGAGGCGGCGTCATTGGATTTTTGCGCGATCTCCTCGTCATCTTGGTGGTGGCGTTCCTGGTCTCCTTCCTGCTGAAGACCTTTCTCGTGCGGAGCTTCTTCATTCCCTCAGAGTCGATGGAAAACACGCTCCAGATTGACGATCGCATCCTTGTCAACCAGCTCGTCCCCGATCTCATCGACGTGCATCGCGGAGACATCGTGGTCTTTAAAGACCCGGGCGGGTGGTTGTATCCGCGCGCTACGGAGCCTCCGCAGGGATTCGAACGAGTGCTGCAGACCATCGGCCTGGCGGCTGACACGAGCAACGAATATGTCGTCAAGCGCGTCATCGGCGTCGGCGGCGACCGCGTTGAGTGCTGCGATGCCCAAGGCCGCGTCATGGTCAACGGTGTGCCCATCGACGAGCCCTACATTGTGAAGCCCGCGGGAGAAGAGCGTGCCTCGGCGATCGACTTCGACGTGACGGTGCCCGAGGGTTCGCTCTGGGTCATGGGCGACAACCGCTACCAGAGCAAAGATTCCCGCTACAACCAAGACCAACCGGGCAAGGGCTTCGTGCCTGAAGAAGAGGTCGTTGGTCGCGCGTTCGTGCTGAACTGGCCGCTCAACCGCTTCACCTGGCTCGGCACGCCCGAGGGAACCTTTACCGGCGTCGACGCCGCACGGGAGAAGTGAGCCGTGGCCGTCACGGCCGAAGCGCGCTCGAAGGACCCGACGCTCGACATAGAGCTGGCCTACTTCGCCGGAGGCGCTGAACTGGTCATTGGTATCGACGAAGTGGGGCGCGGCGCGATCGCCGGTCCGGTTGCGGTGGGAGTTCACGCGGTGCTGCCAGGAACGACCGCGTTTCCCGAGGGCCTCCGCGATTCGAAACTGCTGAGCGAGAAGCGGCGTGACGCACTCGCTCCGATCGTCCACGAGTGGGGCGCAGGCGCCGTCGGATTCTCGAGCGCCGAAGAGATCGACGCGCAGGGCATTACGTCGATGCTTGGGCACGCCGCGCGGCGCGCACTGCTCGAACTCAGATCGACTGGCGTGCCGGTCGAACGCGCCGTGATCCTGCTCGACGGCGCTCACGACTGGCTCTCAACGGTGCTTCGCTCGCCGCTCGATGTGCGCACCCGGGTGGGGGCAGATCGCGAGTGCGCGAGCGTGGCCGCCGCATCTGTGCGGGCGAAGGTCGCTCGAGATGCGCTGATGCGCGAAGCTGATGAGGCACACCCCGAGTACGCTTGGGCGTCGAATAAAGGGTATGGCGCGAAGGCCCACTACGAAGGCATCGCAACGGCTGGCCTAACCGAGTTACACAGGCACACCTGGATCAAGCTGTCGGCGATCGGCTCGGGTAGTGTGGAATCGTGAGTTCGCCCCAGCCTGACGCATTCGCCCCCATCGGGGTGTTTGACTCCGGAGTCGGCGGCTTGACCGTGGCCCGAGCGATTCGTGACCAGTTGCCAGGCGAATCAATGATTTACGTCGGTGACACCGCGCACACCCCCTACGGCCCGCGGCCCATCGCTGAGGTGCGGCGGTTCGCGCTCGACATTCTCGACGGCCTGGTCGAGCAGGGCGTGAAGTTGCTCGTGATCGCGTGCAACACCGCGTCAGCTGCGGTGCTGCGCGACGCGCGCGAGCGCTACGACGTGCCGGTGGTCGAGGTGATCGGTCCGACCGTGCGCAGTGCCGCCGCGATTACCCGGAATGGACGCGTCGGTCTCATTGGCACCCAGGGCACGATCCAGTCGCGCGCCTACGATGACCTGTTCGCCATGCGCCCGGAGATTACGCTCACATCGGCCGCGTGCCCCCGCTTCGTCGAGCTCGTGGAAGCTGGCGAGACGAGCGGCGCGACCGTGCACGCCGTCGCCGAGGAGTACCTCGCGCCGCTCGCGGCAGAGGGCATCGACACACTGGTGCTCGGGTGCACGCACTATCCATTTTTGCGCGGTGCGATTCGTCAGGTCGTTGGCCCCGATGTCGCACTGGTTTCGAGCGATATCGAGACGGCGAACGAGGTCTTCGAAGTGTTGACCGAGCGGCAGCTGCTGCGCCCGTCGGGGTCAGGCGATCCCGAACTGCGGTACGAGGCGACCGGCCCCGATACGGCCGGGTTCGTCGAGCTCGCGCGCCGCATGCTCGGGATCGGTATTGATGCCGTCGACCACCTCGAAACCGGCGTAATCCGGTTACCCCGCTGACCCACGGACGCCGCGCGTTCGTCCCCGTTGATTCACACGTACCACAGGAGCACCGCATGACTGAGACCCTTCGCGCCGATGGGCGCACCCCGCAGCAGACCCGACCCGTCTCGATTGAACGCGGCTGGAGCGCGCAGGCCGAGGGCAGTGCGCTCATTTCGTTCGGCAACACGAAGGTGCTGTGCACCGCTTCATTTACCCCTGGCGTGCCGCGCTGGCTCGCGGGCAAGGGCACCGGCTGGGTCACGGCCGAGTACTCGATGCTGCCTCGTTCCACCAACGAGCGCATGCAGCGCGAATCGGTCAAGGGCAAGATCGGCGGCCGCACGCACGAAATCTCGAGGCTCATCGGGCGCAGCCTTCGCGCCGTCATCGATACGAAGGCACTCGGCGAAAACACGATCGTGATTGACTGCGACGTGCTGCAGGCCGACGGCGGCACCCGCACCGCGTCGATTACGGGCGCGTATGTTGCCCTCGTTGACGCGCTCGAGTGGGCACGCAAGCGTGGCTTTATTGCGAAGAAGGCGCAGCCGCTCTCCGACAGCGTCGCGGCAATCTCGGTCGGCATCGTTGGCGGCGTGCCAATGAGCGACCTTGCCTACGTTGAAGATTCACGCGCAGAGACCGACATGAACGTCGTGGTCACCGGCTCGGGCGACTTCGTCGAGGTGCAGGGCACGGCCGAGGGGGCGCCGTTCAAGCGCGCCGAGCTCGACGCTCTGCTCGATCTCGCGCTCGCGAGCACCACCGAACTGAGCGAGCTGCAGCGCGCGGCACTCGCCGAGGGGCGCTGAACATGACGACCGTCGTGCTCGCGTCGCACAACGCGCACAAGCTCGAAGAGCTGCGCCGCATTCTTGGCCCGCTGATCCCGGGTGTCGAACTCATCGGCTATGACGGCCCCGAGCCGGTCGAGAGCGGTGTGACGTTCGAGGAAAACGCGTTCATCAAGGCCCGGGCCGCGGCGGCGCATACCGGGCTGCCCGCGATCGCAGACGATTCGGGTATCGCGGTCGATGTGCTCGGCGGCAGCCCGGGGATTTTTTCTGCGCGCTGGGGCGGCCCCGCGCGCGATGACCGCGCAAACCTCGAGCTACTGCTGTGGCAGCTGACCGATGTCGCCGATGAGCATCGCGACGGTGGGTTCGTCTGCGCCGCCGCGCTCGCGCTTCCCGGCGATTCGCGCGCGGGCGACATCTGCGAACTGGGCGTGTGGCCCGGTCGCGTGCTGCGCGAACCGGCCGGTGAGCACGGCTTCGGCTACGACCCCATCTTCCAGCCCGAGGGCGAGACCCGCTCGGCCGCCGAGTTGACCGGCGCCGAAAAGGACGCTCTCTCGCACCGCACCCGAGCGTTCACCGCGCTCGCCCCCGCAATTCGCGCGCTCGCCTGAGCCGCACCCCTTCGACGTCGGCTTGTGCGGCCCCTGCGCCCGAGCCCGAGTGCCCCAGCATGGCGAGCACCCAACACACGAGTGACATCATTTCAACTGAAGAAATGGAGACCACCCGATGACGGAATCATCGACGAGTGGACTGGTTCGCCCGAATGTGAGTGCGGCCGACGCCGAAACAATTGCGCGCGAGTGCTATGGGCTTGAGGTCACAGCTCGCGAGCTGGGGAGCAACCAGGATCGCAACTTCGCGCTGACCGCGACCGACGGATCGCGCAGCGTGCTGCGCATCGACAATCCCGTGTTCGCCGACGACGCGCGCGACGCCCAGCACGCCGCGCTCGAGGCGTACCGAGCGGCGAGCGTCGCGGTGGCCTCGGTGCTGCCTGGGCTCGACGGCAACCTCACGCAGCGCTGGAACGGATTTGCGGTGCGTCGCAGCGAGTTCGCAGCGGGGGAGCCGATGGTCGACCTGGGCTACTTTGCGCCGGCGGTGCTCGCTGCATTCGGAGCGCTCTCGGCCGACTCGGCAAACGCGCTCGCGTCGCTTGCGCACCCGGGGCTCGATCGGGCCCACATGTGGGACATGCGCGTCGCATACGCCGAGACGATGGCGCTGGTCGATTCTATCAGCGATGAGGATCTGCGCGAGCGGGTGGCCTGTGCCGCTGATGCGGCCCAGGAGGCGCTCGCGCCGCTCGTTGACGCTCTGCCGGTGCAGGCCATTCACGGTGACCTCACCGACGACAACGTGATGGGCGCGCGGAGCGACGATACGCGCGTCTATCCGGCCGTCGTGCTCGACCTGGGTGACCTGTCGTACGGCTGGCGTGTGGCTGAACTCGCGGTAACGGTCAGTTCGCTACTCCACCACGAACCCGAGCGGCCGCTGCGCGTACTTGACGCTGTAGCTGCCTTTCATCAGCGCGCGCCGCTGTCGGCGGCCGAGGCCCGCGCTGTCTGGTCGCTTGTCGTGCTGCGAGCCGCGCTGCTCGTGGCGAGCGGGTGGCGCCAGCTCGAAATCGACGGCGACAATGACTACGCGCGCGAGCGCATTGCGGGGGAGCAGGCGATCTTCGACGCCGCTACTGCGTTACCGCTCGCCGAAATGACCGAACAGGTGCTTGCGCAACTGGGCTTTGTGGGAGCACCGCGCGGGAGCGGGCTTGAGCTCATTGCCGTTCCACGCGCGATGCAGCGAGTCGGGGTGAACGCCGACTTGGCGGGTGACTCCGGTGTAGCCGGCGTTGAGGCTCATGCGCCACTGCGCGCGTTGCTGCCTGATCTTGGCGGCGCGGTCGCGGTTCTCGACCCGGGCGTCGAGTCCGAGCAGCTCGATTCGGGCGCCTGGATGGAGGCTGACGTCGAGGCGCAGCTAGCACTCACTGCGCTGCGCGCGGGCAACGCGGCGGCGGTGTTCCCCTACGGCGTGTATCGGCTCACGCGTACCTCGGTCGACACGCAAGATGCGGCCGAAACCTGGCCGATTGCCACCGAGATTCACGTGGCTCCCGGGGCTGAGCTCGCGGTGGCGTCGCCGTCGGCTGGCGCGATCGCGGTCGCGACGGAGCAGGGGCTGCTGATCGAACTTGCCGATGGCTGGTTCCTCTCAATCGACGGCGCCGGATCGCAACTCGACCTCGGTGCAACGATTGCCGAGGGCGACGTCGTCGCGAAGCTTGCGGCAGCCGACGAGGTGCGCAAAATGTCGGTTGTGCTCTGCCGGAGTGACGCGATCTCGGGCGCTGAGCCCCCGATCCTCGCCGTGCAGGAGCCGCACCCGGGGCGCGCCCCGCTCGTCGCTCCGGATCGCGTCGCCGCGTGGCGACGCTTCACCCACGATCCGGCTTCGTTGCTCGGCCTGCCCGCGCTCGCGCAGCACGACGAGTCGGGCGATGAGCTCGCGCGCCGCGAGCGGATCTTCGCGAGCGCCCAGGAGCGCTACTACGAGCGCCCCATGCAGATCGAGCGGGGTTGGCGGCACCATCTCGTCGACACGACCGGACGCGCCTACATCGACGTCGTGAACAATGTCACGGGTCTCGGCCACGGCCACCCCGGTGTCGCCGACGCGGTGAATCGCCAGATTCGCGTGCTCGGAACGAACTCGCGCTTTCTCTATCGTGAGCTCGCCGAGTACAGCGAGCGCTTGCTCGCGCTGCTGCCTGCGGGGTCCGGCCTCGACACGGTGCTGCTCGTCAACAGCGGCTCCGAAGCGGTCGATCTTGCCCTGCGGCTCGCCCAGGCCGCGACGGGCCGCAAGACGGTGGTGGCGCTGCGCGAGGCATACCACGGTTGGACGATGGCCTCGGATGCCGTCACCACGAGCGCGTACGACAATCCGTTTGCCCTCGAGAATCGGCCCGACTGGGTGCACGTCGCCGACGTTCCGAACCAGTTCCGCGGCACCCATCGCGGTGCTCAGAGCGGTGCGGACTACGCCGCGGACCTCGGCCGTGACCTGCAGCAGCTCGCCGCCGAAGACCGTGACGCAGCAGCCTTCATCTGCGAGTCAGTGCTCGGCAATGCTGGCGGTGTGCTGCTGCCAGAAGGGTACCTCGCAGACGCTTACGCGCGCGTGCGCGCGGCCGGCGGGCTCTGCATCGCCGACGAAGTGCAGGTCGGGTTTGGCCGCATGGGGTCGACCTTCTGGGGCTTCGAGCAGTCGGGCGTCATGCCCGACATCATCACGATTGCAAAGCCGATGGGCAACGGTTTCCCGATCGGCGGCGTGATCACGTCGAAGCGCGTCGCCGATGCGCTCGCCTCGCAGGGGCAGTTCTTTTCGTCGGCCGGCGGCAACCCGGTGAGCTGCCGCGTGGGTATCGCCGTGCTCGACGCGATGGAGCAGGAAGGCCTGCAAGAGAACGCGAGGATCGTCGGTGCGCGCCTGGCTGACGGCTTCCGCTCGCTCGCAGAACGCCACGCGCTCATCGGGCCAATCCACGGTGAGGGCCTCTACCTCGGGGTCGAGCTCGTGCGCGACCGCGAGACCCTTGAACCGGCGACCGCGGAAGCCGCCGCGATCTGCGAGCGCCTCAAAGAGCTCGGCGTGGTGGTGCTCACGACGTCGGAGCGCTCGAATGTGCTCAAGGTGAAGCCGCCGCTCTGCCTGACGCCAGAGAGCGCTGGCGCGATCCTGGCCGCCCTGGACCGCACCCTCACCGAAGGCTGGTAGCGGACCGGGCGGCGCGGCCGCCCGCCCGCCCGTCCGGCAGCCCGTCCCGGCCGCCCGTCCGGCCCAAACCCGTCGAGCCCCTCTCTTGTTGCCGAGTCCCTTGCGAACATGCGCGTTCGTGGGAGGGGCTCGGCGCCGGGAGAGGGGCTCGGCGGCGTGGCGTGCGCCCGCGCTACAGGCCCAGGATCGCCGTTGCGATACCGAAGTAGACGAGCAGACCGGTCGCGTCGACGAACGTCGAGATGAACGGGTTTGAGAACACCGCGGGGTCGACACGCACAGCCCGAGCGAGCAGCGGCATGCAGCCGCCCACCACAGCGGCAACCGTGCACACGGCGAGCAGAGTGAGGCCGATCACGGCGCCGATCTGTAGCGAGTAGAACGTGCCGGCGATCCCGAACCCGAGACTTCCGAGCAGCAGACCCAGCAATGCACCGGTACGCAGCTCGCGCGAGAGTACGCGGAAGATATCGCGCGGTCGCACGTCGCCGAGGGCGAGCGCGCGGGTCACGGTCGTCGCAGCCTGGTTGCCGGTGTTGCCGCCCGTCCCAATGAGTAGTGGCACGAACAGTGCGAGCACGGTGACCTGCTCGATCGATGCCTCGAATATCTCGAGCACCTGCACGGTCAGCGTCGCGCCGACCGCGAGCACGAGGAGCCACACGACGCGCGACCGCACAAGGGAACGCACCGGAGTCGACAGGTACGGCCGACGTAGCGGTTCGGCACCGCCCTGGCGGGCGGCATCCTTATTCTCAACGTTCTCGAGGATGCGAATCGCGTCGTCAATCGTGAGCATGCCGACGAGTCGCTCCTCGCTGTCGACGATGGGGAGCGCGAGCAGCGAGAGGTCGGCGCAGCGGCGAGCGGCGTCCTCGTCGGAGTCGGTCGCCTCGGCGGTGTGCGCGGGGCTCATGAGATCGGCGATCACGTCGCCCGGCTGGGCCGCAAGCATCTCGCGGAGGCTGACGATCCCGACGACAACGCGCGTGCCATCGAGTACGGGGATCGTGTAGACGGTTTCGGCGTCATTGATGTGGGCCCGTACCCGTTCAAGCGTTTCAGCGACGGTAAGCGACGCGCGCGTTGACACGTACTCGGGGGTCATGCGGCGCCCGACGCTGCCCTGCGGATATCCGAGGAGTGAGGCAGTGAGCAGGCGATCCTGCTCGGGGAGCCCGCGGAGCATCTGCGTCGCCAGCACCGACGGCACCTCATCGAGCAGCCAGAGCCGGTCGTCGGGATCGAGCTCGGCGAAGAGGCGGCTCACGTCGGCGTCTTGCAGCCCGTCGAGCAGGTCGCTCTGCAGTGACGGCGGGAGCGCCTCGAACACCTCGACGGCGCGCTGCTTCGTGAGTAGCCGGTAGAGCACGGCGCGCTGGCGCAGATCGATGCGCTCGAACAGCGGCACGAGTTCCGCGGCGCTCAGCGGTGACAAATCGCGAGTAAGCGCGGGTAGGTCGTTGCTGGCCAGGTGGTTCATGATGTCGTCAAACGACGCGGCGACGGTGGGGATCTGCTGGGTGGTCATGGCGGTGCTCCTACGTGTGGGCGCCGTGGCGCGGCTCGGTGGCGCGACAAGGCGTGCCTGCTTCGGGGGAGCCGGGCGTGCGCGCAGGCCGACGTGGTCGAGTGAGCCGAAGGAGAAACGGCCGCTAGTGCGACGGCGTGGAAACGAGCGCGGAGCCCGGCTGATGACTGCAACTGTCACTGGACATCGGGCTCACCTCACTTCGTTTCGCGGTCGAACAGACCAAGGTGAACCCTAACACCCTCGCCACCGCCCACCCAAACCGGAGCGGGGTAACTTGTGGTGAGTGTCGCGGCGCCGACACCCGCCACAAGTTACCCCGCTTGAGGGGGCGTCAGCCCGTCAGCCGTCAGCCGTCAGCCGTCAGCGCGATGCGATGTCGCGGCGGCGGAAGCCCGTGAAGCCCACGCCGAGCAGCACGACCGTCACGAGCGTGATCCAGACCAGGCCGAGCCAGTCGGCGTCAGATTCCGTCACGTTCGGCACATGCCAGAACGGGCTGATCGCGAGCACCCAGTCCCACAGTTTGAACGTTGGGCCGAGAAGCGTCAGCACAAACGACGCGAGCACGCCCACCCACGCGGCAATCGACACCTGTGGGCGTGCCCCAACAACGGCGACGGAGACCGCGGTGATCGTCCAGACCGCCGGGATCGTCGCGGCCGCCTGCTTCAGGGTGTCTCCGAAATCGACCCCGACGTCACCACTCGAAGCGATCGCGCCGATCAAAGTGCCGGAGATCAGCACGTACATGGCCGGCATTACGAGCGCCAGCGCCACGGTGCTCGCGTAGAGCCGAGACCGGCGTACGGCGCCGGCGAGCACGATCTCGACGCGATCCTCAATTTCTTCACTGTGTAGCCTGAGCATGAGTTGCACCCCGGGGATCGCGGCGATGATCCCGACCAGGCTCAAGATCGTGACCAGAAAGGCGCCGGTCAGCGCCTGCGGGGTGGTTGCCCCAGCGGCGAGGATCGATGCTACGGCCGCGTCTTTCTCCAGGATGTCGTGAATCGATGTGGCGAAGTATCCGAACACGACGCCCAACACCGCGAAGGCGATGGCCCAGGTGATCATCTGGCTTCGATTGAGCCGGATCGCCAACTGCGCTGGCGTGCGCACCGTTCCGCGGGCAGGTCCCGCCCGAGGCGCGATGACTCCCTGCCCAAAATCCCGCCTGGCCTGCAATGCAAACGCAACTCCGAGAGCCGCGACGGTGAACACAACGGCCCAGAGCAGCGGCAACCAATTGTTGCTGTTCGCGGGGCGCGTCTCGGTCAGCCAGCCGAGCGGATTCACCCAGACGGTCCACGCAGGCGCATCGGCGGCGTACGCGAATCCGCGCGCCATGAATAGCACACCCAGCGTCGCGACGGCGAGCGTGCTTGCGGTTCGGGCGTCCGATCCGAGCTGGGCGGTGATTGCTGCGACACCCGCGAACATCCATCCGGATGCGGTGAATGTTGCTGCGAGTAGCAGCGAATCGTCCCACGCGCCGCCACAGAGGCCCGTGGCGACCCCGGCGATAATGCCAACGGCGAGGGAACCGATGAGCGCGAGCCCGACACCCGTCAATAGTCGACCGCCGCGGCCGAGTACGCCCGATGCGAGCAATTCCGCCTGCCCTGAGTCTTCCTGGGCACGCGTGGCACGCACGACGGCGAAGATCGCGCCGAGCGCGGTGAGGAATCCGGCGAGCGCGAGCGACCGCCACGAGTTGAACCCTTCGCTGGTTGAGATATCGAATGCCGGCCCGAAGATGATGCCGAGCGCGGGGTTCGCGCTGATCGCCGTGGCGAGGCCCGCGCGGGCTTGCTCATCCGGGAAGGCCCACGGATACACGAGCACCGACGACACTGAGAGCCCTGTTGCGATCAACACCCAGGGGGCAAATCGTCGGGCGTCGTGAGCGAGCGTAGTTCTGAGCAGCGGGCCGGTGCCCGCGAACGTGGCGCTCATGATGCACCGTGCCTGCCGGCGGCGGTTGGTTTGGCGGTCTCGTCGGCCTCGCTTGTCTCGCTTGACTTGTCGTCCTGGTCGCTCTTGTCGCCCTTATCGTCCTCATACAGGCGCAAGAAGAGCGACTCGAGCGATGGTGGCTCGACCGTCAGCGACGCGATCCCGAACCGGGTGAGCAGAGCCATTGCGTCGCCGATATTGTCGGCATCGGCGGTCGCGGTAAGACGGTCGCCATCGAGGTGGACATCGTGCAGTGCGGCCAGTGCTGACGCCGGAGGCGCGGTTGCGAGCGTCGCACGGATCGATGTGCGAGCGTGACCGCGCAACTCGGTGAGCGTGCCCGTTTCGACAATGCTGCCGCTTCGGATAAGTGACAGCCGGTCGGCCAGACTCTCAACTTCGGCGAGGATGTGGCTCGAGAGCAGCACCGAGGCTCCGCGTGCCTTCGCCTCACTGATCACCTCGATGAACACGTTCTCCATGAGCGGGTCGAGTCCGCTCGTAGGTTCGTCGAGGATGAGCAGTTCGGCGTCAGACGCGAGTGCTGCGACGATCGCGACTTTCTGTCGATTGCCCTTCGAGTACTGCCGCCCGCGTTTCGTCGGGTCGAGTTCGAATCGCTCGATGAGCTCACCGCGACGCTGCTCGTTGAGGCCGCCACGCAGCGCTCCGAGCAGGTCGATGGCTTCGCCGCCGGTCATGCCTGGCCACAGAGATACGTCGCCGGGCACGTAGGCGAGACGACGATGCAGATTCACGACATCGCGCCAAGGATCCGCGCCGAGCACGCGCGTGGTTCCGCTGTCGGGGCGCAGTAACCCCAGCAGCACCCGGATCGTCGTTGATTTGCCCGCACCGTTCGGCCCGAGAAAACCGTGCACGTGCCCGCGCGAGACCTGGAGGTCCAGCCCGTTCAAGGCGGTGAACTTGCCGAAGGACTTCGTGAGTCCGTGGACGTCAATCACGTGTGCTTCGCTCATGAGCGGCACCTTTCCGTGGCGGTCAGCGGTGACGCCTTCAGTGTAGATCCGCTGTGCGCGAGCGCGCTCCGCAACGCGCCAAACGCAGCCCGCACCCTCCCACCCCACCCCCACCCACCACCCCCCCCACTCAAAATCCGGAGCGGGGTAACTTGTGGTGGGTGTCGGCACCTCGACACTCACCACAAGTTACCCCGCTTGCAGGGCGCGGGCGGCGTGAGGGCGGCGTGAGGGCAGTGTTAGCGCGGCGTCCTTCGGTAGCGCTCGACCGCGCCACTTCCCGCCGCGATCGCGGCGAAGAGCACTCCGCCTACGGGCCACACGATCCACGATCGCGACCAGGCGTCGCCAATGAAGCTCCACGCGAGGAAGATCGCGGTGAGCAGCGGCCAGTAGAACGCGGCGATAACGCTCACGATGCTGCGCTCGTCATCGGCGCTCCCAGAGGCGCCGCCCCGGCTCGAGTCTTTGCCGCTCGAGATACGTTCGGCGACCGTGTGCGCCCACGCCTGCGGGAGGAGTACGCCGAGCCCGGCCGCGACTATGACGAGCACGATGACAACGCCGATCACGCTCCAGATCGATCCTTCGGGATCATCGCCCATGAACAAACCGAAGGCGATGAGCGGCATGGGGGAGAGGATCCAAAGCGCTATTGCGACCTGCAGCGCGCGGATACGTCGCCGTTCGTACTGCTCAGCGAGTGCATTCGCCCAGTGAGTGGCCAAGGGGTTCGCGGCAAATTTCCCCTCCGCGATGCGCTCGTGGGGTTTCATCTCCCGTGACGTCGAGAGGAACAGCATGACGCCGACGGCCACCAAAGCGAGGAGCATCAGAAGACCGATGAACACCCCCGCCGACTCCGTGATTGGCACGACACCTGCCTCCGCGGCCGTCGGGAGAAAAATGAGGGTAGCCGGTGAGACGACGAACAACATGATCGCCGCACTCACGCGGAAGCGGATGCGCTGCTGTGCGTCGGCGTACGCCTGAGCTTCGTCGAGAGTGATCGGCTCGTAGCCGCCCGCCCCGCGCGGCGGAACGCCGGCCGCCCGCCCACTCTCATCAGCCAAGCCAGCTACGCCAGCTACGCCAGCGGAGTCTGCTCCACCCGCGACAACGTGCGTGAGCGGTGGCGCAATGTCAGCGGTAATTCCCAGCACGGGCGCCAGTTCCTCAAGGTTGCCGAAGTCGCGAATGACCTGCCCGACTGCCTCATTCTCGGAACGTCCCGACGCGATGATGCTCGTGTAGGCGTCCTCCATCATTCCCTGTAACTCGGTTTTCGCTTCGAGCAGGCGCGGCGTCTGCGGGTAGGCGCTGAACATCGTGTCGAGGTAGGCGATGATCACGTTCACGGTGTGACTCCTTCGGTTGCTTCGGCGATAAATCTGTCAACGACTGACTTCGTGCTGAGCCACTCTTCGACCTTGACGTGAAAGTGCTCGAACCCCGCGGGCGTGAGCTGGTAGTAGGTGCGCGGTTTTCCGGACGGAGAAATCCCGGGGGAGGCGCTCACAAGTTCGCTCGCCTCAAGACGTTTCACGGCCGAGTAGAGCGTCGTTTGTTTGATGACGTATTCGTCACCGCTGATGTTCGAGATGCGCTGGGCAAGCTCGTACGCGTAGGACGGCCCGCTGCGCAGCAACGAGAGCACCATGAGGTCGACGTAACCGCGAATCGCGTCGGCGCTAATGCTCATGCGTACTCCAGGTTTCGGATGTGTTGTCGCCCGAGTGGCTACTACTCCAAACGTACTACGCCTGACGTAGTAACGCGAGCACTTTCCGCAGCGGGGTAACTTTCGACGCGTGTCGGCGCCTCAACACGCGTCGAAAGTTACCCCGCTCGCGGCTAGCCAGCCAGCTGAGAGGGGGCTTCAGTCACTGAGGCGGCGGTAGCGCAGGAGGCGCTTGAGGCCAGCTGCGTCGGGCGCAGCGATTGGACCGGCCGCAACTTCTCGAAGTCGTCGCTCGGCCGACACCTCGTCGAGCTCGATGCCGATCGCGACGAGTTCGCCCACCTCTGGCGGCTGCGCCAATCGCGCCACGTGAATCATGCGGCCGACCACATTCACCAGGTATCCGCGACCGCCCCGCGGTCCGCGCACGCGCACTCGCCCCTTCATGCGGTACGCGCCCTCCGCAGGATCCTCAAGCAGATCTACGAGCGCACCCGGTGCAACCGCCTCGGGGAGCGCGACCGAGACTGCGTGCGCGTGCTCGTGACCCACATGCGCGGGTGCATCCTCGCGGAGCAGGCGCGCGATCGGCAATTCGTCAATCGGATCTTCGGTGCTCGCGGTGTCGAATACCAGTGCCGGATCAATGCGCCCCTGCCGAGCCTCGACAACCAGTGCCGCGGGGTTTCGTTCGAGCACTCGACTACGAATCCGCTCGATCCTGTCGTGTCGTTCGGTCTCGGGAATCAGGTCGGCCTTGGTGACGACCACGAGCGTCGCTACCGCGTGCCGCAGGGGAGGCTCGGGCCAGGTGTCTACGGTCTGAAAGTGTTCGACGGCGTCGATCACTTCGACCACGCCGCCGAGCCTGACGCGCTCCGCCCCGCTAAACCTGATGAGTCGAGCTAGCGTGATGGGATCGGCCGCGCCGCTCGCCTCGATCACGATAGCGTCGAGACCGAGCCGCGGCTGGGTGAGTTTTTCGAGTGCGTCGTCGAGCCCGCCCGCGTCGGGGAGGCAGCAAATGCACCCGCCTGAAATCGCGGCGGCTTCATCGACTTGCCCGGACACGAGCGCCGCGTCGACGTTGAGTGCCCCAAAGTCGTTCACTACTACGCCGAGGCGGGCGCCGGGGGCGCGCAATAGGTGATTCAGCAGGCTGGTCTTCCCGGCACCGAGGTGCCCCGCGACGGCAATGACGGGAATGCGGGGCGAAATATTGACTGGGCGAGACGCGCTGCGCGGTGTGTTCATCAGGGTCCCTCTCCGGTCGCCGAAGGTGTCGACCGCACCAGTCTATTGAGAACGATTATCGGTGGGCGTATCCGCGGAAGGATACGCGCACGAATTTCGCGCAGAATAGCCGTGGGCATCCGCGAGCCGGGTCCGGAGAGCGAGGTCGTCTTGATTATCAACGTTCACGAGCGAGGGCTCCGTGGCTCAAGCCACGATGTGGCCGAGCTGCTCATGACGCTCGCGGGTTCCGATGATCGAATATGGCCGGGCGAGGCGTGGCCCAAGATGCAGTTCGCGGACGGACTTGTCGTGGGTGCGAACGGTGGTCACGGCCCCGTGCGCTATCGCATTGAACTCATTGACCCCGCGGGCCGGGTCGCGTTTCAATTCACCAGGCCGACCGGATTTGGCGGCGGGCATGCTTTCAGTGTCGTTGATACGGCGAAATCCGGGGAGACAGCTTCAGTGGTGCTGCGTCACGAGTTACAGATGTTCGTCACGGGAATGGCCCGCGTGAGTTGGCCGTTGTTCTTTCGTCCGCAGCACGACGCGTTGATCGAGGAGGCCCTCGATAAGGCCGAGCCCGAGCTTGGGACGCCGCCGCTCACGCCCTACCGGCGTAGCCTC
The DNA here is from genome assembly GCF_042726155.1 of Leucobacter sp. NPDC058333. Classification (NCBI taxonomy): domain Bacteria; kingdom Bacillati; phylum Actinomycetota; class Actinomycetes; order Micrococcales; family Microbacteriaceae; genus Leucobacter; species Leucobacter sp. NPDC058333. The sequence goes on from NZ_JBHXHV010000001.1 coordinate 1,580,895, forward strand.
TGGACACGCGTGCTCCGCCGCGCTGCGTTTTCTAGGGTTGTCGTGCGGCTTTCTCTGTGGCTGTCACGTGCGCGTGCCACCAAATAACCAGCGGCACCACGAGGAGTTCAAGCACCAGTGCGGCGATGAACACGGGGTGCGGCCAACCGCTCACCAGTACGGAGAGTAGACGCGCAATTCCCCCGATCGCCGCGATCAATAGCATTGCGCGTGTGACTTTTCGTCGTTCGACGGGCTGAAACAGCGACCACCACAGGGCAATTCCTGCCGCGAACCAGAATACATTCGTGAACCGATACTCGCTGTCGACACTGGCGGTGGTGGGCTCGCCGCCGGGGGCGCCCGCTGGACCGAGAATGATTCCAGACAGGCCAGAAGCGACAGGCACGATGCCGAGTATCGCCAACACTGCAGCCATGCGGCTGTTTGCCGAACGCGGCTATGAGAGCACGTCGGTGGCAGAGATTCAGGTCGCGGCCGGCATGACCGGTGGTTCCGGAGCGCTGTACAAGCACTTCGCGAGTAAGGAAGCCGTGCTCGCAGAGGGAGTAAGGCGCTATATCGCTGACTTCGCCGAGCACAGCGCAACCACGGTGCGCAGTCTCCCAAACGATCCTCAAGCCGCACTGCGGGCGATCGCGGAGGGAGTCATGGACTCGATGACCGCGAATGAGGCGATACTTCGAGTGTTGCTGCGCGACCTTGAAGGGCATAGAGAAATGCTTGACCGCGTATGGGAGGGCGTGCTCGCGGGCGTGTACACCGAAATGGCGCAGTGGATCCGCGCCCAAAATGCGGACAAATTGCTTGCGGTAGTCGATCCTGAGGCGACGGCGACTGTCTTGATGAGCGCGCTGACATACTGGCCGATCCTGCACTCGCTGACGGGAAAAGAATCTGGCGGCCTTGCGCGCTCAGCGTATATTGAAGCGTGGATCGACACCTCAGCCCGTGCTTTGGGCATCACTGAGCCGACTCGACCCAACCACCACGTGCGCGAGGGGGGACTTGAACCCCCACGTCCGAAGACACTGGAACCTAAATCTAAACACGGTGAGCCAGACTAGGTCATTTGCCGCATGGTTCTGCCGTTTCCGGGACAGTTGACCCCGCCTAGATCAGCCGTTGCAAGCGTCATAAGGTGCACAATAAGGTGCACCGGTCAACCGTCGGCGGCCTCCATATGACGCGTCTCGATCAAGTCGGCGAGTGCACGCTTCCGTTCCTCCACCGCGTGCGTGTACACACTGAGAGTGAGCGCGGGGGAGGAGTGCCCCATCATGTCAGCAACCGACACCACGTCAGCACCCGCGCTCAGCGCCATAGATGCTGCGGTATGGCGGGCGGTGTACCTGCGGGTATGCGGCACCCCAGCCTTCTCGAGAAGAGCTTTCCAATTTTTCGCGTCCGAGCTCGGCCGGTACGGGCCGCCGCTGTCTCGGGTGAAACACCATGCGTGCGGCTTGCCGTCAGGCTCCCATTCGACCCAATCGGAGCCCTTTTCCGAGCGCTTCAGCATTTGCCGGGCACGCTCTGCTTTCAACATGCCCATGATTCGCGGCGGAACTGCAATCACGCGAGTTCCAGCGGCAGTCTTGGTCATTTGCGCGAGCTGTGCTCCCTTCCCCACGACTTGCACCACCTCCTGTTCGACACGGATCGTGTTCGCCGCGAAGTCAACGTGCTTCCATTCGAGCGCGATCGCTTCACCGGGGCGGAGGCCGAGGTCGAGAGCGAGATGCCAGCGCGCCTGCAAGGGGTCGCCGACGAGAGCTTTGTGGACTGCGCGTACGTCAGCTTCGCTCATAGTCGTCGTGTCAGGTTTCGCGCGCTGAGGAGGCTTCACGAGCGCAGCCACATTGCGTCCGACATGACCGCGCCAAACGGCATGCTTCAACGCTGCCCGGATGATCGAATGCGCTTGCCGTTGAGTGGAACCAGATTTGCCAGAGGCCTCCATCCCTGCGTACAGCATTTCGAGATCGTCCATCGTTAGCTTGTCCACTGCTTTCCCACCGATGACGGGCACTATGTACTTCCTGATGTAGATGTCGTAGATGCCGTTCGTGGTTTCACGACGCTCTGGGCCGGTCACCTTCATCCAATGATTGAGCCAAGTCTCCATTGAGGGGACTTTGCCCGCGACAAGGTGGCCCGTTTCGCGCTGGTGCAAGAGTGCGCGCTTCTTGCGTGACGCCTCTGCCTTGGTCGCGGCGCTGAAGTACTTGCGCTTGCTGTTGACGGTAACGTATCCGCGCCATCCGTTCTCGGTCCTGTAGAGGGTGCCTTCACCCTTTGCTGCGCGTGCCATTACGCCACCTCGAACTTTCTGGCCCACTGGCCTGCGCCCATCTTCGGGTCCTGGTAGATCGTCTGGCCGTAGCGTTCAAGTCGATGGGTGCGTTTCGTACTGAAATGCTTGTAGAGCGCGAGAAATTGACCGCGTGTGATGCCGAGCTCTAGGCAGATGCGGTCAAAGTCGGCGTGGGCCGCGGTCAGCGTTGACCACTCTTCGGGGTCTGCGAGACGGAGCCCGGAGGCGAGATTCGCACGGTGCTCAGTGCGAGTGTCATGTCCTCCTGGGTCGTTGCTTTCTGCGTGGGCGCACTCATGGGCCAAAACTGGGCGCTCGTATTCAGAGGCGACATTGCGATCGAGAATGACGAGTTTTCTAGAGGGAACCCAAACGGCACTGAGGTTGTTCAACGTGTGTCGAACGAGGCGAACCTTCATCTGTTCCAGATGTTGGATGGGATCGTAGGCGGGGTCGTATGAGAGTTCGAACATGCTGCTCCTTCCGAAAATGGGTGCACTAAGTAGAGCTACCCAGCTTCCCGGGCAATTGGTGATGCGCTTCTAAGGGGTGTGGTCCTCGGGTAGGTCGCTCTTCGGTGAGGCCGCAAAGTCTTCAGCCCACACGGCTTCGACGTTGTCGGGGATCTCGTCTTCATCTGCGCTGGCATTCTCGCCGAAGCCGCCGACAATGACATTGCTACGAGCCGCTACCTGCAGGTGTTCGGTCACAGTGGCGACTGCGGCCCGGCCGGCTTCTGCTCGTCTCGTCTCGGGGAGGCTGTCAAGGATGCCCCCGACGATAGCGAGCCACTGACGGGTTTCCGTAGAGAACTCGAACGGTGTGATCTCAATGCCTAGCACCTCGTAGATTCGTCGCAAGTTGTCAATCTGCGGGACCGAGCCTCGCTCAATGTTCGAGAGGGCCTGCCTAGTGATGCCCGCAAGCTCTGCCAACTCTGATTGCTTCATTCCGGCGGTGGTGCGCAGCTCCTTCACGCGCGCAGCCAACTTTCCTCGCTCTTCGAAAGAAAGATTCGGGAGATCGGTTTTTGACATGACTCAAAGCTAACAGGTCAATGTTTTGTTAGCAAGTGATCCCAACAAGTTGACATTTGTTAAATTCCTTGAGTCAAATACTTGTAGTTCGGAATTGCGGCGCGTCAAGAACTGTGTAAAACTACTTGACATGAAGCAGCAAACACAGCCGCCGGGAGTGGCAATCAAGGCACTCCGCGAGATGGCTTCTATGACCCTGAAGGAAGTTGCCACAGGTGCCGACACTTCGGTTTCATACCTGTCCAAGGTTGAGAACGGCGTATTTCATCCCACTCAAACTTATGTCGCCAGAGTTGTCGGGTTCATCTCGTCTTCGATGCTGAGGAAAGCAGCATGACTGCCGTGAAGGTGCTCGAGGTTGAACGCCAGTACAGCGTGAGGTCCGCGGCAGATCTGCTTGGTGTTTCGACGCAGTACATCTACGACCGCATGGATGACGGAGAACTTCCCCGCCGCCTCGATCTTGGCGGAGGCAAAGCTAAGTACCGCATTCCGGCCTCTGATTTGCAGCGTTTCATCGACAGCCGAACCTCAAACAGCAAGAAGCCCAAGGTTGCAGCCTCGGGCCAGAACAACTGATTGGAAGATCAATGTCTGAAGTTCAGCGTATCAACATCATCGAGGATGCGGAGGGTGAACTGCGTATCTCGTCTTTGATCATCGCCGGTCGCACCGACGTGCAGCACAAGAACGTGCTCGAGCTTGTTCGCAAGAACCTCTCGCAATTGTCGGCATTTGGAGGGGTCGCGTTTGAAACGCAACCCTTCATGACGTCGGGTGGGGCCCAAGTGCGAGAGTACGCCCTCTTGAATGAGCCCCAGTCAACACTCCTGATGACGTTCATGCGCAACAGCCCGATCGTTGTTGGTTTCAAGGTGGAGCTGGTAAAGCAGTTTTACGAGCTGCGTCTGGCGCTTGCTACGCCCCGTCGCGTGGTCGAACTCGACCGTAGGCAGCTCGCGCTCATGGTTATCGATGCGGAGGACGCTAGGGAAGCTGCGGAGCAGAAGATCGCAGAGCTAGAACCACGTGCCGGTGCTTGGGACGACCTTGCAGCGGTAGATGGCGACTACTCGATTGGCGATGCGGCGAAGATGCTTCAGCGCGCAGGCATCGTGACGGGGCGCGATCGCCTGTTCGAGTTTATGAAGTCAATCCGGTGGGTATATCGGCAGTCGGGACGATGGCAGGCGCGGCAGAGCGCAGTTGATACCGGTCGTCTTCGTCATAAGCCCCAGTCGCATCGTCATCCTGAGACCGGCGAGACCGTGCTCGACTCCCCGCAGGTGAGGGTCACGATGAAAGGCATCGAGCAGCTGCGAACCCACATGCTCGAGCCACTTTCCGAACTCGCCGGCTAGTACACCGGCGCCCGCCGACCGCCGTTTCGACGGTGGCTGAGCTACTGCATACCCGAAACCGGGTTCGTCACCGTCGAAAGCGTCGAACTCACGGCCGCTGAGCGGTTCACAACTACATAGCTGCAACTGAAACGCCCCTGATTGGTGGGGCGGCACACCACCTGCGCGGTGGGTGACACCGATGGTCTACGCATGACACCCGGTCCCAAAGGTTGCAGCGCTGAATAGAGAACTTGAACAGGATCCTGCCCGAGCAAGCAGTTGCGCGCTTTGCTCCCGGTGACCGCTGAATGGCGGCCAAGGATCCCGACCGGCCACGACGGCACACTTCCTTATCGGCGTTCGCGCTGGGTGTAGCTGTTACACGCACGTTGCTGAACCCGTAGAGGTGGGGAGCGCGGTAGGAAGCATGGTCACGGAGGTGGAGCGTCGGACTTGACGGCCCGCCGCGGGGTTTGAGTGACCGCGGCCACCACGGCAGAGAGCCAACAACGAAGGGAGAGGCGACATGCCCACTCGAATCAAGAAGCTGCGCCGACAGAGCGGTGTGAAATTCACCAAGGCCGAGAAGACGCCGACGCCGCTGTCAGAGCGTCGCGAGTTCCGGGGCCTTGTCCGGGGAGCGTTCGGCACGAAGCACGAGAACTCCACGGTGCTTCGGTCTCCGAAGAAGCTCGCCGAGGCGCGCGAGGCGTGGGGGTTGAAGCCGTGAGCTTGCAGCCCACCGTCGGATGCATCGTCCATGACCACTCGTACGGGACGCCGGGTGGTGAGCACAAGCCGGAGCCTCGCGCCGCGATCGTCACCGCGGTGAACACCTACGACGAAACTTCCACCGTGAGCCTCGCCGTGATGAACCCGACGGGGATGTTCTTCAACGAGCACGTCGCCTACTCGGACGCTTCGAAACTCGGTCACTGGTCGTGGCCGCCCCGAAACTGACCCATCAAACAAAGAGAGAAGAGCGCACATGGAAATCAAGCGCAGCAAGACCGTTGAAGCGAAGGTCGTCGGCGTTCGTCTGATCGGTTCGCAGGTCGCGGTAGCAGCCTTCGAAGAAGCCGAAGGGGAGGAACGCAAGGTCGAACGCTTCCTCACATTGAAGGAAGCCAGGAAGCTTCGGAAGCAGCTCGGACAGGCCATTAAGGCGGCCGAGGGAGCGCCGAACCCTTTCTGAGTAGCCCGGCCGTCGGCAAGTTGACAGCCGGGCTTGACGTCGCGAGCTATTTCGGCTCCGCGATCGCTCCGCCACTCGCCCGAAGCGTTCTCAAGCACCGCCGACCCGTGAGCCTCCGAGATGCCTACTTCTTTGACCGTGAACCCGCGGAACAAACGGTACACATCGCTCGAGAATCGCTTCTGAATATCCAGGACGACGAGAGTGGCATCACGGTCAGCTTCAAAGCGTAAGTCCACGGGCATTTGCCCAGCGCCCAATTGCGTATTCCAGTAACTCTGAAGAAAGGAAGCCTCATGGCTGAAATTGGTGACGACGAGATCGTCGACCCGCAGGACTTCTCAGCGTTCTTGCTGAAACGTCCGGCCACTCACGAGGAGCTCTCGGTCAAGATGCATGACTTGGTGGCGGCCGTGATGGATACGGGAAAGAAGGGCTCTCTCACACTGAAGATCGTGGTGCAGCCCTTCAAAAACGACACGTCGACTCTCGAAGTAGCCGACGACGTGAAGCTCGTCATGCCCCAGCATGACCGCAAGCCGGGGATCTTCTTCCCCGATAAGGACGGCAACCTCACCCGAGATTCGCCGCAGATGCTCGACTTCGGGCCGCTTCGCGTAGTGGACCAAAAGTCGGGCGAGATCAAGGAGGTCAAGAAGTGACAGAAGCTCTCGTTACCGAGCTCAGCGAGGCGTTCACCGCGGAAGCGGTGGTCGCGGACCTTGCGACGCGTGCCGCGGCGCCGGTGAAAGTCGGCCACGGGGACAAGTTCCTCGTCGAGGATGGCAACGGAACTAAGACGGTGCTCACCGTCGACGCGTTGCCGCAGTTCGCTGAGCGGGCGAGCAACAACCGGGTCGTGACGAACGACAATGCGTTCATTGCGTATATCAAGCGGCACGGCGACGACCACACCGAGGTCTGGGCTGATCAGAAACACAACCGCGTTGTCGGCATTATCGACGCGCACTCGGGCGTCACCGAGTTGTCTGCGACACGTTTTGGGCACGAGAAGCACAAAGTCACCCTCGAGCTCGAACACACGCCCGCCTGGGGCGCGTGGGTGAACGGCCAGGGTCTCGGTCCTCAGATGAAGCTCGCCGAGCACATCGAGGAGTACGCCGAGACCGTTCTCTCGCCGTCAGCCGCCGAGCTCCTCGAGATCGCTCAGACGATGCAGGGCGCGCGAAACGCAAGCTTCGTGTCCGGTCAGCGGCTCTCGAACGGAGAGACCCAGTTCTCTTACCAGGAGGAGATCAAGGGGCAGGCCGGCAAGACCGGTCAGCTCACGATCCCTGAGGAGTTCGAGATCGGGGTCGCCCCGTATCTCGGTGGAGCCGCCTACAAGGTGGTCGCGAAGCTCCGATGGCGGCTCGAGGGCGGCGCGGTGAAGATCGGCTACAAGTTGATCGGCATCGACCGCGTCCTCGAAGAAGCCTTCAAGGAAATCGTCGAGCACATCACCGAGGGCGTCGAGTTCTCGGTTTTCAACGGGCGCCCGTAGTCGCCCAGCCCGTCACGGGGTCGAAGCCGTGGCGGGCACTAGCCCGCTCCACATCGAACGTGGGGCGGGCTTTCTCGTGCCCATCGGAAGGAACATCATGCACATCGTCGAATTGTCCATCGAGAACTTCAAGCGGATCCGAGCGATCAGCATCGAGCCCGACGACTCCAGCGCCGTCGTCATCTCGGGTCGCAACGCTCAAGGCAAGACCTCAGTACTCGACGCCATTTGGGCTGCACTCGGTGGCCGCGAGGGCAACAAGAGCGTGAAGCCCATCCGTGACGGTGCCGACCAGGCGCGCGTCACGCTCAACCTCGGCGACATGATCGTCACCCGAATCTGGCGCAACGGGACGACGGCCGTGAAAGTGCAGTCCGCCGACGGTGCCGAGTACAAGTCGCCCCAGTCGTTGCTCGACACGCTGTTCGGGCGAATGTCGTTCGACCCTCTCGCATTCACTCGACTGAGCGCGCGAGACCAGAAGGAGATGCTGCTTAAGCAGGTGACACTCGACGTCGACATCGACAAGCTCGACGCCGAACGCGAGACGAAGTTCGCCGAGAGAACTGAGGTCGGGCGGACGAAGAAAGCTCTTGGTGAGCCGCCAGCGATCGACCCTGCGATTGCTCACGAAGAGACGAGTGCGCGTGAAGTTCTCGGGCAGCTCGAGGAGGCGATGCAGCACAATCAGAGCGTTCGGAGCGCGATTGAAGCGAAAGAGAAGTTGGTGCACCGGATCGAGCAACTCGAGAAGGAACTCGACCAGCTCAAAGGTTGGCTTGGTGATGCCGAGGAGAATGCAACTACTCAGCTCGTTGATGAGGATGAATTGCGCTCACGCCTCCAGGCACTCGATGAGGTGAACGTAGCGATCCGGTCGAACAACGCAGCGCGTGAGCAGAGCGTGAAGCACGCCGAGCTCGAGATCGAGTACGCGGATCTTAGCGAGCAGATCGCAGCGATCGATGCGGAGAAAGCGGAAGCTCTCGCCCGCGCGGAATTCCCGGTCGATGGCCTCGGTTTCGACGCTGACGGGGTGACGTTCGCCGGCATCCCATTCTCGCAGGCCTCCGCGGCCGAGCAGATTCGGGTATCGATGGCAATGGCGATGGCCTCTAATCCGAAGCTGCGTGTCATCCGCATCATGGATGGCTCGTTGCTCGACGACGACGGGATGCGGATCATCACCGATTCCGCGCGTGAGCACGGCTTCCAGGTGTGGATCGAACGTGTCGCAGACGGTGGTGCAGCGTTTGTGATCGAGGACGGCGAGCTGCAGGAGGTCGCAGATGCGGTGGCGTGACCTCGTTCTGATTTTCGTCGTGGCGGCGCTAGCCCTGCTCCTGCTGTATTACGTCCGACTATCGATAGGGGCGTGGGCATGAAGGATCACCTGAAGCTCGCCCGGAAAGAGTTCCCCCGCTACGGCGCCGTGCTCATCGAGGAACACTCTCGGGCTGGTCAGACTTGGCGCATGCCGTGGGGGGAGCGGTGGGTTGCGACACCGCATATGCGTCTCGCCACTGTCCGATCGATGGTCGCTGAGCTGCGAGCACGAGAGGACCCTTTGCACGGCTACCGCTCCGGCGACGTGCCGCCTGGTTCCGAGTTCACCGGCACGGACCACTTCACCGAACGGTTTCAGCTCATGGCTGGCCAGCGCGGACAACTCACCTACGCCGAAGTGAGGGCCGCATTGCTCGAGCCGTCCGAAACACGAATCCATCCCGAGTCCGGGCGATGCGCGTACATCCGAGACCGCGTCGCTGTCATCGCAGCCGTCGAGCCAGGTGTTGGGCTACGGCTTATCACGGCGCTGTGGACGCGTCCTGACCTGTGGGCACAGAACCCACGAGAAATGAAGGAGACCACCAATGTCTGACCAGAACATCACCCGCGAGCACACTGTCGCGAACGCTCACGCTTGCAACGGGATCGTGCATGTCGTTGTCGCCGACGAACTCACGATCGAGGAATCTCGGAAGCTACGGCACGCGATGGAAACCGCGGAGCAGGAAGCTGCTGAGCAGCGAACCAAGCTCGTGAGTAACGTCCATCCGATGTTCGCCGGTCTCCGGGACTTCCTCGAAGACGCTGCGAAAGCACCCGTGGACGACCCCGATGCCGCCTGACCAGATCGCAGGAGGGGGTGCCACGGTGATCGCCCTTACCCTCACCGCCGCAACTTGTTTCTTCGCGGCATGGAAACTCGGCCACATCAGCACGCTGCTCGAGTGGCTCGGAATGAAGGAGAAGTGATGTCGAAGAACCCCATTCCTCGAGTGGCAGCGGTCGGTGCACGCGCTGCCACGGTTGTGTCGAAGCCTTGCAGGAATCGCAACAACCCCGCGGGGCACAACCGCGAGTGCCCCTGCGGTTGGTTCCGAAAGGAGCGGCCGCCGCAGACCGTCCCGTATGACGAGGACGCCCTGAACCTGCCCGCGTCGCCCTATGTCGATTTCGACGAGCTCGAAGACATGGACGACCCGGCCTACATCGAAGCGCGATTCGAATCCGATCGGCTGGACGCCGACGTCGACCGCGTACGAGAGGAGACCCATTTTGGGTGAAATGAAGCGCGAAGGCCTCGTGCTCGGAATGGCGGAGGACGAGTACCACGGCGGACCCGAGTTCTCGTCGTCAGCGGCGAAGGAGATCCTGAAATCTCCGCTGCACTACAAGCACGTCTATATCGACGGGCACCGCGAACCCAAGAAGGCCTGGGACATCGGCACCGCAGCGCACGCGATGGTTCTCGGAACCGGCGCCGAGACAGTCGTCATCCCCGAGGCGCTCCTCGCCGCAAACGGGGCAGCGTCCACGAAGGCCGCCAAGGACTTCATGGCCGAAGCGCGAGCGACCGGCAAGACTCCCGTGAAACAGGGCGAGTTCGACGACATCAAGCGCATGGCTGAGGCTGTTCTCGCGAACAAGGACGCCCGGATGCTGTTCGAGCAAGAACGCCACTCGGAGGCGTCCGTCTTCTCGACGGATGCCGCGACGGGGGTACGGCAGCGATGCCGGTTCGACACCATCACTGCATCGCTGCGCTATGCGGGCGATCTGAAGACGACGGACGACATTGCCCAGCAGGCGGTGAAGATGACCGTCAAGAAGTTCAAGTACCACGTGCAGCGCGAAATGTACGACGAGATCGCGGCGGCCGCAGGCATCGAACTCGTCGACATGCTGTTCATCTTCGTTGAGAAGAAAGCCCCTCACGACGTCGTGGTCTACAAGTTCGACGAGGACCTTCGCGAGATGGGTAAGCGTGAAGCCGCAGCGGCGCGCGAGCGTCTCGTGCGGTGCCGAGAAACGGGCATCTGGCCCGGCCGATACGACGGAATCCAGCTCCTGAAGCCTGCGATGGCCCAGGTCTACGACTTCCAAGACGAATATGAGAGCGAGATCCTGTGAACGACATTCCTCTGCCCGCTGATCCGAAGACGAAGACGAACCCGGTGCAAGCTCTGCAGAACGCTCAGCCCTCGAAGTCGGCGCCGTCGCCCCAACTGGTAACTCGGAAGCCCTCGGGCCTTCCTTCTTGGCCCGTGCTGCTCATGGCAGGGCGCGAGAAGACCGGGAAGAGCTATCACGCGGCGCTCGCGTCAGCCTCCGCCCTGATCGGGCGCACGTTCTGGATCGGCTTTGGAGAGAAGGATCCCGATGAGTACGGGGCGATTCCGGGCGCCGAGTTCGAGATCGTGGAGTACGACGGCACCCTGGGCAGTCTGCAGCACGTCGCTCGGGCTGTCGTCGCCCAACCCGAGGAAGACGGGCGCCCGAACCTCATCATCGTTGATTCGGGCACGCTCATCTGGGAGACGCTGCGGGACAAGGCAACATGGCTCGCTCAGCAGCGTCACCAGGCGCAGAACCGTACCGGTGAAGCTCCCGTCGGCATGGACCTCTGGAACAAGGTCACTGCAGAGTGGAACCAGTTGCTGCGCACCCTCCGGTCTCACAACGGTCCCGTGATCATTACGGCCCGAATGGACACGGTCACTGTGATGGACAACAAGGGCAAACCAACCACGGCGAAGACGGAGAAGGTCAAGGGGCACCGAAACCTCGCTTACGACGTCGACGCAATCATCGAGATGCCCCTGCGCGGCAAAGCCACCCTCACAGGTGCTCGCTCGGTCGTCCACAAGCTGCCCGAGCGTATGGACATCGACGACTTCGACACGAAGGGCATCGACTGGCTCTGGCGATCTCTCGGCCTCGACAAGCACGCCGCGGCGCGCGCCCAGTACACGGAAGCCGCGCCCATCGATGGTTAAAGGTGCAGATCTCGGCGCATTCACTGACGACGTCGTGGACCAGATCTTCAAACGTGACAAGAACAGATGCGCGAGATGCCGACGTGAGCAAGATCGTCGCTACGGGCGGGGCCTGTTGTGGAGCATCCACCACCGGGCCCCACGCGGCGCCGGTGGTAGCCGGAAGGTCGCATGGATCGGTGACGTCTCGAACGGTGTCATCCTGTGCGGCCACGGCACCATCGGATGCCACAAAGACGTCGAGAGATTCCGCCTCGATTCACGCGTCCACGGCTTCATTGTTTCTCGAATCGGTATTCGCAAATCACACGAGGTACCCATCCGGCACGCCGTTCACGGCTGGTGTCGACTCACGCAGGAAGGAGGCCACGAGCCATGCGATCCGCCCTACGACTAAACGATGAGCACGTGCTGCTCGCAGCACGAAACCTGACAACCGAAGAGCTTTGCAGGTTCGCAGGTGAGTACGAGGAGCTCGGCGAGCACAGCCTCGCCCAGCTCTACGCTGACGCTCTCAGTGTCCACGCCTACGAGGTTGGGTGGGGAGAAATCATCCGGCAGAGCATCCACGGGTGGAAGGAGGTGGAAGAAGTTGAGAATCCGCTCGATCAAGCCCGAGTTCTGGAGATCACAGGACATCTCATGCCTGCATCCCGAAGATCGCTTACTTCTGGTCGGGATCTTCTCGTACGTTGACGACAACGGAGTAGGTGAAGATCGGGTTTCGCAGATCGCAGCTGACCTTTTCGCGGATGACCTCGAGCGAGATGCTCCGGAGACATTCGCGAGAGTCTCGCGAGGCCTCGCGAACATCGCAGAAGCGGGCCGAATCTCTCGCTACAAGGTCGAAGGACGCTCCTACCTGCGGGTCGTGAACTGGTCTCGGCATCAACGAATCGACAAGCCCAATAAGCCCCGATACCCGTTTGAGAACGGCGAAATCATGCGGAGTTTCGACGAACTCGCGACATCCTCCGGAGATTCCCGCGAGGATGTCGCGCCTGGAACAGGGGAACAGGGGAACAGGGGAACAGAGGAACAGGGGAGCAGGGGAGAGGCGCAAGCGCCCCCGCCCCCCTCCACTCGAACCTGCAAAAAACACGACCACTGGGGTCACAATGAGAACTGCCGAGCCTGCAAACAGGACCGCGAGGCCTACGAAGTCGAGAAGCACTCGATCGACGCTGACGCCCGACGATTCATCCGCCGGCAGAAGCAGTTCTGTCCGCACGGGTTACCGAGGCATGAATCCTGCGAGAGGTGTGGTGACGCATGGCCGGGCAAATGACGCTGTCGAAGCTTGAAGAAGCGGCAAATGAGAACTCGACCTCGCTACTGGCGCTCATTGAGCGGGGCGATCGCGTGAAGCTCCGCGACTGGGTTGTCAGCAGATCCGGGTCTGAGCTCGCGTGGATGGTTCTCGCACTTGGTGCCGGGTACCTCGATCGTGAGGCCGAATCAGACATGCTGCAACTCTCGTCTGGCCGATTGAGACGCGAGAACGCGACGCTCGAGGAGGCAAACGTGAACCTCTTCCGGGAGAGACGAGAACTCACCGAAAAAGTCCGCGAACTGCGGCAAATCATCGAGGCGCGCGCCGCGGCCGCGCCCGCAAACGGAAGGAGGGTTGCGTGATCCTCGGAATTGATTTCTCGCTCACCGCGACAGGTGTGTGTGCCATCACGGACGGGGAAGCCGAGTGCATCACCGTCCGATCCGGGCCCGGCAGTGAATGGTGGATGCACCCGGATCGAGTCGCCAGCATCGCCGACAAGATCGCCGAGTGGGCCATCCCGCTCGGGGGAGTACCGGCCTGGACCATCGAGTCGCCATCATTCGGCTCGAAAGGGCAACTCGACAAGCTCTACTCCGGTTGGTGGATGCTCGTCGACGCGCTTTTGCTGCGTGGCTGGGATCCGCCGCTACGTGTGACCCCGTCGCAGCTCAAGAAGTACGCCACAGGGCGTGGGAACGCGGCGAAGGACGAGGTACTGCTCGCGGTCGCGCGCCGCTTCCCCGACGTCGCACCGAAGAACAACAACGAGACCGACGCACTCGTGCTCGCTGCCATCGGCGCTGCAGCGTACGGCGAACCGTTCGCCGGCGAACTGACCAAGTACCAACAAGACATCGTCGACGCCGTGCGCGCCGGCGGAAAGGACAAGAAATGAGCTCCCGAAAACGGGCCCCTGGTGCCTTCGGCTGCCTCGCCATCGTGCTTCTCATACTGCTCGCGGGCAGCATCGGAATCACGAAGAGCTTGCACCGCGTTGAGCACACTTCGTGCGTCGTCGAGGAGAAAGACCGTGCCGCAAGTGAGCACGGCTCAGACATGCGGGTGTACACGTCGTGTGGCATCTTCGCCGTGGCCGACAGTATTTGGCTGTTGCGATGGAATTCAGCCGACGTGTACCAGCAGATTGAGGTGGGCAAGACGTACGACCTCGAAACGTCCGGGTGGCGAGTGCCGCTTCTCTCGTGGTTCCCGAACATCGTGAAGGCCGAAGCGGTCTGATGGTTGACATGCGCGGCCAGACTGTTGGCCAAATTCAGGGCAAGATCCTCTTCCAGCTCGGCGAATGTGAGCCCGTCACAATCGGCTACGTTCCCATCCCGCTCAAGGTCACGAAGGTTGGCACCTCTGATGTCGCCGTTCTCGAGATCGGCGCCGATGTCTCCGAGGTCGCCGGCACCATTCGTGCAATTTTCGATTCCCACCAGAAGGAGAAATCATGACCAACCGCCCATCACCCCCATACCCGTCTAAGGACGAGCTGAAGGCCACGAGAGCACCCGCGATCGTGGCCTTCTTGCTTGCCATCGTCGTGATCATCGCGCTGATCGTGATGCTCACCCTGCAGATCACCCACGTCGCAGACTTCGGCGCCGCGACCTTCCTCGCGGTCTTCTTCGGAGGAGCGCTCGCGTTCTTCCTCATTGCCATCTTCGGTAGCCGAAAGCACCCTCGTCAGAGGCAAGTAGAAACCGTGTTCTCGTCCGCGGAACAAGCCTCGATCGATCGGGTCGTAAATCGCGTCAAGCACCAGAGAGGACACAACGTTTGAGGACCGTACGCGTCTACACGAAGCCGCAGTGCGCGCAGTGCACCATGACCAAAACACTGCTCGGAGCTCACGGCATCCCGTTCATCGAAGAGGATGCCACGGAGCCTGGCAACCTCGCAGCGATCAAGGAACTTGGGTTCCTCGCGGCGCCGGTCGTCACCGCCGGAGATTCCCTCGACGACATGTGGGCCGGGTTCCAACCGGATCGAATCAAGGAAATCGCTGAGCGATTCAACAAGTTGGAGGAGAAGTAAATGTCTGAGTTGGTTTTCTACGGCGCCTCGGATGACCTCGTAGAACTTGAAGGCGCGATCCGTAAGGAGTTTGACGCGAGCGGGCCGTGGCGCGGGAAGCTCATCGCTCCTGACGGCGGTGCGCTGTTCTTGAACGCTGAGTTTTCACGGGCGGGCGCCGCACTCGACTGGACCCTATGGGTCGAGAACGCGGAGACATATCCCAGTTGGCTGATCAGATTTGGTGAGAGGCCCGACCGCGAAGGCGACCCCGCAATCATCATCGATGTTCCAGAGGGAACGACCATTGAGGAGGCAAACTGATGGCTGGTGAACCGCTCATCACAGTAGTCGGCAACCTTGTCGCCGATCCCGAACCCCGTGTCAGCCAAGCTGGCAAGTCGTGGGTGACGTTCCGTATCGCGAGCACTCCGCGAATCCGCGACCGCCAGTCCGGGGATTGGTCGGATGGCGAACCATTGTGGCTCGGTTGCCGCGCCTACGGCGAGTACGCCGACAACATCGCCGCATCGCTCATGAAGGGCTCCCGCGTCATGGTGCAGGGCCGCCTCACCCAACGCAGCTACACCGACAACCAGGGGCAGCAGCGCACTTCACTCGACCTCGAGGTCGAGGAGATCGGGCCCTCGTTGCGGTTCGCCACGGCTCAAGTGGCACGCAACAGCGACCGAGGCCAGGCAGGAGGGTTCGGTGCCCCATCGCAAGGTGGGTTCGGCGGACAGAGCGCCGGCGGGATGAACGAATGGGCGCAGACCCCGCCGGAGGGTGCTGGTGGCGGCGCGCAAGGTGGGAGCCAGATGGACTCCTACTACGGCAGCGGCAGCCAAGGTGGTTTTGATGACGAGCAGCCGTTCTGATGAGCGCCGACGTACTCGAGAAGCCTGACACCAGGGTCAAGACGACCGACGGCGGCGACCACGAGCGCATGTCGCACTACTTCCGCAAAGCCGACATTGAAGCCGCATACTTCGACGGCGCCGAGGTGACCGCGCTGTGCGGCAAGAAGGACGTGCCGACGCGCGACTTCACCCAGTATTCGATCTGCAAGACATGCCAGGAGGCACTGAATGCAATCCCAGAGTGACTACGTCACAACCACCGAAGCGAACGACGCTGTGAGGCAGGTCCGCCGCTACCACCAGGAGCAAGTGCGTGAGTTCCGAGTCGCGTGCGGCGACGTCGTCTCCGACGTACCGAAGCTCCCCAACCAGGCGGTTCTCCGCCTCGGGCACAAGCTCATCAAGGAGGAAGTGAAGGAACTCATCGACGCGGTGATCGATGCCGACGCCCCCGAAGTGCTCGACGCGCTCGGAGACATCCTCTACCTCACCTACGGGCTCGCCGCGGCCGCCGGATACGACGTCGACGAAGCCTTCGACCGCATCCACGCAACGAACATGGCCAAGGTCGGCGCCGACGGCAAAGTCCAACGCCGTGAGGACGGCAAGATCCTCAAGCCGGACGGCTGGACGCCCCCGGATCTGACGGATCTCGTCGCCGAGAAATAACCCACCAAGCCTCGCCGCGCGCGGGGCTTTCGCGTTCGAGGGGCCCGGCATGAGTCGGGCCCCTCGTCATTTCGCAAGGAGGTGCCCGACTTGGGGCCAGATAACGAATCTCACAACTTCCCCACAGGCAGCATCTTCATCGCCCCATCGGGGACAGAACTGCCGACCGACAAAGACCTCGAAGTCGCGGGTTTCACGCCGCTCGGTTTTCAATCTGACATGAAGTGGGTCAATGAGGCCCACGAGAAGTTCGAATCCGTCACAGACGCGGCCATCAAAGTGGGCGAAGCGATGAAGACGTGGTCGGTCACCCTTTCCGGGTTGCAGTTCGACGCGTTGCTTCTCTCTGCGGTCTTCGGACGCAAGCCGGTCCGTAAGCGCGATCGGAAGCGCTGGGTCGCACTTAAGAAGCTGCAGTCGAAAACAGCACGAGGTCTCTGGCGCACTGAACAGCGACATGCAATCGGAATCAAGGAGGGCTCACGATGAGCACCTATGCATCGAAGACTGACGTCACGAGTGACCGCTCCCGGGGCGAGATCGAGAAGACCCTCAGCCGGTACGGCGCGACGCACTTCGCCTACATGACGGAGCCTGGTGCCGCACGCATCGCGTTCCAAGCGAACGACCGCCAGGTGCGGTTCACGATCCCGCTCCCGGACCCCGCCGCGCGCGAGTTCACACACCACTCACGGGGCGAGCGCACCGCGTCGGCGCGCGATGCCGCCTATGAGCAAGCGTCCCGGCAGAAGTGGCGCGCGCTCGCGCTCGTCGTGAAAGCGAAGCTTGAGGCGATCGAATCCGGTATCGCGACGTTTGAGCAGGAGTTCTACGCGCACACCATCCTTCCGTCGGGCCGCACTGTGTTCGAGGAGACTGGTGAGCAAGTCGCGACCATGATCGAGACAGGGATGCCATCTCGGCTGATGATCAATGCCAGCCCGCGGTAGGCGATTCGGGGCCGCAAAGTACTGTCACGCCCGTCACTTTCCCACTGCTTCACTAGCTTGCGGACCCGCGTTCCAGTCGCTGATCCAGACACGCAATGAATTTGCGATCTTGTCTATCTCGGAAAGTCGGTCTGCGGATTGCCGAGCAAGGTTCGAAATGCGCCCGAGCTCTTCATTGAAACGGGCCCGCACGGGAGTCATATCCTCACCGGTATAGAGCGCGATCTCCCTGTAAGCAATGACCTTGAGACGCCTGAATTCTTGCTTCGCTGGAAGCTCTGAAGCACTACCGGTGCCCGGCGCCGTCTCCGCCCAGACGACGAAAGCTTCGAGGAAATCGAGCATCGCTGCAGCGACTGACCGTCGCTCATCCTGCGCCACCTTGAGCTTCTCTCGAAGTATCCGATCTTCATCGCGCTTTGCTGCCGCGTTGGCGATCCGATTGGCGTTCATTCCGCTCAAGAGCGCAATGACGGCGGCAACGGCGGAAGCGACCGCCGCTGCCGCCGCCACCTCTTCTATTGACCAGTTAACCGCGTTCGTGGCCAGGGCAACAAGGTTCATGCCTCGAACTCTACCGACCATTGGAGGTCGCTTTGGCGATCCAATTTCTCGACTTCTTCGCCGGCTTCGGTGGCGCGAGCTCGGGCCTCGTCGAGGCCGGGTTCGAGCTCGTGTCGGCATACAACCACTGGGACACCGCGATAGCTGTGCATTCGGCGAACCACCGTGACGCCGACCACGTGCAGGGCGACCTCTCGGGCTACGACATGCGCCGCCTGCCGAACGCTCCGATGCTCTGGGCCTCACCCGAGTGCACCTGGCACTCGCCCGCCGGCGGCCGCAAGCGCATCCGCGCCACCGAGGCAACCCTCTTCGGTGACGACCCGCTGCCGGCCGACGCCGGTGTGCGCTCGCGGGCGACAATGTATGACCCGATCCGTGCTGCGGAAGCGCGCGGGTTCGACGTAATCGTGATCGAGAACGTCGTCGAGGTCGCGTCGTGGCCGCTGTTCGAACCATGGCTGAAGATGTGGGAGGCGCTCGGCTACCGATGGAAGATCGTGAACGTCAATGCCGCCCATGTATACGGCGCGACGAACCCCGCCGCGGGCCAGTGGCGCGACCGCATCTACATCGCTCTTGTGCGCGACAGCGTCCCGATGCCTCGCCTCGAGCCCTCACCGCCCGCTCACTGCCCCCAGTGCGATCGCGTCGTCTCGACACGGCAGCATTGGAAAAAGCCCGGCGCTGAGGGCGCACCCCGTGTCGGGAAGTACAGCACCCAGTACGTCTACGTCTGCGATGCTGGCGCGCACGCGCTGCAGGTCGTCGAACCATTCGTGCTCCCGGCCGCTGCAGTGATCGACTGGACCGACCTCGGCATCCGTATCGGCGATCGCGCGTCGCTCGGGATGCGGAAGCTCGCCGCGGCCACCATGCGCCGCATAGAGGTCGGGCTGCGCATGTTCGCGCGCCCCGCAGTCGTCGCCGGCGCCGGACAGACGTGGGATGCCGCGAACGCGCGCCACCCGCGCGCTGGCGAGAACGACGCCTATTACCGTGCATGGGACTCGCTCGCCCCACTGAACGCGCGCCAGGCGGGCGGTAGCGGAGACGGCATTGCGGTGCCGCCTCACATGATCGCGGTGAACCACGACGGCGACGCCCGCGCGCGCGAGTTCGGGGCGAGCCCGCTCCCGACGCGCTCCACGAAGATCGGTGACGGCCTCGTCTTCCCTCCGATCGTGACGCAGCAGTACGGCGTAACGGCAGGCGATGAACGTCGGAACCTCTCGCCAGAACGGTCACCGATCGGCACGGTCGTCGCCGGCGGAGCACATCACGGCCTCGTCGTGCCGCCGTTCTTCGCCGAACTCTACGGCACGAGCACTGTGCGGAGCATCGAGTCCGAGGCGCTCTCGACGGTGACGGCGGGAGGTGGCCACCACGGGCTCACCGTGCCGCCCGGCGCATTCATCTCGAAGCACCACGGCGGCCTCGACTACGCCCGCATCGAGCACATGAACAAGAGCACCGACGAGCCGCTGCCGGCGATGGTGACGTCGCCGAACGTGTCGCTCGTCGTGCCGGAACGGAAACGACCGACGGCGCGCTACGAGGGCGATCTGCCGTTCGACCTCGACGACGTGCGGTTCCGCATGCTCGGCCCCACCGAGCACCTGCGCGCGCAACGGTTCGCTGACGGCTATGACACGTCGGCGGCGAACAAGTCGGAGACCACGAAGGGCGCAGGCAACGCGGTCGCGGTGAACGTCGCGCACTGGATCGGCAACGAGATACAGGCGGTGCTCGCATGACCACCTACCCGCCGCTGACCGCGACTGATTTCGATGCTCTTGCCCGGTTCGGGGCGACCCGGGAAGACCTCACACCCCCAAAGGAGAACACCACCATGACGAACCAGAAGACACCCGTGCAGGGTGGCGCGACCGCGTACGTGGGAGGTTTCAGCAGGGAGCAGGTGTCGGCTGCGGCTGTGGCGTACAACTCGTTCCCGCGGAACTACCTCGATCTATCTGATCTTGAGAAGCACGAGGTCAGGATCAAGCAAGCACTTGAAGCCGCCGCATCTATCGCCCGACCGACACCCGTGCAGGGTGGCGCGACCGAGGAACAGATCGAAGCCGCGACATGGGCGCTCATCGACTCGGATACCGACGTCGCGGATCATGGCGTGAGTGACGAGCACTACCGCGAGCGTCGCGCTGAGGTCGAGCGCATCGCCCCGATCCTCGCTCTCTCAGCGCCGACGTCCGCCGATCCAGCGGACGAGCGCCACGATGCCGAGGAGCGTCAGGGCTCCGGTGTGGAAGGTGCTCGATGACCTTCTATCACCCTGGCGAGACGCCAGAAGAACTTATCGAGGAGGCGCGCGAGGCTGTCGCTCGGATCAACCCAGATCACTACAACGCTTGCTTCCAGTACAAGGGTGGCGTCATGTGGCGCGGAGCGGAGAAGATTCTTGCGGACGTGGTGGACGCGCTTGAAGCCGCTCTCGCGCGTCGGGCCGAGGGCGAGGATCATGCGGCAACGGTAACAGGCCGAGTAGGTGAGCACGCGCGCGACCATATGGGCATCTGCAGGAACTGTGGTGCTGGGTTGAGCGCGATGGACATCCTTGACGGAGAGCTCCCGTGCGCGGCAACGGTAACAGGCGACCGAGAGAAGCTGATCGCCGAGGCGCAAGCCGTGGGGAAATACCTGGCTGACCCGGAGTACTACGAGTACCGGCTAATCGCTCGTCTCGCCGATGCGCTCGCCGCCCCGTTCGAGGTAGACGAAGCGAAGCTCGCCAACGCAATCGCCGACGAACTCGGGACCGACTCTTGGATCTCCAGGGCGTTGTCGAACGGGAGGGTCAATGCCACAGCGCGTCGCCTAGTCGAGTTCGCCGTGAAGCCGGTTCTGCGAGGTGAGGGGCGATGAGCGACATCCAAACGCACTGGTGCGGCGCTCCCGGCCCGTACGGGGCGCACTGCACCGAGGACGTGGGACACCGGCATTCCTGCTACGACGCGGGCGACGACGTGTCATTCAACGAGCGCACGATGCGCGATGACGAGATCCCACACGGGGAATGCGACGAGGAGGGCTGCGATGCTGACTGAGCAGTCGCGCACAACCTGGCTCGAGCTCACATTCGACGAGGTACCCACCCTGCTCTTACGCATGGTAGGTGAGGGCTGAAGAGTGAGGGCCACCCGAAGTGCAAGCGGACCGAGACTCTGATCAGGCTAGGTTTACTCGACTTGGGTGTCCTCATTTCCATGCTTCTGGGCTGTCCAGTGCGCTCTGCGTCGAGCATATTCCTCCTGCTTTTGAAGGTAGCTCTCGCTAACGAACTCAGGGTCGTATGTCTCCACAGGGTGAATTGCGTTGCGGGTGAGCGCGAGGTTGAAATCGGAAGCGGCAAGTCGAACGGCGGAGTCGACGACAAACATGTAGCTGGCCCTGTAATGGTCATCCGTTGGGTTCTTGAATCGCACTTGAACGTGCGGTCCCGTGCCGTACCCCATTAATCTTATGTGGGTAGGGGCGACCGCATCAAAGTACGCATATCTGCTCAAATCGATGCCCATAGCGGAGAGCATGACCTTCTGATCGAGAGAGGCCACCCAGTCGCGCACCTGTTTGAGGGGTTTCTCCCACCCCCACTCGTCGATTCCAACGCGCGTCGGACTGCTCGGGCTGACATCGAAGATCGTGCGCCAGCCGTCAATGCTCTTCCTGGCGGCATAGTCGTCGACCGCGAGCTGAAACGCCGATCTGAGGTAGCTCAGCGCATCGATAATGCGGTTCTCGTGTGCAAGTGACTCCGCTTTCTCGATATAGGTTCGAACCCCTTCGTGTCTCACGAAGACCAGTAGCGAGACGTCATCGAGCGCAATTCTGAACCCTGATGTGACAAGCTGGTGGACGAGAGTCACAGCCACATCGTTATGACGCCGGAGTGTCTCGTCGCGGACCTGGTTCCCATGGTGCTTGAAACCGACACGCGCGTTGTTAAGGGCGATAGCAGCGGTACGTAGACCGACCAGCTCGGCAGGCGACCCCAGTCTGGTCGCCACGGCATCGAATAGCTTGTCGAAGTCGCTCCTGGCCTTCACATCCGCACCAATATGCTCTGCTACGGCACCGAGGGATGACTCGATCGCATCCTGCATAGAGTTAATCGAAAGGGTGTTGATGGGAGGTGGCTGTTTGAGCATCTCGCCCGCACTTCGGAGTTGGTAGCGGATGAGGCTCAGCCGCTCGATCTCCGCCTCGGTGATCCCGGTCATGCCGTGGCCGTCCTTCCTTGAACCTTGCCAAGCTCGTTTTCAACTGGCTCGAGAAGCACGGCAGTGGTGCAAGTGTCGTCATTCATGAGCTCAGGATAGGGGTCGACAGTGCGTGGCGACAGGCTTTAATTCGCAAATGTCGGACCTCGGGCGTAGCATCTCCATTCGAACAAATGTTCGATGAATGGGGGTTGGGGGATGCACGTAACCGAGGTTCGCTTCCTGCTCCCTGACGCGCCCTCCGCGCTCATCCCGTTAGCGAGCGTGGAGGCTGCGTGCGGCTTCCCGTCGCCGGCGCAGGATTACCAGACTAACGAGATCGATCTCAACGAGCACCTCATGCCGAACAGGGTCGCCACCTTCCTGATCCGCGCCCGCGGCCACAGCATGACCCGCGCCGGCATCTTCGACGGCGACGAACTCATCGTCGACCGATCGATCCGCCCCAAGGATGGCCACGTCGTGGTCGCAGTAGTTGACGGAGACATGACGGTGAAGCGACTCCGGGTCGGCGCCGACGGCGTCGTCCTCTCAGCAGAGAACCGGCACCACCCTGACATCGTCGTCGCTGAACTCTCCGAACTGCACATATGGGGCGTCGTCACGAGGAGCCTGCACCGTGTCCTCCGCGCCTGAACGCATGATCGCGCTCGTCGACTGCGAGTCGTTCTACGCGAGCTGCGAGCGCGTGTTCAATCCTTCGCTTTACGGTCGTCCAGTTGTAGTGCTCTCGAACAATGACGGCTGCGTAGTAGCAATGTCACGTGAAGCGAAAGCGCTGCAAGTCGAGATGGGCGCGCCGTGGTTCAAGATCAAAGACTGGGCGGCGGCCGCCGGTGTGGTTGCGCGCTCGAGCAACTACGAGCTCTACGGATCAATGTCGGCACGAGTGATGGAAATCATCGGCCGCTACTCCGCATGGCAGGAGGTGTACTCGATCGACGAATCGTTCATCGGTCTGGATGGCACCGTCGATGAACTCACCGCGATCGGGCACGAGATCCGCGACGAAGTACTTCGCTGCACCGGCGTTCCCGTCCGCGTCGGAATCGGCCGGTCAAAGACGCAAGCCAAGCTAGCCTCTCGGGGTGCCAAGGCGGATCTCTCGCTCGGTGGCGTCTGTCATCTCGGCGCCTATCCGGCTGACCATCTCGAACGCATTATGGTCGGCACCGCAACGACTGACCTTTGGGGTATCGCTGGCCGCACTGGGAAGCGACTCGCGGCCATGAGTATTTTCACCGCGAAGGACCTCCGTGACGCGGAGCCAAAGTGGATCCGTAAGAAGTTCTCCGTCGTGATCGAGCGAACTCTCTACGAACTTCGCGGCATTCCATGCATGCCCCTCGAAGAGCAACCGCCGAACAAGGAACAGCTCATCTTTTCCCGATCCTTCTCGCGGCCAGTATCAACGGCGGAGGAAATGCAGCAGGTGCTCTCGATCTATGCGCAACGCGCAAGCAGTCGGCTGCGCGAGCACGATCTCGTCACCGGTGTCGTCTCAGCGTGGGCGTCGACCAGCAGGTTCCGCGAGGGGGACTTCCACAGCGCTCACACCGCCGTCGGCATGCCGACCGAAACAGACGACCCCATCGGCATCGCCAAAGCCGCGTTCACGCTCCTCCCGAAAGTGCGACCAAGCTCACAGTACGTCCGCGCCGGAATCGTCCTTACTGGCCTCCGCAAGAAAGCGACCGTCACGCCACTCGCATTGTTCGAGCCCGAATACGAAGGGCGCCGCATCGGAGAAACGCTCGACGAGATTACCGCGAAGCTCGGTGCCAGGGCGATCGGCGTCGGCCGCGGTGGCCTCAAAGGTGCGCCGGCGTGGACGATGAAGCGGGAGATGCTGTCGCGTCGTGCCACGACGCATTGGGAAGAGCTCTGTGAGGCCATTGCCTAATACTCGTTTTATGAAGGCTCTTCACCCAAGATTTCCGTACGCCGCGCGCGTGCGATAGCAGCTTCCCATCGGGGGGCGATGCTCGATGAAGCATTTCTATTTGGATGGCCCTCCTGGCGATTCCTTTTCTCGACCTTCGCGCGGAGGCTGCCAACTGGAGCGTCGCTGAAACCGAGTTCCTCGAGAGCGTTACGGACAATCAGTGGGTCAAGGGCGCTTCTAGCCTGGTCCCGCACTATTCCAAGAATCTCTTCCAGCATCGACTCAGTAGAACGTGTGGTGGCGGGTTCCTGAGACCCCACGTTCTTCTCGACCACCTTCTTGAGAACATCCCACTGAGACTCAAACAGAAGCTTCGCGCTCTCTGCCTTTACGGCCGACAGCTCGGCAAGTTCGTCAACAAACTTGAGCATGTCGTCCTTATCGGTCAACAGGGTGCTTTGGAACTGATTGAGAGGGCCCACGACATCCGCGCGAGTTACGTCGACGAGCAACGGAGCGACCTTGCCATCGCCAAGTGACTTCCCAAGGGCACCCGCTTCGAAATGTATCCACTCGGATTTCAGGTTCTCGCGCGTGAGGATGACAATGCCATAGTCCCGAGAGTCGAGCTCGCTCGCGATCACATCAAGACCGCGATCGCCTCGCCGAATATCCTGACTCGAAACGAAGCAGTTGACCGTCCCTGCAAGGACAGTGGGCAGCCAGGTGTGCAGCGCTTTAGCGATCGCATGCGAGGCTTCCCCGGACCAGCTAATGAAGATGTTCGTCACAGGACTGATCCTATACAGGTCGCTGTTGGCCTGAGCGCTGAGGACTAAGCCGTGATTTGATTCTTTTCCCGCGACGGAAGCTTGCGCGCTAGCCGATTGATGGGCATCTCGAACCAACGATAGCTGGCATATGCGACAACGAGAGTTAGAACGATCGTCGCTAGGGCTGTTGAACGATTCCCGAGCAGTTCCGACTTGTTGAGCACGTTGTACACGATCGGATGCAGCAGGTAGACGGAATAGCTAGCATGCCCGAGCGTCACCAGCGGTACATGGACCGGTCGCGGCAACGAAGGTTGAATCTTGTAGATCGCAGCACATATCAGCACACACAAGACAGTGAAGACGAGTCGGTTCCAGCCCGTAACGAGGTCGATGCGCTCGGCGCTCGTTGGCCACAGAATAAAGAGCGCAATCCCTCCCCACAGGGATCCGTGGACGACGACCTTGGAGAGTCGCACAGAGTGTAGGAGATGCCCGATTAGGAATCCGCAGTAGAAGAGGAAAGCCTGGTTGAGGGGGTTGATGTACGTACTCCACTCGTCGGTCATCGACTCGGAGGGGTCGATGCCGATGAACGCGAAGTAGAGGTACAGGCCGCCAAGTACCGCCCCCACAACCCAAAGTCCAGCACGTGACCTTGCGGCGAGAACGATGATCGGGAAGAGCGCGTAGAAAACGAGCTCATTCCCGATCGACCACACGCCTGCGGAGAAGTACGTGTCCCACGACACGAACCCGAACAGACCAGTGAGATTGAGGAAGAGATCGAACGGGTCGGGCGCGGTGCGGGACAGGACAATGGCGATGATCGTGACGAGCCAGAGCAACGGGAAGATGCGGAAAACGCGGCGTACGAAGAACTGACGCACTGACCGCATGTCGGTCATCTGACTGAAGTAGACGTGCTGCAACGTGAGCCCACTCAGAACGTAGAAGATCGAGACACCGTAGGTCCCGATCCGCCCAGAGAAAGTGTCTGCCGGCTGGTCCCCAAACGTCCAAGACGCCACGTGGTAGAGCATGATTCCGAGGGCAGCGAGCCCGCGTAGATAGTCCAGAGAGTCCAACCGAACAGCGGGCTTCATGGTTGACTGCACAGATCAATACTAGAGCTCGCCTCGCGAAGGCTCAGCTAGTCAACGAACGACGAAAACGCCCCCTCCCGGCCCGGAGGCTAGGAGGGGGCGTGTGCTCGTGCGAGCGCGGCTTAGGCGGCGTGGTTGCCAACCTTCTGTAGCGCGTCGGCGGTGCCGGTGGGTTTGTACAGGCCGTAGTGCATGCCGACTGCGGTGAGGAACGCGGCCAGGGCCGTAAGTAGGCCGATGCCGATGTTGTAGGTCACGCCCTGCGTGAGTGCCGAGCCGAGCTCGGTGAGTAGGCCGGTCGCGGCGGCGAGCACCGCGAGCAGCACGGCGCGTGTGCCGGGTTTCGTGATCTTCGTGGTGACGAGCCCCACGAGTAGCGGGAGAACGGTTGCGACGAGCACGCCGATCAGTAGTGTTGCGGGGATGTCGAATGCAATCATGGGGTCTCCTTGGGGATGCGGATGGTGTCTTCGAGGTCTTCGTCTGTGGCGAGGTGACCGATGCCGAGTCGGTGGAGGATGGGCAGTGGCAGCATGGGCATGTCGCCGAGGCGGCCGCGGTTGTCCCACATCCAGCTCTGAACGGCGTACGACCGGAACGCGGTATTCATGTCGTGTGACTCGGCCTTCACCTCGGCGAGTTCTTTCTTGAACGGGGCGACTTGCTTCTCGACTTCGGCAGCGATGAATGCCTGCATTTTTTCTGACAGGCCAACGACGTCATCCCATCGTTCACCGATCGCAGTGTTCTGGTTTGACGCTTCGGTTGAACGGGCAGTGCGACGGTCTCGGAAGAACGCGATCACGAGCGCGATGATGCCGCCGGGTCCGATGATGAGTCCGAGCACTGCGAGTGTGTCCACTAGGTCGCCTTTCGTTTCCGATACTCGTCACCAAGCCACAGGATGCGGGAGACAGGCAGCAGGCACACCGCGATAGTCAACCCGCCGACGAACCCGCGCGCAGGTTCGGTCACACTGCTGCCGAGCAGCATGACGCCGTAAACGAGAAGGATCGTCGTTAGGGTGATCTTTGCTGCTGCCTCGAGCCGCCACAGCCTGGGGAAGGCGACCCCGATCAGACAAAGCGACGCGGCCCCGAGTAGGGACCATGCCGCGGAGCCTGAGACGGCGTCGTTGTAGACGATCACGAACGTTGGCATGCCTCCTCGTATCGCGAGGAGTGCGGCCCCAATCAATACGAGATCGTAAAAGGGCAACAGTGTCCGCTTCACGTCCGCGGCGACCTTGCCCTCGCCCTCTGGAATCGCGTCCGGGTGCCAGATCGACGCCCGCCACAGCCGCAGCACCCACCCATTGGGCTGCTCGAGTCCCGCGCCGATACACAACACGATGCTGAGGATCACGAGTGAGAACGCCGCCGCGATGAGCACGTAGGCGATGGGGGACACGGGCTACTTCTTCCGAGCGTCCTTGATCAGCTCGTCGAGGGTCTTGGCCGTGAGCCAAACTTCCGGCGTGCCGATCTTCGTGAGGTTCTCGCGCTCGTCCTTGTTGGCGAGCACGACGAATCCGCCGGTCGGTCCTGCGTAGATGCCGTTCGGGGCGTTGTACTTCTCGGCTCGGTAGATGATTCCGCGCATGTCTTCTTCTCCTTCGGAGGTCGGTGCATTGGGTGATGTGGTGGCGAGGTAGGTGTCGGGGTTGACGTAGCGGCCGCCGACGAGCACCTCAAAATGGAGGTGCGGGCCGGTGGCGGCCCCCGTCGACCCGACCTGGCCGATGTCGGTGATGCCCGCAGTGACGCGTTCTCCGACGCGCAGCGGGGACTCTGCGAGCATGTGCGCGTACCGGGTTTCGGTACCGTCGTCGCCGCGGATCGCGACCATGTTGCCGCCGGCGCCCGCACCAGTGGATGCGAACGTGTCCCACCACTTGCGGATGACGACGCCCGACTGTGCTGCCTTGATCGGGGTGCCTGCGGGCGCGGCGATGTCGCGGCCGGTGTGGTCGCCCGCCGAGACGACGCCCGCGATCGCGCCGCGCATCCCGAAGGCGTCGGTGAGCTTGCCCCCGGCAACAGGATTGATGAGTGCCATAGGTTCCCCTTTCGCGGGAATGAAAAAGCCCCGCTACTCGGCGGGGCTCGGGGAGGGTTCGGGAGGGGCGGGCGGTGATTCCTTAGTGCGAAGCGCCTGCACAGCGGCGAGGATCATTCCGTCCGTGATGACCGTTTCATCAGCGCCCGGGTCCGGGTTATCGGTCGTGAGTGCATATTCGTACGCGTCATCCCATCCGGGCTGCGCCGATAGATTCCAGGCTTGCTGCTGCGCCCAAAATGAGGGATCAGGGATGCCCTCGTTCAGAGCGCATGCGTGTACCCGAAGCGTGAGCGAATGGTCAGAAGCGAGCTTCGCTTGAGTCCAGTAGGACATGTTTCTCCGATCAGATATCCCAAGAGCCAGAGCCGTAGAAGCGTGTCCCGGCACTCGATTGGAGGTTGCGTAGGCGGAACCCGCCAACGTTGTTCATCGTTCCCGATGCTTCGACTTGCCCACTCATCGCGACATCCAACACCGTTGATATCGCGGGCCGGTACCCTTCGGGGATCAGGATTCGCTGCTCGTCGGCATACGCGCCGGCTGCGACAGATGCCAGGTAGGTGATGTCGAATCGGCAATACACCTTTCTGGCTTGCATCTTCCACTCGAACACGGACGCTGTGGTCGTGTTCGGCACAGTGACCGCCGCCCATTCCGTGTCGCCTAGGAAAGTGACAGGCCCGTTCAGCTCGATGCTGGGCGAGGTGAGCCGGATCTTTCCGCCGGTGGGTTGAGTGGCGTTGATATCGATTTGCCGTGTGTTCGATCCGGCAGTGAAGGAGGTAATGCTGGTGCCTCGCGAGATCGTCACACCGCCACCGAGCGAGATCGAATGGTCATCAATCGTGACTTCCCCGTACCGTCCTGACAGCGTGAGGCGCCCAAAGGAGTCGACATCAGTGTTGGATGTCGGCCCTGGCGTGAGGGCAAACCGGCTTGTTGTACCGTCCGGTCCCGCAAAGCCGAACAATCCGGGGTTGCCGAACGCGTTCCGGTCGATGCGTACCTCACGAAAATCGGTGGCGCCGCCCTCTGATGTGATCCAATCGATCCACATCGATGCGGGGGCTGGATTCTCGGTGAAGAGTCGAACGACTTGGAACTGTGACGTCCCGGTGGGCACAGAGGTCGAGGCGTACTCGATCGTTGTCCAGGTGTTCGCTTCCACGGGGATCGGGGCCGACTGCTCGATGAGGGGGCTGCCACCCGCCATGAGTGACAGCCCCACGTACACGTTTGTGGCAGTGGGGACCCGGATACGCGCCTTTACCTTCACTGACTTCACGTCAGAGGCAATGGCTCCCCAAGCTCGCCGGGCAGCGATACCGTTCGCAGGATTCGTGGCAGTCCCGCGGTCGATCCTGATCGAGCTGGTGCCGGTCTCCTTGACCGCCGTGTCAAGCGTGATCGTGGAGAACGCCATGTTGTTGACGTACCAGTTTGTGAGCGACGACCCGTTGTCATCGACAACGAAGGTCGGGTTCGTGAGACCCGAGAGTTTCAGAACAGAGCCGCTGATGAGCGCGCCCAGGATCGTCTTGCCGTAGATCGCATCGAAAGCGAGCTTCGTGCCGCTGATACCGCCGTCCTCAAGAAGTAGGTTCCCCACTGTTCCGGGGACCAGGATGGAGCTTGCGACGAGCTGGTACGGCTTCCACTCGGTGCCGTTCCACATGAACACTTCAGCGAACTTCGTGACGCCGTCAATGAGCTCGGTTCGGTACCAGAGATCACCATTCACGAACGGAATCTCGGGCAGTGCGACCGGGTTCAGTGCCTGCGCGAAGATCCGGTTCCGCCCATCCGCTGTGTACTGCGCTTTCAATGCATCCTGCGCTGCCTTATCAGATGCCTCGTGCGCCTCCTGCACTGCAAGGACGTTCTCCGTCGCCATGACTGTCGCTTTGAATGCAGCATCCGCGGCGTCTTGCGCCATGTCGGCCTCGTAGATGCCGCTGCTATTGTCGAGAAGGTCAAGGTCGTCCGCGTGCTCATCCACGATGAACGCGACCTCTTGGGCTTCGATCAGCGTTTCGCCGAGTTCAACATCGTTGACGATTGTTCGTGAGACCTGCCGGGTCTGGGCGAGCCCGGCGACGCTTCGCTTGAGCTTTGCGACTTCGCGCGCGAGGAGCGCGATTTCCCGATCAACCATCGAGGGGCTCCAATCTGATGATCGCTTTGTTCGTGCCAACGCGTTTCCAAGACCGAATGCGGTGCTTCACCACTACGCGTCCGAAATGTGGGACGTTGCGAAGGCGAACGGTGATGATGTCGCCGAGAGACCAGGCCCCGATCTGCACGTTGTCGGTGCCGCGGACAGTGATCTCGGGAATCAAGACAGGAGCTCGCAGGCGGCGTAGTTCGTTGCGGCCGACGGCGCGCAGAGTAGCGCGCTTTGTAATAGAGGGGTCGGAGAAGACTTCATTGCGTCGTAAGCGCGGATCTTCCACGGCGATCGATTCACGAAGAGTTTTCGTGTCGTCGCCTGATCCCTCGCCGGCGCCCAGCACAATCACTTCTGAGGCGTAGTCCACGGGTACCTCGACTTGCGGCATTTCGCTAATGTTTTGACCGAGCTCAAAGACCAAGTCCTCACGTGAATGACTGAGCGCCGGGTAGTGAAGGTGCAGTCTAAGAATTGGGGCGCCATCGGAATATTCGGTTTCCGTCGTGAAATCGAATGGCCCGGCAGCGGCAAGGTCCTGAAGAACTTTCCAGCAATCCGGGGTGTCTTCGGCGAGGACCTTCCACGCCCCGCCGTCCTCCTGGGCTTGTTTCTTGGCTGCGTCGTAGTCGGACTTCGCAGCGTCAAATGCCTCTTTGAGCGGAGTCTCTTGAAACGAGAGATCCTCGATGCGTGCTTTCATGACGCCGACAAGACTCTCTTTTTGGTCACGCTGCACCTTGATCTGTTCGTCCTTCGCGGTGACGAGCGCTTTTCGTGCGTTGACGATACTGCTGCCGAGTTTCTTGGCGACCGCGTCCGCCCAACTGTCGGAAAGCACCCGTCTCTCGCGATTGAGAAGTGTGATCTTGCGGTCGTAGGGTCGCGAAATCTTTTTGACCTTGTTTTCGAGCTCTTTGCGAGGCTTCGAGTATGCTTCCCAGGCCGACTTTCTCGACTCCATTTGAGTCTTCCGGTCCGCTGCGATGTTGTCGGACTGCGTACCCACGCGGGTAGGCGTTGACCCAACAACTTCGACACCCTTCAAGCCGTGTGGGAATGAGCCCACATGTTTGAACAGTGAGGTGACAAGACCGGCCGGATCCGAGTTGATCCCCCATAGTGTCGATGTAAAAGTCAGGCCATCGAGGTATCCAAGCCATTCACGGATCTTGATACGAAGCTTCGAGCCTTCCCCCCACACATCTTCGACAATCCCGGTCCAGTCCCGACCACCAGGGAGCTCCATGTGAATCCATGTTCCCCACTTCCAAAGGACCGGGTAACCGTCTTCCGCGAGTTCCTCGAACCGCTCCGGCGAGATTGTCGCATCGACCACTTCGTAACCAGAGAGCGTGTATTCAGCGCCGTCAATCTCGAGTGGAAGGTCGAAGTGGAGCCAGTCGTTTGTGCCGATTCGCTGTGCGGAATATCGAATTTTGGGCGCGCCTGAATTCACGTGTGCCTCCTAGAGGATGTTGTCGTCAACCGCGCGTTCTGCGAACGTGATCCGCATGCCGAGGCCACCGTCCCATTTCATCCACACAGAGTCGCGGGGCAAACCGACAGCACCGATGCCCGCCTTGAAGACAAATGTCACAGTCTTCCCTCGAAGCTTTGCGGGGATCGCGACCTCGTCCATCAACGACCAATCCGCCGTTTTCTCATCATTGGTCAGAGGAGCGTTGAACCCAAACGCTTGGGTGGAGAACTCGAGCTGGAATTTTCCCGGCCACGTATGGTCTCGGTACTCGTCGCCGAATTCAATCCAGAATCTCCCGTAAGGGTTTCTGCCGGCTGCGTAGTAGATGCCCATCCAACGCGCATCGATGATCATTCGCGTGGCCCACAGTGGAATGTCCACTTGGAACTGATTTGGAGCGCCACTGCCACCTGGGAAGTACTCTCCGCCATCCGAGAGCTTGCCGTTGAGGAATCGCTGTGCGGTGTCGTCTGCTGCGATACGAGGACGAGCAAATACCACCTCAGAGCGTCGGGGCCGCGCCACTTCGCGAAGATCTGTGATCATTGAAGATGTGATCGCACTCGTGGCGGCTGGAATGTCGATGCGAGCAAGTGTTATCGCTGTGTCGTTCTCGTACCCAGCGACGTCTTGCAGCCGGCGAGTACCCGCGGGGACGGATGGAATTCGCTCGATGTAGACGTACTTCGCGTTGGCCCGCGCCTTATCTGCTGCCGCGGGGTCGCTGATATTCGCGCCCGGATCCTCCCATGGGGAACCCTGAACGTAAGGATCCCGAACTCGCATCACAACGAGATCCCTGCGCACTCCGGAGCCAGCATTCTGCGGAATCGTGACGATCTCTTGGGAAGTTACGGAGCCCATGTATGTTTCGTTGATCGCGCTCGAATAACGCGAATAGATGTAACCAGAACCGATTGTGACGCGAACCGCGCCAATCGCTACCGGTTGCTGCAGCACACGTAGGTCGTTCACTGCGCAGATGCCCTCGGCGCCGCCAAGTTTCGCGTTGGTGTCTCTACGCACCATTTCCGCCGTGTGCTCGGCGCCACCACCGACAAACCAGTGAGATGTTGCCATCAGATACTCTCCTTCGTGTCTCGCCAACGCACAGACACCGAAGCGGTGCCTTCAATCGACGCGCCCCGCAGGGCAAGTACGTTTTGTCCGGGAAGAAGCGCGCAGTCGTCGAGCAGCGATGATCGCGGGTCGAGAAGCTGCACCGCTTTCCCGTTGAGGTAGGTGCCTCGCCGCCCGGGTCTTGTATCGATCCGGGCGGTCTGGTTGTACGCGAGTGAGCGGTTTAAATAGAGGCGCCACCGATTGGGGACCTCGATCTGCGCATTTGATTGAATCGGACCTGTGAGGTCGTAGATGCCCCAAGCTTCGGCGTCACCCCCTACTGAGATCGGCGCCGCCCGCGACGATTCGACCGAGGTTCTCAACGGCGCTTTCAGCGGAGACTTGATGCCCCCGACCTGTGCTGGGACCAGGCCAAGTGTGGCCGATTGCCAGGGAGCGTCGCCCTGTTCGTTCAGCACGTAAGTCAGAAGATCGGAGCGCACAAACGTTGCTGTGCCTTTGAGGTAACCCAACCCGAATGTGGACCAATCCCACTCTGCGCGCCGCGGACGACCTTCAAAAAGTCCAAGAAATGGAATCGTGAGCTCGCCGAGCGCACCGGCTGTTGCCCGCAGCGCTTTCGCATCCCAGGCGTGAAGGAAAGCGTCAGCTGCCTCCTTGAGTTTCGCTCGCTGCATAGTGAGGTTCCGTGTTGTTTGGAACGTGAGCAGCAACTCGAGCTTGATGTCTCCGGGATCCGCGAAGTCCTGCCCAAACGCGACCCCGTCGGATCGAGGGTTGGACGTATCGTCAACTCGATAGGTCCTTCCCTCGATCTCGACGGAGATGACCGCGACGTGGTCAAACGAATAGCTGGTTCCGTAGTACTTCAGTGACCACATTTGCGATCCTCCGTTACTTTCTGAGTTCTCGCTGCAGTAGTGAGCTGAACTCGCGGAACTGCTCCCGTTGCTCGGGTTGAATGAAATTCGCCGTCACGTTGGTCGCAACTGACGTCGTGCCGCTTGAGAGGGGAGTGACTGTGCTCCCAAGGCGAGCCGCATGTGCGCGATCGAGTGCGAACTGTCCGGCGACGTCGAAATTCATTCCGGACACATCTCCCGAGAGTGAGGAGAATTCTCCCCGGATCCCTGTGATGGAACGAACTACCTTCGCCTTCGAACTATTGAGAGAGGACGCGATTGAGTCACCGAATGTTTGGCCAATTGCCTGACCCGAATACGACACCCAGCCGCGTCCAGAAAATGGTCCCCACTTTGCGGGGCTATTCGGGAAAAGGCCGCGAAGATGAGCGACGGCTGTTGCCACTTTGGCGGCGACGGAGCCAATCGCCGACTGGACACCTGCACCGAAACCTTCAAGGAGTGCTACGCCTGAGTTGAAAAGCCAATTGCCTGCACCTGAAAAGAAGGAGGCAATCGTGCCAGGCAATCCGGCAAACCAGACAACAACTGCGACCCACGCCGATGTCGCACCCGCCTGTAGCCCGTTGAGGATCTCGCTACCTCTCGATACAAGCCAAGTTCCAGCATTGGTGAAGAACGCGATCACTTGGTTTGGAATGCTCGAGAGCCAGAGAACGGTTGACACCCAAGCGCTCGTCGCTCCGAGTTGAAGGCCACCAATGATCTCTGCACCCTGGTTGACGAGCCAGATACCGGTGTCGATGAAGATCGACGTAATCTGCTCCGGGAGTGACGTGACCCACAAGATGGCCGTTGCGATACCCACCGAAAGGCCAACAAAGAGGTCGTCCATTGCGGCCAAGGCGTCCGAAAAATACTCGCTCAGTGAATTGGTGAGATCGTTTAGAGAGAAGCCGAAATCGTTCAGGGCACCCCAGACGGGGTTTATAAGGCCAAGCAACTCTTGAATCGAGTCGGTGCTCTCAGTGATCCAGTCAGTAGAGAACATTTCATCGTTCGGTTTGT
The DNA here is from genome assembly GCF_042726155.1 of Leucobacter sp. NPDC058333. Lineage (NCBI taxonomy): Bacteria > Bacillati > Actinomycetota > Actinomycetes > Micrococcales > Microbacteriaceae > Leucobacter > Leucobacter sp. NPDC058333. The sequence goes on from NZ_JBHXHV010000001.1 coordinate 1,615,642, forward strand.
CGCCGTACAAGCTGAATATGTCCGTCAGTTTCGTGAGCGAATCAGCGAGCGCATCAATCCCCTCAGACGCCTCACCTACCATTCCGCTGGCGAGTGGTCCGAGCAGTTCCACGAGTGTTCCGAGCGCGGGCAGGCCACTTCCGGAAAGCTCGACGAGCGCTGGTACCAGTTCCTCGCCGATACTGCTCGCAAGGTCTTCCAGTACAGGACCGGCGTCAGATTCGAGGAAATCGTTGAACGCATCAGCGAGGCGTTTTACAACATCGTGGTCCTTGAAGCTTGCGAGGAGGTCGCTCATGATTCCAGATGCGGTCTCGAGGGCGGTCTGTAGTACGGGCCCTACGGCATCCGCGAGATCACCCGCGAAGATCGCAAGATCGCTGAAGGCGTCAGCCATCGGTCCGAGTGCTGGTTCGAGCGAGTCGAGTCCGCTCTTGACTCCATCGATGAACCCGGTGAGTCCATCTGCGACTGCAGGTCGTGAAAGTGCTTCGGCGACGTCACCGAGAAAATCCCCGAGAGCCTGACCTGCGGTGCCCATGAAGTACTCGATGGCGTCTCGCTGCGAATACAGCATGTCGCCGACGCGCTTGAGTCCTTCCCCGAAGCCGTCCATCGCGACTCCGGCGCCGCGGAACATCGCGACAAGAGTGTCTTGCCACTTCGCGCCGTTGATGGCCTTCTCCCAATCGAGAAGCGTGTCGGCAAAGCCACGAAGGCCACCTGAGCCTCCGGCCTCGGCAGCTTTCCAAAGACCCTGCAAAATGCCAGTCGTTGCAGCGGCTACGTCCCACAGTGCGTAGAACGCGTCGATCGACCCTTCGATCCATTCGTCTAGCCGACCGTCGGTCGCGACGTCAGAGAGCCACGTATCGAACGTGTTCGCGAGACGTACGAACCACGACGCGAGTCGAGGCATGTAGCGTGACGCCACCAAGCCAAGATTCGTGATGGCACCGGCAAACGCATCGGTGCCGGTAGCGAGAACGTCCCACGACGCGGTGAGACCGTCGAACATTGCCTCGAGCCGTCCGTTGTCGAATTCCTGCTGGAATGACTTGGCGAGGTTCGCGGTGAAGCGGCCGATCGCAGCTGAGGTCTTCTCGAACGAACGCTCGAGCTGCGGCATGATCGAGTTCGAGAACTCGATGATCGGCTGACGCGCTTCCGCCCAGAAGTTCGAGGAGATGATGTCGCCGAGATTCCGGTAGGAGTCGCCCAGTTCAGCGAGCTCGTCCTTCGCGTCCTTGAGTGCCACGACAAGGGCGACACCCGAAAGCACTGCGCCGGCCAGCAAGCCTGGAAGGAGCAGCAGAGACGGGAGCGTTGCAGCAAGGCCGTCACCGATTCCAACTATCCCTGACAGAGCGCCCATGAGACCGGAGAAGGCCGTCGTGACACCGGTGACCCCGAAAGTCAGCGTTGGCAGCTTCTTATCGATCTCGCTCATCCAGTCCGAGAACCGCTTTAAGTAGTCGTATGACAGGCGCGCGCCGGAGAGGGCAGAGAGCGCCGTCATCGCCTTCGTGAGAGCAGCCTTCGAAACCCGAGGGACGATCTCGACAACGCGAGGGCGAGTCAGCCACGCGAGCCGAGACGACGCCCACGCGGTGAACGGATTGATGCCGAGGTGGACCGTTCGGTCCTTCGCCATGTCATCGAGTTCTTCACCGATCTGGTGGATGCGATGACGAATCACCGCACGCTGCTCTTCCGACAAGACTGAGATGTGCAGGTCTTTTTCCAGTTTCTTCAATTCACTGGTGAGCTCGTAGACCTTCGCCCGGACCCCGTCGTCATCAATGAACGGAGTGATCTTCGCCTCGATGCCGGCGATGGCCTTGTCGACCTGCTTCGCGACGCGGCCGAGCATGGCGTTGTCGAGCTCGGGCAAGAGTTCGATCCGCTTGTCTCGGGTGAGCTTCTCGATCGACCTGGAAGCGTTGACCGCATCGACCTTCGTGTCTACGTTCACTTCGAGATCTCGAACCGAGGCGAGTTGAGCCTGGATCGATCGCTTGATCTTCTGCGTATGGACTTTGGCCTTGGATATCTCGACGGTCAGTGGAGGCATCGACTTTTCGATGCGCTGCAACTGCTGCTTGAGTTCGCGCGGGAAGTGCTTCGTGTTCGGGAGAACCCGAACGTGCATCGTTCCGGCTCGTTTTCCCAGGGAGGGAGCGGCCATTGTTCCTCCTACGAGTTGATGACCTGCATAAAGGCAGGTACGTTGAAGTCCGCGAGAGTCGGCGCGAAGAGTTCGCCAGCCTCATCGGCGTGCTTCGGCGCGTGGCCGGGACGCGGGTATCGGTCGGACTCCGTGAACTTGTCGCCAAGAGCGAACTGGTGAATGAGGTCGTGCTGTGAAGCCGCGAGCTCGGAATTGGAGTCCCACCCGATCCATCGGGGGTCGCCGCCGAGCGAGATCATTCGGCAGCGAGACATCGGGTTGAGTACAAGGTGCCCTGCGAGGACGATTACGTGCTGCGCGCTGACTCGACCTGCCCACACATCGGCGAGCTTGAGTCCGTGGTGGAATTGGTCGAGATCAGCACTTAGCGACCCGGGATACTCCGGGTGGTGGTCGTATTCGTCAATCAGCTCGCAGAGCTGTTCGATTCCCCCGCTGCGTCCGCGTAGCGCATGAGGAGAGCGATGAACGGTGCGTAGTCGTCGGCGTTCTTGTTTGACCACTCGATGTAGCCGGGCACGTCGATCGCGATGGACTCTGCGAAGTCGTCGACGGCTTCCTGCACGCGCATCATGTGCTTCATGTACTCGACAGCGGTTGCCTCGGGAAGGTCGGAAATCTTCGTCCCGTCTTTCACGTCGCCAACGATCTTGGCGAGGTTACGGCCGTGATCCATGCGGATCGTTTTGATCTTGTTTCGCGCAGCAAGTCGCAGTTCGTGCGGCGAGCGAAGCTTCGGCAGGTCTGCGAGGAGATCGTTGGTCTCTGCCTCGGCCTCGAGGAGCTCTTCTGCTGTAGGGGTTGTGACGTCTTCGGCGACGTTCTCTGCCTGAGGTGTGGTCTTCTTGGCGGCCATGTGCGGACCTTTCGTCGTGGGTGTGTGCGGACCGGAGGATGAGAAAACCCCCGGCGCGGGTCCGCAAAGCGCGCCGGGGGTCGTGAGAGGGCCAGTTACGGTGTGGTGGGCGCAACCAGGCCGGTTTTGAAGAGCTCCATGATTCCGGGGCGGCCATCGACAGCCGGGATCACGTCGTTGTCTGCCGCATTGATCGACGCGGTGAGCGGGAGCTCGAGGTACTGCTCTCGGTTGACCGTGGGCGGCTCACCGAGGGTGACCTCGGAGTTCGGGATCCAGAAGCCGAGCTTTCCGGTGTTGTCCTGCATCAGGACGTAGAGCTGCGTTTCGATCGCGGCCGTCTGGCCCGGAACGATGTAGCCGCCCGTCACCGGGTCGAAGTCGCCGTTAAAGGCCATATCGAGTACATCGCTGTCGAACTGCAGCGCGGGGATCGACATCCCCCATGCGACCGACGAGTAGATCGTCTTCGTCGAGTCCGCGAGCCAGGTGCCGATCGACGATGCTTCGCCGCCCTCGCGGCTGAAACCGAGGGTGTTCTCGCGGCTGGTGTGGCCAAGGTTCGTCCAGCCTTCCGGCGGGGTGCCGGTGAGAGTGAACGCGGTGAGAGGGTTGGTTGGGAATGCGACGGCCTTGGGTGCGTGGAAGATCGTGCCGTTGCCGGGAACGATCATCGCTGTGGCGTTGACGCCCATGATTTCTCCTTCAGAAATGCGAAAAGCCCGCCTGGTGGGGCGGGCTTGAGGTGGGTATGGAAGCGTTCAGCTCAGGTCTTGTACCGTGATGCGGAACGTGGCGACGGCTTGTGAGAGGTGCTTGCCGGGCAGTCGAATCTCGTTGATTTTGTCGAACACTCCGGCGTCTTCGACCGTGTTGATCGCTGCGACGCCAAGGATCACGCCTTCTCCGGGAATGTTCCATGACTGAATCGCTGCGTAGATCTCGGCCGAGTGCGAGAAGATCTCGCGCGGCGCCGCAAGCAGGTTCAGCACCAAAGTCACGTTCCAGAGCCCGAAGTCGTACTGCCCCTGGTTGATCGCCGTCCAAGAGACGAATGGGACCTCGTCGTAACTGTCGGCGTGCTGATCTTGGATGGCCGTGACCGTGTCGGGCGCGGCCGCCGTCATCAGCGAGTCGAAGAAGGTGTCAAGATCTGGAAGTACGGGTCTCAGGGTCATCCTGACGTCCTCCCTATCGCACGCTCGAAGACGTGCTTTCCGGGGACTCGGGTGGCTTCGCCTGTGTCCTTGTCCGTGTACTTGCGGCCGTAGTTGATCGCCATTGCGCCGGGATCCGTCGTGTAGACGACGCGGTCGCTGACCTGCTGGCCAGGGCCTGATTCGCCGGGCACGGTGGCGGTTTCGAAGCTGTTCATGAACGCGCTCGTGAGATTGTGTCTCGCTGCCTCGGCTACGAGATTCGTCTGCAGCTTCGCGGCCGCGCGGTCCATCGCTGGATCGCCGCCCGCGATGATGGCTGCGGTGAGTCGGACGTGTGATTCAACGCTCGCCATTACTCACCCTCCTGCTCTTCGTTGATGTCGGGGACGTGTGGGGGAGGCCCGTCTCCGAGCCACTTGATCGTCGTCACCCAGTGAGCGGTGCGGCGGGAACCGTCCATGTGCTGAGGATCTCCGACTGTCTCGAAGATGCCGCCATTGAAATAGACGAGGCCGTTCGCGTCTGCGGGCCAGGTGCGGGTGAACACTCGCCTCATGGACAAGAGGCTGAGGCCGTGAGTGAAGATCTCCTCTGCGGTCGCCCATTCCCTGACGGATTGCACGCTGCAGCGTTCGATCTTTACCGGCGGGCCGTCGTCGACGTAATCAACGGCGCCCTGGTATCGCTCGATCTTCCGTGGCTGCAGGATGACGGTGTGGGGCCCTCTGCCTCGAATCGACATCAGGCCCCCCGGTGGTCTCCGATGGCAAACGTGCCGATGACTGGCGACGGTTCTCCAAGTAGGTCGAGCATGTTCTCGGCCGTGAACATGAGGTAGCCGGACGCGACTACGGCACGCAGTCCATAGGAGTAGTTGCCCTGTTGTTCGGTCGTGTACCCCTCGGGGTTACGAATGATGCGGAGCACCGCCTCGGCGACGGTATCCCTGAACAGGTCTTCCTCGAGCTGGCCTGCCGCCAGTCTCGATTCGATCCGCTTTCCGAACCGGGTCTTGAGCTTCCCCACTGTGTGGCGAATCTTCGACTTGACGTATGACTCGCGGCCGAGTTCGTCGGGCTCCCCCTCGAAGGCGTCGCAGACCCACTCGTACGTGACGTCGGGGAGTGTGACAGCCATGAGTGCTCCTACTCGCTCTGGGCCGACTGGATCACGGCGGCGAGCTCTTCCGACGTGGACGCGTCCGCTACGTCGATGCCTTGCTTCTCGGCGAATGCCTTCAGCTCTTCGACGCTCATCGACCACAGGTCCGCTTCCTCGCCGGCGGCCGCAGCCTTGTCGGACTCGCGCAGTCGCTCGATGAGTTCCGGCTTGTTGCCAGCAGTGGACAGCTCACGACTCGTGAGCAGCTCCTGCAGGTCCTTCTTGCTCAGCTCGTCGTAGGTGTCCGCGCTGGGGGCCTTCACTACTACCGGTGGCACCGGCGGAGTGGGGGTGCCCGCTTCTTTCGCCGCCTCAGCGACAGCGGCGGCGAAGTCTTCGTCAGAAGCGATCACAGCGGGATTGGTGATGCGAGCGACTGCCCATTCCGGCACTTCATCGCCGGGGAACAGCGTGACGAGACGGAACTGTTCATCGAGCAGGTTGATGGTCTGGCAGACCTTCATTGTTTCCTCCTGGAAGACGGGAGGGGGCGGGTGTTTGCCCGCCCCCTCGTGTGGGTCTGGTTAGAGCACCTGCAGCGATGCGGTCGCGTTGGCGTTCTGAAGGATCGGCAGGCCGATCGCTGCGACGAGCACGTCGAAGCCGACGGGGTCATCGGAGGAGAGCGCGCCGGCCGCGGCGCCGGGCTGGCCGCCGAGACCGTTTTCGGGCACGAGCGACTCGCCGGTGACACCGAAGTCGGTCGTGCCCAGCGGGCCAACGCCTGCCGCCTGGCCGAGAGCGGTCTGCTCTGCGGCCGGGAGGAAGATCACCTTGTTGGTGCTGAACAGCGTGCGTTCGGTGCCGGTGTGGTCGACGAACCGCTCTCGATTGGTGAAGAGACCGTCGAAGCCGAAGCTTCGAAGGGTGCTCAGCACGTCATCAAGAGAGATTCGCGTGGGGCTGCCGAGGCCGCGGGTGGCGAGCTCGATGATGCCCTCGTTGCGGGTGAGGTGCTGCAGCACGAGTTCCGGGATCAGGATCGATCCGGGCGAGCTGCCGTAGACGGCGCGCAGCGCTTCGAGATCGCCGATGACGTCGGCTGCGGGGTTCGACCAGAGGGTCGGTGCCGTCGCCGTCAGGCCCGCCTTGCGGCCGTAGTCGATGGTGAACTTGAGGCCGCGTTCGTCGATCGTGAGCTTGCCGCTCTCGATTGCCTCGGCGCCGCCCCACACGAAACGGGTTGCGATCTGTGCCGCGATGCGGCGGGCGTAGGCCTCGAACACCGGGCCGAGGTCACCGCCGATCTGGGTGATCTGCGCGAACTCGTCGACGTGCAGGCGCCGCGAGATCGGCGGGAGCTTGCCCTGGCGGGACTCGCTGCCCTCGAAGCTCCCGACGTCCGACTGAGTGTTGTACGAGCGGAAGCGCGCGGCCTCGGGCAGGGACGTGTTGCCGACATTGAAGTCGAACGTCAGGCCCTGGTTCTCCTTCTGCGGGAGGAACGTCGAAACGATGGATGCGCCGAAGACGCCGTCGATAGTGCCCTGGGCGATGCCCGTGAGCTGCGCGGCGGTCCGGTGGGACTTGGTAAATGCCATGCGGAATCTCCTTAGATGAAGGTGAACAGGCCGGTCGTCGGCGCCACCTGCACCGGTGTGCGCTGGGCGCTGACCGGCAGGCGGGTGGCGTCGATGCCTCCGAGGATGAGCAGCGCGAACGCGGCCTTGGTGGACTTGGCGACGCCGGCGCGACGGTACAGGTCGATGCCTGCGTCGTCGTTGATGAAGCCGGCGAGGTTGGGGCGGTCCTCCGCGCTGGCTCCGGGCGTCCAGGGCTCGTAGAGCCCCGAGGTGGTGTTCTTCGTCAGCGCGACGCCCGAGGGGATCACGTTGTCGGTGCGGCCACCGATGTTGTAGTGCGTGCCCTCGACGAACTTCGTGAGGTCCAGGGTGCCCGGCTGGGCTTGGTCCTGGCCGAACTTCGATGCGCGCCAGCGGGTATCAATCCGCGGCTCGGTGCGGGACGTGTCGATCGCGAAATCGGTCATCGTAGCCTCCTGGGTCTACTTGCTGTTCTGTGCCGTGTAGCGTTCTCGCTCACGGTTTCGGTATTCGGCGACAGAACCCGCGTGGTCCTTCGGGGGCGCGGTCGTGCGACGGAGTACGTCGCCGAGAGCAGCGCCGCCCGGTGCGGGATCTGGTGCAGGAGGCGTGTCGCCGTCCTGCTTCGGGGCGTCGGCGAGCTTGCCAGCCAGCCGCTCCACCCGTTCGGTGTCGAGGCGCTCATCCTGGCCGAGGAACTTATCGAGCGCGACGTCTTCGAGGAACTCGTCGAGTTCGTCGTTAGTCATGTGGGGGCGCCGGGCCTTGAGCTCGGCACGAACGGCGTCATGGAGGAACGCGGTCGCGCCCTCGCGGCGGCCCGCGGTGCGGGCGGCGTTGACTGCCTTCTCGTCGGGAGGAAGGTCTTCGTGCTCCTTCTCACGCCACTTCTGAGCGTCTGCAGCGATCTCGTCGAAGTTCTCGGGACGGGCGCGCTTCTCATGCTTTCGCGAGAGTCCCTTCCACTTCTCTGCATCGTTCTTGTAGAACGCGAGCTGCTGCTCCGGCGTCATGTCTTCCGGCCTCGTGTCGGCCGGGAAGCCGAGATCGTCCTCGGTCTTCACCGCGGGCTTGCCGCCATTCTCATCGTCGCCGTTGAACCGAAGTCGAAACCCGAGTCGGGGTGTGGTGAACATTCGTGAGGTCCCTTACATGTCGTAGGTGTAGTGGTGGCCGCCGCATGGCGCGGTGGTTATGCCGCGAGACGGGCGTCGAGTTCCTTGAGAGACTGTTCGACTTCCCATATCGCGTGGTCGATTCCTTCGCGGCTGCCGTCGCCGCCCAAGCGGGCGCGCAGGTTCGCGAGGGTGGCTTCAAGCTCGGAGCGCCGGTTCGAGAGACGTTCCTTCTGCACGGAAGCGTTGGGCGGCGTGTATGGCTCGAAGCCTTCAACGGGCGACCAACCCCGCTTCGCTGAGTAGGCGAGCATCGGCCCGAGTTCCCCGTGCTCGCGGACGGCGACGCGGATGCGCTTCAACTTCTTACCTGCCGTGCCGCCGCCGGCACCGTAGATCTCGTCGAGGTTCCGACGTAGGTCCTCGGCGTTCCAGCGAAGCCCCGGGTCGGCGCTTTTCGTCACCGGCAGAGTGGCGCACTTGCAGAGATGGTGGATCGCCTGCAGATCACCGCGCGTGTACCACTGGGTGGCAGCGACCACGCAGAGTCCGCAGGAGCCGTGACGCGAAAGCTCAGGACGGATGACGCGGCGCCAACCGATGACTCGTTCGCCGCCGACGATCGGTTTGTTCTCGAGTCCGTAGTCGTCCTCGAACCGCTTGATCCACTGTTCCATCTCGTCGCGCGACATGAGCTCGGTGGAATCGTCATCGTCGTGCACGATGGCGTCTTCAGACTCCGAATACTCCGTGAGCCCGTCAGCTTCGAGCTGGTCTTGGATGCGCTTCAACTCGTCACGGTCCGCGATGATGACATCCGCCTCGACAATGCCTTCGAGCCGTTTCTCGAACGCTTCGAAGGCTTGCTCCGGGGTCCCGCCCCGTTCGAGCACCTTCGCGGCGTCTCTAGCGGGGCGGCCGTAGACCTCCAAGAGATCGACGCGCGACCTTGGGTACAGGTCGATCGGTGGACGGTACTTCGGCGTTGCTACGCCGAGCTCCTTGAGGACCCGGAACTGGAACTGCCGAGTCTCCTTCTGAATCTCCCGCAGCGCGGACTCGACGTGCGGGATGCTCGCCGCCGTCCGCGCTTTCGTGAGATCTTCGTCACTCCACTGGCTGTAGTTCCCCCACAGCCCGAGCAGCAGCCGGAGGAGTCGCTCTGTCAGCGACCGTTTCCGCTGCACGTGGAGGTCCAGCATTTTGTCCGTTACCGGCATCGACGGTCACCCCCATGAGCGAGTTCTGGAACTGTTCGTCCCGGATCGACATCTCTTCTTGCTGCATCTCGTCGGGCGTCATCTGATAGATGTGCTCGTTGATGCCGCGCAGCGACATGCCACCATCGCGGGCAGCTCGGGCAGCCTCGGCGGCTTCAGCCATCGAGATGTGCTCCATCGGGCCCCACATCGAGACGATCTCGGTTCGGTCCGCCCGCTGCTGGTCACCGTTGGCCTCGAAGAGCAGCGACATGAACTCTGTCGCGCTGCGGCCATCACGTTTGTTGCGGTCGCGAACTTTCGTGCGAATCGTCTCGCGTGAGAGCTTCGCGCCTTCCGCCGACTGGTTCTCTGCCGGCGACACGGAGAAGAGCGGGGTGCCTGTGACGGCGGCGAGGTGCTCGATGTCCTTGTCTTCGGCATTGATGAGGCTGCTGATGTCGGTCGGCGAGGACTCCCAGATCTTCGCCCCTTCGGGCAGGAACCAGAGCGCTGCAGGGCCGCCCTTGTAGATCTCGTCGTAGTCGATCGGTTCGCCCGGACTCTCCGGGTGATCGTCGGGGTAGTGCGACGGGAGGGCCTGCCCGTCGCCGGGGGTGACGGCGCGCTGCCGGAATGCCTGCATGGCCGTGATTGTGAGGCGCTGCAGGATGTCTTCGGTGATGCGGTCGATCGAGTCGATGTGATTCTCGTACTCGCCGAGCCCGTGCGGGTTCGACCACCGCACCACCGGGACCCGTTCGGTGAAACCGAGGGGGATGGGGCCGCCCGTCCAGTCCCATGCGAGACCGGGCTCCCACTGGGTGCCATCGCGCGGGATGGTCGACTGCTTGCCGGGCTTCACCGCGACGCGCATGTAGCCAGGACGAAGCAGAGTGAGCACGTCCTGCTGGTTGAACGGATCCCACGAAGCGATGATCGCCGCATCCACTTGCATGGGGCGGATCTCGCTCATGCGGACCGCGACCGACCAACTGTCGAGGATTTTCCCGAACGGTTCTCCGGTGAGCGGGTCGATCGCGACGACGCCGAACGAGACGCCGTGCTGCGCTTTCTTGTCGAACGCTTCAGAGAACTGCACGTCGAGGTCGTTCTGTCGCATCAGCCGAGCAGCTTCTCGGTCGCCGTTCGCGTCGTTCTCGGCCGCGGTGCGGAAGCCGCGTAGGTCCTGGCGGCCGACCACCTGTGTCACGATCGTGTCGGCAATGGTCAGTCGCGCCTTTCGGGCGAACTTCTTGTAGGCCTCCCGTACCGCGGGATCCGCTTCGACCGGTACGACGAAAGTCCCATCGCGGTACGACTCGAGCATGGCGATGCGCGGGAAGTTCGCCCCGAGTTCTTTGCCGAGCTCGACGAGGTACCAGTCGTCCGTGCCGGGGATGAGTGCTTCTGTGAGCATCTGCTACCTCCGTCTGCGCGCGTTGCCGCGCGGGTTGAATGGCTCGAAGGCCTGTTTGTCGGGACGCTCTTTCGCGAGGTAGCGTGCTCGAGCTTCGAGCGCGAGCACCATAGCCACGGCGGCGTCCATCTTGTTCTTGGATCCGCGCTTGTCCTTGCCGATGACGTCACCCGTGTTCCGCTCCCACCGGCGCGCGTTCATCACGTGCCGGGAGAACTGGGGGTCATTGCTGTGGGTGATCTGACCGGTGACGATCGCGGTATGTGCGCGTTCTACGGCCATCGCCATCGTCTTGTGATTCGCGGTGTAGAAGTGCAGGCCTTTGTCGCGGGTGCCTCGGACCTTCATGTCGTCGCCGAAGTCCTTGTCCCAGGCGTCGACGTAGTCCTGCCAGTAGGGAGGGTCAGCGAAGAAGCCCACGACCTCGAACTTCGCGAACGTGAGTCGGACGTGTTTGTCGACCTTGTGCTGATCGACGACCCAGTCTTTCGCTTTCTCGGAGTCAGGCGGCTCTTCGATCAAGACCGGCCACGTGTACCCATCGGAGACGCGGCACGCGATGAGCGCGGTCGCGTCGTCCGAGCGGGACCCGTCGAACCCGAGTGTGATCCGCTCGCCGGCAAATGGTGGCCGCCACGACGGGGCGATCCCCTCCTTGAGAGCGGCTTTGATACGCGCCCCCAGGCCGATGTCATTCCATTCCGCGATCTTCAGCCACGAGTTGTTGGCCTCAACAACGGCGTTCAGGAAGTAGCGGCGCTGCTCCGATTCGTTGTTCCGGGGGTCGAAGAACGCGTCGAGCATGTCCTCGACGTCGTTCCACGCGGCCGCATCACCGTAAGCGTCTGCGAACGCTTCCTTGATGCGCGACTCGTAGGCGTCGTTCGACTCGTCCGCGCCCTGCGCTGCGTCCCCGAGCTCGCCCCACCGGTGGTCGAAGAACAGCCGCTTGCGGCGAGTGCGTCCCTCTTGGATGAGGTCGGCGAGCCGGTACGTGTCCTCGGCGACCGAGTCTTCACCGGGCTGGTACATCGTTGTGGTCTCGATGTACCACGGCTCGGCGATCTTCTTTCGCTTGCGGAGGTTTCGCGTGACCGTGCCATGCATCTGCTTCAGGCGGTCGACGTTGTACAGGTGCGACTCGTCGAAGACGACGAACGTCTCGAGGCCACCGTCCTTGGACGCGGCGCCGGACGACATCGGCTCGATTGACCCGCCGCCGGACGACTTGGGCAGAACCACACGAGTGAGGCCAGCATCCACGCCATACGCCTTGACGAGCGCATTCAGGGGAGCGGTCTCGGTTGCGAGGTTGTAGTAGATCGTGTCGTAGACGTTGCCGGTCTGGCCTTCCTCAGTGGCGAGGATGCGGATGATCGGCTGGGTGACGGGCCGGCCCATCGGCTCGCCCTTGCTGTAGGTGTACGTCTGACCCAGGAACGTGTACTGCTCGCCGCCCTCAGCCCAGCCCTCGAAACGGCAGGGCCCGAACGCCTCGAGCAGGGCGATCGCCGCGGCGACACCGGACTTGTCCGTGCCCTTCGGGCGCGAGAAGAATGCGGAGTCGTAGAGGCGGCGCCCGCGGTTGTCGAGCGCGTAGCAGTCGACGATGAACCCGAAGTACTCGTCTCCGTAGCGGATCGGCTGGCCCGCAATATCGCCGCGGCCGTGAACAACGAAGGTTTCGATGAACCAGACGGCGAGATAACCGAGTGACCGTTCCCGGTCGTGGGACTCGTCGTTCTTGATGACGCGACGGGGCATCAGACACCCCCGTTGGCTACTCGCTTCCTGCGCGCATCATTCATCGAGGACACGTTTGCCGTTGACGAACCGACCTCGAACTCTTCAGGAATCTCGATCTCGAACTTGAGCCGCGCGCGGTCCGCCGGCGTTGCACCAAACGTCGCCGCACGCAGACGGATCTCGGCCGCACGTTCCGAGTTCTTGCCGCCCGACTCCCACATCTGGTGATGCAGCAGTGCGGTATCGAGCAAGTAATCCCAGTCGACCGCCGTCGCCATACGGACGCCCTGCGGCGACTCTCGCCAGTTGTTCCACCAGCGCACGGTCTGCGGGTGCCAGTCTTCGCGGATCGGATTGCCGTCCATGTCGAACTGCAGCTCTCCGCCGATGCGAAGTTGCGGCAACACGTCGTCCGGGAGCTCGAAGCCGCCGACCTTTCCATCCGACTTCACGAGGTCACGCTTCGGGGAATCCCGAAGGCGCGATCGCTCATCCTTCGGGGGAGGCCCGACGCCGGCCATCAGGCCACCGCCTGGATTGCGTGCTGAACACAGCCACACTCGTGGGAACGCGCGTACTCGATGAGTTCCGAGATTCGCCGAGGAGAGGCGCGATGCTCGGCGCCAGGCAGAAGCACCCAGCCAGCGAACACACGACCCTTGATGCGGCGAAGCGCGCCCGGGTCGCTCACGACGACGACCATCGCGTGTGAGTACTCGGGATGACGACGAGTCGCAGCGACGCCGGCTTCATGGTGAGGGGCGATCAGTACGATGCGCGCGGAACAAGATAGGACGGCCATCGGGAACCTCCATGTCGGCAGGTGGAAACCCTCGGCCCTGGCGGCCGCGGGAAGCTCTCGCGCCTCGCGCGCGCACCCCTCAGCACTCAGCGCAAAAACCCCCCAGACCCACGCGCACCGCGAGATGCAGAACGCTTGCGGGCGGGGGAGGCGGGGGCGGGGGGAGGGGGTGGCCCCCGTGCGTTCGTGTGCGCTCGTGCGTGCGTGGCCGGGTGCGCGTGGTGTGTGCGCCCGTGTGGCGCGTGGTGCGGGTGTGCGTAGGCGTGCGTGTGCTCGTGTGCGTGTGGGCTCGCGAGCGGGGCGCGTGATGCGTGGCGTGGTGCGTGTGCTCGGTGTGCCGGGTGTCTCGCGCTATCGGTGCGAGGTGCAGGGCGGCAGCGGCGGGCGTGGTGCCGGGTGTGTACGTCTCTAGGTGCGTGGCGCTCTCCGACTGGTGCGACACGCCCGGGCTGACATGCTGAAGTAAAACCCGTCGTGGCGCATGGTGATGCGGATGCGTGGGGTTCGGGCGAAGCAATGCGCGGCGCATGACTTGTGAACAATGCGCGGCGCATGGTTTAGTTTTCTCATCGCCACCGGGAAGCCCCAACGGGAACCAGTACCGGACCGGCACAGATCGTTCACAACTCCACAGCGAAACGACGGGCAGCGCGATAGGCGCGACGGCATCAGCCGTGTACGGGTTCGATCCCCGTACCTGCCACGGGTTCCCCGGTCTTCGGGGGCCTGGCCGCGCAAGCGGTCGGAACGCAGAAACGCCCCGCTGTAGGGGCGGGGCGTTCCAAAGGAGGTGACAGGAATGACAGTCGTTGACGCGGTAGTCATCCTGCTCGCTACACCCGGTGCGATTGTCGCGGTGCTTGCACTGCGCGATCGCTTCGAGGAGTAGCGGCCTGGGGCGTCGAGCGTATGCCGCTTGGCGTCCTGGCCCTCCTAGTTTCACCCAAAGTCTTCACACACTCAAGCCCCGACCGTTGCAGCGGTACGGGGCAACTACCGAACGTTGGAGGTTCGACCATGACTCTCATCGGAGCAATGCGTGAGCGCTACGCCGAAGCGATGCGCGACACCGACCCGCGGCCTTCCCGGTTCGTTGATCCGGCGGCCTACCTTGCATGGACGAAGCGTGCGGATGCGTGGGCGGCTGGGGAGAACCCGCGCTACGCATCGCGTGACGGGGTGACTTGCAAGCTCGAGTGGACCGGCGAAGTGCTGCCCTTGCACCTGATGCGCGTTGCAGGTGCACCGGTAGTTGCGTGGAAGGCGCGCTATTTCATGCACACACCGATCGGCACCCATGTGGAGGCCTACGGATTGCGCCGTGAATTGCGAGCCCTGGCCGAAGCAGACGCGATGGCATTCGATGCGGGCGTGAACGCATGAGCGTGAAGTCGGAGCGCCGCGCATGGTTCGCAGCCAATGTTGAGCCGCGGCCTGAGTTGCGTGCTGACTCGCCTGAGTACCTTGCATGGGTGCAGCGGGCGAATGCGTACATGGTTGCGCGTTGCGTGCCGGGTACCGCGATCTTGCAGGATCCGGCCGCGGTTGCGGCTCCGTCGCGAGTTGCGGCGAAGTCGTTGCGGGCGTCGGGAACCGACGACACGGACCGCGCGGCGTACCGCTCACTGATCGAAGCGATGCAGTACCGAATTGCAGACCACATGGGATGGCCGGGCACGTTGTGGGATGACTTCTGGCGGCAACAAGCGTTCGGCGCGGATGCTCGCCGGCGTCCGTCACTCGAGTTCTGCAAGGGCTCGCTGCATATCGCGTGGCCTCACCTGACCGAAGAAATGCAGCGCGCTCACGACGCCGGCGTCTGGCGTTGGGTGACGTTCGCAGAGTTCAAGGCTGAGCAGGTCGCAGAGCGCGCGGCGATGGCCGAAGCCTACGCGGCCGAAGTTGCATCGGAAGACGTGTGGTCTCAGACGTTCTGAGGCTGCGCAGGTGGCGAGCGTAGAGGCGTTGGCCCGGTTCGAGTCCGGGCGCCACCACGGGCGCGCAAGTTGCGTGCCAGCAATGACGAGAGGAGTCAATAATGAATATTGAAGCGATTGACGCGGTACAGACCAAATTAGTTGAGCGGGATCTCACACCGGTGCAGCTCGAAGCGCTGTACGCCGAATTGCCCTTACGCGGAACGCGCACCGACGAAGAGATTGCAGTCGCGATCGCGATCTCTAGGCAGTATCGGGTCAAGCTGCAACCGGCACACGAACTGTTGCACTGCCGTGGACTTGCAAGCGAGTACCGTCTGCGCATCGACGCGACCGGTCGCTACATCGCATTGCATGGCGAGCCGCTCGACCTCGTGAGTGACCGATGCGACGTCATCGATCACTTGCTCGAGACGCGCCTAAGTTGCGACTTCTTCGAGCTTTGGGAAGAGGCAGGTGGCTCAGTTGACCGGGACGCTGACACAGATGCATTTGCGCGGTTCGTAGTCGAAGAAGTTGCACGGCGTTGCGACACCGAGAACACCACCTATTGCGCGCACAACCCGCGCTGGTGAGCAAACACGCGCTACCGGAACGAGCCGGGGGCGGATTGCGAGCATCCGCGAGCGCACGGGGCACGATCGTCGCGCCCATTACCGAGAGGAGGCCAGAAGTGGCCGCATTGCTGGAACTTGTACTGATGATCGCCGTAGCGGTGCTCCCCGCCTGCGCGAGCGAGGATGCCACCAATTGCACCTGGGATGCCCGCGTGCATGGCAACGGTGCCGGTACATCGTTCGTCGACATCGACGGACGCGCGTACCCGGTGGAATTGCAGGGGGCGGACCGATGAGCCGGGCGACGCTGCCACTGCGTGTGCTCGGTGCGCTCTCGATGGGCTGGCCGATGCCTGAGGAGCACGATGGGCTGCCGGTCGCTTGGTCGTTCGACCTTGCACCAGGCGACAACGACGGAATCGACGAGCCACATTTCTCGATCGAGCTGTGGACGCTTGGTGGAACGGTGATCGCGAGCTTCTCTGAGCGGTCGATCGAGGCGGTGCACAGCATCTCTGCTTGCACGCTGCGCCCGAAGCAAATTGCAACCGTGATCGAGCAGTGGGAAGCGCTCTACGCGTGGCCCTACAACGGCGAACTCGATGAGGTCGCCGCATGACCGACGACGAGCGGCGAGCTCAATGTCGGTTGGTTCTAGTAGAAATTGCGGGCGCCGTTCTGACGCTCGGGGGAGCCATTGCCGTCTGGCAGGGGCTCGAATGGTACGCCGTCGCCACGATGAGCGCGGTATAACGGAAGGAATTGCATCATGGATATCAAGACAGCATCACAGATCGCCGAGGACGTCACGCCATTCGACGGAGGTAGGCCCACGGAGCGCGCCCCACTCACATGGGAGGAAATTGTTGCAGTTGCGACCGCTGCCGTTGAGGCTGACCGTGCACAACGCAATGGCCGGCTCGCCAAGGTCACTGTCCGCTCAGCCGAGCTCAGTGACCCAGCACTCCGATGTGACGATTGCGGAGACGAACTCTGCACTGTCGAAGAGGCCGACGTGATTGTGACTCTCGCCGACGTTGCCCTCACTCATGGGGGTACCGTCTGCGAACCGCGGGCGATGTGCGACAACTGCGACGAGCGCATCGAGCCTGACGACGTGCACGCCGGTGACGGCATGTGTGGAAGTTGCAACCACAACGCGGCAAGGAGCGGAGCATGACCATGTATCTCAGTCAGGTACTGAACGCCGACGGATTGGCCAGCGTAAACCGAATCCTGAGTGGATTCCGCGACTACTGCATTGATGCGACTCCTGCTGAGTTGCGGCGTGCGGCAACTCGCTGGCTCGAAGCACTGGACAATCCGGAAGTTGAGTCCGAAGCAGCGAAGGTGCTCGACGAGATCTACGTTCAGCCGGTCCGCCGAGGGTATCTCGAAGGGACGGAGGCGCACGCTCGTAAAGTTCTTCAGCGACTTGCATCGTGATGAATTGCAGTAGCTCGCGTCCTGGTGGGCGTCCGCGTTGGTTCGATCCCAAGGGCGAGCACTAGCCCCGCAGGCGGCGGGGCAGCAAGGAGACGACCATGAAGTTGCACGCATTGCCATACGTCGCGCATGATGTAGATATGACGCGTCACTACCTATCAACCACGGAGATCGCCGAGCGCCTCGGAATCACCCGTGGGGCGCTGTCCTCGCTCACGCTCCCAAAGCCCGACGTCACTGTCGGCACGGTGCGCGGGTGGAGCGAGAAGACCATCGACAAGTGGAACGAGCAGCGACCAGGATCCGGCAACCGCAAGCCGCGCAAGACTGCCGGCAAGAAGGCTTAGAGGATCCCAGGGTGTGCCCGAGAAGAGACTTTGCGTCGACGCGCTGCGGCCGCGTTGCCGCCTTGGCTTGAGGTCTTCTGCTGGTGGTGCCAGCTGCAGAGAGATTGCAGGTTCTCGGGTCGGTGGTCGTTCCGGTCTTTGATGTGGTCGACGTCGGTGGCCGGCTGCAAGCACTTGCGCCCCGTGTCGTAGCGGACGTGCTGGCATCGGTGGCCGTCGCGCTTAAGTACGTGGCCGCGTAACCACCACCAGTTCGCAGGCAGAGTTGCACGCCGGTCTGTCGGGCGCGCGACCCAACCTGACGAACTCACCGCTTGCGTAACTGCCGGATGCGTCGGTCTTCGACGCGGTCGACCTCGCCGCATTCCTCGGCGGCGAGCGCTGAGGAGTACTCGGCGCCGCACTCTGGGCAGGGTTGCATGGTCATTCTCCTTGGTGTCCGCTGTAGGCGCGGTTTTCTCTGGCGATTTCGAGCAGGCCGCGCCCCTTGACCCAGGAAAGGTCGGGGGAGGAAATCACTCCTACTGCTGAGGCACCTTCGGCTTCGAGCTCGACGGATAGTTTGTGCGTTACGAGCACCCAGCCGTCGACGAATTCGCCGGTGGTCGCTTGGTAGTAAGCGGAAATTGCACGTGAGAGCTCTGCGTGAGCTTCCCGCCATGCTTCTTCGGGGCCCATGATTCCTCCGGTGAGATGTTGCCGGGCTCGCCTCGCACTATGTGATGTTGGTGGTCGAGGGTCCGGCAATTAGTGGGTGGAGTAGGCGTGTAGCGACGCCTCGTTCTTAAGTTCCAAGACGACGAAGTCCTTCTGGCGCTCGCTCCCGTTGACATCGACTTACTCGACGGCGAGTTCTAGACCTCGCCGCTTTCGTCCGATGCCCACGTTGAGGAGCTCAGTTAACGCCATGACTCTTCGACTTCCTAGTCGCGCCTCCGGGACATGCCCTTGTACCGACTCGGAATCTCCACCTCGCTGGCCTGGCAGGGTTCGAACCTGCGCACCTATCGCTCTTCCCCTGAGCTACAGGCCAATGTTGCGGCGAGAGCTTCGCCGCTATTCAGTTGTCGATATTCAGTTGTCGTGAAACGACAAAACCCCCGGGCGCTGAGCGCTGCGGGGGTTTCTGTGTTTCAAGCTTGGTGAAGTGGTTATATTCCTCCACCATCAATCACATTACCGCATAGCGCGCATTAGTCAAGTCGCCCGTCTCTTGCGGCGTTGCGTCTTCGAGTCCATGCGTTCGAGATCCGGCACATAGAGCCAAACCTCTTGCAGTGGCCGCATGGTCCTGACCTGCTTTTCGGAGATCCATTTCTCGACCGTGCGGCGTGGGCGGTCGAATCTCTCGGGAGCTGAGGCGAGGCGAACCCACAATGCCGTGCCCGTTCTCGTGTCAAGCTGCAAGGGCGACCTCCGTTGCATCTACAGCGACGTCGGCGCCGGCTATCTCTGCTTCGATGAGAAGTGCGTTGACCGAGAACAGATCCTCGGGCATCGAGTACCCGCACTTTGGGCAGTCGACGACAATTGCGTCGCCGGGGAAGCGTGGCGGACGGTACATGAGCGTCAGCTCTGAGCAGCCCGCGCAGCGCATTAGGCGCATTGCGTGCGGCTTGTCTTCGCGCGGCCAACGTCGGTCCGCTTTTGACACCGCCTTGCCCAGTTCAATTGCGAGGTATGAGCCCTTCTGATCGTTGGCAGCTTGCTCGGGTGTGGAGAACCTGTTGAGCTCCTGCAGGTAGCGCGCGATCTCGTCCGCGGCGAGCCACGTTGCCGGCAGGTTGATCGTGGGCGCGGAGGATGAATCGACGCGGACGTCGGTCTCTCCGGCCATGTTGAGGTTGCCCGCTGAGTACAGCCACGTGACGAGAGACGCGGCGGCGGACCACGCCCAGATGAATCGGGACCATTCCCGTTGCTCGAGCCGGCCTATGCCGTCGGCCACGTGCCCGGTGTGATCGAGGTGGAAGGGGGGAGCTTGATGCTGGCGCATTGCGTTGTTCCCGGCCTCGGCCCGGTAGACCCGTGCTCGAGCTATTCAGTTGTGCTGCCGTGAATATTACACGGCGCCTGATCTATATGAAGGAATCGAAGACGCGCAGAACAGGGAAGAATGCGAACAGCGCAGCGAAAACTAACGCGACTGTGGAAAGTTGCTTGCCGACACCATTCTTATTAGCCCGCAGGATCCCGAGAATTCCGAATGTTGCAGCAAGGACGATCGGGACGAGTCCGATCGTGTAGATAGGCCAGGCCGTATTCGTGAAAAAGGCGAGAAGCGCTGACGGTAGAACAAGGATTGCGGCCACAAGCGCGGTTACAGCGAAGCCATTCCCCTGCGGAACGGAAGGTGCCGGCGCTGCAATCTGCCCCCATGCGTACCCATCCCACCATTGCATCTGTCCGAATTGATTCGGATACCAGCCAGCGGGAGGTTGTGCCGTGTGAGGCGCGGGTGAAGGCAGGGTCATGCGATCACTCTAACTACTGACAGGCCTCCGGGTAGTAGCAGTCGGAAAATCTATAAGGTGCAAAATAAGGTGCACCGACAACAAAGGGCAGCAGCCGTATCTGGCTACTGCCCTTTCTTTGTATACCGTGCGCGAGGGGGGACTTGAACCCCCACGTCCGAAGACACTGGAACCTAAATCCAGCGCGTCTGCCAATTCCGCCACTCGCGCGTGGGCCGACTGAGTCGGCCGGGTACCACTTTAGCGGTCGTTGAGTACGACCTCTGCACCCTCGGGGAGTTGCGCGCCGGCTGGCATGCGCACTGTGACGAAACCGTCATCGGCGGTTCCTTCTGCTCGCGATGCTCCGGCGGCGCCGGCCGCCCCGGCGGCAGCTTCTTCACGCAGCCCAGCTTCGATGACGCCGACGCTGAGGCCGCCCTGCTGACCGACCGGGTGGTGCTGGCTCATCCGATCGATCCACGCGAGGGCGATGGCAGAGAGGATGAACGCCAGGTGGATCCCGACCTCCCACATGACGCCATCTGAGGAGTACAGCACCGTGCCATCAGCGTTCAGCACCACCCCGTTGTCCATCCGCCCGACCTCGATGAAGGTCTTGAGCAGGTGAATCGACGAGATCGAGATAATCGACACGGCGAGCTTCACCTTGAGCAGGTTCGTGTTGACGTGCGACAGCCACTCGGGCTCGTCGTGGTGTCCCTCGACGCGAATCTTCGAGACGAACGTTTCGTAGCCGCCGATGATCACCATGATCAGCAAGTTTGCGATCATCACGATGTCGATGAGCGCGAGCACGCTCAGCATCACATCGGTTTCGGTGATGTGCCCCGAGACGATGACATTCTCAACGAGGTGCCAGAGCTCGACGAAGAACAGCACGA
Organism: Leucobacter sp. NPDC058333; assembly: GCF_042726155.1. Lineage (NCBI taxonomy): Bacteria > Bacillati > Actinomycetota > Actinomycetes > Micrococcales > Microbacteriaceae > Leucobacter > Leucobacter sp. NPDC058333. The sequence continues at coordinate 1,636,481 of NZ_JBHXHV010000001.1, forward strand.
CGTACACCGCCTGAGCAATGATCAGGCCGAGATAGAGGGGTGCCTGCAGCCATCGGCTCGCGAAAATGAAGCCGGCGAGCGTGCGAGACGCGGGGCCTGGTCCGGTTTTCGTGCTGCGCTCGATCGGGCTGGGTCGCTTGTTCACGTGGTGGGCCTCTCGTACGGTCGAAGTGCACCAAATGCTAGCGTAGGCAGTTTGAGTGTTCGCGAGCAGCGGGATGCACGCGGCCTGAACAGCGTCTACACTGGTGCAAGCGAAAGGGAGTATTCCTGTTCGCCCGTGTCGTCAATACGTGTCGCTCCGCAGCGACGCCGGTGCGGGCGCGGCGCACGTCACACGCAGAGCACCGAGGTGCTGAGCGTGGTCGGGTGCCGGGAAGAGACTTTCGGCCATTTGCGCACCTCCGCGCCTCAGCCGAAGGAAACACACACCGGTGACTTCAGTTCTCCCGCTCTGGTTTGAAATCGGATCGATGGTCGTGCTCGTCGCGATTCTCGTGTTCGATCTGGCCCTCATTATTCGTCGCCCGCACACGCCGTCAATGCGCGAGGCGAGCCTCTGGGTCGGCTTCTACGTCTTGCTCGCACTGATCTTTGCCGGCGCCATATTCATGCTCGGCGACGTGCAGCACGGCACTGAGTTCCTTGCGGGCTGGCTCACGGAGTACAGCCTCTCGATCGATAACCTCTTTGTGTTTGTGCTGATTCTCGCGAGTTTCAAGGTGCCGAATGCCTATCAGCAACGCGCACTCATGATCGGTATCGTGCTCGCGCTGATCTTCCGCGGGATCTTCATTCTGGTCGGCGCCGCGATCATCGAGCGCTTCATTGCCATCTTCTTCGTGTTTGGAGCCTGGCTCATCTACACGGCGTGGCAGCAGATCAAGCCCGGTGGGCACGACGATCAGGGCGAGAGCTGGATCATCCGCCAGGTCAAGAAGGTCATGCCCTTCAGCGAGCACTACGACGGCGGCAAGCTGCGCACGACTGTCGATGGCAAGCGCATGTTCACCCCGTTCCTGCTGGTGCTGATCTCGCTCGGCGTGACTGACCTGCTCTTCGCACTCGACTCGATTCCCGCGATCTTCGGTATCACGCAGAGCCCGTTCATCGTGTTCACGGCGAATGTCTTCGCGCTGATGGGTCTGCGTCAGCTCTACTTCTTGCTCGGCGGTCTGCTCGAGCGTCTCGAATACCTCAAGTACGGCATCGCCGCGATCCTCGCGTTTATCGGCGTCAAGCTGATTCTCCACGCGCTCCACGAAAACGAGCTGCCGTTCATCAACAACGGCGAGCACGTTCCGGTGCCCGAGATCACGACCTGGACCTCGCTCGGCTTCATCGTGGCCGCAATGGCCATTGCCACGATCGCGAGCCTCGTCAAGGCGAACCGAGATGCGAAGGCCCACGGCGAGCGACTGCACCTGGGCGTCGCCGAGCCGCACCCGCAGATCGAGGCGGCAGATCCGCACCGTCCGATCGAACAATCGGGTGAGGATCACGGTCACACCGACCAGCGCTGACTCTGAGGGTGGTGCGATGGTAGACTCTCGCCATGCGTTCGCGGGCTCTGCTTCTTCATAGCCGCGACGGGGTCTAGTCCATCGGCCGCCCGTCGCGGGGTTCTTGCATGGTCGATCCGCCGCGTCAGGCCCCGCGAAATACTTTCGTGCCGCGCGGTGTTGAACAGCACAGTGCTGAGTGCACAGAACCGGGAAGAGAAGCACACATGAGCGAGCAGATTACGTCGGAGGCGGCCGTGCGGCCCCGCACCCTGGCTGAGAAGCTGTGGGAAGACCACGTTGTCGTCAAGGGTGAGAATGGCGAGCCCGATCTCATCTACATCGATCTTCACCTCATCCATGAGGTGACGAGCCCCCAGGCCTTCGACGGGCTGCGCGTCGCGAACCGACCGCTGCGTCGTGTCGATCTGATGATCGCGACGGAAGATCACAACACTCCGACCCTCAACATCACTCGTGAGATCGAAGATCCGACGAGTCGGTTACAGATTGAGACCCTCCGGCAGAACGTCGCAGAATTCGGTGTGCGCGCTCACCCGCTGGGCGATCGCGAGCAGGGCATTGTGCACGTCGTCGGGCCGCAGCTCGGACTCTCGATGCCCGGCATCACCGTGGTCTGTGGCGACAGTCACACTTCCACGCACGGCGCGTTCGGCGCTCTGGCTTTCGGCATCGGTACGAGCGAGGTCGAGCACGTTATGGCGACCCAGACGCTGCCGCTGAAGCCGTTCAAGACCATGGCGATTAACGTCGACGGCGAGCTGCGCCCCGGAGTTACCGCGAAAGACATCATTCTCGCGGTCATCGCGAAGATTGGCACCGGCGGGGGTCAGGGCTACGTGCTCGAGTACCGTGGTTCGGCGATCCGTGCGCTGTCCATGGACGGGCGTATGACCATGTGCAACATGTCGATCGAGGCCGGCGCTCGCGCGGGCATGGTCGCCCCTGACCAGACGACGTTTGACTACGTCGAGGGTCGCCCGCACGCGCCCAAGGGTGCCGACTGGGACGCCGCGGTCGCCTACTGGAAGACGCTGCCCACCGATGAGAGTGCGGTGTTCGATAAAGAGATCTTTATCGATGCGAACGCACTTGAACCGTTTGTCACCTGGGGTACAAATCCGGGTCAGGGCGTGCTCCTCAGCGACACCGTACCGAATCCCGCCGACATCTCAGACCCCAACGAGCGTGCTGCGGCCGAGCGTGCGCTCGAGTACATGGATCTCGAAGCTGGCACCCCGATGAAGCAGATTCCCGTTGACGCGGTATTCATGGGTTCGTGCACGAACAGCCGTCTCGACGATCTGCGCATTTTTGCCGAGCTTATCAAGGGCAAGCAGAAGGCAGAGGGCGTCAGGTTGATGGTCGTTCCCGGCTCCGCGCGCGTGCGCGCTGAGGCCGAAGCCGAGGGGATCGACCGCGTGGTCGAGGCGTTCGGCGGCGAGTGGCGCTTTGCCGGGTGCTCCATGTGCCTCGGCATGAATCCCGACCAGCTCGCGCCCGGTGAGCGTTGCGCGTCGACCTCGAACCGCAACTTCGAGGGCCGCCAGGGCAAGGGCGGGCGCACCCACCTCGTGTCCCCGCTCGTTGCAGCTGCCACGGCAATTCGTGGCACGCTGTCGAGCCCGTGGGATCTCACGGAAGACGCAGCGAACGGCATCACACACGATGCCCCGGCCGGTTCCGAAGCGCCAGTGCGCCGCCGCATTCCCATCATGCCCGTCTCCGAGAAGGCGGGAGCCTGAGCCATGCAGAAGTTCATCACACTCACCGGCATCGCCGCGCCGCTCGAGCGCTCCAACGTTGACACCGATCAGATCATCCCCGCGGTGTTCCTGAAGCGGGTTACGAAGACCGGGTTCGAAGACGCGCTCTTTTACCACTGGCGGCAAGACGAAAACTTCGTGCTCAACCTGCCCGAGTTTCAGGGCGCCGAGATTCTGGTAGCTGGCCCCGATTTCGGCACCGGTTCATCCCGCGAGCACGCCGTCTGGGCGCTTCGCGATTTCGGCTTCAAGGTCGTCATTTCGCCCCGCTTCGCCGACATTTTCCGAGGGAACTCTGGCAAGCAGGGTTTGCTCGCCGCGCAGGTGCCCGAAGACGACGTGAAGCGCATCTGGGCCGCGATTCACGCGCAGCCCGGCGTCTCGCTCGCAGTGAGCCTTGAAGACTGCACGATTACAGTGGGCGATCTCACCATTCCGTTTGAGGTCGACGACTACACCCGTTGGCGCCTCATGGAGGGGCACGACGATATTTCCCTCACGCTCCGCAACGCGGATGCGATTACGACGTTCGAGGCCAACCGCCCGAGCTGGATGCCGACAACGACCCCCGTGGAGGCCGCATGACCGAGAAGCTCGAATCCCAGACCGAGACCGTCAATACCCTCGACGCAGTCGAGAGCCCCGCGCACGGCGCGGGCACCGAGAGCGCTGAGAACGAGACCTCCGCCGAGAGCGCGGCCGCGCAGGCTGAGGGTCTGCGCCAAGACGCGCAGAAGGCTGGCGCGCGCGTTGGATTGACCTCTGACGAGATCATCATCAACGGTGGCCGCCCGCTCAAGGGACGCATCGAGGTGCGCGGCGCGAAGAACCTCGCGACCAAAGCAATGGTGGCGGCCCTGCTCGGCAAGACGCCGAGCGTGCTGCGCAACGTTCCCAACATCTCCGACGTGCGCGTTGTCGCCGGGCTGCTCGCTCTGCACGGTGTGCTGATTACCCGTGGTGAACAGGCCGGCGAGTGGCGTCTCGACCCCTCAAACGTCGAGGTCGCCCACCAGGCAGACATTGACGCGCACGCGGGATCCTCGCGTATTCCGATTCTGTTCTGCGGCCCGCTGCTGCATCGCCTGGGCGAGGCGTTCATCCCTGATTTGGGTGGGTGCCGGATCGGCGATCGTCCGATCGACTTCCACCTCGAGGCCCTCCGCAACTTTGGTGCGGTCATTGAGAAGCTTCCCAGCGGTATTAGCCTGACGGCGCCGAACGGCCTCAAGGGCGCGAACATCGAGCTCCCGTACCCCTCAGTCGGTGCGACCGAGCAGGTGCTGCTCACGGCTGTGCTCGCCGAGGGCCAGACTGAGCTGCGCAACGCGGCGATCGAGCCCGAGATCGTCGACCTCATCTGCATCCTGCAGAAGATGGGCGCGATCATTTCGATGGAGCCGAATCGCGTCATCTTTATCGAGGGCGTCAGCGAACTGCGCGGCTACGACCACCGCGCGATCTTCGATCGCAACGAGGCCGCTAGCTGGGCCGCAGCGGCACTCGCGACCAAGGGCGATGTGTTCGTTGGTGGCGTGCAGCAGGAAGAGATGATGACCTTCCTGAACGTCTTCCGCAAGGTGGGCGGCGACTTCGACGTGCACGACGACGGTATCCGCTTCTGGCACCCGGGCGGCGCGTTGAAGCCGGTCACCATCGAGACCGATGTGCACCCCGGCTTTATGACTGACTGGCAGCAGCCGCTTGTCGTCGCACTCACGCAGGCGGAGGGTCAGTCGACCATTCACGAGACCGTCTACGAGAACCGCTTCGGCTTCACCGACGCACTCGTGCAGATGGGCGCCGACATCGTCGTCTACAAGGATGGGCTGAACGATGCGACCCGTCGTGTGAAGCGTCGCGAATTCGAGCAGGCAGCCGTCATCACGGGACCGACTCCGCTGCACGGTGCGGACATCGAGGTTCCCGATCTGCGCGGTGGCTTCAGCCACCTGATTGCGGCGCTCACAGCCGAGGGTCAGTCAAAGGTCACGAACCTGGGCATTATCTCTCGCGGCTACGAGAATTTCATCGAGAAGTTGCACCTGCTCGGCGCAGATTTCGTCTACGAAAGCTAAACACGGCAAGTCTTCTGCGAATGCGGCGGTTACCCGGGGCGTATGCCCCTGGGTAGCCGCCGCTTCGAGATAATGGACCTATGACTGACACCGTGAAGTTCCGGAGCCGGCTGTCGCCGGAGAAGCGTCGCCCCTCGGCGTTCTGGGTACTTGCTTCAATGATTCTTCCGTTCTGGTCGCTCATGGTGCGTTACCGATTCACGCCCCAGTCGAAGCTCCCTGAGCGCGGCCCGTTCATCCTTGCCCCGAACCACTACAGCGAGGTCGACCCGATTGCAATCGGCGCTGCGGTATGGCACCTTGGCCGCTTGCCGCGGTTCATGGCGAAGGCCAGCCTGTTCAAGGTTCCCGTGCTCGGTTGGCTGATGCGCGCTTCGGGGCAGGTACCGGTGCAGCGTGACGGCGTTGCGCGCTCGGCCGGGCGCAATGGCAATCCGATGAGCGCTGCGTCACAGATTATCGAGCGGCAAGACGGCCTCATCGTGTACCCCGAGGGCACACTCACACGCGATCCTGATCTGTGGCCCATGCGCGGTAAGAGTGGTGCCGTGCGCCTGGCGCTCGAATCGGGTATTCCCCTCATTCCCGTCGCACACTGGGGCGCGCACCGGCTGATGCCGCGTTACGCCAAGCGTCTGCACCCGTTCCCGCGTAAGACAATCGAAGTGTCAATTGGCGAACCGCTCGACCTCAGCCGCTACGAGGGGAAGCCCCTCGACCAACGAGTCATCAACGACGCGACGCGCGATCTCATGGACGCAATTACCGCGCTCCTCGCAGATCTGCGCGGCGAGACGCCCCCGGCCGAGCGCTGGGATCCGAGTAAGCATCACCAGAGCGAAACGGGGCGCTTTTGAGCAACCGATCAGGCGCGACCATAACGGGTAAGGCCAACAGCAGTGTCGAGCGCAATAGTGGCCGCAAAGTCGCCGTTATCGGTGCAGGCAGCTGGGGAACGACGTTCGCCAAAGTACTCGCCGACGCCGGCTGCGATGTCACGATGTGGGCGCGCCGGCCCGAGGTCGCGAATGAGATCCAGGTCGCGCGCCGCAACAGCCAGTACCTTCCCGGAATTAACCTGCCGAAGTCGCTGCATGCGACCGATGACCTTGCGGTCGCGCTGCGAGGCGCACGCTTGGTCTTCCTCGCAGTACCGAGCCAGACGCTGCGCCAGAATCTGATCGACCTCGAGCCGTATCTGGAGCGCACCTCTGTGCTCGTCAGCCTCGTCAAGGGCATCGAAAAGACGACCACCATGCGCATGTCCGAGGTGATTGCCGACACGCTTGACCTGGGGCCCGAGCGCATCGCGGTGGTCTCCGGACCGAATATCGCGCTCGAGATCGCGAAGGAGCAGCCAACGGGTGCCGTTGCATCGTGCACCGATCTCGGGGTTGCTCAAGAGGTCGCGACCGCCGCGAGCGCGCCCTACTTCCGCACTTACGTGAACACGGACGTGGTCGGCACCGAACTCGGCGGCGTACTGAAGAACCTCATCGCGCTCGCGATCGGCATTGTCGACGGCGTCGGTTACGGCGAGAACACGAAGGCTGCGATTATCACGCGCGGGCTCGCCGAGATGACCGAGTTCTCGATCGCTTCTGGCGCCGATCCCGTGACGCTTTCAGGTCTTGCGGGTCTTGGCGATCTGATCGCCACCTGCCAATCGCCGCTATCGCGCAACAACACTGCGGGCCGATTGATCGGCCAGGGGTATACGCAAGAGGAGACGCGCGAGCAGATGCAGCAGGTCGCTGAGGGCATCACCTCGGTGCCACCGGTGCTTGAACTGGCTCGCGAGCGGGGCATCGTGATGCCAATTGTTGAGCAGGTGCAGATGGTGCTGAGCGGCAGCATGCTGCCGAAAAACCTCGGACCCCACCTCGCGACTGAAGACGGCGTGCCGCAGGCCGAACTCAGTGTCGTCGCGCCCCAGCCGGGCCGTCTGAAGCGATTCTTCGGCCGAATGAGGGGGACTGGCGCATGACTGAGATTGATAACGCGGTGCCGAGTGCTGATAGCGCGGTGAAGCGCACGGTCGTGCTCCTGTTTGGTGGACGTTCGAGCGAGCACGGCATCAGCTGCGTGACGGCGGCCGGGGTGCTTCGCGCGATCGACCGCAGCAAGTTCCAGGTGATCCCGGTCGGCATTACCAAGCGCGGTGCGACGGTCCTGATGCGGGAGGAAGATCTCGACGCGTACCGGCTTGACGCCGCCGTGCTTCCCGAGGTGCACGACAATGGCACGCGGGTGCTGTGGCCGGCCTCCACCGATACGCGAACACTCACGGCCATTAATCAGGCCGGCGAACTGCGGAATCTCGGGCACGCGGATGCCGTATTGCCCATGCTGCACGGCCCGTACGGGGAGGACGGCACGGTGCAGGGCATGCTCGAACTCGTCGATATGCCGTACGTCGGTAGCGGAGTGCTCGGTTCAGCGCTGTGCATGGACAAGCACGCGGTGAAGACTGTGCTGGCAGACGCCGGCATCGCGGTCGCGCCGTGGAACACCGTCACCCGATCGCAGGTCGAGCACGACGCGAGCATCGTCGCGCGCCTCGATGACGGGCTCACATATCCGCTCTTCGTGAAGCCGGCGCGCGCTGGCTCGAGCATGGGCGTCACGAAGGTGACGAACGCCGCGGAACTCCCTGCGGCGCTTGAAATTGCCTTCGCTGAGGATCGCACGGTGCTCGTCGAATCCGGTGTTGTCGGCCGCGAAGTCGAAATCGCGGTGCTTGAGGGGCGCGGAGATTCGCGTGCGCGCACGAGCTCCGTGATCGGTGAGATCGTGGTGACGGGCGACGGATTCTACGATTTTGAGTCGAAGTATCTGGGCGGAACGGGCGTGAGACTCGAGCTGCCGGCCGACGTCAGTGACGAAGAATACGCGGCGCTGGAGCGCGACGCGGTGCTCGCGTTCGAGATCGCGCAGTGTGCGGGGCTCGCTCGAGTCGATTTCTTCCTCACCGAGTCTGGTCCCGTGCTGAACGAGATCAACACGTTGCCAGGTTTCACGCCAATCTCGATGTACCCCAGACTCTGGGAGGAGTCGGGACTGAGCTACACCGAGCTCATCACCGAGCTCATTGAACTCGCGATCGAGCGTCGGCCCGCGTACTGAAAATTACTGCTTGGCGCCGGGCACATCAAACGTGTCTGAGAGCGTCGTGCACTTCCGCTCCTGCGGCAGCTGCTGCACGACGGCATTGAGATCGACCGTTGTCTCCGTCCCGCTGACCTGCTCGGAATCGACGTAGACCGCGATTCCGGGAGTGCGGCCATAGGGCTCAAACCGGTAGATCGGCGCCGCTGAGTCGTCGATCACCCAGTCCACGCCGTTGACGTTGACGCACGTGTCAGTCGTCGGCCCACTCGGTTCGAGACCGCAGATGAGCTGCACCGCCCCGTCGCCCCAGGCGCCGGTCGACTGCGCGTTCGTGCTGCGGCGCTCCTCGCCAGCAACCACGTCGGGCAGGCGCACAATCACGTTCGCGCAGGCCGGATTATTCGCGTCGTCAGCGGCCTGCATCGGTACGGTCGGTGCGCACGCGGTCAGGAGCGACGCGGTCCCTGCGAGTGCGGCCGAAAGAGCGATGATCTTCAGGGCACGAAACTTCACCCTGCCAGCCTAGTCGGCGGGAGCTGGTCGTCGGCCGCGTGCGTTGAGCGGAGCATGATGAGGTCGGCGGCGGTAGCGTTGAGACGTGAAACAGCGCGAAGATCACGTTACGACGGTCGGCGAGCTCGGCGAAAGCGGTGTGCTCGCGAGGGTGCTCGCGCAGCTTTCTGACTCCGACGCTGCGATTGTGGGCCCGGGCGACGACTGCGCGGTGCTGCGCACAGTCGGCGACGTGGTCGTGACGACCGACACGATGATCGAGGGCCCAGACTTTCGGCTCGCGTGGCACGACGGATTTGAGCTCGGCTGGAAGCTCGCCGCGACGAACCTTTCGGACGTCGCGGCGATGGGCGCGCGCCCAACCGCCCTCACCGTGGCCCTCGCGGTTCCTCGTGAGACACCGGTGTCGCTGCTGGAACGCATCGCGGAGGGCCTCGACGCCGCTTGTCGAGCGCTCGCTCCCGGCTGCGGGGTTGTGGGCGGCGACCTCGGGCGTGCGCCCGTGATCGTCGCGTCGGTGACTGCGGTCGGAGACTTGGAGGGGCGCGCCGCGGTGCTGCGCTCGGGCGCGACGCCAGGCGACATCGTGGCATACGCGGGGGAGCTGGGACTCGCGGGGCTCGGTCTGTCGGTGCTGTTTGCGGAGGCGGCCGATGGTGACGGCCTCGCTCACTCACGGTCGCTGCCCGAGCTCTGGCGCACGCACCCGGAGGCGATCGCGGCGCAGCTTGCCCCGGCGCCGCCTATCCCGCTCGGGGTGGCAGCTGCCGAGGCCGGCGCGACCGCGATGATGGACGTGTCTGATTCGCTGTCGATCGACGCCGGACGCATGGCGGTAGCGAGCGACGCGCGCATCGCGTTCGACGCTGAACGCTTGCGGCTGGCGTTCGGAGTGCAGAGCGACGTCGAGGTGCCGGTCGATGCGATGCTCTACGGCGGTGAAGACCACGGTTTGCTCGCGACGTTCCCAGCGGAGGCGATACTCCCCACCGGTTTCCGGGTCATCGGGGAAGTCGTCTCAGCGCAAGCTCCCGACGAGCGGATCACCCTCGATAGCGCGCCCCTCACGGCACGCGGATGGGACCCGTACACCGTCCAATACCCGGGTGCCGCGTAGGCGCGCACGGCGGTAATCGCGAAGCTGCGCGAATTAGCGGAGCAGCCTCAGCGCCGCCCAGAGCTCGGCGCGGACATCGGGGGAGTCGAGGTCTGACTGAAGTAACTGCGCCGCCGTCTGCACTCGCGCCTTCACAGTGTGGCGGTGCACGTCGAGTTCAAGCGCCGCAGCGCTTGTCTGTCCGTGGTGCGATAACCACACGCGGAGGGCTTCCTCAATGCGGTCGCTGTGGCGCTCGTCGTGGTGCCTCACCGGTGCCAGCAGGAGTGATGCGCGCCGCTTCGCCTCCGGCTGCGCGTCGAGCAGGTGCAACACCCCCTCGTGCAGCGACGGAAGATAGTCGACGGGCGCTTTAGCCCCACTCGCGACCGCGCGGCTGAACGCAAGCTCGGCTTCGACGAGTGCTTCGCCCATCCGCGCGAGGTCACCGCGATCGGACACGCCAGCGGCGAGATGGTGTGCAGAGAACAGGCGCCGGATCGCCGGGAGATGACGCGCCTCAGCGATCATGAGCGGCTCCGCGTTCGCGGTGGCGGTAAAGAGCCCCGGGGTGCCGGCGTCGAGCGACTGCAGATCTTCAGCGAAGGTCGGGTCGAGGTGATCCGGAACCGCGTAGCGCACCACCACAGCGGGGCCCTGCGGAAAACGCGCGAGCACCCCGGTAGACAGCCGCTCGGCGAGCGCGACGTGCTTCGCTAGCAGCAATTCGACGATTGCGTCTCGCAGCACCGACTGTGCAGAACGGATGCCGCTGCGATGCTCCAACTGCACCGTCGCGAGTGCGGCGATGAGACCGTGGAGGCCGCGCTCCGCAGAATCAGGCACGCCGCGCTCCTCAACCGCGAGCACGCCAAGCACGTGTCCCTGACGTCCGAGTGCCTGCAACTGCATGCCGGTTCCCGACTCAGTTTCAATGCGCGCGGCGCTCACCCCGCGGTCGATGATGCGTCGAGACTCGCGGCGCACCCAGTCAGCGGGCAACTCGGGCCGGGCACTCTGCGGGGCGAACTCGACGATGCGCCCAAATCGATCGGTGATGCAGACCCACCTGCCGAGTCGAGTCGCGGCCTCACGCACTGCTGCACCGAGCCCGTCGCGATGCAGCGAGGCATTGGCTACGGCGCGCTGCGATTCGAGGGACCAGACATCGCGATCCCGCGTCTTCGCTTCGAGCAGCCGTGCAGCCGTCTGGACGATTTCAATGAATGCGGTGTCGTAGGGCACGCGGATGAGTGGGAGGTCGAGCCGGTCACAAGCCGAGACCACGAGCGCCGGAACGCGCTCCCAGTGCAGCCCGACGGCCACGCCGAGTGCCGTCACCCCCGCATCGACGAGGCGCCGCACATAGTCGCTGGCGTCGCCTGCGGTGCGCATGACGCCAAATCTGGCTCCGGTCGTCAGCAGCACCGTGCGAGGCGTGAGAAACGGTGTGGGGTCCTCGAGCTCGCTGACGTGCACCCACTGCACCAACCGGGTGGCAGCAGCTTGGCTTGCCCCGGCGATCAGGGCGAGTTCGAGTTGATACTGGTGCAGCAGTTCGCCGAGTTCAATGGTCGGCGTGTGCGCGGCTGTTGCGTCGACCATTGGATACTCCATTCGTGTTGACTCTGCGCCGCACCTCGCGTGCCAATGTGGTGAAACTTACCCTACTCAAACACCATCATGGCAGAATGTGAAATGTTTCACAGGGCGTATGCTGATCCGGAATCACACTGAGCCCGCGGTTCTGCAGCGGGCCCCCTTCGAGACTCATAAGGAGAATCAGTCATGGCCGAAGTTACCGGCGGTCCCTCGCTTCCTCAGGAGCGCAAGCTTGTCACCAGCATCCCTGGTCCGAAGTCGCAGGAGCTGCTCGCTCGCAAGAACTCGGCCGTTGCTGCGGGTGTGGGCGTTGCCCTTCCCGTTTCGATCGTCGCGGCAGGCGGCGGCGTCATGGTTGACGCCGATGGCAACTCGCTCATCGACCTGGGTTCCGGCATCGCCGTGACCGGTGTCGGCAATGCCGCTCCTGCGGTCGTTGAGGCCGTCATCAACCAGGTGCAGCAGTTCACGCACACCTGCTTCACCGTCACCCCCTACGAGGGCTACGTGGCCGTCGCCGAGAAGCTCAACGAGCTCATCCCGGGCGACCACGAGAAGCGCTCGGCGCTGTTCAACTCGGGTGCAGAGGCGGTTGAGAATGCGATCAAGATCGCTCGTCACTTCACGAAGAAGAACGCCGTCGTCGTGTTCGATCACGCGTACCACGGCCGCACGAACCTGACCATGGGTATGACCGCGAAGAACATTCCCTACAAGGATGGCTTTGGCCCGTTCGCCCCCGAGGTCTACCGCGTTCCCACCTCGTACCCGTTCCGCGACGGCCTCTCGGGTGCCGACGCCGCTTCGGTCGCGCTGAGCCAGATCGAGAAGCAGGTCGGCGCCGGTAACCTCGCGGCGATCATCATCGAGCCCATTCAGGGCGAGGGCGGCTTCATCGCTCCCGCCGAGGGATTCCTCCCGGCGATTCAGGAGTGGGCAACGGCAAACAACGTCGTCTTCATCCTTGACGAGGTGCAGACCGGCTTCGCGCGCACGGGCGACCTGTTCGCAGCGAACCACGAGGGCGTCGTGGCCGACCTGGTCACCACCGCTAAGGGCATCGCGGGCGGCCTGCCGCTGTCGGCGGTCACCGGCCGCGCCGAGATCATGGACTCGGCACACGCCGGCGGACTGGGCGGCACCTACGCGGGCAGCCCGATCGCGTGTGCTGCGGCACTCGCGACGATCGACACCTACGAGCGCGAGAACCTCACGGAGCGTGCCCGCGAAATCGGCGCGATCATCGACGAGTTCTTCGGCGAGCTGCAGAAGTCGGACGATCGCATTGGCGATATCCGCGGCCGCGGCGCGATGAAGGCGATCGAGCTCGTCGAGTCGGGTTCGAAGAAGCCCGCCGCAGCGCTCACCGGCGCAATCGCGAAGGCTGCGGGGGAGCAGGGCGTCGTCGTGCTCACCTGCGGTACCTTCGGTAACGTCATCCGCTTCCTGCCGCCGCTCTCGATCTCCGATGAGCTGCTGCGCGAGGGCCTCCAGGTCGTCGCTGAAGCGCTTGCCGCCAACTGATCTCCGCTTCCTATTCTGAAGATTCTGAAAGGACACCGCACATGGCTGTGAAGCCCAATGAGCAGGATCTGCTCGACCGCGTCTCCTCTGGCCTCGGCATCGGCGGCTCCTGGGAGCCCTCGACGTCGGGTGCGACGCTCGACGTGCACGACCCCGCGACCGGCGAGGTTATCAAGACGATTGCCGACGCGACCGTTGAAGACGCCGTGCGCGCCCTCGACGCCGCGGTTGCCGCGCAGGAAAAGTGGGCGGCGACGTCTAGCCGCGAGCGCTCCAATATCTTGCGCCGTACGTTCGACCTGCTCATGGAGCGCAAGGAAGAATTCGCGCTCCTCATGAGCATGGAGATGGGTAAGCCCATCGCCGAGGCTCGTGGCGAGGTCAATTACGGTGGCGAGTTCCTGCGCTGGTTCTCGGAAGAGGCCGTGCGGGTTCCGGGCGACTACCGCCAGAACCCAGAGGGCACCGGCACGATGATTGTTTCGCAGATGCCCGTTGGCCCCTGCTACTTCATCACGCCCTGGAACTTCCCGCTCGCAATGGCGACCCGTAAGATCGCTCCCGCGCTCGCTGCGGGCTGCACCGTCGTCATTAAGCCGGCAGCGCTCACGCCGCTCACCACGATCTTCTTCGCGCAGCTGCTCGAAGAAGCCGGCCTCCCCGCCGGTGTCGTGAACGTCGTCGCAACGTCGAAGTCGAGCGCGCAGTCGAGCGCGCTGCTCTCCGACCCGCGTCTGCGCAAGCTGTCGTTCACCGGCTCGACGCCGGTCGGCGTGACGCTACTCAAGGCCGCTGCCGAGAACGTGCTTCGCACCTCGATGGAACTCGGCGGCAACGCCCCGTTCGTCGTGTTCGAAGATGCAGATCTCGACAAGGCAGTAGAGGGCGCGCTGCTCGCAAAGTTCCGCAACATCGGCCAGGCGTGCACCGCGGCAAACCGTATCATCGTGCACGAGTCGGTTGCCGACGAGTTCGCTCGTCGCGTGGGCGAGAAGGTCGCTGCGATGACCATCGGCCGTGGCGCTGACGAGGGTAATGACATCGGCGCGCTCGTCGAGGAGAAGGCCGTGACCAACACGGCTCGCCTTGTTGCCGACGCCGTCGAGACCGGTGGCACGATCGTCACAGGTGGCGAAGCGATCGACGGCCCGGGCAACTTCTTCCAGCCGACCGTCATTGATCACCTCAGCCCGCAGGCTGCAATCATGCGCGAGGAAATCTTCGGACCGGTGCTCGGCATCATCCGCTTCTCCACCGAAGATGAAGCCGTCGAGATCGCCAACAACACCGAGTACGGTCTGGTCAGCTACGTGTTCACCGAGAACATCGGTCGTGGACACCGCATGATCGAGAAGCTCGAGACCGGCATGATGGGCCTGAACACCGGCCTCGTGTCGAACGCGGCGGCTCCGTTCGGCGGCGTCAAGCAGTCGGGCATCGGCCGCGAGGGCGGCTTCGAGGGAATCCACGAGTTCCTGTCGTCGAAGTACACCCTGCTGCCGCGCTCCTAAACACGGCGGTATATAGAACGGGCCCGGGATCGCATGATCTCGGGCCCGTTCTGGTGTTTCGGCGGGTGCGGCTGACTACTGGGCTGCGTCGGCGGGTTCAGCCCACCTCGGGTTCAGCCCACCACAGAGCGGTTTCGCCGTAGCGTTTCTCGCGTATCAGGGTGATACCGGCGGGCCACGCGGGCTGCGGAGTGCGCGTGCTGCGCTCGACGAGCACAGCCGATCCGGGTGCCAGCAGCGGAACCACGGCCGCGAGATTCTCAGCGATCTCTGCTTCCGTGAGATCGTAAGGCGGATCGAGCATCACGACGTCCCAGGTCGGCGGCGTAGGCCGTTCGGCCATTGCCGTGAGAAAGGTCTGCACCGATTGGCGCACGACGTCGATCGTTGGCGTCGCGTCGGGGGTGCGCGCGAACGCGGTCAGTACGGTCCGAGCGTTGCGCTTTGCCGTTTCGGCCGCCTGCGGGTGTTTTTCGACGAGCGTGACCTCGGTGGCCCCGCGGCTCGCCGCTTCGAGGCCGAGCGCACCCGAACCGGCATAGAGATCGAGCACGCGCGTGCGTTCGACGAGGTCCCACGATCCGAGCGTCGAGAAAATCGCCTCGCGCACGCGGTCGCTCGTGGGCCGCGTGCCTGATTTGGGCACCTCGAGCCTGAGGGATCCGGCAGCACCAGAGATGATTCTCGTCACCGTTCGAGCGTAGCGTGTCTGCCGTCGGCGATACGCTGGGTGTATGACCCGCGTGACTCTCGATACGCCCCTCGTGGGTGTGGTCGGTGACCGCACCGCGAAACCACTCGAGCGCGCGTTCGACATGCACACGGTGGGTGATCTGCTCTATCACTTTCCCCGCCGGTACTCGCGGCGCGGCGAGCTCACGCCGCTCAACGGCCTGCCGGTGGGCGAGCAGATTGCGGTGGTCGCGCAGGTGCTCGACGTTCGCGAACGTCAGATGCAGCGTCGCAATGGCAAGCTTCTCGAGGTGCGCATCACCGACGGCACGGGCACACTCACGCTGACGTTCTTCAACCAGGCGTGGCGGGGTCGAGAGCTGCTGCCGGGCAAGCGCGGACTCTTCGCGGGCAAGGTCAGCGAGTACCGCAGTCAGCTGCAGCTGCAGCACCCCGAGTACGAGCTGTTTGACAATCGCGATGACGCCCCAGGCGGTGACCAGCTCGACGAGGCGGCGGCGAAAGCCTGGTCGGAGACCCCCGTTCCGATCTACCCGGCGACAGCGCAGATGCCAACCTGGACGCTGCAGCGCGCCGTCGAGCTCGCTCTCGACGCGCTCGGGGCGGTAGATGATCCGCTGCCGAGCGATATCCGCGAGGCAGAGGGAGTCGTGCCGCTCGGCCGCGCGCTCGAACATATTCACCGGCCACAGCACGACGCCGACTGGCGTGCAGCGCGGGAGAGTTTTCGGTTCCGCGAGGCATTTGAGTTGCAGCTCGCGCTGCTCGATCGGCGGCGGCGCGCAGGGCTCGAAGCGAGCACGCCTCGACCGGCAGCGACGCAGGGTGGGCCGCTCGCGCGATTCGACGCAGCGCTGCCCTTTGAACTCACCGGCGACCAGCGGCTCGCTGGCGCGACGATCGCCGCTGAACTGGCTGAGCCGCACCCCATGCACCGATTACTGCAGGGCGAGGTCGGCTCGGGTAAGACCCTCGTCGCGCTGCGCGCGATGCTGCAGGTCGCCGACGGTGACGGTCAGAGCGCGCTCTTGGCTCCAACCGAGGTGCTCGCTGCGCAGCACTATCGCTCGATCGTCGACTCGCTAGGACCGGAGCTCACCGAAGAGCTGCGCCCTGTGTTGCTCACCGGGCGCATGCCCGCGGCCGAACGCAAGCGGGTGCTGCTGTCGCTTGTCTCGGGGGCGTCGCGCATCGCGATCGGCACGCACGCACTGCTCAGTGAGGGCGTGACATTCCTCGACCTGGGACTCATCGTGGTTGATGAGCAGCACCGATTCGGAGTCGAACAGCGCGAGGCGCTGCGTCAGAAAGGTACACAGCCGCACGTACTCGCGATGACCGCGACTCCGATTCCACGCACGGTCGCGCTGACCGCGTTCGGTGACCTCGAGGTCACCACCATTCGCGAGTTGCCGCCCGGGCGTCAGGGCATTGAGACATTCACGGTGCCGGAGCTTGAGATGCCGAACCGGGCCGCCCGCGTGTGGGCGAGGTCGGGCGAAGATCTCGCCGCGGGGCGACAGATTTACGTTGTGTGCCCAGCGATTGCACCCGGAGAGGTCGAAGACGGTCAAGCTGAGGCCGCGCCAGAGGTCGCTGCCGAGCAGGCAGGCGGGGACACACGGCGGCTCGCAAACGTGGAAGAAACGGTGGGGGAGCTGCGTCGGCACCCCGCGTTCCAGGGTGTGGTGATTGAGGGGCTGCATGGCGGCATGCCCTCCGATGAGAAAGACCGCGTGATGCGCGGGTTTGCAAACCGCGAAATCGGTGTACTCGTCGCGACGACCGTCATCGAGGTCGGCGTCAACGTGCCGAACGCGTCGATCATGATCGTGCGCGACGCCGACAGGTTTGGCATCTCACAGCTGCACCAGTTGCGCGGGCGTGTCGGGCGTGGCGAGCACGCGGGCCTCTGCCTGCTGATGACGACCGCGGAGGCCGGCACGATTGCGCGTGAGCGAATCGAGGCGGTTGCCGCGACGTCCGACGGGTTCGCGCTCGCGGAGGTCGACCTCGAACTCCGTCGCGAGGGCGACATCCTCGGCACCGCTCAGTCGGGTGGGCGTTCAACCCTGCGCCTGCTTCGCGTGGCTGAACACGGGCCGCTCATCGCGCACGCACGCGAGGTCGCGGGCGCGCTGCTCGACAGTGACCCCGAGCTGCAGGGCTCACCTGGCCTCGCAGCGCTGATCGCGCGCGAGCACGAGGCAGGCCTCCTAGACAACCTGGCCAAGTCCTAGCCTGAGCCTGGGCCCCTGGGCCTGGGCCCCTTGAGCCCCCTGGGCCTGAGCCCCTTGAGCCCTCGCGGGTGAGCAATATTTGTCGCAAATCGCTCTGCGATCGACAAATATTGCTCACCCGCGAGGGTGCAGGGGTGCAGGGGTGCAGGGGTGCAGGGGTGCAGGGGTGCAGGGGTATAAGCAGGGCAGGGGCAGCACCCGGTACTCGGGTACCACCTGGGTTGGCACTCGCGAGGGATGCGCCTGCCGATACGCGCGCCTAACTTGGAATTATCGCCAGAACCCGGCGGCAGCAGAAACGGAGTCATCATGATCGAAGCGCGCGGATTGACCAAGCAGTACGGCACCAAGACTGCCGTCGACGATGTCAGCTTCAGCATCAAGCCCGGGCAGGTCACCGGATTCCTCGGCCCGAACGGCGCGGGCAAATCCACGAGCATGCGGCTCATGGTCGGCCTCGACCGACCGACCGCTGGCACCGTTACGGTAAACGGGGCGCGCTACTCCGACGCCGCGGCGCCTCTTGCTGAGGTTGGTGCCTTGCTCGACGCGAAGGGTGTTCACCCGGGCCGCAGCGCACGCAGCCACCTTCGAGCGCTCGCGGCGACCCATGGCATTTCAGATCACCGGGTGTCTGAGGTGCTCGACCAGACCGGGCTGGCGGCGGTTGCCAATCGCCGCGTCGGCGGGTTCTCGCTCGGGATGGGGCAGCGGCTCGGGATCGCCGCCGCGCTGCTCGGTGACCCGAAGATCCTGATCCTCGACGAGCCGGTCAACGGGCTCGATCCCGACGGCGTGCTGTGGGTGCGCCAGCTGCTGCGTCACCTTGCCTCAGAGGGGCGCACCGTGTTGCTTTCGAGCCACCTCATGAGCGAGATGGCTCAGACGGCAGACCACGTCATCGTGCTTGGCCGCGGCCGGGTTGTCGCCGACGCTCCCATCGCCGAGTTCATCGGTGGTGTGGGCAGCGCGAGCGTTGTCGTTCGCAGCCCACAGGCTGCGAAACTCGCGTCGCTGCTCATGGGCGCTGAGCGCGTCGACGCGGCACTCGAGCCGCTCGGCGACGAGGGGTTCACTGCGCGTGGGTTTACGGCGGCCGAGATTGGTGGGGTCGCTTCGCAGCACAGCATCGAGCTCCACGAGTTGAGCCCGCAGGCCGGCAGCCTCGAAGACGCTTACCTCGAACTCACCCGCGGCGAGGTCGAGTACGCGGCGTCGTAACGGCGAACCGCACCGGCCCCACGACACCCCAGATTTCATCGACGAAGAATCGAGACGCACATGACCTCCTCCATCGTGATTGACGCCAACGCGGCGGCAACACCGGCAACAGATCCCGGCAAGACCACTTCCCAACGCCGCGCGGGCTATCGCGAACCGGTGCGCGGCGTGTCCTTTGCGGGCATCCTACGGTCCGAACGAATCAAGCTCAGCTCCCTCCGAAGCATCAAACTCACGCTCCTCATCACCGTCGTGCTGGGCATTGGTCTGAGTACCGGGGTAGCCCTGCTGTTCAGCAACGAACTGCGCTCGGGCGAAACAGACATTCTCGGCTCTGGTGCCGTTGCATTGCAGGCGTACCTGCTCATGATTGCGACTTTCGCGGGTCCATTCCTGGCGCTGATCTTCGGTGTGCTTGGGGTACTCGCGATTTCAAGCGAGTACTCAAGCGGCATGATCCTATCGACGCTGACGGCCGTGCCAAAGCGCACTCCGGTCTTCATCGGTAAAGCCATTGTGCTCGCCGTGGTGTCGGCGCTCACGGCGCTCGTACTGGTCGTCGGCGGGCTCGCCGCGGCTATCATTTGTTATCCCGAGAGTGCCGCCCAACTCGGCTCGAGCGTCGTAGTTTCTGGCGTACTCGGCACGGTCGTCTACCTCGTCCTGATCTCGCTGTTCGCGTTTGGTGTCGCAGCACTGCTGCGATCGACGGCCGGCGGCATCGCGGTTCTCGCCGGCGTAACGTTCGTCCTGCCGATCGCGTTCCAGATGCTCACCATGACCGGCTGGTCATGGGTGTCAACGGTGAGTGAGTATCTGCCGTCGCAGCTCGGATTTGTGCTCTCGCAGGGCGTCGTTGACGTGTCGAGTGGCCCGAGCTTCGCGGTAGCGCTGGCCGCCATGATTGGGTGGGTCGCGGTCGTTGTCGTACCCGCCACCATCGCGTTCAAGCGTCGGGACGCGCGCTGATCCCGACTCGTCTCTCGGGGCGCACCAGCCAGGCTTCGTTCACGGGTCGTGCCAGTACGATGATCGGTATGACCCCGGACTCTGAGGTGCGCCTCCCGCGCCCGCCGGGAATGATCCGGCGGGCGTTTGCCGCGCACCCTCGCGCGGTCGACATCACGATCGTGGTCTGGTTCTTCATCGGCAGCGCGATTGGTGTGACCCTCGATATCGCCAGCTCTTCGCGCTGGGACGAGGCCACTCAGACGAGTCAGTGGATGGGCGTGCCGTCGCACCTGACCTGGCCCTGGGTGCTGATTGCAGTGGCGCGTATCCTGCTGATCGCGGCAACGCTGCTCTACCGGCGCCGCTTCCCGCTCGCGGGGCTCATCGTGGTTGTTGTAGTAACGTTCGGCGAACAGGGCATCCAGGCGATTGCAAACGGCGTCGCCCTCATGTTCCTGCTGTACGCCGTTCCGGTGTACCGCAGCGTCGCCGCCGGGTGGCTCGCGTACGGCATATCCGTGTTCGGCACACTCGTGCAGACCAGTCTGGCGCTGTGGCTGGGATCGCGTGACGTCGCGCCGACGACTCCGGCAGACCTGCTCGTCGCCGATACGAGCCCGGCACTCTCCTTCGGTGAGTACATCACACTGAACATCATGTCGGCGCTGTGGCTGCTCGCGGTGCTCATGCTGGGCATCAATCTCGGCAATCGCAGGCGATACATCGCGGCGGTCATCGACCGCGCCCACCAGCTCGTTCGTGAACGGGACCAACTCGCGCAGCTCGCCGTGGCTGAGGAGCGATCCCGCATCGCGCGAGAGATGCACGACATCGTGGCGCACTCCGTGTCCGTGATGATCGCGCTGTCCGAGGGAGCGGCACGCGCCGCCGCGACAGCGCCCGACGCAGCGAGTGAAGCCATGAGGCGAAGCGCTGAGACGGGCCGAACCGCTCTCGCAGAGATGCGACGATTGCTCGGTGCACTGCACTCAAATGGCGAAGAGGCCGACCTGCTGCCGCAGCCGGGCGTTGACGACCTGCCGCAGCTCATTGCGGGGTTCCGTGACGCTGGCCTCCAGGCGACTCTCGAAGTCACCGGCAAGGCATCGGGCGACCGCGGGCAAGATCTCGCCGTGTATCGCGTGGTTCAAGAGGGTCTCACGAACGTGCTGAGATACGCGGGTGCCGGGGCCAGGGCGCGCGTGAGTATCGAACGCAACCCTGATCGCACGACGGTGCTGGTCCGTGATTACGGACCGGCACCCGGGGCGCAGCGCTTCGAATCGGGAGTGGGCTCTGGCCGGGGTCTCGCGGGGCTCACCGAGCGCGCTCGCGTGTTTGGGGGTCGCATTGAATCCGGGCCACTGTCGGCTCGGGAGGGCGGCGGCTGGCGCCTCTGGGCCGTGCTTCCGGTAAGCGCTGACGCAAGCGGGGTCGACGGCCGTTCGACACCCGCCACCACTGAAGAAGTGCAGGCCCCGCTGCCTGTCTCAGGAAAGGAACACCGTTGAGCGCCGAAGACATTCGCGTCATGCTGGTCGACGACCAGGAACTCATACGTACCGGGTTCAAGCTTGTACTCCTGGGGGAGCCCGGCATCAATGTGATCGCCGAGGCTGCAGACGGCGGCGAAGCGCTGCAGCAGCTCGCGAGCCTCGGGCAGCACGGGTGCGACATCGTATTGATGGACGTGCGCATGCCCGGCATGAACGGAATCGATGCGACAGCCGAGATTGTGCGTCGCTTCCCCGAGGTGCGGGTCATAGTGCTCACCACGTTCGATCTCGACGAGTATGCGACCGGCGCGATTCAGGCGGGCGCCAGCGGTTTCTTGTTGAAGGACGCGCGCCCCACGGAACTGGTCGACTCGATCCGGCGGGTTGCCGCGGGTGACGCGACCATGGCACCGAGCGTGACGCGCCGGTTGCTCGAACAGCTGCGCGCAGGTAACGGAGCGGGGCTTGGCGGCGCTGAACCCGTGCCTGGTCCGGCGCTCGACGCGCTGACGGAGCGTGAACTCGAGGTGCTGCGGCTGATCGCCGACGGTTTGAACAACGCCGAGATCAGCGCTGACCTGTTCCTCTCTGAATCAACCGTCAAGACGCACGTGGGGCGTGTACTGGCGAAGCTGCAATTGCGGGATCGTGTGCACGCGGTCATTTTCGCGAAGCAAAACGGGCTCTGAGGCGCGGCGTGAGTGCTTCGGCATATCGACTGTTCGACGTGGCTGCCGCCGAGGTTTCGCGACCGTCGCCGGGCTTCGTGCGAGTCGTGTTCACGGGTGACGATCTCGACCGCTTTGGGTTCGCCGGTCTCGATCAGCGCATCAAGCTGCTGCTGCCGAATTCGCGCGGCGTAATTCCTGCGCTCGAAGACGGAGACGGTTGGTACCGATCATGGGCTGCACTCGCAGACGAGGATCGGCCACCGATGCGCACCTACACGCCACGCGCGCTGACCCGAGCCGAACCCGATTCGGAATCGCCAACCCGTCTCACCGTCGACTTTGCGCGCCACGCCGCGAACCCCGGCCCGGCATCGGCGTGGGCTGAAGCGGCGCAAATCGGCGACGCGCTCGTGATCCTCGCCCCCGATGCGGGATTCGACGGCCCCAACACGGCCGTAGGGTGGATTCCGCCTCGCGGTGCCGACCGCTTCCTGATCGTTGGCGACGATACTGCGCTCCCGGCCATTGCGGGCATTCTTGCCTCTCTCGACGGGGCTGCCTGCGCCCGAGTAATTCTCGAGGTGGCGGATCGCGCAGACGCCGCCCTGCTCGATGCCGACGCGATGCTGAAGAGTGGGCGGCTCGAACTGCAAGTCTGCGAGCGCGGGAATGCGGCGCGCGGGGCGGCCCTCGTGGATGCTGTTCGATCGCTCGACGAGGTGTTTCCAGGGGGACTGGCTACAGGCGAATCGACGCTTGCGGAGGCGATGCGCGGCGATGCGCTGCTGCAAGAGATCGACGTCGACCGCGAACTGCTGTGGGAGGTTCCGGGTCTCGACGAGGCGACAGGTGTACCGCTCGCTGACGACGCTCGGCGCTCACATGGATATGCGTGGCTTGCGGGGGAGGCCGGGGCGATTAAGCAGATTCGCCGCAACCTGGTCAGTGAGCGGGGTATCGACCGGCAGTCGGTTGCGTTCATGGGGTATTGGCGCAGCGGACGCGCCGAAAACTAAGAGTGCGTGCACGCTTTCTCCATTCTTAGGGGTTCCTCCGGCGGCAAACCTCTAGGCTGATGCCATGACGAAAATCGCTGTGGTTCCCGGCTCCTTCGATCCGGTCACGATGGGGCACCTCGACGTCATCTTGCGCGCCGCGCGCATCTTCGACGAACTGCACGTACTGGTCGTGCACAACCCCAGCAAGCACGCGATGCTGCCGATCTCTGAACGGATGACGCTGATTCAGAAGTCGCTCGATGAAGCGGGCGCGCCGAAGAACATCACGGTGGCCTCTTGGTCGGTCGGCCTGCTCGTCGATTACTGCACCGACGTGGGCGCATCGGTGCTCGTGAAGGGCATCCGGTCACAGATCGACGTCTCCTACGAAACGCCGATGGCGATCATGAACCGCAGCCTCGCAGACGTTGAGACGGTCTTCATGCTGCCCGACCCAGCGCATGCGCACGTGTCGAGCACCCTGGTGCGCCAGGTCTCAGAGATGGGTGGCGACGTCAGTCCGTATGTACCCGAAGCAGTTGCGCGGTTCCTCGATAAGCGTCGCCCCGCCTGACTTCCGGGTTGAGGCGCGGTAGGATGTCTCGGTGAGTACGAGCCGTATCTACCAGGAGAACATCCGCGACATCATCAACCGTCCGGGGGAGATGCGCGAGCGGTCGCGCACCCTGACGGTTCCCGAGAAGTTCGGCGAGAGTCTTGCCGAAATCCCGGAGGGCGTCGAGCTCGATCTCGACGTTCGCCTCGAGTCGGTGCACGAGGGAATTCTCGTGTCCGCTGAGGTTGCAACGACCATGCATGCGGAGTGCGGTCGCTGCTTGAAAGATTTCACCACGCCGTTTCAAGTCGAATTCCAGGAACTTTTCGCGTATACTCCTACGGAGGCCGACGAGTATGGGGTTCACGGTGATCACGTGGATCTTGAACCTCCGCTCCGAGACGCGGTAGTGCTTGCACTTCCGTTCCAGCCCGTGTGTCGCCCAGACTGCCCGGGGCTCGATCCCGAGTCCGGCGAGTTGCGTGACACTGAGGCTGCGGTGACGAACAGTGCGAATCTTGATCCGCGCTGGGCGGCGCTGGCGGGTTTCGCTCCGAATGGGGCGGAGACCACAGCAGTCGAGGCTGAAGTAGACCACGGCTCGGGTGAGACTCCCGAGTCCGCAAGCAAGTAGGAAAGAGAGCATCATGGCTGTTCCCAAGCGGAAGATGTCGCGATCGAACACCCGTCACCGCCGTTCGGCGTGGAAGGCCACGGCCCCCACACTGGTGAAGACCGAAGAAAACGGTCGCACCGTGTACAGCCTGCCCCACCGCGCCCGCGTCGTCGAGGATTCGCAGGGCAACGCCCTCTTCCTCGAGTACAAGGGCCGCAAGGTCGCTGACGTCTGAGTCGGTTGATCTCGGAAGTCTATTGACTTCTGAATCTGCTGACTTCTGAGATTTCTGACACTTCGTTGACTCAGAGTGTTGCAGAGCCGTCGGGCTCCCCGGTAGGGGATCCCGGCGGCTTTCTCCATGCCTTCGGCGTCCACGCCGACCCCGATCTCGTGCAGCTCGCGCTGACCCACCGATCGTGGGCGTACGAGCACGGTGGCGCGCCTCATAACGAGCGGCTCGAGTTTCTCGGGGACGCCGTTTTGGGGCAGGCCGTCACGGTCGAGCTGTTTCGATCGTTCCCTGACCTCAGTGAGGGTGAGCTCGCAAAGCGCCGCGCTGCGCTCGTATCGACGGTCGCACTCGCTGCCGTTGCGCGGCAGCACGGGCTCGGCGACATGCTGCGTCTCGGCAAGGGCGAAGAACTCACCGGTGGGCACGACAAAGACTCGCTGCTCGCGGACGTCGTTGAAGCCGTGATCGGTGCGGTGTACCTGTCGACGGATCAGGCCACCACGACGCGCTTCGTGCTGGAGCTGGTCGCTCCGCTGCTCGACGACGCCGAACGCTTCCTCGACGCGCTCGAAGCGCTCGACCCCAAGACTTCCCTGCAGCAAGAGGCCGCGCGCCGCGGGCTGCCGCACCCGCCGTATGAGACCTCGGGCACAGGCCCGGATCACGAGCGTAGGTATGCGTCGAGCGTGACCCTCGACGGGGTCACCGGGCGCGGCGTCGGCACCAGCAAGAAGTCGGCGGAACTCGCTGCAGCCCGCGACGCCGTGACGCGACTGCGTCTCCCGGCGAAGCGCTCACATGCCTGAGCTTCCCGAGGTCGAGGTCGTTCGTGCGGGGCTCGCTCCCGCCGTGACCGGAGCCCGCATCGTTGGCGCCCAGGTGCTCGACCCGCGCGCGCTCAAGCGCCACGTGCCGACGTCCGGCGATGACGGTCTCGGCGGGCACGGCGTGACGCTCACCGAGGCTGCCGGCGTCTCACGTTCCGCCGACTTCGAGCGCCGCGTCACCGGTCTCGAACTCGGAGCTCCCGAGCGGCGCGGCAAGTTCATCTGGATTCCCACCTCCGGCGTATCGGGCGCGGGCGATCGCATCGCCCTCCTCGCACACTTGGGCATGAGCGGGCAAGTGCTGTTGCGCGCGCATGACGCCCCAGATGATCGGCACGTGCGGATCCGGATCTGGGTCGAGCACCCCGAGCACGGCGAGCTGCGCGTCGACTTCGCCGACCAGCGCCTATTTGGGTCGCTCGCCCTCGACGCGCTGCGCCCCGCGGCGGACGGCCTCGGTGAGGTTCCGGCACAGGCCAGCCACATCGCTCGAGACCCGCTCGACCCCGCATTCGACGACCAGGGCTGGATCGCGGCGCTGCGCGCCCGCAGTGCGGGCGTCAAGAAACTGCTGCTTGACCAGACTCTGGCGAGCGGCGTCGGCAACATCTATGCGGACGAGGCGCTCTGGCGCGCACGGTTGCACCCCGACACGGCCGGTCGATCGCTGAGCGCCCGAAAGGCCGCCGAGCTGCTCACCGTGCTGCGCGCCGTCTTCGCGCAAGCGCTCATGGAGGGCGGCACGTCGTTCGACGAGCAGTACGTGAACGTGAACGGTCAGGCGGGGTATTTCGCGCACTCGCTGAACGCCTACGGGCGTACGGGGGAGCCGTGCGCTCGCTGCGGCACTCCGATCAAGCGGATTGCCTTCGGCGGGCGTGGCTCGCACCTGTGCCCGCGGTGCCAACGGCGTCGACCTCCGGTTGGACGGATCACTGAGCAGGCGAGCAGCCCGCGAGATTGATGCCGACTGCGGACGTAGTCCAGGCACAACGGCCGTGCTCGACGAGCTAAGTAGCCCAGCGCAATGGGTGCGGTCTCAGAGCGAGATCGCCGCGAGCGTGACGAGTGTCACGACGATCACGACGAGGACTCCACCGCCGCAACCGAGCCCGAGAAGCAGCCCGTACCCCATTCTGGATGTCCGTGCGCCGGACTGCTGCGCCGCCGCCAGAAACGCCGGCCCGCCGCCGAGATGGAACGAGTAGGCGGCGCCAGCCACGTTGACCGTGCGAGCGAGGTCCACGCCCATCTCAAAACGGGGCTTGTCCAGCACATCCGCGACACCGCCGATTATCGCGTGTTTGATGGCCCGATCCACCGAACGTGGGTCGGCCAGCATCGGAAAGCTCTGGCCGCGCACGACGAGTGTGATCCGCTGTGCGGCAGACCTGACAGTCACATCACTGGCGGGCACGCTGAAGTACTGCGTCCAGCCAGTGGGAAGTGCCACCCACAGCGTGACGTAGCCGTTGCTGACCTCGGCGCGGGCAGGGAACCAGCTCCCGGTGGCGTTGTCGCCGAGAGCGCCGGAGAACACCGCGTATGGCCACTGCGATGCCTGTTGCGAATACGGCGGTGTCGGTGGGTACTGCAAGCTCATGGGTTCCTCGGATCGTTGGGGGTTCACGTAGCCGGTTACTGACGGGAGTTCAAGGGCGTACTCCTCATGCGGTCCTCCTAGTGACAATGAACTGGTCACCTGAAATCTGCCTGGAGGTATTTGTGGTTGAATCCGTCGTCGATCAGCGACGCGTCGTGCGTTCGGAGTCGCGAACTATTCGCGTTGCCAGTATCCCGGCTGGACATGTCTACGTTCGTCACCTCCAGCCTGAAGGCTTCCTTGAGGGGTATGCGGACATCGAACGACTGGCTGATCCTGATCCGGATATCCCCAGTCGGCCCGCGCAGTCGCGATGGTGGCCACCGGTCATGCTGCAGCCCAATTGGGTGCGAGAAGAACTCGACTTTGATGTCATGCATCTGCAGTTCGGGTTCGATGCGCAGACCCCGGAGCAGTTGGCCGAGTGGGTCTCCGCATTACGAGAGACGGGCCGTCCACTCGTGTACACGGTCCACGATCTTCGCAACCCGCACCACCTCGACAGGTCTTTGCATGACGCACAGCTCGACGTGCTCATCCCGAGCGCGGACGCGCTGATCACGCTGACGCCGGGCGCTGCGCGGGAGATTGCAGCGCGATGGGGGAGAGAAGCGCAGGTGATCCCTCATCCGCACGTGGTCGATTTCGAAACCATGCGGTCGGTGTCTCGGCCCCGGAGCGCGCAGGAGTTTCGAGTAGGCGTGCACGTCAAGAGCCTGCGAGCCAGCATGAACCCGATGCCTGTACTCGAGACACTCGCCGATTCCGTAAGTAGGATTCCCGGCGGCGTGCTCCAGGTCAACGGCCATCACGACGTGCTGGACGAAGGTGGCGCCAATTTTGAGCCGGAACTCGCGAGTTTCCTGCGTGAGGGTGCGGATAGCGGACGTCTTGACCTCCAAGTTCACGACTTCCTCGAAGATGATGAGCTCTGGAAGTACCTCGCGTCGATCTCCGTCTCCGTGCTGCCGTATCGCTTTGGGACGCACTCCGGATGGCTTGAGGCGTGCCGCGACCTGGGAACAACGGTGATTGCTCCGAGCTGCGGGTACTACCGGGACCAGGGCCCGGTGATTGAGTACGTGCACGAGGAGAACAGCTTTGATCCAGAATCTCTCGATCGTGCCGTTCTTGTCGCCTACCAAGAGGGAGCGCCACAGCCCGCCTCTGTGGGCTGGCGTGCGTCGCAACGGAGGAGCGTGGCCGTGGCCCACTCCCGCGTGTACGAACGGCTGGTTTCATGAGCCCTCTGCGTATCTGCTTGATCGCATCCAGTCGTTTCCCGGTTCGAGAGCCCTTTGCGGGTGGGCTGGAAGCGCACACATACGCGCTCGCTACTCAACTCATGTCTCGCGGTCATTCGGTGAGTGTCTTTGCGGCGCCCGGTTCCGATCAACGTCTGAACCCACGCGAACTTGAGGTTGCGCCGCTGAACCTGTCTGAACACGCTCGCGCTGACGTCGCTGCTCCCGCTGACGTGTGGATGCAGGAGCACCATGCCTATCTCTCGCTGATGCTGTCGCTTGCGGCGGCAGGCCAGGGCGCTTTCGACGTGATTCACAACAACAGCCTCCATCACCTGCCGGTCGCGATGTCGCCCGCCGTGGCTGTCCCCATGCTGACGACCCTGCACACGCCGCCGACGCCGTGGCTTGAGTCCGCTCTCCAATTCGCAGCCCCGAACTCGAGATTCGTTGCGGTCAGCAGCACATCCGCGACTCAATGGCGCGGGGCCGCTGACCTGGGGGTGATTCGCAACGGCATAGACGTGCATCGCTGGCCGAGTGGTGCCGGGGGAGAACACGCTGTGTGGTTCGGCCGGATTGTGCCGGAGAAGGCCCCGCACCTGGCGTTGGAAGCCGCGCGACGCGCCGGAATGGCCATCGTCCTAGCGGGGCCGATCTACGACCGCGACTACTACGACTCTGAGATCGCGCCGCGTCTCAACTCGCACGCGTCATACGCGGGCCACCTCAACACGACGGAACTCGCTCACTTGGTCGGACGATCTGCTGTAACGGCTGTCACTCCGATATGGGAGGAGCCATACGGGCTCGTCGCTGCAGAGTCGATGTCGTGCGGAACGCCGGTGGCGGCGTTCTCTCGCGGCGGACTCACGGAGGTTGTTGGGCCAGACGGAGGCGTGCTGTGCCCGCCAGACGATGTCGAGAAGCTTGCGGCGGCGCTCATCGAAGCGCGTGATCTTCCTCGCGAGAAGGTTCGCGCGTTTGCGTGCGAATTCCTTTCGCACGAACGGATGATCGATGAGTACGAACGCGAGTTTTGCGAGATGTCTGCAGTGGTGGCCGCCGCGTGATCGGATACTACATCCATCATCACGGACGCGGTCACCTCTCCCGCGCCACCGCAATTGCTCGCGAGTTGGACGAGCCGGTCACGGGCCTGTCGTCACTCGAACGACCTGATGACTGGCCGGGCGAGTGGGTGACGCTGCCGCTCGAGGAGAACGTCGGCCCGCAGGATGCTGAGGCGAATGGGCGCCTGCACTGGGTGCCAATCGGTGACCGGGGTCTGCGGGGGCGCTCTGCAGCGGTCTCGAAGTGGATAGATGCGCACGATCCCGCCCTGATCGTCGTTGACGTGTCGGTCGAGATCGCCCTGTTGGCGCGGCTTCACGGCGTGCGGGTGGTGGTAATCGCACTGCCGGGCGAACGTACCGACCCGGCACATGAACTCGGATTTGATATCGCGACGATGATTCTTGCGGCCTGGCCGCCCGCGGCGAAACGAATGGTCGCGGGAGTACCCGCCCCAACAAGAATCCTCGCGGTCGGCGCGATCGGCGGTCGAGTGAGTGATCCTGCGCAAGGCCCCGAGCGAGTCACATCTCAAAGTGTCGTGGTGCTCGGTGGCGCAGGCGGGGACGAGTTCACGCGTTCAGCGATTGCGGCCGCGGAAGCCGAAACGCCGGAATGGACCTGGGAACACTTCGGGGGAACTGGAACGTGGGTTCCCGATGTCAGCCGGCGGCTTCGTCAAGCGAGTGTGGTGGTCACTCACGCGGGCGAGGGTGCACTCGCCGATGTTTCAGCTGCGCGAGTGCCAGCGGTCGTGATCCCGCAGAAGCGGCCGTTCAACGAACAGTTCTCGACGGCGACGGAGCTGCTAGACGATAGCTGGCCCGCGGTGGTGCGAGCGGAGTGGCCTGATCGCGGGTGGCTCGAGCTATTGGAATCAGCCCGCGCACTCGATGGCGCGAAATGGCGGCACTGGAACGACGGATTGGGAGCGCGCAGAGCGGCGCAGGCGATCCTCGGACTCGTGGGCGAGAGGCGGGCATGATGCGCACCGCCATCATTACCATCGCGCATGGCCGACACGACCACTGGCGAAACCAGCGGCGCGGAGTCATTGCCCAAACGTCGCCGCCCGATCACCACGTGCTCGTCGCGATAGCGGATCCCGACCTGCCTCTGGACCGCAATGCTCCCACGCCAAAAGTACTGAGCCTGCCCGGTCACTCGTCCCGTCTGCCGCTGGCGCGTGCGCGCAATATGGGGGCAGAAGCGGCGATTGAGGCGGGAGCTGAACTGCTCATCTTTCTCGACGTCGACTGCATTCCGAGTCCACAACTCGTGGCCGGGTATCAGGCGGCCGCCTCGCTCCCGAGCTTTACCGATCAACTCTTGTGTGGTCCGGTGACTTATCTCCCGAGACCGCCCGATGACGGCTATGACATCGAGAACTTGGCCGAACTGGACGACCCGCACCCGTCCCGTCCAGCTCCGTCGCCGGGTGAGCACATGTCCGGCGGAAACCACGAGCTTTTCTGGTCGCTATCGTTCGCGCTGACGGCCGGCACGTGGCGGAGACTCGGAGGATTCTGTGAGCGCTATCGCGGCTACGGTGGCGAGGATACGGACTTTGGACAACTCGCTTTGAGCGCGGGTATCGACCTCGTCTGGGTTGGAGGCGCGCGCGCCTTTCATCAGTTCCACGAGGTCGAGGATCCGCCGGTGCGGCACGTCACAGACATCGTCAGAAACGGGCGCGTGTACGCCGAGCGTTGGGGTGTCTGGCCGATGCTGGGATGGCTCAACCAGTTCGAGGCGATGGGTCTTGTGGAACAGGACGATCAGTTGGGCTACCGAGTGAGCGGCTCGGCGCGCTGAGAGTGTGGCGCGCTGACGGTTCGGCGCGAGCTGTGGGATCGACTGTCTGGGTGTGGAGCAGCTATTCTCAGCCCATGAGTGCTTCTGAATCTGGTCTCGCACGTCGTCCGCTCACCGTGACGAGACTCGGTGTCGACGATGCCGGAGAGGTGCTGACACTGCAACGTGCAGCCTATGTTACTGAGGCGGCGGCACACCGGGATTTCGACCTCCCGCCTCTCACGCAGAGACTCGAAGAACTGTGTGCTGAGCTGAAGCATCCGGATGTTGTGGCGCTGGGAATTCGGGTCGACGGGCGACTGCTCGGGGCCGTGCGTTTACGGCGCGTCGATGCTGGCGAGGCGGTTGAGCTCGGGCGGTTGACGGTGGTCCCGGACTGTCAAGGAATGCGGATCGGCACCC
The DNA here is from genome assembly GCF_042726155.1 of Leucobacter sp. NPDC058333. Taxonomy (NCBI): domain Bacteria; kingdom Bacillati; phylum Actinomycetota; class Actinomycetes; order Micrococcales; family Microbacteriaceae; genus Leucobacter; species Leucobacter sp. NPDC058333. Next base: position 1,667,847 of record NZ_JBHXHV010000001.1, read on the forward strand.
AGCTCTTGCGCAGCGCGGAGGCCGAGTTCGATGGCGCGAGTGAGATGCGGTTGTTTACCGGGGAGCGCAGCCTCGCGAATATTCGTCTCTACGAGCGGAACGGGTATGTCGAAACTGAACGCACGCCGGCCGGCGACTATCACCTCGTTCATCTCGTGAAGGTGCTCAATCGGGGCTGACCGGGCTGGACGGAGCCCCGTGTGTGCGGAACGGTAGCTGCGAGTCTCGAGATTAGTTTGTGCACTAACTAATCTGCTATGGTGGGGGTGTGCGCGAACGTAAAAGAAGACTCTGGCATGCAACTCCCTGGGACGGCCAACCTGGATTCTGGGCTGCCTGGCGACGATTCTTTTATCAGTTCGAGGGCACCTCGCAGCTCGGAGATCCAAACGAGCCCGCATACGTCATGCCGGCCAATCCAACATGCCCGATTTGCGGGTCAGCGATGACCGACCACCAGATTGATCGGGGTGGCCCCGGTAAACCGACCTACATGAAGTGCCCAGCTCAGCCCGCCGTGGCGCAGGCGAGCTAGCCGCGCTCAGGCACGCTCGCTGAGTCCGCGCGAGACTCCGCTGAAGTGTTGAGTTCTAGCTCGATGAAGGCCTCAATCATCGCGCGATACGTGTGCTCGACCACTTCTGGGGATGCACCCGCCACCGTCGCGAGAGTGCGCACCTTCTCGATGACCTGCTCGACCCGGGCAGGCGCTCGGACGGCGGCATCGTCAGACTTCAGCGATCCTGCGCGAATCACCCACTGCTCTCGCTTGGCGATCAGCTCAACGAGGCGGCGGTCGATGGCGTCGATGTTGTCGCGGACGACGGAGAGAGCTGCGGGGTCGGGCATCGTGCCAGCGTACCGGCTGCGTTATGCGCGCATCATTCGAATGGTCCCCACGATGAGTGACACGATCAGCGCGACGAGGCCCGCGACCACGAAGGGGAGCAGCGGAATGCCGCCGATGATGGCGAGCGCCAGCCCGAGCAGTAAGACCGCGACGATCGCCGTCTTCCAGACGAGCATCTGCTCGCCCGCGCGGTACAGGTGCTGCGCATTCTCACGCGTGATGGAGACCGGATACGTGAACAGCCGCGGATAATGCGATGCCCACGAAAGCGCCGCCTCAATCGCTACGAGCACACCCACAACGACAAGCAGGATCGACCGCTCGCCAAATCCGTCGGCGTTGCCCTCATTCGTGAAGTGAGTCGGAATGGCCTCCGGGAGAAACGGATAGGCGAGCAGACAGGCGGCTGCGGTCACAGCGGTCAGGATCAGCGCACCTCGGCGCACCCACACCGTCGCGCGTCCGGTCAGGTACGCGCGCGGCGGCCGCGTGATGAGCGCGGCGGTTGGCTGCTCGCGCGTGCCATCGTCGAGGTCCATCTGGTCAGGGTACTCCGGGCGCCCGGGCGCCGGCCCCGGGCGCCGGCCCCGGGCGGCGGCGCCCCGGGCTTGGCGCCCACTGCCCGGCGCCCGCTGGGGGGGACAAGAAACACGCCGAAAAACGGCGGGTAGAGCGGG
>NZ_JBHXHV010000002.1:0-386014 GCF_042726155.1 Leucobacter sp. NPDC058333
TGTCGGGGATTATAAATTAAATTGGCATAAGACAATTTAAGTGCACACTATTGAGTTCTCAAAGACCAGACACCACCCGTCACCCCCAACCAAGGGAAGCTCCGAACGACAACCTGTCTAACTTACCACAAAACCTGTGGCGAGAAGCGCATGTAAATGAGCCGGACCATTTTCAAGTCCGGCTGCGTCGCGCTGACAAAGGAATACATTACGGTCACCACCCGTCCACCAGCAACTACAGCCCACATCCCGGGCGTGTCCCCGCACGAAACCGCCAATCCACCCACGAGACACCCCACCGACACACACGGTCCCCGAACCCCAATGTGGCGGGAATCAACTCCGAAACCGGTGAAACTGGCTCCGACACCGCGTACGCCGGGCGCGTCACCACGGGTGATTAGATAGTGGAGTGAATGTACCCACCGCTACGCCGGCTTCCCCCTCCCCCTCGGACTTCGTGTTCGAGGTCGATCATCGTCTCTCCTCCGGCGGCGCCGTCGGCTCAGATGGTGCCCCTCTCGGGCGAACCGGAACGATTCAGACTCCGCACGGTGTGATCCAGACCCCGGCCTTCATTCCGGTCGGCACCAAGGCGACCGTGAAGTCCCTGCTTCCCGCGACCGTACGCGAACTCGGTGGTCAGGCCGTCCTGGCGAACGCGTATCACCTGTTCTTGCAGCCGGGCAGCGATCTTGTCGACGAGGCGGGTGGGCTCGGCAAGTTCATGAACTGGGACGGCCCGACCTTCACCGACTCCGGCGGGTTCCAGGTGATGTCGCTCGGCGTGGGCTTCAAGAAGGTGATCTCGATGTCGGAGTCTGCGCACTCGGGCGCCGAGGTGATTGCGAAGAACAAAGAGCGTCTCGCGCACGTCGACGAAGACGGCGTCACGTTCAAGTCTTTCTTGAACGGTGACAAGCACCGCTTCACGCCCGAGGTGTCGATGCGCATCCAGCACGAGCTGGGCGCCGACATCATGTTCGCGTTCGACGAGTGCACGACGCTTCTGAACACTCGTGAGTACCAAGAAGACTCGGTCGCACGCACCGAGCGCTGGGCGGTGCGATGCCTCGATGAGCACGCTCGGCAGACCGCCGACCGCGGTCACCGTCCCTATCAAGCCCTGTTCGGTGTGGTGCAGGGAGCGCAGTACGAAGACCTGCGTCGCCAGGCGGCCGGGGGTCTCGCCCGGTTGACCGGCGCGGAAGCTACCGAGCAGCAATTCGATGGCTTTGGCATTGGTGGTGCGCTCGAGAAACAGGAGCTCGGCACCATCGTCAGCTGGGTGACCGACGAATTGCCGGAGGCGAAGCCCCGCCACCTGCTCGGCATCTCGGAACCCGACGATCTCTTCGCTGCCATCGCGGCCGGCGCAGACACATTCGACTGCGTCGCGCCCTCGCGACAGGCACGCGGCGGATCAATGTACTCCCCCACTGGTCGCATCAATGCGAAGTCAGCCGGTCAGCGCCGCAAGTTCGAACCGCTCGACGACGAGTGCGACTGCTTCACCTGCGAGAACTACACCGCTGCGTATCTGCACCACCTCTTCAAGGCGAAGGAAATGCTGGGCTCGACCCTCGCGACTATCCACAATGAGCGCTACATCGTACGACTGGTCGACCGCATTCGGACGAGCATCGTCGACGGCACGTTCGCTGAACTGCGCGACGAGGTGCTCGGCCGCCAGTACGGCACCGAGTTCGCGCGCGCAGCCGCAGCTCGTACGGCGACCGCTGGTGTGACGGCTCGCGACTAAACGTCGGGCTCGTCTACTCGTCGACGAGCCCGACGCCCAGCGCGCCGTGGATCATGTCGAGATTGAGTTTCGCGGCGACGCGCGCACCATTTCCGGCCGCGATCACCAGCTGTTGTGGTCCGGGCGGGACGATGTCGCCGACCCCGTAGACCCCCCGAATGGAGGTCTCCCCGCGCTCGTCGACCACGACGAGTCCCCAGGTGTCACGGGCGATGTCGAGATCACCGAGAAACTCGACCGGGGCGTGCCAGCGCGGGCGCACGAATCCGCCGACGCGCGGAATCACCTCACCGTCGGCGAGGCGCACTCCGGTCATCTCGGCACGTTCACCCACGATGTCGTCAATGGCGCGACGCTCCACCCGGATACCAATCCGCTCGAGCTGCGCCTGCTGCTCCGGCCGCACGGTGTCGGCCCCATGAGTGAAGACAATGAGATCCGAACTGAAGCGGCTGATGAGCAGCGCGCGCGCGAACACATCGCTCGTCTCACCGATCAGCGCGAGCGGCTTGTCGGTTTTTTCGAAACCGTCGCACTCGACGCAGCTGTGCAGCGCGGTGCCGTAATATGCGCGAATCATCGGGAACGCCGGCAATTCTTCGGTGAGCCCGGCCGCGATCAGCACCCGGCGAGCAACGAATTCGGCGTCGGCCGAACCGCGAATCCCGGTGCCTCGCACAGTGAACCCGATCCCGTCAGGGAAGCCCGCAGCGCGAGCCTCGTCCGGGGAGAGCGGCGTGACCTCACGCGTGATCGCCTGAGTGTAAATCGCGGTCGGGTAGCTCTCGAATTCCTCACGGCCGAGCCGACGCAGCTCAAGCGGCGACGCACCGTCGCGGGTCAAGAAACCGTGCGATCGAAGCGTTGCCGAGTGCCGCGGCCGATTGCTGTCGAGGATCGCGATGCGACGGTTCGCACGCACGAGTTGCAACCCCGCCGATAAGCCCGCTGGCCCACCGCCGATGATTGCCACGCCGATTGGCGCCTCGCTGCTGGTCATGTGCTTCCGTCTCCGAACGCTACGCCGTCAGGTGCGCTTCCAATCGGCGCAGACGAGCCAGCGACTCGTCGCGACCGAGCAACTCAAACGATTCAAAGAGCGGCGGTGACACACGGCGGCCCGATGCGGCGACGCGGAGCGGCCCAAACGCGAGGCGCGGCTTGATGCCGAGGCCGTCGATGAGTGCTGCCTGCAGCGCTTCCTGAATACGTTCGGTCTGCCACGCCACGCCCGGCACCGCTTCGAGTGCCGTGATACCGGCGGCGAGCACCTGTGGCGCATCGTCCTTGAGTGACGCAAGCGCATCATCTTCGTACTGCAGCTGATCCGCGGTCGTGAATAGGAAGCCGAGCATGCCCACGACGTCGGAGAGCACGGTCACTCGGCTCTGCACCAGGGGCACCGCTTTCGCGATGGTCGCGAGCTGCGCCTCGTTCGGCTCGATCTGCAACGCGCCACCGGCGATCAGATACGGCAAAATTCGCTCACCGAAGTCGGCCTCCGACAGCAACCGGATGTGATCTGCGTTAATCGAGTCGGCCTTCTTCTGGTCGAAACGCGCCGGATTCGGGTTGACGTTGGTGACGTCGAACGCGGCGACCATCTCATCGCTCGAGAAGACATCGCGATCCGGCGCGAGTGACCAGCCCAGCAGCGACAGGTAGTTCAGCAGCCCCTCGGGAATGAACCCGCGTGACCGGTGGTGCAGCAGATTCGATTCGGGATCGCGCTTGGAGAGTTTCTTATTGCCCTCCCCCAGCACGTACGGCAGGTGGCCGAACTGCGGAATCGCCTGGGCGATGCCGAGCTCAACGAGCGCGTGGTACAGCGCGATCTGTCGCGGAGTCGACGACAGCAGGTCTTCGCCGCGGAGCACGTGGGTGATGCCCATGAGTGCATCGTCAACCGGGTTCACCAGCGTGTACAGCGGCGCACCGTTCGGGCGAACCACCACGAAGTCGATCGTCGCACCCGCGGGGAACGTGATCGGACCGCGCACCAGATCTGTGAACGAGAGGTCTGAATCGGGCACTCGGAAGCGCAGTGCCGGCTCGCGACCCTCGGCGCGGAACGCCGCGCGCTGTTCGTCGCTCAGGTCACGGTCGAAGTTGTCGTAGCCGAGCTGCTTCGGGCGGCCTGCTGCGATGTTGCGCGCGTCGATTTCCTCGGCCGTCGAGAAACTCTCATAAAGGTAGCCGCCCTCGACGAGCTGCGCGATGACGCCCTGGTAAATCTCGCCGCGCTCTGACTGGCGGTACGGACCGTGAGGGCCGCCCACATCAATGCCCTCGTCCCAGTCGAGCCCGAGCCAGCGCAGCGAGTCGATGATCTGGCCGTAGCTCTCTTCGCTGTCGCGGGCCGCATCGGTGTCCTCGATGCGGAACACGAATGTGCCGCCGGTGTGCCTGGCGTACGCCCAGTTGAACAGTGCGGTGCGCACCATTCCAACGTGCGGGGTGCCGGTCGGCGACGGGCAGAAGCGAACGCGAACATCGGCGCCGGTCGCGGTGGAAAACTGGGGGCTCTCGGTGTGTGACATCACCGACATTCTAGCGTTGGGCGAGCGCTCCGAGGCGAACCGTCACGGCGATGCCCACGACGATGAGTGCGCCCGCGACGCTCGAGAGTACCGGGAAGCCTCCGACCGCGAAGAGCACGCCGGAGACGGCCCCGAAGACCGCACCCGCCGCGTTCATCGTCGTGTCGGCCTGCCCCTGGCGTGCGGGGCGGTCAGCGACCGGGGTCAGCGACGTAACGAGCGTCGCGCCCGCCACGGTCACCATGCACCAGCCCAGACCGAGCAGCACGAGCGACACCTGCACCACCGGAACTGAATCACCAGCGAGCGCGGTTCCGATCGCCGCGAGCGCAAGCACCGCGAAACCGGCAATCACGACGGGGACCGCGCCAATTCGACTCGCCGCGATACCCGCGAGCGGTGAGAGCGCGTACATGCCCGCAATGTGCAGGCTGATGGTGATGCCGACCAGCTCGATGCTGCCGCCGTGGTGCGTCAGGTGCAGGGGCGTCATCGCCATGATGCCGACCATCACCGCGTGGCCGAGCGCCACGAGCGCGATGGCCAGGAATTGCGGCGCACGGCTACTGGGGTCCAGTGCCGCGAACTCCGCTGACGGAGTTGGTGCGGGCTGGCTGACAGGCGGTGCGGGATCAGCCGCGGCCCGTGCGGCGGCAGCGGCGACCTCGGCAGCGGCGCTGGCTTCAGCCTGCGTCGCGATCCTGCGCGCCTCGAGCAGCGGATCTGGCCTGAGACCGAGCCAGACGACGAGCCCGGCGGCAATTTGCGCAACGATCGCGAAGACGAATATTCCGGACAGCGCGTGGAGGCCGAGCGCGGCCCCGAGCTTCTCGCCCGGCCCGATCAAATTGGGGCCGATGACGGCTCCAACGGTGATCGACCACACGACCAGCGAGAGGTCGCGGGCACGATTTGCGGGAATCGCGAGATCGGTGGCGGCGAAGCGAGCCTGCAATTGCACAGCTGCCGCGATCCCGAGAAGCGCGAGCCCAACGAACAACAGCGGCGAGGCCTCGATGCCCGCTGCAAGGATCACGATCACCGCACCGGCGACAGCCGTCAGGTTGCCCGTCGCGAGCGCGACTCGCCTCCCCCGACGTGCCGCGAGCCGAGCGAGCGGAATACCTGCGATAGCGGCACCGACCGCGTTCATCGTCGAGCCGAAGCCAGATAGCGCGGGATTCCCAGTGACATCAGTGATGAGCAGGGCACCGGCGGAGAGCGACGCGCCCACACCGAGGCCGCCGAGCACGGTCGCGAGCGCGAGCACGGCGACCGACCGTCGTTGCAGCGCGCGCTGTGAAGCGGCGACGGTGGGCGAGGACGTCCGTGACTGTGATTCCGTCACGCTGAGACCTAGGCGTTCTGAAGAACAGGCTCGAGGTGCCAGGCTGAACCATCGACCGCGGCGAGTAGCCTCTTCGCGAGCCGCACCTGGGGGCTCTCGTTTGCCGTCGCCATAGAGACGAGCCCGATCGTGCGGTAGCGCGGAGGATCGAGCGGCAGGGCGCGCGCGTCATCCGGCAGGATCCGCGCGGCGGCAAGTGCGAGCCCGGGTACGAGAGCAACCGCGCCACCGGCCGCCGCCATCGCGAGCATCGCCGGTACGTTATCGGTCTCCTGAATGATGTCGGGCTCGAAGCCAGCGTCGCCCGCGGCTGCGAGCAGGTGCCCGCGACACTTTTCGCACCCGGCGATCCAGTGCTCGGCAGAGAAGTCGCCCAACCGGGCCGTCTGCTCTCCTGCCGCGCGCTCGTCGGAGGCGACCAGGTGCACTTCCTCACGCCACAGCGGCAAGAACGCGCTGCCTGCCGGGAGCTCAGCCGCGCCCTCGTAGTCGAACACGAGCGCGCAATCCACCTCGCCGTCGCGCAGCATTGCGGTCGCTGCTGGCGGTTCTGCCTCGCGGTACTGCAGCGCCACGTCGGGCGCTTCGACTGCGAGTTGGCGCATGAGCATCGGCACCACCGTGGCGCTCGCGCTCGGGAACCCCACCAGCCGGAGAGTGCCAGCACGCTCACCGCGGAGGTCATCAATCGCCGCAAGGGCGGCATCGATCTCGGAGACAACGGTGCGGCCGTGATCCGCCAGGATCTGGCCAGCGGTAGTCAGTCGAATACCGCGTCCGCTGCGCTCAATGAGCGGCACCGCGAGGCGCGTTTCCACGCGCTTAATGCGCTGACTGACCGCCGGCTGGCTGAGCCCGAGGCTCGCCGCTGCCGCGGTCAGCGAACCGGTGGTCGCAAGAGCGTGGAGAATGCGAAGCTCGGTCGAGTCAACGGAACCGAGCGGGTCGCCGTGTCGCGTCGATGTCATGCCAGCAGTGTACACCGAAGCATAACCAGAAGCGAAGTAAAACATAAGAATGATTCGATTTCATTATGCTTCGCGGTCTTCTAGTCTGGCACCATGATCGCCCCCGAAACACTCTCAGCCGTGCAGCAGCGCTTTCCATCCGTGCCCGGGTACCTCTCGGCGTGCACCTCTGGCCTCCCCGCGCACTCGACGACCGCCGCCATGCGGTCGTTCATCGACGAGTGGTCGACCGGGCGCATGGATGCGCACAGTATCAGCGCCCAGGTCGAAGAGTGCCGCGCGCTGTTCGCGAGCCTCGTGGGAGTCGCCGCCGAGCGCGTTGCAGTCGGCACCCAGGCGTCCCAGTTCGCCTCGGTCGTCGCGACCGCGGTGCCCGACAACGGTGAGGTGTTGTGCGTCACGGGCGACTTCGCCTCTCTCACACACCCGTTCGAACTCGAGCAGCATCGCGGCGTCACTGTGAGATACGTCGCTCTCGAAGCACTCGCCGCAGAGGTGCGACCGGAGACTTCACTCGTCGCTTGGTCGCATGTTCAGTCGGCCTCCGGCGCGGTGTCAGACGCGGCTGCCATTTGCGCAGCGGCCGCAGCCGTCGGCGCCCTCACGTGCGTCGATCTCACGCAGGCGGTCGGCTGGCTGCCGGTCGCGGCGGGCGACTTCGACATCACCATTTGCCACGCCTATAAGTGGCTGTGCGCACCCCGCGGCTCAGCGTTCATGACCGTCCGCGCTGGTCTCGACGATGCGCTGCGCCCCGTCGCCGCCGGCTGGTACTCGGCCGACGATCCGTGGTCGTCGTGCTACGCCGGGCACACGCCGCTCGCCGCTGGCGCAGGGCGCTTCGACCTGTCGCCCGCCTGGCCCGTGATCGCGGGCACGGTGGCCGCGCTCGAGACCTTCGCGGCAATCGCCGCGATTGATCCTGCGCTGGCACACACTCACGCGCTCGACCTCGCTAACGCAACCCGTGAGGGCCTCGGCTACACCGCGGGCGACTCCGCGATCGTGACGTGGCGGGACGCCGACGGCGCCGACCTCGCCGCGATGACGCGGGCGGGAATCGTCGCGTCTGGCCGGGCTGGCAACGCTCGCGTGTCGTTCCACCTGTGGAACACGCCCGACGATGTTGCGCAGCTCATGACCGCGCTCGGGCGGTAGCGCTCAGGCCTCAGCGAACGCCTGAGCCTCAGCGACGTCCTGCTCGGTCGCTACGAGCTGGCCGCACGCGCCGTCGATCTCTTTACCGCGGGTGTCGCGCAGCGTCGTCGGCACTCCCGCGGCGTTCAAACGATCGACAAATTCGCGCGTGACTTCGCGGGTCGACGAGGTCCAAATCGATCCGGGCGTCGGGTTCAGAGGAATCGGGTTGACGTGCACCCAGCCGCGACCGCGCTCGTTCAGCTTGTCTGCGAGCAGGTCTGCGCGCCAGCCGTGATCGTTCATGTCTTTGATGAGCGCGTACTCGATCGAGACGCGGCGCCCCGTCGTCTCGTAATAGTGGTACGCGGCGTCGAGCACCTCCTCGACCTTCCAGCGACTGTTCACCGGGATGAGCTCATCGCGCAACTGATCGTCTGGTGCGTGGAGGGACAGCGCGAACGTGATCGGAATGTTCTCGGCCGCGAGCTTGCGAATGGCGGGCGCGAGACCCACCGTCGAGATGGTGATGCCGCGCGCCGACATGCCGAGCCCCTCGGGCGACGGCGCGATCATGCGGTGCACCGCGTTCATCACTCGCTTGTAGTTTGCGAGCGGCTCGCCCATGCCCATGAACACGATATTGTTCACGCGCTCGGCCTCAACCCCGTTGCCGACGCGGCGCGTACCGCCCAACCCACCCTCGGCGATGACCCGATTGGCCTGAACGATCTGGTCGAGAATCTCAGCGGTCGACATGTTGCGCGTGAGGCCAGCCTGACCGGTTGCACAGAACGGGCAGTTCATGCCGCACCCGCACTGGCTCGACACGCAGAGCGTGATGCGACCGGGGTACCGCATCAGCACCGATTCGACGAGCGCACCATCGAACAGGCGCCACAGGAACTTGATCGTGTCACCGTCGTCGGTGACCAGCCGCTTCACCTCGGTGAGCAGCGGCGGGAAGAACGCGGCGGCGAGCTCGTCGCGGCGGTCCTTCGGCAGATCCGTCATCTGCTCTGGATCGGTGGTGCGATGCTCGAAGTAGTGCTTCGACAGTTGCTTCGCGCGGAACTTCGGCACACCCATCTCCCCGACCTTCGCCTCGCGCTCAGCGAGCGTGAGATCGGCGAGGTGCGTGTCGGGCTGCTTCACGCGCGGCGACGCGAACTGCAGCGTCGGCCGACCGTCTGCATCCGCAATCTGCTTCCAGCCCTCGGCCTTTGGGCGCACCTGCGGGCGCGAGGCCACACCGGCCGCGCGTGGCCGGGTCTTCATGAGTGGCGTGCTCTCGGGAGCGCGGTCATGGTTGAGCTTGTTGGGATCCACGTGTCTATTGTCGCAGGTCTCTGCGCCGGCTCCCTGCCGCCCCACTCATCAGAGCAACCGCGAGCGGATCAAAAATCGCTTCCCCTCTGGTGCCTCAAGCGAGAATCCACTGCCGCGACCCGGGATCGCGTCGACCGTCAAGTGCGTGTGCGCCCACACACCAAACTGCTCCCGCGACATCCAGAACCCGATTTCGCGCTGGGCATGCTCGTCAGCCGGGGCGTGCCCGTCAGCCGGGCCGAGCGACGGCAGCTCAAGCGTGCCGAGCAACACGTCCTGACCACCGGTGCGAAACTCCCCCAACTGGTAACACATGGGCGAGCTGCCGTCACAGCATCCGCCCGATTGATGAAACATGAGCGGCCCGTGCATCGCCCACAGACGCTCAATCAGCTCGATCGCAGTCGCCGTGAACGCGAGGCGGCTCTCCGACTCCCCCTCGACCTCCGGTCGCGCCACGGTCAGCGCTGCAGCGGGCTCGCTCATGTGCTCATCTCCCTGTCTTCATGGCTCGGTCAGCTCGACGGCCGGTTTAGAAGAAACCGTCCGCCGTCTCGCGGTAGCTCACGAGCAGATTCTTGGTCTGCTGGTAGTGGTCGAGCATCATAAGGTGATTCTCCCGACCAATGCCGCTCGACTTGTACCCGCCGAATGCCGCGTGGGCCGGGTAGGCGTGGTAGTTGTTTACCCACACACGGCCCGCCTGAATCGCTCGGCCAGCGCGATAGGCCGTGTTACCGTTTCGGCTCCAGACTCCGGCGCCGAGGCCGTACAGCGAATCGTTCGCGATACGAATGGCGTCGTCGAAGTCGGTGAACGTCGTCGCGGAGACGACGGGCCCGAAGATCTCCTCCTGGAAGATACGCATCGAATTGTCACCGCGGAAGATGGTCGGCTGAATGTAGAACCCGCCGGAGAACTCGCCACCGAGATCCTCCACCCCACCGCCGGTGAGTACCTGCGCACCCTCCTGCCGGCCGATGTCGAGATACGACTTGATCTTCTCGAACTGGTCGTTCGATGCCTGCGCTCCAACCATCGTGTCGGTGTCGAGCGGATTGCCCCGCGTGATGCGCTCGGTGCGCTCGACTACGGCGTCAAGGAAGTCACCGGCGATCGACTCCTGGATCAGCGCGCGCGACGGGCACGTGCAGACCTCCCCCTGGTTCAACGCGAACATCGTGAACCCCTCTTGCGCCTTGTCCCAGTAAGCGTCGTCTGTGGCAAGAACGTCCTCGAAGAAGATGTTCGGGCTCTTGCCGCCCAGTTCAAGCGTCACCGGGATGATGTTCTCCGACGCATACTGCATGATCAGGCGGCCCGTCGTGGTCTCTCCCGTGAACGCGATCTTGCGGATGCGCTTGTTCGACGCGAGCGGCTTGCCCGCCTCCGCACCGAAACCGTTCACGATGTTCACGACCCCGGGCGGCAGCAGATCGCCGATGAGTTCAAACAGGAACAGGATCGAGGCGGGCGTCTGCTCGGCCGGCTTGATCACCACGGCGTTCCCTGCGGCGAGCGCGGGGGCGAGCTTCCAGGTGGCCATGAGAATGGGGAAGTTCCAGGGGATGATCTGCCCGACCACTCCGAGGGGCTCGTGGAAGTGGTACGCGACGAGATCCTCGTTGATCTGCGACAGCCCGCCCTCTTGTGCGCGAATGGCTCCGGCGAAGTAGCGGAAATGGTCTATAGCGAGCGGGATATCTGCATTCAGCGTCTCTCGGATCGCCTTGCCGTTGTCCCAGGACTCCGCGACCGCGATAGCTTCGAGGTTCTCTTCGATGCGGTCCGCGATCTTGTTCAGGATCACCGCTCGCTCGGCGGGGCTCGTGCGTCCCCACGCTGGGGCAGCTGCGTGCGCGGCGTCGAGCGCAACTTCGATGTCTTCCGCGGTCCCCCGCGCAACTTCACAGAACGCCTGACCCGTAATGGGCGTCACGTTCTCAAAGTACTGCCCCTTCACCGGGGCGACCCATTCCCCACCGATGTAGTGCTCGTACCTGGGCTTGAAGGTCACCAGCGAATCGGGCCGGCCGGGTGCTGCGTACACGGTCATAGTGCATCTCCTCTGACGTCATTGTCTCAGCCGCTCCGCTCATACGGTTCGGGTACCCCTGACCGTACGACGCGGGAGGTTGCACTGAGGTTGCGCGGGTGTTGCCCGGCCGATGCGCGCGGGTTACGGGTGCTGCCCCACGGGTGCTTTACGTAGCAAGTTGCGCCAGCCTGGCCACCACGCGGGCTCGTTTGGGCGAGAGCGGGGGCAGCACCTGCAGGAGCGTCTCCCACACCTGTGCGTCGTGCGGCGCCCAGTTCTGGGCATAGCCGAACAGTGTGTCGGCGGCTGCCGATTGCAGCATTGCCTCCCGCAGTGTCGCGTCTACTGCGTCGCGGAGTTCTTCGGCGCAGGGGGCGTCAGACGCCGGGAGCACGGGCCCCTCGTAGGCCGCGAGCGCGAGCCGGTGCGCGCCGCGCCCCAGCGCTTCGAGCGTCTCCTGCGCGTCGACGCGCAGCGGCGGGTCAAGCCGGTACGGGCGGGAGCGCAGCGTGATCTGAGGTGCGTGCTGATCGAGCCACCTCCGCAGCCGCACCATCTCTGGCCGCAGCGTGCGCTCATGGTCGGCTTCGCCGTAGACCCGCTCCGCGAGCGTCGTCGCCGAGAGCCCCTGAGGCGCCGCAGTGAGCGCGAGCAGGATCTCGGCGTGCCTGCCACCCACGGGGACTGCCTCACCCCCTCGTTCAAGCACCGCTGGGTCCCGGCCCAGCACCACCAGCCGGGGCGTCGGCTCGTCCGGGCGTTGCGTCGAGACTGCGCGGGGCTGGCGACCGGCGACGGCGCGAGGAGCGTCGGATCGGGATCGAGCTCCGCGATCCTGCTCAATGCGACGTTTCAGCGTCGCGAGCTGCAGCTCCGCCTCGACAGCGGCGAGGGTCGCCTCCATCAGCGGCATGAGGTGCGGCGACGCGGCACCGTCTCCCCCGGTGACGTCGATGACACCGATGATTGCGCCGCTCGCCGGATCGTGCACCGGCGCCGCTGTGCAACTCCAGGAGTGTGCTGCGCGGGAGTAGTGTTCCGCGCCGAGCACCTGGATTGCGTGGTCGAGCGCGAGGGCGCTGCCCGGTGCACTCGTACCGACCGCGCGCTCCGACCAATCCATTCCGGCGCGAAAACCCATCTCGGCAGCGCGGCTTCGCAGTGCCGTGTCGCCGTCTACCCAGAGCAAACGGCCAGCGGCGTCACCCACTGCCACGATGAACCCTGACTCGCTCGCCTCGTCAAGCAGGAGGCGGCGCACGACCGGGAGCACGCTGCCAATCGGGTGAGTACGGCGCAACTCGGCGAGCTGCTCGTCATCGAACGTTTGCCGGTCGGGCACTCTGTCGGGATCCACGGTGAGCCGTTTTGCGCGGAGCCACGATTCAAGCACGACGGGGCGCAGCGAAGTGGCACGGGCGAACTCGGGGAACTCAGGGAGTTCCGCGAAACGATCTCCGATGAAGCTCTCGTGCGCACGCTCAAGCATTCGGCGGCGTTCGAGCGCCGATTCGCCTCGGCGCAACGCGTGCCACACGTTCGACATCCGACCCCCTCTTCGCGGCCTCGATTACTCTGAGCGTACTCGATGGGGCAGGCGTTGTCAGCGGGCGGCTACGTTACCGTTCACACAGCGGAAGTCGACCACGCCGGGGCTATTTCGCGGTCTTCAGACAGCCGCCAGGCGCTCTCCGTCACTCAGCACGATGCCCGGCGCGGTAGAGCGCGAGCAGCCCAGTCATCCCCGAGTCTCGCCACGCAGCAAGTTGCAGCTGCGCAGCCCCCTGGTCTGCCCGACGACGATCGATAAATGCGCGCACGGTCTCGAGGTCACCCGCGTGGGCAAGTTCGTCACCGACGTGCGCAACGAGACGCTCCACGACCTCGACGGCTGGCTGTGGATCGCCCGAAATCGGGTCGACGAGCACAGATCCGAGACCGTTGCGCGCGGCGACCCAGTGCGCGCCCCGCACCACGTCTCGCTGCCACTGCGGCACGGGCTCCCCCGCGCTTGCATCGCGAAATGCGCGCGCGGTGAGCGCACGAAAGAGGAGACCATACGCGACCGCGTCTCGAGGGTCGAGCTGCGCGTCTGCGAGACGCGCCTCGATCGTGGGGTACTTGTCAGAGAGTCGGATCGACCAGTTGACCAGCCCGCTGTCGAGTAGTGCGCCCGAACGCACGAGATCGTTGACGACGCCGTCATACTCGGCGGCGCTGTCAAAACGGGGCGGAAACCCGGCGGTCGCCCACTGCTGCATCGACATGAACCGCCAGTCGGCGTATCCCGTCTCCTCACCCAACCACACCGGCGAATTCGCCGTCAGCGCGACGAGCACGGGCGCCCACGGCGCGATGCGTGCAATGGCGTCGACACCCGCGTCGCGAGACGGCACCTCCACATGCACGTGCGTGCCCGTGGAGTAGTACCGCGTCACCATGCCGCGCATCGTCGCTTCGATGTCGTGGTACCGAGCCTTGTCTACACGGCTACCGTGAGCATCGCCGCCGATGGGCGGCAATCCGGTACCCGCAAGCACGATGCCGAGGTCATCGGCGGCAGCGGCGGCCGACGTCCGAAACCCGGCGAGAAACTCGAGCGCCTGCTCCGACCGCTCGCAGACCGGGGTCGCTGTTTCCAGCTGACAGGCGTAGAACTCGTGCTCAGCCAACTGATCCGGAATCGCCGCGATAATATCGTCGACGCCGTCGCGAGGCGCTCCGGTTTCGGCATCGAGCAGCAAATACTCTTCTTCGATGCCGAATCGCGGCGCTGCGGTGAGGGAATGGGCCATATCAGCACCTGCTCCTTCGTCGGGAGATTCCAGTGTGGCATAGCAGCGAACCCGATCAGGTCACGTGACGCAATCACGCCGCTATGCCACCGGGTGTACGCAACCGGGCTTACGCAACGGGCCTGAGAAAACCGGGCTTATGCAACCCTGTTGCGGAGGATCCCGATCCCCTCGATCTCCACCTCGACGACGTCGCCTGCCTCGAGCAGACCGACGCCGGCCGGGGTGCCCGTAAGAATCACGTCACCGGGCAACAGCGTGAACGCCTCCGACGCGTACGACACGATGCGCGCGAGCGAGTGGATGAGCTGCGACGTGCTCCCGTCTTGGCGCACCTCACCGTTCACGCGGGTGACCACGCGCGCGTCGCTGAGATCGGGATCCGTCTCGATGACGGGACCGAGCGGGCAGAACGTATCGAAGCCCTTGCCGCGCGCCCACTGGCCATCGGCGATCTGAATGTCACGCGCGGTGACGTCATTCGCGCACGTGAAACCGAAGACGTACTTCAACGCGTCTTCCTCTGGCACGTTCTTTGCAAGTGCGCCGATGACGAGCGCGAGCTCGCCCTCGTGCTCGACGCGGTCGGAGATCGCCGGGCGCACGATCGTGTCACCCGGGCCGATGATCGAGGTGTTCGGCTTCAAGAAGAGCAGCGGCTCCACCGGAGCGCCACCGTCGATGCCGGTTACCCCCTGCATTTCAGCAACGTGGTCGGCGTAGTTCTTGCCCACGCAGACGATCTTCGAGCGCGGAATCACGGGCGCGAGCAGCTGCACATCCGTGAACGCGAACCGACGACCGGTGGTGTCGTACCCCGCGACCATCGGGTCGCCGCTGAGCTCCACGAGCTCCACGCCCGTGCCGTTCTCGGCCCGATCGAGCACACCAAAGGCGATCTCGCCGTCGACCTGGAATCGTGCAACCTTCATCGTGCAATCTCCTCAGCGGCGGGCACGATCACGTGCAACCAGTTGTGGCGATCCTCACCGACACCGAACTGAATGCCCGTGAGCTCCTCACGCAGCGACATCGTGAGTTCGCCCGGGGCAGCATCGCCGAAGTCGATCGCGAAGTCGGCGCCCTTGAGCTGCCGAATCGGCGTGATCACGGCGGCGGTGCCGCACGCGAACGCCTCGGTGATGGTGCCCTGGGCGACGCCCTCGCGCCACTCGGAGACGGTCACCTCGCGCTCTTCGACCGCGTGGCCGCGGTCTTTCGCGAGCTGGATCAGGCTGCGCCGAGTGATGCCGTCCAGGATGTTTCCGTTGAGCTGCGGGGTCACGAGCGTGCCGTCGGACCGCACCAGGAAGAGGTTCATCCCACCGAGCTCGTCGATGGTGTCTTCGGTCGCCGAGTCGGTAAAGAGTACCTGCTGGCAGCCGTTCTCTGCAGCGACCTGCTGAGGCAGCAGGGACGCGGCGTAGTTGCCGCCGCACTTCGCGGCGCCCGTGCCACCGCGACCGGCGCGCGCCAGATCCTCAGACAGCCAGATCGAGACCGGCTTCACGCCGCCGGTGAAGTACGGGCCAGCGGGGCTCGCGATGATGAGGAACCGCGCACGTTCCGCTGCGCGCACGCCAAGGAAGCTCTCGTCGGCGATCAAGAACGGCCGCAGGTACAAGCTCTGATCCGCACCACTCGGCACCCAGTCGGCGTCGACCGTCACGAGCTTGCCCACCGCGGCGACGAAGAGTTCCTCTGGGATCTCTGGGAGCGCCAGGCGATGCGCTGACTCGTTCAGACGGCGCGCGTTTGCCTCCGGACGGAAGGTGGCGATCGAGCCATCGGGCCTGCGGTACGCCTTCAGGCCCTCGAAGATCTCTTGCCCGTAGTGCAGCACGGACGAGGCCGGATCCATCGGGATCGGCCCGTACGGCAGCACCTCGGCGTCGTGCCACCCCGCTTCTTTCGTCCACACGATTGAGATCATGTGGTCGGTGAAGTGGTTGCCGAACCCCGGGTCTTGCAGGATCTCTTCGCGCTCTGCGGCGGGCAGGCGCTCGCCCTCGGTGCGGGTGAATGTCAGGTCAGTCATTGAAAATCTCTCTCGCGTCAAATGTGGCTGGGGCTCAGGCCCCGCGCTGCGGCAACTGGGCGATCACGGCGTCGCCGATCTCCCAGGTGCCGCGCGCTGCGGCGCCCCGGGAGGCGAGGTCGGCTCGAACGGCGGCGCGAATGCGGTCGCCATCGGAGACGAGCCCCAGGTGGTCGAGCATGAGACCCGCGGAGAGGATCGCCGCGGTCGGGTCTGCGATCTGCTGCCCGGCGATGTCGGGAGCGGAGCCGTGGACGGGCTCGAACATGCTTGGGAACGTGCCATCGGGATTGATGTTGCCGGAGGCCGCGAGCCCGATGCCGCCGCCGATAGCGCCGGCCAGGTCCGTGAGGATATCTCCGAACAGGTTATCAGTGACGATCACATCAAATCGCGACGGGTCCTGCACCATGAAGATGGTGGCCGCGTCGACGTGCATGTAGTCGACGGCGATCTCGGGGTAGTCGGCGGCGACCGATTGCACGATGCGCTGCCAGGTCGCCCCCGCGTGCACGAGCACGTTGGTCTTGTGTACCCACGTCAACTTCTTGCGGGGCCGCGCCATCGCGGTTTCGAAGGCGTAGCGCACCACGCGCTCGACGCCGAACGCGGTGTTCACCGACACCTCAGTGGCGACCTCGGCGTGCGTGCCGGGGCGCAGCCGCCCACCGTTACCGGCGTAGGGCCCCTCGGTGCCCTCACGCACGACGACGAAGTCAACGTCGCCGGGCTCCGCGAGCTTCGAGACGACACCCGGGAAGAGCGTGCACGGGCGAACGTTCGCGTAGTGCTCGAAATCGAACCGGAGCTTGAGCAGCAGCCCGCGCTCGATGTTGGCTGCCGCGAGGCGCGGGTCACCGGGAACGCCACCCACGGCGCCGAATAGGATCGCGTCGTGCTCGGCGATTGCCGCCTGCTCGGCCTCGGGGAGCGTGTCGCCCGTCGCGAGGAAGCGGTCGGCGCCGAGCGTGAACTCGGTGCGATCAAGCGTGATGTCGCCTCCCGCGAGCACGGCATCGAGCACACGATTCGCCTGCTCAATAACCTCGGGTCCGATCCCGTCACCCGGAATGACGGCGAGCTTGATAATACGGGTCACGTGACGCTCCTTCGGTGTGCGGGACAACCCCTCCAGCATACTGCGGAGGGGCGCACCACATCGCTGCCGTGCGCCGCGCTAATCGGTGGTGCAGGTGAGATCCGCAGACAGCGAACCTGTGACCTGCTGATGCCCTGACGCCTCCTCGCCAGGGCCGATCAAGTCGCCGATCATCACTTCGCCGGAGGTCTTCGGGAGTTCTACCCGCCCGTCAGTGACCGTCACGGGAACCTCCGAGGCTCGAAACGTCACGACTTCATCGTCCTGGCTCAGAGTAACTCGACCGGAACCCAGGAAACCATCGTCCCCCAAAGAGAAAACGAAGGTCCCGATCGGTTGATCGTTGACAGAGGAACCGACCACATTCTTGGCACGGCACTCCACCGAGCTCGGGTGCATTACGACGGTGCGCGTGTCTCCGTCGACCTCGAAGTTCAGCGTGATCGCGGAATCGGGCCCGGAACAGGCTGACAGGAGACAAAGCGCGAGCACCGCGACGGCAGGACCCGGCACGTGTCTGATATTCATGAGCAGTTCCCCTCGCGCACTCCTTGCAGACTATGCAACACCACCCCACAAACAACAGAAGCCCCACCCGAGGGTGAGGCTTCTGCATTCGGTGACCCCAGCGGGATTCGAACCCGCGTTACCGCCGTGAGAGGGCAGCGTACTAGGCCGCTATACGATGGGGCCGAATGCGATTGCCGGCTTCCGGGGCTTCCCGGCCGCGTTGGCAACTCATATATATAACCACACCCCCGGGCGCGAAGCCAAATCCGGCCGCGCCGCCCGGGAGTGTCTCTGCGGTTAGAGCTCTTCGGTGCGATGCGGGCGCGCCCACTTCGCCGGCGTGTCAGGTCCGTCCCACACCTTGACGATGCCCCACGCGACCGCCGCGAGCGGCACTGCGAGCACAGCACCCAGGATGCCGCTGAGGACCGTGCCGACGGTTAACGCAAGCAGAATCACGAGTGAGTGCAGCTTGAGCGCGCGCCCCATCAGCACGGGCTGCAGGAAGTTGCCCTCGAGCTGGTTTACGAGGATCACAACGCCAACGACGATCACCGCGTTCACGGGTCCGTTCGCGACGAGTGCGACCAGCGCCGCGAGAATGCCGGCCACGGTGGCACCGACGATTGGAATGAACGCGAGCACAAATACGAGCACCGACAGCGGCAGCGCGAGCGGCACCTGCAAGATGAGCAGACCGATGCCGATGCCAAGTGCGTCAACCGCAGCTACGCCCGCAGTGCCGCGAACGTAAGACCCCAGAGTCTCAACGGTCTTCGCGCCAGCGCGCTCGGCGCGACGCAGACCCTCACCCTGGAACGGACGCAGCAGGAAGCGCCACAGCTTCGGGCCGTCCTTCAAGAAGAAGAACAGCACGACGACCATCAGCACGAGGCCCGTGATAAAACTCGTCAGCGCGCCAACCCCCGCGAGCGCCCCCGAACCAAACTGCGCACTCGTCAGGAAGTCGGTGATTTGGTCGCCCCAGTCGTGCAGCTGCGACTGGTCGGGCAAGAACGGCAGCGTCTTCGACCAGTCGATCACCTGCGCGATGCCGTCTTGAGCCTGCGACGACAGGTCATCCCACTGGTCGCGAACGGCCCACACGATGAGCCAGCCGATGGCAGAGAGAATCACGACGATGCCGAGCAGTACGATCACAGCCGACAATGCCGATGGCACGTTGCGTCGGCGCAGCCAGCCGGTGACCGGTGCGAAAGTGCTTGCGAAGATCAGTGCGAGCAGAATCGGGATCACCACCGTCGTGAGCGTGCGCATGCCCCAGATGATTGCCGCGGTCAGCAGCAGCACAATGATGATCTGCAGTGACCGAGTCGCCATCAGGCCAAACCCGTCACCCCACACCTGACGCACGCTGCGCGGTGCATCGGACTTGTGACCGGCACCGATTTCCAGGCGCGTCAGCCGATCGTCCACCTCGCGGCTCGATCCCCATCCGAACATTCGCACTCCTTGTCGTTCACACACGTGGGTGACCAGCGGAATCGCGGCTGGTCATCGCGTCAGTATCTGTAGCCGTCAGCGCTTCACTGCGCGCGCTGCGATGAAGGTGCGCAGTTGCGCCGCGTCATCGGCCATCTCGGTCACGCGCTGCGGCAGTTCAAGCAGGCCAGCGAGGTGTTCTGGCATACCGAGTTGCTCACCGGTCGCCTCGAACACGATCTCGGGGAACTTCTCGGGCTTCGCTGTCTCAAGCACCAGCATCGGCACACCGGGCTCAAGGTGCTCGCGAGCGACCTTGACCCCGTCTGCCGTGTGCGGGTCGATCAGACGGCCACTGCCCTCAAAGACGGAGCGGATCGTGGCAACGCGATCCGCGTGGGTGCTCGTGCCACTCTGCAGGCCGAACTCCGCCTCGAACCGCGGCAGTTCAGCTGTGAGATCGATGCGACCGGTGTCGTCGAGCTCCCGCCACGCGGCGGCGAGCCGCTCGGGCTCGCGGCCCAGCAGATCGAAGATGAAGCGTTCGAGGTTCGACGCCTTCGAGATGTCCATCGACGGGCTCGACGTCGCGTGCGTCTCGGCCGCACTCCGGGGCTCGTAGATGCCGGTGCGGAAGAACTCGTCGAGCACGTTGTTCTCATTCGCGGCGAGCACGAGCCTGCGCAGCGGCAGCCCCATCGACTTTGCGAGGTGACCCGAGAGGATGTTGCCGAAGTTTCCGGACGGCACGGTGACCGAGACGCTGAAGTCGGCTCGGTCGTCGGTGGTCACGGCGTCGCTCGCGCGCAGCCACGCCCAGAAGTAGTAGACCAACTGCGCACTGATGCGGCCCAGATTGATGGAGTTCACCGTGCCGAGCTGATGTGTGCGCTTGAAGTCAAGATCACTCGAGAGCGACTTGACGAGGTTCTGACAATCATCGAACACACCGTCGACCGCAATGTTGTGAATGTTCTCGTCATCGAGGGAGTACATCTGCGCACGCTGGAACGCGCTCATGCGGCCCTGCGGCGACAGCATGAACACCGCGATCCCATCTTTGCCGCGGAGGGCATATTCCGCTGCCGAGCCCGTGTCGCCCGAGGTTGCGCCGAGAATGTTGAGCGCGCGGTCACTGCGAGCGAGCACGTACTCGAGCGACTGTCCGAGAAACTGCATCGCCATGTCTTTGAATGCGAGCGTCGGGCCCTCGGATAGTCCGACCAGGGAGATCTGATCATCGAGCGCAGTCAGCGGCACGATCTCCTCGGCGACGAACTGCTCAGCGCTGTATGCGTCTCGGCACATACGCTCGAGGTCGGCGCGGGGAATATCGGTGGCGAAGCGGCTCAGGATCTCTGCCGCGAGTTCTGGGTAGGAGAGCGAGCGCCAGGATTCGATCTCGGCTGACGTGACCTGTGGCAGCGTCTCTGGCACGACGAGACCGCCGTCTGTCGCCAACCCCTCAAGCAGGATCGCGCTGTACGGGGCCGGCTCCATGCCGCCGCGGGTCGAGATGTACTTCACCGATGCTCCTTACGGTCGTAGGTGCACCAGTCTATGGGGATCGTCGGCCCGGCCGCAGGGTGTCCGGCGCTGCAACGCGCCGCAGGCCAGCCTCATCGAGCTACCAGGAGACGGGCAGTGCCTTGCCCTCTTCGTATCCGGCAGCCGACTGCAGACCGACGCGAGCGCGCACGTGAAACTCGGGCACACTCCCGGCGCCCGCGTAGGTAAACGACGACCGCACGCCCGACGTGATCATGTCGATCAGGTCTTCTACGCCCGGACGCTGCTGGTCCAGATAGATCTTCGACGACGAGATGCCCTCCGCAAACAGTTCTTTTCGGGCGAGCGCGAACGCGTCGAGCCCACCGAAGCGCCCCTGCACCGCCTTTGTCGACGCCATGCCCCACGACTCCTTGTACTGACGGCCGTTGGCATCGGCCATCAGTTCGCCTGGCGACTCCGCCGTGCCCGCGAACCACGATCCGATCATCACCGACGATGCCCCCGCCGCGAGCGCGAGCGCGACATCTCTCGGGTAGCGCACGCCACCGTCGGCCCACACGTGAGCGCCGAGTTCGCGCGCGGCCTGCGCTGTCTCGAGCACGGCAGAGAACTGCGGTCGACCGACCGCCGTCATCATGCGCGTCGTGCACATGGCCCCGGGCCCGACACCCACCTTCAAGATGTTTGCCCCGGCACCTACGAGATCTTGGACACCCTCGGCGGTCACGATGTTGCCGGCGACGATGGGCAGCCCGAGATCGAGCGCGGCCACCGCGTCGAGGGCGCGCAGCATGCTCGCCTGGTGCCCGTGCGCGGTGTCGACGACGAGCACGTCGGCGCCCGCCTCCGCGAGCGAGCGCGCCTTCGCGGCGACATCCCCGTTGATACCCACGGCTGCGGCCACAGCGAGTCGTCCACGTGCGTCGAGCGCTGGCGCATAGATCGAGGCTCGCAGCGCTGACCGGCGCGAGAGCGTGCCGAGTAGCACCCCGTCGCGCGCGACGCAGACGGCGTCGGCGGCACCACCTGGATTGGCGCGGAGCGCGGCGTCGACCGCATCGAATGCGGCGCGCGCGTCGCCCAGATCTGACTCGTCGAGCACGACGGTCTGCGCGTGTAGCAGGTCCCCGAGTCGCGCGTCTGCCGGCACAGTCGCGAGACGGTGAGCGCCGAGGGTGCCGCGCACCGACGAAATCGGTACGGACGCGCTGGGCGCCTGCCACGCCTCACCCACAGACTGATTGTGCGCGTCATTAGCGACGACGACCAGCTGACCCTCGGCTCGTGGGATCCAGCGCAGCGCGTCCGCCGCCGTCGCGTCGGGCGGCAGCACGATCGCCGCGTCGACGGATACCGGCTCGGCCTTCACCCTGCGGATCGCCGCGTGCGTCGCCTCCGGCGAAAGATCTTGCGGCAGCACTGCGAGCCCGCCACGACGCGCGAGCACCGCCGCGAGCCGTGGGCCCGTAACCGAATTCATGTTGGCTGCGACGAGCGGAATCGTCGCTGGCGTCCCGTCGTCGGGCGCGAGCGCGACGTCGAGCCGACTTCCCACTTCGGAATGCCGTGGCACGAGGAAGACGTCGGAATAGGTGAGATCGACAGTGGGCATCGCGCCGAGAAACTCCATACGGCTAACGCTAGGCCATTGCCTGGCTTGGAGTACTGTTCACTTTCCTCAGTCAGGAAATTCGGACACAGTCCGCAGTTCGCACATAAGATGGTGTGGTGCGGCGGGGACCTGTGCCGCACCACCGGGGTTCCGCTCGTCGCCAGCTGCTGCGAATAGGCCCGGGGAAGCCGAATCCTGTGAAGGAGCAGTACCGCTCATGTCTGACCCGAATCTCCCGAACGGCGAGCAGCCGACGACGCCGCTGCAGCCGCCGGCCGCATCCGCAGAGCCGCCAGCTGTTCCGCCCACCACGCCCATCGCACCGCAGCAGCCGCAGACCGTGCAGCCGCCGCAGCAGCCCGCAGGCAATGCGCCGCAGCCGCCCGCGTACGGGTCCGTGCCGCCTGCTGCCCCGCAGCAGGGTGGACAGCCCCCGTACGGTTCGGCTCCCCCGCAGGTACCGCAGATGCCCCAGCCCGGTTACGCGGCCGGCGGCTACCCGCCGGTGCAGCCGAAGGGTCTCGCACTCTCCTCGCTGATCGTTGGCATCGCGAGCCTCGTGTTCTTCTGGACCTGGGTAATTGGGCTCCTCGGCGGTATCGCTGCCGTGGTCCTCGGCATCATCGGTCTTCGCAAGGGACAGTCGAAGGGCATGTCGCTCACGGGCATCAT
The DNA here is from genome assembly GCF_042726155.1 of Leucobacter sp. NPDC058333. NCBI lineage: Bacteria > Bacillati > Actinomycetota > Actinomycetes > Micrococcales > Microbacteriaceae > Leucobacter > Leucobacter sp. NPDC058333. The sequence goes on from NZ_JBHXHV010000002.1 coordinate 22,804, forward strand.
CACTGGCGGCGTCGCCGTGCTGATCTCGGTGGGTGTCATCATCTTTACGCTGTTCTTCTTCGGCGCGGCCGTGTCGGCCTCGAACAGCGCGCTGAAAGACCTCGACCAGGCAACAGAGGAGCTCGAGTCGACGATGCCGACCCCGAGCGACAGCGCTTCTGCCGGTGCATCCGAGGGGGCCTCTGACGTCGCTTCCGCCGCAGCCGCTGACGCCGCGGCTGACGCCGCCTCCGGCGGCTCGAGCGACACGGGCGATCGTTCGCCGGAGTTCTGCGATGCGTACAACTCACTTGCGACGGTGAGTTCATCAGCCGGAGTGACGGACGAACTTCTCGACGTGTTGCAGACGCTCGCAACTATTCCGAGCCCCAATCAGTCCGCGTACGAGGCCTACTACGAGTTTGCCAAGGACCCGACAGCGTTAGATCCGGGTACGTCATCAATCGGCGAGGATTTCGCAACCGCGCTGACTGAAGATGCGATGGCCTGCTACTAGCCACATCACTCGGCAGCGGGGCTTCGTGCGACACATTTCGCGCGGAGCCCCGCTGCGCGTCTGCGACCCGCTACCTTGGAATCGCAGTCACACTGGAAAGGACTCACATGCTTCAGGGATTTAAGTCGTTCATCTTGCGAGGGAACGTCATTGAACTCGCGGTCGCCGTCGTCATCGGCGCGGCTTTCAACACGGTCGTGCAGCAGGTTGTCGACTCGCTGATTACCCCAATCGTCGGCATGATATTCAATGCTGACTCACTCGAGGGCGCACTGAAGGTCGGGCTTCCCGGTGGTGGCGCGATCGCATTCGGCGCCGTCATTGCGGCGATCTTGAACTTCCTCATCGTCGCCGCAGTCGTGTATTTCGTCTTCGTATTGCCGATGAACAAGCTCCGCCCGAAGGTCGCAGAGGCACCGACCGGACCGAGCGACGTCGACCTGCTGGGCGAGATCCGCGACCTGCTCAAGGCACAGGCCGCGACCACATCACAGGCGCCGATCGGCTCAGCAGCGCCCGCCGCTCCCGTGGTCGTTCCCGGAGTAGCGCCCGTCGATCCCGCAGCGGGGACGACTGGTCACAAGCACTAGCGCTCGCGACCAGTCCCCCGGGTTCCTGGCGCGGTTCAGCCCTCGCGGCTGTCGAGCCGCGCCAGGAACAGTGCTTCGCTGAGCAGCGACTTCCGGAATGATTCGAGGTGCAGCGACTCATTCGGGCTGTGCGCGCGGCCATCGGGATCCTCGACACCCGTCACGAGAATCTGAGCACTCGGGAACTCCTCGACGAGCTCGGCAATGAACGGAATCGACCCGCCGACGCCGATGTCGACCGGCTGACGCTCCCAGGCGTCGGCCATTGCCCCGCGCACCTCGGCGACGGCCCAGCCGCTCGTGTCTACCTGAAACGCCTGGCCGAGCCCCGGGTCTTCAAACGTGAGGCGCGCGCCGAACGGCGCGTGATCCTGCAGGTGCGTCGTCAGCGCCGTGTAAGCCAGCTCGGGATCCTGCCCCGGTGCGATGCGCGCGCTAATGCGAACTCGCACGCTCGGGATCAGCGTGTTCGAAGCATTTGCGACGTCGGGAACATCAAGCCCCGTGATCGAAATCGACGGCTGCGCCCAGAGGCGCGAGAGGATCTCGCCGCGCCCGATCGGGGTCACCCCATCGAGCAGCCCAGTTTCCAGCCGCAGGCGCTCCTCGTCGTACTCGGGCACCGCCATGTCGGCGCGACCGAGACCGGTCACGGCGACCGAACCGTCGGCGTCCCACAGGGTGTCGAGCAGACGCACTGCAGCGAGCATTGCATCAGGGACGGCACCCCCGAACATGCCGGAGTGCGATGCGCGATCGAGCGTCTCGATGCGCACATTGAACGCCACCGCACCGCGGAGCGCGATCGTAAGTGCCGGGGTCATCTCGTCCCAGTTACTTGAGTCGGCGACGATAATCGCGTCGGCGGCCAGCAACTCGCGATTCTCGCGCAGGAAGTTGCCAAACGACTGCGATGCCCACTCCTCCTCACCCTCGATGAAGAGTGCGATGCCGAGGTCGAGCTCGCGTCCTTCTGCTTCGGCGGCCGCGGCGAGAGCTCGAATCGCGCCGATGTGCGCCATGACACCGGCCTTATCGTCGGCCGCGCCCCTGCCGTACATCCGCCCGTCACGCACCGTCGGTTCGAACGCGGGTGAATCCCAATGCTCCTCCTTACCGGGGGGCTGCACGTCGTGGTGGGCATACAGCAACACAGTCGGGCGGCCATTGCGCGCTTCGCGGCGGGCGACGACGGCGGGGTGCCCGGGCTCGGTACCGCCATCGATCGGCGCACGGCGTACGTCAACGACATCGAAGACGCCGACTTCGCGCAGCAGTTCAGCGATCGCCTCTGCGCTGGCTGCGACGTGTGCTGGGTCGAACGCCGACCACGAGACCGATGGAATACGGACGAGTCGTTGCAGATCGTCAAGCGTGCGATCGTGCCCGGCGGTCGCTGACGCGCGAAGTGCGGTCTCGAAGGTGTGCTGGTTGTGGTCAGCCACGGGTGGCCTGCCTTTCCATTCGCGAACAGGGATAAGCCCGCAACAGCGGGCGACTCGGCCAGCCTATCCCCCGTCATCTCGCGGTTATGGCCCGCCGGCAGTAGCATGACGCCATGACGCTGCACATCGACACCGTTCTCGAGCCCAAGGGCCCTGCAACTGCAATCGTGCTCACCGACGACCAGGTCCTTGAGCTCGGCGGCGGCCCGCGCGCGGCGGTTCTCGTGACCATCGGCGGCGCGACCGCCCGTCTGCGACTCGCGCGCATGGGAGGCCTGAATCTCATCGGCCTGTCGAAGGCGAATCGCACCGCACTCGGCGTTGATATCGGCGACTCGATCTCCGCCAACATCGACCTCGACACGGCGGAGCGTGTCGTTGATATGCCGGTCGATCTCGCGGCCGCGCTCGACGCGGCCGGCCTCCGGGATGCGTTCGACGCGCTCGCGTTCACGCACCGAAAGGAGCACGCGCGCTCCGTGACCGAGGCGAAGCGGGAGGAGACACGCGCCAAGCGTGTCGCCGCCGTCGTAGAAAAACTACGCGGGTCAGCGGCCTAGCTCGCGGCGGCTCACTTCGCGGCCGCCGAGCTCGCCGTCTTTTCGCGTTCTTCGCGCTCAGCCTCCTGTGCCGCGCGCAACTCGCGGGTTGCCGCGTGTACGAGCTCCTCGGCTCGCCTGCGCCTGTGCTGCACCAGCGTCTCAGCGCCGTACCTCTCCCGAAGGCGATCGCGTGCTTCAGCCGTCGCGGTGATGATGAAGCTGCTCGCGATGAGAATGACCTGCGACGACAGGTTGATCCAGAGCAGGAGCGCAATGAGCGCTGCGAACGAGGCGAGCAGCGGGTTCGAAGTAGCGCCCCGCACGAACAGACTGGACAGCTCTTGCAGCACGGTGAGCCCGACACCGCCGAGAATCGCGCCCGCCCACAGTGCCTTCGCGGGCGCTCGCACCCCCGACAGTACCCGGAACACGAGTGCGATCGACGCCGAGTCAATCGCAAACACAATGAGCACGCCGACGATGCGGGAGATCCACGCGGTGACCGGCCCCGCCTCAATGCCGAGCCACGAGAGGAGCGTCGTGATCCCCACCGACGCGAGCACGCTCAGCGCTGCAGCGGCCAGCAGCAGCCCACCGAACAGCACCGCAACGAGCAGGTTACGCAGAATCACCCACAGGATGAATACATCATCGTGCAGCTCGTCGGCGAGCGTCCGCAGCGCGGCGCGCAGACTGCCAATCGCGCTGATCGCCGCACCGAGTAGACCGACGAGCGAGATCGCGCCGACGATCGTGAAGCCGACGGGTTGCACGCTGCCCGGATCAATCAAACCGCCGATTCCGGGAATGACGGTATCGAGCGTGTCCAGCAGCGTCGACATCGCCTCTGGGTTCGACCCCAGCCAAATTGCGGCGATCGAAAATCCGAGCAAAATGCCCGCGAACAGGCTAAACAGCGCGCGGTAGGTGATGCTGTCCGCGAGCATCGGCCCCCGGTGCTCGCTGTACCGAAGATAGGCGCGCACGATGCGCAGACGCAGCGCACGCGCGATCAGTCGCGGCACAAACCCGCGCGGCGGGGTCTGCGATGCATTGTCGTCGACCCGCTGCTGTTCGTGCCCGCTCATGGTGCTCCTCCCGACGCCCGGAACAGGGCGTCAATTCGACGGTATCCGGCACGCCCGGGAGCGGCAAGCGGGTTTCATCGCGCGCGTGGCGTACCGTACACTCCACGCGTGTTGTACACCTCGCAGAGCGGAGTCTCCGATGCCGATGACCGATGAGCTGCTCGGGCCGCAGCGGGTATCCGAGCTCGGTCGCATCCTTGCGGACGCCGATCCGGCAGCCGCACAACATTCGATGTCGGCCGCGGCGCGGTCGCTCGACGGACTCGCCCTGAGCGCACGCGCACGCCTGCTCGCGGTCGCAATCCGCGACGATCACGGCCGCACGCCCGAAGCGCTCAATGCGCTGGTGCGCGCCGCTCTCGACGATCCCGACTTCACGGGTTGGATGCTGTGGCCAGCCGGGCTCGCGGTGGCTTGGAGCGCGGTCGAGCACGACACCCACGAGGCACTCGACAACGCCCTCGACGTGCTTCGGGAACTCACCCCGCGAATGTCGTCGGAGTTCTCCATACGTCCACTCCTGCGACACGACCTCGACCGCAGTCTTGGCCACCTCAGCGAGTGGACCACACACTCAAGTTGGCATGTGCGACGCCTCGCCTCCGAAGGAAGCCGTCCACTGCTGCCGTGGGCCGAACGCATCCCGGCCTTGGTCGCTGACACGACGCCATCGCGCCCTATTCTCGACGCACTGTTCGACGATCCTGAAGAATCGGTGCGGCGCTCCGTCGCGAATCACCTGAATGATCACAGCCGCGCACATGAGCAGTTCACGGTCGACACCGTGCTCGGCTGGCAGCGCCGGGGCGGGACTCACGTCGACCGCACCACGCGGCACGCGCTGCGCACGCTCGTGAAGCGCGGTGACCCCGGCGCGCTCGATGTGCTCGGCTTCGGCTCCGCGCAGCTCACGGTGTCTGCACTGCGGCTCGAGTCCGTGAGGGTACCGATCGGCGGCGAATTGCGCTTCGCGGCGGACATCACCAACGTGGGGGCGACCTCGGCCCGCCTCGTAATCGACTACGTGCTCGCGTTCCCGGACGCTCGCGGCCGCGAGCGCGTGAAGGTGTTTAAGTTGGCGCAACGCGAGCTGTCGCCCGGCGCCTCGACCACAGTCACCACTGCGCAGTCATTTCGGCCGATCACCACGCGCACGTACTATCCCGGGACGGCGGCGATCGCGCTGCAGATCAATGGCGTGATGCAGGATCGCGCGGTCTTCGAACTCGGTGTGGCATGACCGCCGGCCAGGGTGCGAAGGTCGATCTGAAGCGTGAGCTCGACGCCTATCGCGCGCTTCACGGCGAGTTTCGCTTGCTCGAGGTGCCGCCGCTCAATGCGCTGATGATCGACGGCCACGGCGACCCCAACACCGCGCCCGAATACGCTGCCGCTCTTGCTGCACTGTATCCGCTCGCCTACGCAGTGAAATTCGCGAGCAAATGTGAGCTGGGGCGCGACTTCGTCGTGATGCCGCTCGAGGGTCTCTGGTGGGCCGACGATCACGCCTCGTTCACTTCGCGACGCGACAAGTCGCAGTGGCACTGGACGATGATGATCGTGCAGCCCGATTGGATCGACGACGACTTCGTATCGGCCGCGCGTGAGGCGGTGCTCGCCAAGGGAACTACCGCCGGTATTGAACGCGTGCGGTTCGAGCGCTTCAACGACGGGCTCTGCGTGCAGACCCTGCACCTCGGTACATACGACGACGAGGCGCCGGTGCTCGCAGAAATGCACGCGAATGCCATCGTCGGTCAGGGCCTGAGACTCACGGGCAAGCACCACGAGATCTATCTCTCTGACCCGCGGCGCACCGCCCCCGAGCGTCTCCGCACGATTCTGCGTCAACCGGTCACGCGCGACTAGTCACGCGAGCGCCCCCCGCAGCGCAGCAAGGTGCGCTCGGCTCAGTTCCCGGGCGGTCTCCGCCTGGCGTGACACTACGGACTCGGCGAGTTCGACGTGCGTGTGGTGATCCTCATCGCCACCGAATACCCGCTTGATGCGCAGCATCTCAATCATCGCGCGCCGCATGCGCGGCGTGCAGCCGTCGAAGAGTTCGAGCAGGATCGGGTTCTGCGCGGCAGCAACGATCGTGCGGTGGAATGCCGTATCGGCGTCAACGTGCGCCTCAATCTCCGAACGCTGTTCCGCGCGTGCGGATAGGGCGCGGCGGATAGCGCGAATGTCGGACGGCGTGCGCCGCGCTGCCGCAAGGGCCGCGGCCTCGCTCTCGATCGCAATGCGCGCCTCGATCACCGACACGATATCCGCACGAAGCAGCACCGAGTCCCAGTCCTCACGCGCCTCGAGCGACGTCACGAACACCCCGGCCCCCTGGCGGCTCGTCAGTACGCCACGCCCCGCGAGCTGGCGAATCGCCTCGCGCACGGTCGACCGCCCGACCCCCAGCTGCGGTGCGAGCGTGGTCTCCCCCGGGAGCTTCTGCCCGAGCGCCCACTCTCCAGCTCGCACTCGTGCGAGCAGCAGCTCGGCGGCTTGGTCGGCAAGCGGGGCGCGGCGCTGCACGGTCTCGGCGTTCTGAGTCATGTGATCCTCTCGGTCGTCACACCCTATCACTCCTCAACTTGTCTGAGGAGTTGTGCTACTCTCGGCGCCATGACTCATCCCGCTCCCGCCTCGACCGCCACTCGCGCCAGCTGGAATCGCCAGCAGCCCTCCCCCATGCCATCGCACCGGTATCGCGACGCCTTCGCACGCGTCGTCCTCCCGCACCCGCTCCCGGGCACCGAGCGAGCCTGGCCGAACGCCCGCTGCACCGAAGCGCCGCTCTGGGTACCCGTCGACCTGCGCGACGGCAACCAGGCGCTCGCTGAGCCGATGGATCCCGAGCGCAAGCGTCGTTTCTTCGCGTTGATGGTCGAGATGGGGTACCGCGAGATCGAGGTCGGTTACCCGTCGGCGTCGCAGACAGACTACGACTTCGTTCGGCTCATCGCGGAGTCAGATCTCGCCCCGTCCGATGTCGCCATCGTCGTCTTCACTCCCGCACGCCGGGACCTGATCGAACGAACCGTCGAGTCGATCGCCGACATCACCAACGACGTGGTGATTCATATGTACACCGCGACGGCGCCCGATTGGCGCGAGACCGTGCTCGGGCGCGATCGCGTCGAGTTGAAACAGCTCATTCTCGATGGCGCAGGCGACCTGCTCGAACTCGCCGGGCATCTGCCGAACGTGCGATTCCAGTTTTCTCCGGAGGTCTTCAATCTCACGGAGCCCGACTACGTACTTGAGGTGTGCGACGCCGTCACCGAGCTCTGGGATGCACGCCCGGAGCGTCCGGTCATCATCAACCTGCCAGCGACGGTGGAGATCGCGACCCCGAACGTCTACGCCGACCAGATCGAGTACATGCATCGCGCCCTCGCCCGCCGCGACGGCATCATCCTCTCGGTGCATCCGCACAACGACCGCGGCACGGGTGTCGCGTGCGCCGAGCTCGCGGTGCTCGCCGGGGCGCAGCGCGTGGAGGGCTGCATCTTCGGAAACGGGGAACGCACGGGGAATGTCGATATTGCGACCCTCGCACTGAATTTGCACGCGCAGGGTGTCGATCCGATGATCGATTTCTCGCACATCGACGAGGTGCGTCGCACGGTCGAATACTGCAACCGAATTGAGGTGCACCCGCGGCACCCGTACGTCGGTGACCTCGTGCACACCGCGTTTAGTGGCACCCACCAAGACGCGATCAAGAAGGGATTCGCTGAGCACCGATCCCGCGCGGCAGCGGCCGGGCGGCCCGAGTCGGAGATTGACTGGCGCGTACCGTATCTCCCCATCGATCCCGCCGACATCGGTCGCAGCTACGACGCGGTTATTCGTGTGAACTCGCAGTCAGGCAAGGGCGGAATCGCGTATCTGCTCGAAACCGAGTACGGCATCGAACTCCCCCGCCGCTTTCAGATCGAGTTCGCGCGACGCGTCCAAGAGCACACCGATGGCAGCGGCGGCGAGGCGACAGCGGCCGAACTCTGGCGGATCCTGGAGCGGGAGTACATTGCTGACGCCGCGGGCGCACCCCTGGGCGCTCCCACACTCACTGCGTGTGACACCCACGACACCGGTTTCGGATCGCGCACAGCCATAACGCTGCTGTGTGACGGCATCGAACACGCGACCGTACACGACGGCGTAGGTCCCGTTGCTGCACTCACTGCGGCTCTTGCCGATGCCGGAGTCGTCATCGAGGTGCTCAGCCTGCACCAGACGAGCATTGGCGCGGGTTCACACGTGCGAGCGCTCACACTGGTCGAGTGCCGCGGAGCCGATGGGCAGACGGCGTGGTCGGCGGGATGCGACCCGTCGGTGCTCACCGCGAGCACGGCGGCCGTCATGCGCGCTGCGCATGCCTCGTTCGGAGGGTAGGCCGCCGCGCTCGCGGCGCGGCACCTCGTGTTCGCTACGCGGTGTCAGCGCGACGACGTCGCGCGGCACCGAGGGCGAGCGCGGCAGCTGCCAGCAGCGCGACGGCGCCGGCTCCCATGATCCACGGCAGCATACTTGCGCCGCCGGTCACAGAGAGATTCGCCGCGTTCGCACCGGCTTCGGATGCAACCGCACCCGACGTGGATGCCGAGGCACCGGAGGTGGACGCCGACGCTGATGCACCTGATGCGCCGGATGCCGAGGCGCCCGAACCCGAAGCATCGGCTGTGCCTGCGACGTTCGCCGTACCAGCAGCGTCGGCCGTGCCAGCAGCGTCAGCCGTGCCAGCAGCGTCGGCCGTGCCAGCAGCGTCAGCCGTGCCGCCAGCGCCAGAATCGGCGTTGGCCTCAGCGGTGCCCGGCTCCGCCGCGACGACCTCGATCTCGCCCCACCCGATGAGCTCGCCTACAGCGGAGCGCAGCGCGAGCTTGTGCACCCGCAGCTCAGCATCACCGGGGAACGTCACCGGCACAGCGTTTCCCGTCACCTGCGATTCGCCCAGTTCAACGGGATCCGAGAACAGGATCGCGCTGAAGGTTTCACCGTCGTACTCGTCGCTTGGCAGTTGCGCCGTGATCGTGCCGCCCTGTTCGACAGTCGCAGGAAGCACAATGCCGCCGCGCGTCTCGTCGGTCAGGTCGGCCTCGGTGATCGGCGGCAGCGCCGCTGTGGTGTGGTCGACGCTGCACTCCGTGCAGGTGACGCCGAGCGAATCTGCGCGCGCCGACACCGGCACGCTCGCACCGTACGCACGATCCGAGAGTGTTGCTGTGAACGACACGCTTGCCGGTTGTGCGACAGCGGTCTCCGGCAGCTTCCAGGTGAGTGTCGACCCGTCGAGGGTGAGGCCCGCGGGCAGCGCCGATGCGTCGATCGTCGCCGATGCGAGCAACCCGGCAACGTCGATTGAGACCGAACCGTCCGTTACGGGCACCTTGCCCGTGTTCGCAGCCGACACCGTGTAGGTGACGTCACTCCCGACCGGAACTTCTCCCGGTGCTGGGTCACTCGACAGCGCGAGATCCCAGGTCGATTGCCACGCCGGCTTGTCTGCGTCGAAAATCCAGTCCTGGAAGAACGCGTCGAGGTCGCGGCCCGAAAGCTCCTCTGCGAGCGCCTGGAACTCCGTCGTGGTCTGACTTGTTCCCGCGTTTCGTTCGTTCCAGGTCTTGATCAGATCGGCGAACACCTCCGGCGTCAGGGCTTGCTTGAGCGCCTGGAACGTCATCGCCCCGCGGGTGTACACCTGCCAGTCGAAGAGCTCTGCAGGGTCGGTCATCGCGCCGGTCGGCACTGCCCACCGCGCGCTCGACGCCTCCGTGCCGTTCCACGTATTGAAATAGGTGTCTGCGGTCTTCGCGCCGCCCGACACCTCCTCCGTATACATCCCAGACGCGTAGGTCGCCATGCCCTCACTGATCCAGATACTGTTCCAGTCTGCCGGGCTCACCGAGTCGCCGAACCACTGGTGTGCCAGCTCGTGCACGAGCGTGCCCAGAGACACCGAGCGCTCAAAGTAGGAGCGATCCTGGGTTTCCAGGGCGTACCCGAGGCTCGTGACGTCGACGACGACGCCCGTGCTGTTGCCGGGGTACGCGCCGTACTTCGATTCAAGGAACTGAATGATGTTCTGCAGCTGGTCGCGACGAGTCTGGATCGTCGCCTGCGTCGTCGGGCTAATCCCCGAATCAACGAAGCTCCAGTCAGTGATGACCCGGCCGTCTGTCAGGGTGATCGGCGACTCGTAGACGTTGTAGTTGCCGATGGACAGCATCGTGACCATCGTGGCCATCTGCTTCTGCTGCTTCCAGGTCCACGTCGTCTCGGTGCCATCGGCCGACGGAGTCCTCGATATAAGCTCACCGTTACTGGCTGCTGCCGCGTCTTTGCCGTTGATCTGGGTCGGGATCGTGAACGCAAAGTCGTACGTCGCCTTGTCTGCCGGCGTGTTGTTGCTCGGAATCCAGGTCATCGTGCCGACCGGCTGCCCCAGAGCCGTCGCACCGTCCGGGGTCGGAACCCATCCCTCGAGCGAGTCGTCGGGATCAATGTGGGTCGAGGGTGTACCGGAATACGCCACCTCAACAGTGAAGTCGCCAGCCGGAACGACAGCGGCCGGAGTGATGTGCAGCTTGTATGCCACTGCATCAGCATCGGCACTCCGCGAGTACTCGGCGGCGACGCCGTTCACAAGCACGGAATCGACGTTGAGACCCTCGAAGTCGAGGGAGAACGATCGCAGTGCCTCCGGCGCATTCGCGGAGATCGTCGTTACTGCCGTGATCGACTTGTCAGCGAGATACCGCAGCTTGACGTCGTAGTGCGTGACGTCGTAGCCCGTGTTCCCGATGCCCGGAAACAGGGAGTCGCCGATCGACGGGCCGCCGTCGATCGGTTCGGCGGCCTGCGCGGCAGTCAGGCCGAGCGGCGCCGTCAGTGCAATACTCGCGGCAGCCAAAGCCGCGATCATGCCCGTTCGGGCACGCTTGTGAGGAGTGATCTTCATCGGTCACGCTTTCTCGTCAGGCTCAGCGCTACATCGCGCCATCACCGACTGGTCGAGGAAATGGCCCCGCGTGGGGCCCGTCCTCACGCTACCGAAGGCGTGTTACGGGAACAATAAACGATTGCAGGGACGGCTCCATAGCGCGTCTGCACCGCGACAGCGGCGCTCTGCACCACCTTCGTAGCCGGTATTACGGCGCGGGCGGGTTCGACGGATCCGTGGGGCTCGAGATATCGACCGCCGAAGCATCTGCTTCCGCAGCGCGACGACGCCGGCGTACCGCTGAGAACACGATCAGCGCGATAGCGAGCACGATCAACACGGCCGCGACGATCATCAGCGTCATGAAGCCCGAGCTGCCCGTGCTGGCAAGTTGATCAATAGCCTGATGCATGACGTGCTCCTCTCGGCCCGGCACACGGCGCGCCGGGGATCCTAGCCCCACCCTACGGGATGGCGCTTTCGGGCTCGATCACTGCCCCGCTGGAGTCGTTTCGTGCGCGGCGCCATGCGACGCCCCGTGCGACGTACCGTGTGGCACCGCAAATTCGCCCGCCTCACTTGCGGCGAGGGCCGGTGTCGCGATCGCCGCGACGAGCATCGCCTCCGCGACAAGCACGAGCGCAAACACGCCTGTTCGCCGGGGCCGTCCGCTCGCGGCGGGAGCAGCTCGCAGTGACCGAACCTCAATCACAGCCGCAATCGCGATCCACCAGTGAAAGACGAAGAGCGCGAGAAACGGGATCAGGGCGAGCGGACCCGTAAGCAGTAGGAATCCTGACCCGAGGATGCCGACCGCGCCGCCAGCGACCGCTGCGCGGGGCACGACGAGCCGTTCGGCCCGAAGTACGCTGAACCCCCACGCGATTTCGACGACCGCAACTCCCCCGACGGGAATCGCCACTGCAAGACCGGCACCCGCAGCTGTCGCGAACAGCACGAGGCCGGCCCCGATCGCTGCGAGAGCCGGCCACAGTGTCTTAATCATGAGCAATGCGATATCGCGTTACTCGCCGCGTCAGACCACGGCTCGCGTTGCGGGCGCGACGTTCTTATCCGCCGCAATCGCCACGACGAGCAGCACGAGAGCGCTGCCGAGGTGAAGGATGTGGTCGGCGGTGTTCAGAGCGAGGATGTTGGCAGCAGTATCGGCAATGAAGAAGCCGACGATACCGAGCAGCAGGTAGACCGCTCCAACTGTGCCGTTCGCACCCTTGGCGGCGCGCACATTTGCGAGGCCAGCGAGCAGCAGCACGGCGCCGATCAGCAAGTGGGCAATGTTGTGCAGCGGGTTGACCTCGAAGATGCCGAGGAGCAATCCGCCCTCGGTGGCGACGAAACCAACGCCACCTGTGACGGCAAACCCGAGCAGGCCGACGAGGACATAGACCGCGCCGAAGATGACTCCGAGAATGCGGTTCGGTGAGTTCTTCACGACGTTCTCCTTCTATTTGATGGCGGTGACGGTGTTGCCTACGCGCACGTCACCCGGTGTGTGTACTGTCCTCTCTTCGGAGCAGACTTACTAGGTGGTTGCATTCTGCGGGCAACATGCAGTAAGTTCCCAGCTTTCTCTCTGATTGGTCCGCCACCCCAGTCCATCCGTGTCAAGCCCTGGGCTTCGCCACGCCACGGGGCTAGGTTTGCGTCATGGTCACGCAGATTCTCGCCATCGGCACCGCTGTTCCGTCGGCTCGCCTCGCCCAGGAGCGCACCCGCGACTTTTTTGCCGCGCAACCGGGGGTGAATCGGCTGACGTCTCGGCTTATCGGCGCAGCGTTCGATCAGTCAGCGATCGATACGCGTTACTCGGTGATCGGTGGCCTTGATTCTGTCGGTGACGCGTCTTCGAATTCAGACGTGTTCACCGAAAATCGCGAACTGCTGCTCTCCCCGAGCACAGGAACACGAAATCTGGTGTACCGGCGAGAGGCTCCGTTGCTCTCGGCTGCGGCGGCGCGTGACGCGCTCGAGCGGGCCGGGCTTTCCCCCGCCGATGTGACGCACGTCGTGACCGCCTCGTGCACCGGATTCTTCGCGCCCGGCCCCGATTTTTTGCTCGTGAAAGAGCTCGGCATCCCCGCGAGCGCGGAGCGCTACAACATCGGCTTCATGGGGTGCGCGGCCGCCTTCCCCGCCCTTCGCGCAGCCACCCGGATCGCTGACGCGCAGCCCGGCTCGGTGATACTCGTCGTCTGCACCGAACTCTGCTCGCTCCACATTCGGTCGTCGAATGACCCCGAGCAGATCGTCGCCTCCGCCGTATTCGGCGACGGCTCAGGGGCGGCGATTGTCGCGTCTGATCCAATCCCGGATCGACAGGCCGGCCCCGCGCTCCAGGTCGGCGCGTTCTCGACGGCGATCACCGCTGATGGCGAGCAAGACATGGACTGGACGATCGGCGATCACGGCTTCGAGATGCGCCTCACCGCGAACGTGCCGCGCATCATCGGCCGTGAAATCGCCGACGTCGTCGGTCCGATGCTCGGCGGTGCCGACGTCGACGCGTGGGCCGTGCACCCGGGCGGCCGAAGCGTGCTGGACCGCGTGCAGGGCGGGCTTGAGCTCGCCGACGACGCAATGCAGGTGTCGCGCGATGTCTTGCGCGAGTACGGAAATATGTCGAGTGCGACGATCCTGTTCATCCTGCAGCGCATTCTCGCTGATCACTCTCTCCCGGAGGGTGCGAGCGTCGTAGGCCTGTGCTTCGGACCCGGCCTCACAGTCGAGACCGCGCGCTTTACCCGCGTGGGCACCGAAGCGGGTTCTGACAAGTGAGATTCGTCTCCCTCGCGCAGCGCGACACCCGCCTGACGGAGATCATGGATGATCCAAGCTGCGACGCGGATCGTCTCCGCAGAACGTTCCAGGGCTTTGACGCGATGAACCGGGCAGTTGCCGCCTGGGGCCGCGTGTACCGCACACGGCTGCGGCCGGTGCTCGCCGCCGCAGCGGCGATGCACACCGGACCAGCCCGCCTGCTCGATGTCGGCTGCGGCGGCGGTGATGTGCTGCGTCGCATCGCGCGCCTCGCCGCCCGAGATGGATTCGCGGTGACGGGAGTGGGCATCGACCCTGATCCGCGCGCTATCGCGGTCGCGACCGCGGCGGCGCGCATTCCCGGCATCACGTATCGCCAGTGTTTCTCGTCCGAGCTCGTTTCCGAGGGCGAGCGATTCGACATCGTGCTCTCGAACCATCTGCTGCACCACCTCAGTGAGTCGGAGTTCGACGTGCTGATCGCTGACTCTGAAGCGCTCACGAGCCGAGTGGCCGTGCACTCAGACATCGCGCGGGGGCGGCTCGCGTACGGCGCATTCGCGGTCGGTGCCGTACCCGTGAGCCCGGGCACTCTGCTGCGCGTCGACGGGCTTCGCAGCATCCGGCGCAGCTACACCCCGAGCGAGCTCGCCGAGCGGCTGCCGGCGGCTTGGAACGCAGAGAGCGTGAACCCGTTTCGCCTGCTGGCGGTGCACACCGCGGGCGCCGCGTGACCGAAACGGTCGCGTGCGAGGTGCTCGTGGTGGGCGCAGGCCCCTGCGGATCCCTGGCTGCGTCCGAGCTGCGGCGCTTTGGCATTGACGTCGTACTGCTCGAGCAACGCAGCGATGCGGAACCCGGCTCGCGTGCAATCGGCGTGCACCCACCGGTGCTCGCGGCGCTCGAAGCGAGCGGTGCGACGGAACGCATCCTCGCCGAGGCAGCGCGCATTCGGAGAGGCGTCGCATACGCGGCAGTGCGGAATCGACCAGAGGCGCACCGCCTCGGCGAGGTCCGGTTCTCCCGACTACGCACTCGCTTCCCGTTTGTGGCTGCGGTGCCGCAGGCGGTCACCGAGGCCGCCGTCTCAGCAGACGGCCCCACTCCCCTGAGCGGCGTCACGGTCTCCGAACTGCAGCGCGAACCCGGCGGCGTGCGGGTGCTCGCGTTCGACGAGACCGGTCAACAGCGCGTGTGGATCGCCCGCACCGTTGTCGTGGCCACCGGGTCGTCGGGGCGCCACCTGCTCCCCGCGCAGTTTCGACGCCGGTCACGCGCGTATCCCGATCGCTACGTCATGACGGACCTCGCGGAATCTCCCGACCAGCCAGCGGACACCGCCGTGCTCATGCTCGGCGAACACGGCGTCGCTGAATCGTTTCCGCTCCCGGGCGGCGGGCGGCGACTGGTGGCGCGGATCGCGGGGCAACGTGGCGCCACGATCGACGCCGATCTCGATCCCGCGGCTGTGCTCAGCGAAGCGATCGCGACCCGCACAGGCAACGCTGAGCTTGCGGCGCGCATCTCGCACGCGACCAGCTTCGGTATTCGCCGCGTGCTGCTTGACCGAATGGTGCTGGGGCAAAGGAATACTCACTCGCGGCTCCCGGCGCTCCCCGACTACGCGGGCTTCGTCATTGCGATCGGCGATGCGGCGCACGAGGTGAGCCCCATCGGGGGCCAGGGAATGAACCTGGGCCTGCTCGACGCGGCCACCCTGGCGCCGGTGCTTGCGGGACGGCGGGCGCCCCGCACCGAGAGTACCCAGCCAGCGACGCTCGCGGACTGGCAGCGCCGCCGCCTCGCATCGGCCCACACGGCCGCACGTCTCGCCAGCCTGAACACCACGATCGGCAGACCCTGGCCCCACCTGGGAGCTCAGGCCCTCACAACCGCGTTCGACCTGGCCATGCGAACCCCCATCGACCGGCTTCCCGAGCGGGCCTACGCGATGGGTTTCGACCGCGACTCCTGAGTATCGGCGTACAGCGCCGCGCGGAGCGCGAGTTCCAGCGGCGGCACCCGCGTATCGGTAAGAAACTGCTCGTCGCGTGGGATATCCCGGGTGACGACGACCTCACTCGCGATGGGCCCCGGCGCCGACGGGAGCACGAGCACACGATCCGCCAGCCGCACTGCCTCGCGAATATCGTGCGTGATGAACAGAATCGTCCAGTGAGTCTCGCGCCACATGTCGAGCAACCAGCGCTGGAGCTCGTCGCGGGTGATCGCGTCGAGCGAGCCGAACGGTTCGTCGAGCAGCAGGATCGGCTGATCCTGCACCACCGCCCGCAGGAACGACACGCGCTGCCGCATGCCGCCCGAGAGCTGGCGCGGGTACAGCCGCTCAGCGCCGCTCAGCCCGAACGGGTCGAGCAGCGCACGCACGAGTTGCCGCGCGGCTGGTTTCGGCACCCCCTGAACCTCAAGCCCGATCGCCGCGTTCTCAACGACGCGGCGCCACGGCAACAGCGCATCGCGCTGCGGCATGTACGCGAACGGTCGGCGACGGGACGGGAGCGGCGCACCGCCGAATCGCAGCTCCCCGCGATCGGGCTGGACTGCCCCCGTGAGCAGCGACAGCAGCGTCGATTTTCCGCTGCCGCTCGCGCCAACGAGGGCGACAATCTCACCGGCTGCGAGCATGAACGACACATCGTCGAGCACGGCGCGATCCGCGAATCGCTTGCCGACGCCACGCACCTCAAGCGTACTCATGAGAGGCTCCGCAGCTTTTCGGCGCTGTCGCGGGCGAAGCCGCCGTCACCTGCGCGCCCCTGCTCGATGCGCAACCACGGCGCCGCAAAGCGTTCAATTAGCACGACCAGTCCAAACAAGCACAGGGTGAGCGCCGTGCTCACGAAGACGGCGGCGAGCACGAGATCGGTGCGAAACACGTTCTTCGCCGACTGCATATAGACGCCGAGGCCCGCGACCGCACCCGCGTACTCCGCAAAGATCGCACCGACCACTGCATAGGTAATCGAGATGCGCAACGCTGAAAAGAACGACGGGGTCGCCGCGGGCAGCCGCACGAGCCGAAACACCACGGCGCGCGACGCTCCCATCGAGGTGAGCAGGTGCTCAGCCTCGGGATCGGCCGCAGCAAACCCGCGCAGCAATCCGACGACCATCGGAAAATACGTCACGAACGCGACGAGCAGAATCTTCGGCAGCAGCCCAAACCCGAACCACAGCACCACGAGGGGCGCGAGCGCGATCAGCGGGAGTGTCTGACTGACGATCAAGAGCGGCAGCAGGGCGCTTCGCAGCACCCGTGAGAAATCGAGCAGCGCCGCGGTCACGGCCGCCAGGGTGACTGAGAAGGCAAACCCGGCGATGGTCGCGAGCAGGGTCGGGATCGTGTTCCGCACGAGTGCGTCCCGCTCGGCGAACCCGGCGGACACAATGCGCGACGGCGGGGGCAGCATGTCACTGGGCACGAGCCCGCTCGACGACACCGCCTGCCACGCCGCGAGCAGCAGCAAGAACGCGACTGCCGGGGCGGCGACGGTCGCCAGCGCCCCCGAGGCCCGCGTCGTGGCTGGCCAGAATTGCCGTGCGCGAATCACGGCTTAACCCAGGTAGTCGTTTGAGTAGTACGCGCTCCAGTCGGGTTGCGACGTGACCTTCTTACCGTCGGCGTCGACGAGCAACCCGCGATTGAAAAGAAACTCCCCGAATTCGCTCCACGACTCAGAGTTCGCCTCGCCGATGTTGCGACCCGGCGCGGTGAGGTAGTCGTCTGCGAGCAATTGTGCGCTCTCATATACCAGATCGGACGCGGTGCCGAGGGTGTCGGGGTTTGCGGCAATCAGCAGATCAGCGGCCTTGTCCGGGTGTTCGGCCGCGTACGCGTATCCCTTGGCGACCGCGTGCACGAAGGCTTTCGCCTGCTTCGGGTGCGCGTCAAGATACGCACTGCTCGACACGATGCCAATCGCTTGCTCATCTGGCACGCCGAAGTCCTGGTACTTGAACGCCCGGTACGGGTGACCATCGAGCTTCGCCTGCAGGTCCTCCCAGGTCGCGATCGACAATGTGAAGTCGATACGGCCCTGCGACAATGCCTCGTACGATCCCGTGTCGAGCGACACCTCCTCGAAGTCGCCCTTCCCACCATCACCCTGGATCGTCTCGCGCGCGAGCGCGGTGTAGAGCGGCGATCCGAACCCGCCGAATGTGTGCCCGTCAAGATCGGCGGGGCGCGTCACATCGGAGCGGTCACCGAGCACGACGAGCCTGCCAGAGTCGGTCTGCGTCACCCCGAACACCGAGACGAGGTCGAGGCCGGCGGTGCGGGCCATCTGCACGCCCGACTGCCCGCCGATGCCAAAGTCTGCCTCGCCGGCGGACACGAGCTGGGTTGCGGGGGTGGAGGCGTAGGGCAAGACTTCGACGTCCAGGCCAGCGTCGGAAAAATACCCGAGCTCGTCGGCAACGTAGACGCCAATGTGGTTGGTGTTGGGTGCCCAGTCGAGGGCGAACGTCACCGGGGTGAGCTTGCTGTCGCCGCCCGCGCCGCGCGAGGTGTCGGCGCTGGCCGCGCAACCCACCAGGGCGAACGCCCCTGCGGCGAGCGCGGCCGTCGTGAGGCGAAGCATGCGGAGTTGGTGCTTGCGGGTGATGGCTGATGCGGCGCCGTCGGCGCCGGAATTGCGGTTGCGCATGTGTGCGTGCCCCTCTGTAATGGATTGGGCACGGGTTCGTAGAGTGTCTCCCTGCGCTGGCATGATCCAGATCAGGTTCGACGGTCGAAAGTTGAGTACTTTCCTCTCAGCCCGGCCTACCGGACTCCCGTGTGGGGCCCACCCTAGCAAGCTTTGTTTTGCCGCGGGGCGGCTCATGCACCCTAAGGTGGGGGCGTGACTTCTCTGACAGATGACCCCGCTACGGTTCTCGCTTCCGGCATCGACATCACCCCGGAGCAGTACGGCGTGGGTGCGCGCTTCACGCTCTCGGCGTATGACTCCGACTACGTGCGCATCATTCTCGGCGCGCTCGGCGGGGTGGACGCATCGGGTCTCGCCACTGAGACGAACGATATTTCAACGTTCGTGACCGGCAGCGAGCAGCGCGTGGCACAGTACCTGCGCGACGTCATCGCGGCGACGGCAGCGAGCGGCGCGCACGTGTCAGTCGCGATCCTGTTGTCCCGCGGATGCCCGGGTGAGCTGCAGTGCGCGCTGCCCGCAGGGGTTTCGGCGCTCGGCGCGGCACCGGTCACCCTCGCTTCGACCGGCATTCGGGCGAGCGCTCACTGGTCGCTGTACCCGTTGCTCGATGCGGGCGCTCCGAGCGGATCAGCAACACCGGCCGATCACATGACCCCGATCTACTCCGCAATCGAACAGGCGAAGGTCGAGGGTGTCTATTCGGGATCCGACCATTTCGCGACCCGTCTCGACGGCGACCTCGCCTCAGTGCTCGAGACCGTGGCCAATGCGTGGATCGCCGTTGGCGCGACCGTGCAGCACGTCGCGACCCACGTGACGCTGTCGATCAATTCGCCCTCGCACTCCGGGTAGCTCGGCATCGAGCGCGGCGGCTGCGCAAGTGTGGTCAGCGCTGGTGAGGTCAGCGCTCGCGACCCGGCCCACTGCTCAGCTCGCCCCCGAGCTCGTCGCGAAGCGTGGCGAGCGCGAGATCCGTGCGATCGGTGATCACGCCGTCGACCCCCATCGCCGCAAGCCTTCGCATGTCGGCGCTGTCGTTGACCGTCCATACGTGCACTTCCACACCGTTCGCGTGCGCCGCTCGCACGAGCCTCGGTGTAAGCACCCGCAGCCGGCCCTGCCGCTCCGGGATCTGCACCGCGTCGAACCCGGCGAGTGCGCGCCTCGCCGCGGTTTCCGAGAGGCGCGCGAGCGCGACCAGTAGGCGAATCAGTGAGCCTTTTCCCGGCGACGTGGCTGGCAGGATCGCGGGGCGCTCCCCCGCCGCAGCCTTGAGCGCGGCCCGCCGGTACGCATCGGCAAAACTGGTCACCAGTACACGGTGACCGTGCGTCGCCACGATCCGCCCGAGGGGCGCGGCGACGGCTGCCGCCTTGACGTCGATGTTCCAGCGAGCGTCGGCGAAATCCACGAGCGCGTCATGGAGGGTGAGCAGTCCACCGCGGTCGGCGAAGAGCGCTTCGAGCTCGACGCGATCCACATCTGATATCTGTCGTGGATCACCCGTCACCCGCGACAGGTCGGCGTCGTGCGCGAGCACGACCTCGCCATCGCGCGTGAGATGACAGTCGGTCTCCAGATAGCTCGCTCCGGCGGCGAGCGCTGCGGTGAAGGCCGCCCGCGTGTTCTCGGCGATACCGGAGACTGCGAGCTCGTCCGAGACCCACCCACGGTGTGCGATGACGCGCGGGCGCGCCGTATCAGCAAGGTACGGGTGCGGCACGTGCGGGACCGGTGGCATGCGATCACCGTACCGCGTCGGCCCCATCGTGCATTAGTGAACTGGGCAGCCGCCCGTGCTTCCCGCTGAGCGCACTCGCCCGCCGGAGCGTGGTTTGGTCGGGAGGCGGCGCCGATTCACTTCGAGACCCTCGTCGAGCACGCGCAGCCGCGGGTCGCTCAACGTTGCGACCGCCGACGCAAGCCCCGCAATCGCGAGCTTCTCGCCCGGGCAACGATGCCCGTGCTGCACGCTGGCCCCGCCGTGAGGAATGAACGACTCGATCGCTTCGTAATCGTCGACGCCGAGGAATCGCGACGGGTCGAACTCGTGCGGACGCGTCCACGACTGCTCATCAGTGTTTGTTCCGAGGATGTCGAGCACCACTCGGCCGCCCTCGGCAACGGTTTCGCCGTCGACCTCGATGTCAGCGAGCGCCCACCCCGGCAGCACCGGGACGAACGGCGCCGTGCGCCGCACCTCCTGCGCGAACGCGACCGCCGCGGGATCCGAGGCTGGCCCCGTAGCCCGTCCCGCCACTGACTCCGCGACCCGGTCGCGCCACTCCGAGCGGTCATGCAGCTCCTTCGCGGCGAACGCCACGAAGCGGGCCACTGCGATCATGGGGCGAATACAGTTCTGCAGTTCGATCCCGGCGAGATTCGCAGGGAGTAGTTCGAACTGTTCGTCGCGGTGCCAGGCCCAGGCGTGGAGTGCGGAGTCCTTCGGGGCATCGAGCGTTCCGGCGCGCACCGCCTCAATCAGCTGACGCGCGTGCCGATCCGACCACGCACGATTGGCCGCCGCGAGGGCGAAACTCGGCGAATAGGGAGCACCGAAACCGTCAACGATCTGTGCGAGTCGCCCCGCCCAACGGGTGAGCGCCGCGTCGGTGCCCGGCAGGCCCGCCCAGTGCATGATCGAGCGCCCAAATACGCCGGCCGCCGCGTCGTAGGCGGATCGCTCGCCGCCCGAGAGCCAGTGTTCCCGCTCGACGTCCCACTCTCGTTCGAGCAGAGGCCGCAGCGCCTCGACCGCCGCGTCCTCGTAAGCGACATCTACGAACGTCGCCTTGCGATGCAGGTGCTCGGCGCCGTCGAGACTGTGCACGGAGCCGTGGCCGAACAGCGTCTCCTGCACGATCGCGGGCATCGCGCCGTGGCGAGCGATGCGATCCGAATCGTAGAACGTCGCAACCCCCTCAGCGCCCCGCACCAGCAACGCGGATCGCCCGAGCAAGCGCATCGGCACCGCACGGGCTCCGGCCCGCGCACGCTCCCAGATGGAAGCCCCAAACCCGTAGCCCTCGGTGAGCAATTTTGGCGCGTCGTCCTGGAGCACGCGGGCTGCGCCAATGCGCGCCCGTCGCGCGGCACGCGAGAGCGAGTGGGTGGGCACTGAGCTGGTGGGCACTGAAGTCGAAGTCGCCATAGTGTCAGCCTGGCAGCGCGCATCCGGCTGCGGCAGGGGGCGGCGCCGGGCTGAACGGTGTGGTACGTGGGGCGGGGCGGTCCCTGACGCACGCAACAATTCACACTTGATCGTAAAAACGTAGTTTCGTACTATTGCCGTATGGATGATCTTCAGTCCCTCAGAGATGGCCTCCGTTTGCTCACCGACCGCGTGGCTGCACTTGAGGGCGACGGCTCCGGCGGCCCCGCAGTCGAACCGGCAGGTCACGTGCCCGACACGGCGGCTCTCCCGGTTTCTGACACCGAGGTGTTCTGGGCACTCAACGGCGTACAGTCGCGCCGCGACAATCACCCCTCCACCGAGCAGGGCGAGGTGATGCTCGTCGGTTCCGTGACGCTGCCAACGGGTACCCCGGTGGCCTGGCAGCAAGGAGCGGCAACTGGCGCACTCTTCGAGGAGGACTGGTCGGAACGCGCGGCGTCGTTTGCCGCCCTCGGCCATCCCATCCGGCTGGAACTGCTGCGGCAGATTCTGAGCGGTGTACGCACAACCGCCCAGCTCGCGTCCACAGAAACGCTCGGCACGACGGGCCAACTGCACCATCACCTGCGACAGCTCGTCGCCGCCGGCTGGGTGCGCCACAGCGGTCGAGGCAGCTACGAGGTGCCTCCCGCTCGCGTCGTGCCCTTGCTCGCGTGTCTTGTCGGGGCCGAGCGATGAACCGGCTCGTCGAGTCAGGCCTCGCGGTGTACCGCCTTCGCGGCGCACTCATCGCCGTCGGCGCGGTCGTGCTGCTTGCCAGCACGCTGCTTGGCCCGATCCTGGCCGGTATCACGAGGGAGGTACGCCTCGGAGTCAGTTTCACCGGCATGGGCGTGTTGCTCGTTGGCGGCGTCGTGTCGATGATTGGACCGCGCCTCATCCCGGAGCGCAGCACGGTCGACGTCACTCCGCCGGTTACGGGGCGCTGGCTCGCAATGAACAGCCCAGCGTCGAAGGTGCCGAGCCACGGCGTGCGTGCGTATGGCCAGGCGTACGCTATTGATCTCGTCGCCGAGCCAGCTCCCGGCGGGTGGGAAGCGGAGGCCCCGCTCGCAGCGCGCCCCGAGTTTGGATCGACCGGGGCCATGCGCGATCCCGCGGACTATCCGGCGTTCGGGGCACCCGTCAGGGCCATGATTGAGGGCACCGTCGTGCGGGCATCGGGTTGGCGGCGAGACCATCGCGCTCGATCGAACATGCTCGGCATCATCTACATGATGGTCGAGGGTGCGGTGCGGGAGTGCGGTGGCCCGGGGTTCATCGTCGGCAATCACGTCGTCATTCGCGGCGCGGACGGGGTGTACGCACTGCTCGCACACCTCAAACGTGGTTCAATCACGGTTCGCCCCGGAGACGCGGTTCGCCCCGGAGATGCCATCGCGCAGTGCGGCAACTCGGGCAACACCAGCGAGCCTCACGTACACGCGCAGCTGATGGACCGCGCGTCGGCCACGCTCGCTATCGGAGTGCCGATGCGGTTCGTGGGCATCTCGCTCGACGAGGATCGGCAGCCCGTGACCGGGCTGCCCCGCACCGAACAGCACATGACGGCGTAGGCGCGAGCGCGGGCGCGAAGTCGGGACACCGCAGGCGACGCGGCGGTAATCTGAGGGCATGGCGATCCTGATCGATCCTCCCGCGTGGCCCGCGCACGGCACGCTGTGGAGCCACCTCGTTTCGGACGAAAGCTATGAGGAATTGCACGCCTTCGCACGGCGCCTCGGATTCTCCCGCCGCAGCTTCGACCTCGATCACTACGACGTGTCGGCCGCCAACTTCGACCGCGCGGTAGAGCTTGGGGCGTTGCCGGTGAGCGGCAAGGAGGTCGTATTTCGCCTGCGGAAGAGCGGTCTTCGGGTACGCCAGGCGGATCGCGGCTCGGTCACCCCTCAGCGTCGCCGGCAGTATCTCGTCGATCAGTGGGCCCGGCTTGGCGAAACTCTGGATGTCACTGCATCCGGCGACGACTGGCAACGCCTCGGCGCGGACTTGATCGCCCGCTGGAACGAGCCCCACCGGAGCTATCACGACGAACGCCATCTCGAGGACGTGCTCCTCGCACTCGATCACCTCGGCATGCGCGGTGAACACGTCTCCCCCGTTCCCCAGCTCGCGGCTTGGTTCCACGATGCCGTGTATGAGGGAGCCGCGGGCGCCGACGAGCGCGCGTCTGCAGACCTGGCGGTGAGCGCTCTGACTGAC
The DNA here is from genome assembly GCF_042726155.1 of Leucobacter sp. NPDC058333. Classification (NCBI taxonomy): domain Bacteria; kingdom Bacillati; phylum Actinomycetota; class Actinomycetes; order Micrococcales; family Microbacteriaceae; genus Leucobacter; species Leucobacter sp. NPDC058333. The sequence goes on from NZ_JBHXHV010000002.1 coordinate 46,742, forward strand.
CTCGGGATCGATGCCCACGTCGTTGATCGGGTGCGTCGCTGCATCATTGCGACGATTCCGGGCGGCCAGGTCGCCGGCGCTGCAATCGAATCCGCAGCTCACGGCGCCGAGGTCGACCAGCTTCTCGACGCGGATCTCTGGATATTTGCCTCCCTTTCAGAACGCAACGCCGAGTACGCCTCCTCCGTGCGCGCCGAATATGTGAGTGTCCCGGATCGAGAATTCGCGGCGGGCCGCGCCCGCATCCTGGCCAGCTACCTCGACCGCCCAGCGATGTACCGCACCACTGCTGCCCGCCACCTGTGGGAGCCTCGAGCCCGCATCAATGTGGAGCGCGAGTTGAAACAGTTGCGCGAGGTGAGCGCTCGCTTTTCGGCCCAGCCGGCTGATTTGTGCGCCGGGCCACAGATCTACCGCAGCCCAACCGCGTGACCCAAAGCCGACTCAAAACGCCGACCACGTCACGAACGTCACTATCTGGCTGGCACTCTCCACCTCTGTTCGCAATTTTCACCAGGCAGGTTTACCCCTGATAAGCTACGGAAACTGGCCATTCTTCGACAGCGCCCAGAGGGTTTGAACAAGCCGGTTTCCCCTCGACGCCAGGAGCTATCGCTGCGGCTTGGCAAAGAGAAGGTGGCCGAGCTAGTGCGACGCGTCGAGGCGGGTGAGAGTGCCCCGTCGCTCGCGCGAGAAATCAAGGTCTCCAACTCGACATTGATTCGGATGTTCCGGGCGCAAGGTGTGGTGCTCCCAAAACGGCAGGTGACTGACGAGGAGGTAGCCATCATGGCGAAGGAATACAGGGCAGGTGTTACCGTACGCGAGATCGAAAACAAACATGAGTTCTCGCACGGAGCGGTATTGCGGAGCTTGCATCGCAGCGGGGTTGAGATGCGGGCGAAGGCACCGCGGACGAGCTAACGGCGCTTCCGTTGCTGTTTCGCTTGCAGCTTTCGCGGGAGCGATCCGCCAACGTCCTGGCTAGACAGGTCGATGATTGCCTTGGCAAGGCGTCGCACGTCCGGCTTCGGACGAGCGACGGCAGCAATGCGCACACTTCGATTCTTCGCAGTAGTAGTTCCCGTGGCTTGCCGTGTGGCGACTCATTGCTCGTGAAGCCCTCGGGCAAGCAGTAACACCTGGAGTGCACGTCCCGTTTTCTGGGGTAGAGAAGGGAAGGCCTTGGTCATGACGGCACGGTGCTTCAGGGCTTCCACGTCGCTGAACGGTTCGGTTGGAGCATAGAAATCGTGGAGGTCATGCTGGCATTGGAGCGATACATCACCAAAAGCAATCGCATTGTGGTCATGCCACTCCTCGATGAGGAGGCGACGCTGAGCGAGATAGTCCCTGGAAGTGAGTCGCGGCATAGATACTACTCGCCATGGACCACTCCCCCGAGGATGCAAGCACATGCATGTCCGAGGTACTTGCAATAATCAGCATGATGGCGCATAAATAAGGACACGAATGAATACAGAGCAATCCAACACAACTACCCCACGACGCGTGCTCACTATCGACGGCGGCGGAATCAAGGGCGTGTTTCCTGCGGCCTTTCTTGCTGACCTCGAGAGCGAACTCGACCAGCCGTTAGCTTCCTACTTCGATCTCATCGTCGGAACGTCGACAGGTGGAATCATTGCGATCGCGTTAGGCCTTGGTGTTCCAGCCGCGGACATCCTCAAGTTCTACGAGGACAAGGGTCCGCACATTTTCAAGGGAAGTAAGAGATTCGGCCCGCTGCGCCAACTCGTCACCGCCAAATACGATCCGGCGCCACTCAAAGCTGCTCTCAGCGAGGTATTTGGTGATCGAAAGCTGGGCGAAAGCTCGACGCGCCTAGTGATCCCGTCGCTCAATCTCTCAACTGGTGAGGTCAACGTCTTCAAGACTGCTCACCATGAACGATTCGAACGCGATTACAAGATGCTCGCAGTTGATGCCGCGATGGCCACCGCTGCCGCACCAACGTACTTCCCCACGCACCGACTCACGAACGGCGTACCGCTTGTCGACGGAGGCATGTGGGCCAATAACCCCATGGGAACGGCAGCAGTCGAGGCAATCGGTCTCCTCGAGTGGCCGAAGGGCAGCATCGAGCTGCTCTCCGTCGGGTGCACCGATGCACCAGCCAATTTCAAGGCAAGTCAAGAACGCCGACACGGTCTCGTCAATTACTGGGCAAAACGAATCGTGAAGATATTTATGTCAGGGCAGTCGTCGGCTTCAATCGGGACTGCCATGCTCCTCCTTGGTCATGATCGCGTCGTGCGAGTCTCGCCAAGCGTCGACGAGAACCAGTACCGGCTCGATGGCGTTGAAGGAATCCCAGAACTCCGAGCACTCGGAGCAGATCAAGCACGCACTCAACTACCGCTCCTGCGCAAGCGCTTCTTCACAGATACTAAAGAACCCTTTGTCCCGGTTCGCTCACTCGAGAATCCTGAGGTTAACCGATGAAACTAGTCAAACATTTCGACGCCTTCCTGAAGTACAAAGTCGACCTGAGCGATACCCGAATGACCCAGCTGAACGACCGCACCACAGCGATCACCAACTTCCTCCAAACCGGGGAAGACGATTTCGCGAGCAACTTTGTTGACGTCTTGCCCCAAGGTAGCTATGCGCACCGGACAATCATCAATCCAGTGCGCGCAAACGATGAGTTCGACGCAGATCTTCTCCTCTATATTGATGAGATCGAGGACTGGGAGGCTGAAGATTACGTCCAGGAGCTTTACACCGTCTTCCGTGGAAGCTCCACCTACCGCGACATGGTCAGTCGACACGATCGCTGCGTCAAGATCGACTACGCAAACGAGTTCCATATCGACGTCGTCCCGTACCTGGAGAGACACGGCCAGCACTACATCACGAACCGGGCCGAAAACCGCTTCGAGCTAACGAACCCCGAGGGCTACAACGAGTGGCTCGACGAGCGAAACCGACTCGCGAACGGTCGTTTGATCAAAGTGATCCGCCTTATCAAGTATCTTCGCGATTTCAAGGACACCTTCAGCTGCAAATCAGTGATTCTTTCAATCCTCCTGGGCAACAGTGTCAGCGACGCGTCAGTGTGGGGTGACGACAGCCTCTATCCCGATGTCCCGGCTGCGCTCAAGAACATCATCGGAGACCTGGATGACTATCTTCAGGCGAACGCAACGATGCCAAGCATCGATGATCCCAGTGAGCCTACCGAAAACTTCAATCATCGTTGGAACCAGGACGAGTACGCCAACTTCCGCACGAAGATTCATGTCTATCGCGGATGGATTGACGATGCCTTCGAGGAAACTGACGTCGAGGAGTCGACAGTCAAATGGCGTCGTCTATTTGGAGACAAGTTCGGCACTTACGACACGGCGGTGAAGAAGGCAAACGAGGCTCACATTGGTCGCCAAGGAGTCAGAAATACCGACGAAACACTCTCAAGGAAGCTGGGGATCGCTACTCATCCCAACAGGGCATATCGGGTCAAGCTGACTGGACGAATTCCGAAGCGAAACGGCTTTCGCGAATACGAAATTAGCAAGTATGGAAATGTCGCTCCTCGCGGCAGCACAATCAAGTTTCGAGCAAAACACAATGTCCCTGGGCCAGTAGAGGTCTATTGGAAGGTGCGCAACACAGGCGAAGAAGCGATCAATGCTGATTGTATCCGAGGGCAGATTGAACTCGACGGTGGAACGCTAACACGAAGCGAGCCAACGAAATATCGCGGCCGTCATTATGTCGAAGTCTACGTCGTCAAAGATGGCATCTGCGTGGCAGTCGACCACCAAGACGTCATCATCAGGTAGCACTCGGTGCAGGCAGATTCATGGCCGGGGCGATGTTCTGGTTACGACACAATTGGTACATCCAACAGGGGTGAGATTTTGGCGCAAAACTCGACCGTCATCGCAGGTGCTCAAACAGATTCATCCCGGAGCACAGTCATTGCTCGAGCAGATGACTCGAACTCGCGCGGCGCTACCTTCCCAGCGGTCGTCAGCTTTCGGTTAGTGCTACAAGTGGTGTACGTGCAGTAGCTTCTACCCAGTGGCATGGTAAAGATAACGTCAGTCACGTTGAGGGTGGTTTCGAACAAGTTGAATCGCTGACACCGAAGTCCAAAAGATCCAGTCCAGGTACTCATCGCCGTAGTCCCCTCGCTGGGCAGTATCTCCATGGCGAATCATGAATTTGTTGAAGATCTGGAAGAGGGCGTTCTCATCGCCGGAAGTGAACTGAACGGATTTCAAATCTTTGCGTCGAAGTTCCAGGTAGTTTGCGAGCTGCGCAATTGCCGCTCGACGATCTGTTGTAGTTGCTGCTCGCTTGCGATAGAGCTGGATTGCCTCCGCGACAATGTTGTCGCGTTCGGACTTATCTACGGCGACTGCCTGATCAGCCAGTTCGTCGAGACCCAGAGCGGCATGCCGAATGAGCTTGCCCGTTTCATCGCCCCGACTACCTAGCCTTAGGCCAACATCATACGAGTCAAGAAGATCGTTCACTCGCCAGCGGTAGACAACTCCACCAGACGCCTTATTGTAGTCGTCGTAATGGTAGCCGCAATCGTTCCAACCATGCATCGAGCGCGTTCGTGGACGTTGAGCTTGGTCATGAAGGTACTCAATAACGGAGAAGAGAACATCGTCCGGGAAGGACAAGGACTCTTGTTTCAGATCATCTGGCCAAGCGACATCGTACAATATCGCCTTACTAATGTCGGCACCTGGATTTTCATTCCAAGATCCATAGATGTCGACGCACCCTTTGGGTAGCACTTTAGGGAAATACCCGCACTCCTGCATGTCCTCTATAAGTTCAAGGAAGGCTTGGCTGAGAAGCTTTCGCTGAGCCCTCGGTGAGGCGCCTTCCTGCCGCTCCAGCCAATACTGCGCACGCTTATAAGGCCTAACCGGGCTGCCATCGGCGATCAATGCCCGCAAGCGCGTACGATCTTGGTCATCGTTTGAGGCGCTACTGGGCCAGGACGTTGCCAGCGTCGTTGCGCCAGCGACATCAGCATCTGCGAATGCTTCGCTGAGGAGGGCTTCAATCTTGGCAGAAAGATCTCCTTTCAACGCCAGGATCCTCTTGGCCTCCCATTCAAAGAGTTCCCTTGGCCAAACTAGAGAGTAGTCGAGGCCTGCCTCATCAATCAACAAGAGCTCCTGTCCCATAAAAAACTGCCAATCTCCTTGAGGGTATCTGTGACTTCTGGCGTGCGCAGAACGCCTCACCGAAGATGCTCGCATGGATCCACCACCGAGTGCACTCCGCAAATTGCGCAGATAAACGGAACACGCAGCGTGCCGTCTCTAGCGCTCATCGGCTCTGGCTCGCAGTCAGCACCGCGCGCCGCGCAGGTGCGGTAGCTCAGGTCTTCGGGGAGCGGGCGGATCTCTATACGGCTAACGCCCCTCTGGCCGATACGGACTCCATCCGCCCAGGAAGGGCTTCAGGTTATCCGGCTTGGGCTCCCGGATGTCCGGCACCAGCAGCTCGGGTGAGCTGAGTGGGTCGAGCTGCCGCATTATGACCTCCGCATCGCAATGCCGCAGCACTCGCGTACCTCGAACTACTGCTCAATCCTGGCGAGCTCTACCGCAACGCCGCGGACAAAGTCCGACGCCGCCTTCTCCAGGCCTTCTTCACTCGGCTCCGCATCTACGAAGACAGCGATACCGTACATATCGAAGCGGAGCGCACGGAGGCGAACAACTCCTTCCGCGACGCGGCAGCGACCGCGCGCAGCCAGACGCCGGCGGAGAAATCAAAAACTCCCCGCAATGCTGCGAGGAGTTCCGATCTTCTGGGAAAAATGCCAGTTCATTTGGCTTTTGGTTTGAACAAGAGCACTATGGCTGGGATACCAGGACTCGAACCTAGAATGACGGTACCAGAAACCGTAGTGTTGCCAATTACACCATATCCCAAAGCGGAAATCCGCAGCTCCAAGGAGCGCGGCACCGAGAGTTAACTCTACCCTGATTGCGTGGCTAACTCAAAACGAGGTGCTGCAGAGTTCCGCCCGCGCGCGTCGTGGCAACGCGCTCCTCAATCCCGCTCAATCCCTTCAAGCGCTGGTGCGTGCAGCGCGAGCAGTTCCTCGTAGGTCTCGCGCCGCGCGACCAGCCGGGCTACCCCGTCGCGAACGAACACGATTGCGGGCTTCAGCGCGCCGTTGTAATTGTTAGCGAGCGTATAGCCGTAGGCCCCGGTGGTGGCGAGTACGGCAAGGTCTCCCACTCGGGCTTCGGGCAGCTGCGCCCGATCGACGAGCAGGTCGCCCGACTCGCACTGGCGACCGACCAGCTGCGCCGTCTCGGTCCACGGTTCAAGCACGCGATCGGCAAGCACCGTCTCAAATCGTTGGCCCATAAGCGCCGCGTCCATCTGGTCGGCCATGCCGCCATCGACCGCCACGAACGTGCGCCCGGTGCGCTTCACCGTCGTCACGCGGTACAGCGTGACACCAGCCCTCGCCACGAGCGCGCGGCCCGGCTCAATCATGAGGCGCGCGCCCGACGGCAGGTGCTCTTTGGCGGCCGCAACGATGGTGTCGAGATACTCGTCGACCGAGGGCGCGACCTCGTCGAAGGTGTACTTCACGCCGAGACCGCCGCCGACGTCGTAGACATCGAATTCACCCGCGGTCGAGATCTTCGCCACGGCCTCGCCGAACTGGTCGACATCGAGAATCTGCGAACCGATGTGCAGGTGCACGCCCTCAAACGCCATCAGGGGATGCGCGCGCATACGCTCGATTGCGCGCAGCGCCTGATCCATCGGCAGCCCGAACTTCGAGTCGGATCCGCCGGTCGCCTGCGACGCGTGCGTCTTCGCTTCGACCCCGGGAATGACGCGCAACAGCAGCTTCTGCGGCTTCGTAAGCAATCGTTCGAGCCGGTCAAGCTCGTCTTCGTTATCGACGATGATCGTATCGAGGCCCGCGTCAATCGCCATCTGCAGCTCGGCGTCAGACTTCGCGTTGCCGTGAAAATGCAGCTTTGAGGGAGACACCCCGGCGGCGAGCGCGAGCTGCAGCTCTCCGCCACCCGCGATGTCAACTGACAGGCCCTCTTCGGCCGCGAGACGATACATGCCGACAGCCGGGAAGGACTTCGACGCGAACAGCACTTCGGAGTCTGGCCAGCGCGCGGCAAGACCGTCGATGAAGCGCCGAATCTGTCGCCTCAGCCCCGCCTCGTCATACACGTACAGCGGGGTACCGTATTGCTCCGCGAGTTCACGCACTGACACCCCACCGATGTGCAGTACGCCGTCTGCGTCGACACCCGATTCCTCGGGCAGAATCGACCACAGCTCCCCCACTCGCGTGCCGGGCGGGTTCGGCTGAGTGATCTGGGATGCGCTGCGCGCGGGATCAGTCGCTGACGTCATATGAGTATTCCTTACTTGGTGCCGATTATGAGGTACCGCACGCCGTCGTGGCTCAATCGAGGTCGTCCGGTGTGATCAAGCGAGCGCCGTCATCGTGGAGTAGTAGTTGCGCCCTCAGTGGAGCGGGCGCGCCGCCTGCTCCGGGCCGAAGACCGCTCTCCTCGGAGATGGCGGCCGCCCAGCGCCGGTCCCGGTGGCTGAGGGTGCCGCTGCCTCTACGCTCCCACATCCACAGATACTGATGTGCACCGACGAATTCTGCCACCATGCGCGCTCGTTCGACCAACACTTTTGCGAACCGAACGACGCCGAGGTCTTCAGTCGAACAGGGCTCGTCTGGCTCCGTCGGAAGTTCATCCATGGGCATCAGTGGGCCGGTGAGTCGGTGCTCGTTGTCGAGAAACATCAACCACACCTGACGCTTCTCGGCGCGTTCAAACACGCGCGTGAATTGGTCTGCGAGGGCGACGTCGGTGGCGAGTGAGCGGAGTGGATCGATTCGGGTGTCTGTGGATGTCATGTGATCAAGCCTGCGGGGCTGGGTGCCGCCGTGGATCCTCAGATCGCAATCTGTGGATACATCGGCGGCACCCAGCTTCAGCATGACCCTGTGCACGGACTCCCGGTTACGCGAGACTGCCGCGCACCGCCCTATCGCTTCGAGTTCTCACCCTCGCGACGATCGCTCTCAAGTTCTTCACTCTCAAGATCGCCACCGTCGTACACGTCCCCCTCAGACGACCCCAGACGGTAGCGCCCCGGCCCGACGAGCACGATCATCCCGGTATCGATGCGGCGACCCAGCACCGAGTTTTTGCGGCCGGTGAAGTAATACCAGACCAGCACGAGTACTGTCCAGATCGCAAAGACCTCGATGGTTACGAGGCGCAGATCCTTGATGATCCAGAGGCAGCCAATGATCGACAGGATCGGAATCACCGGGTACAGCGGCACTCGGAACCTCCGCTCGAGATCGGGCTCGCGGCGGCGCAGAACGATCACGGCGACCGAGACCACTGTAAATGCGGCGAGCGTACCGATCGACGTCATCTCAGCGAGGAAGTTGATGGGGATGACCCCCGCAAGAATCGCTACAATCACGGACACGATGATCGTGTTTGCGATGGGCGTTCCCGTGCGCGGGTTCACACGGCTGAAGATCTTCGGCGCCATGCCGTCTCGCGACATCGTGAAAAGAATACGGGTCTGACCGTACAGTACGACGAGTGTCACGCTGAAGATCGAGATCACGGCACCCGCGGCCACGACAGTACCCGGCCATGATGCACCGACGATATTTTCGAGGATCGCCGAGAGGCCAGCACTCTGCCCGTCGAAGTCCCCGGTCGCCTGCGCGCCGAGCGCCGTTACTGCCACCATCACGTAGACAGCCGTGACGATGATCAGTGCTGCGATCAGTGCGATCGGCAGGTTACGACGCGGGTTCTTCGCTTCGTCACCCGCGGTCGCGACCGCGTCGAGGCCGACGAACGAGAAGAAGATAATGCCCGCACCAGTCATGATGCCGCCGAGACCGAACGGCGCGAAGTTCGCAAAGTGGTCGATGTTCCAGCCCGTGATTCCCACGGCCACGAAGAAGATGAGCACGGCGATCTTGATGCACACCATGATCGTGTTCGTGATGACCGAGTGGGAGGTGCCGCGAATCAGCAGCAAGCAGCAGAGCCCGATCAGGATCACCGCGGGCAGATTGACAATGCCACCCTCTTCAGGTGCATACAGGAGTTCATGCGGAAATTCGAATCCGAACAGGTTCTTGACCAGCTGGTTCACGTACTGCGACCAGCCAACCGCGACCGCTGCCGTCGACACACCGTACTCGAGCAGCAAACACGCGGCGACGCCCATCGCGGGCAACTCGCCGAGCGTGCTGTACGCATATGAGTAGGAGGATCCGGACACCGGGACGGAACTGGCGAGTTCGGCGTAACACAGCACCGACAACCCCGCCACGAGACCCGCGATGATGAATGACCAGATCACGGCCGGACCTGCCACGGGCACGGCCTCGGAAAGGATGAAGAAGATACCGGTGCCGATGGTGCCACCGACACCGATCATGGTCAGCGGGAAGAGGCCGATGCTGCGCTTGAGCTGACTGCCGCTTTCACCGCCGTCTCGGGGAACGGGCTTCACGCGGAATAGCTGCTGGCGCAGGGAGCTTGCCATGGGTGTTGTCTCCAGACTTCGTTGTCACAGGGCCCGCGGGCCCGGTCGTTCATCCCGACGCGGTAGTGCTTGCCGGGTTCGTGGTGTCCTGCAGCGGCTCCTGTCGCTGAGGGTCCGCGGCGGTGGGCCGCGAAGTCAGAGCGGCACCGTCACGGGCGCCGCGGTTCTCCTGCTCGGAGTCAGCTCTCCCGAAGCACTCGGAAGCTCCCGACACTCGTGTCGATTGCTCCGCGAACGTAGCCAGTCGGAGAGGCCGCGACGGCCTGTAAAAATGCTACCGCCTCGTCGGTGATTTCTTCGCCGGGCATGACGTTCGGGATGCCCGGCGGGTACGCCGCGAGCGTGTCGGCGGACACGCGCCCGATGGCGTCAGCCGCAGCGACGACCTCGGTGTCACCGAAGAAGCCGTCACGCGGGCTGACCCGGTACGCGCCCGGCTTCGGCAAATTCGGGAAATCGTGAATGTCGCCAGCGGCGGCGCGCTCGACGTCGGCTTCCGGCGACTCGACGGACGCGACCATGGCTGCGTACACCGCGTCAAAGTCGGGCGTCTTCCCGGCGCCGATGACCGCGACGATGGACGTTGCCGTCGACATCTCGAAGAAAATATCGTGCTGCTCGATGAGGTGCTGGCGCAGCCAGTGCCCTCCGACCCCGGCGCCGCTCACGTCGATCGGCACCCGAAGCAGGTCGGTTGCCACGATGTCGTCAAAGCGATCGAACGTGTCGCTCACGACGCTGAAGCGATCATCTGCGCGCAGGATCTCGCGGAAGCGACGCGCTCCCGCGACCGAGCGTCCGATTTGCTCCTCGCCGGTCGCAAGCGCGTGCCTGGCGATGTCGAGGGAGCCGCGCAGGATCGCGCTCGTCGAGGTCGACGCCGTCATGCTGAAGGCGCGCTCGATCAGGGGTTCCAGGCGGTCCGCGAACGGGCCATATCCCAGGTGCAGCATTGCCGATTGTGTGAGTGAGCCGGCCAGCTTGTGCGTGCTCGAAATCACGACGTCGGCACCGAGGCGCGCTGGCGACTCCGGCAGCTCCGGGTGAAAGCCGAAGTGCGGGCCCCAGGCGCCGTCGACGATGAGCGGGGCGCCGTGCGCGTGCGCAACCTCAGCGAGGCCGCGCACATCGGCGACCGAACCGAAATAGCTCGGCGAAATCACGTAGACCGCGTGCGCGGGGGTACCCGCCTCGTCAGCCTCAGTCAGCGCGGCTTCGAGGGCCGCAGGCGAAACGCCGTGCGCCATGCCGTGTTCGGTATCGACGCTCGGCATCACGTAGTACGGGGTGATACCGGCGAGAAGGATCCCGTCACTGAAACTGGAGTGCGCACTGCGCTGCGAAAGGATGCGGTCGCCGAGCCCGCGCGATGCGAGGGCGATCGTGCGGTTTGCCTGGGACGCGCCGTTTGTGAGGAACCACGTGCGCTTCGCACCCCACGCGTCGGCGGCGAGCTCAAGTGCTTCGTCAAGCGGCGTGCGATCCTGCCCCGTCGCGAGCAGGTCGATCCCGTCCATCAGCATCGGGATATCCATGCGCAGGGCGCGTTCACCGAGGAACCCCGCGAGACGCCCGCTGAGATCGCGCTCCGTTCCGCCGTGGCCCGGCACCATGAGCTGGAGCGGGGCCCGATCGGCGTAGGCCTCTAGCGCGTCGGCGTAGGGTGCTGAAGTGTGGTCGAGCTGGTACCTCGGCTGCGGAGTGGTCGCGGCTGGTGCGGTCGTGGCTGGTGCGAGTGAGCCTTCGACGCTGCCGGTGCCCGTGGTATCCGGAAGCGCGACTGAAGCGGAGGTGACATCGGTGTGCAGCATGTCCACATCGTGCTCTCATATCGCGCGGCGCGGAATCCCCGAAACCACTGTGATCTCACATATCATGTATGTGACTGACCGTGATTTGCGCTCGCGTTCAAGATATGGCATAAGGGAGACGGGCGGGAGTATCTATGATCGATCTGCGACAATTGCAGGCACTCCGCGCGGTGCAGCGTGAAGGTTCGGTCACCCGCGCCGCAAGATCGCTCGGGTGGAGCCAACCGACAGTCGACTATCACCTGCACAATCTCGATCGCCTCGTCGGAGCTTCCGTGCTGGAACGCACGAAGCGCGGGTCGACGCTGACGCCCGTGGGAGTGCTGGTGCTCGATCGAGGAGAGGAGATCCTGACCCTCACTGATCGCGCACTTCGAGACGCCCGCGACCTCGCCCAGATGGGGCGCGCCAGGCTGCGATTCGGCACCTTCCCCACCGCCGCCGCAAAGTTGCTTCCGTCGATCGTGTCGCAGGTTGCCGACCTTGGCATAGAGATTGATGCTGTGCTTGAGGAGGTCGGTCCGCTCGTCGCACACATGAACGATCGCACGCTCGACGCCGCACTGCTGTACTCGGTTCCCGGGTACGCTCTGCCGCTCAAGGCGGATCTGGTGACGACGGAGGTGCTGCGGGATCCGCTGATGTTGGCGCTGCCCGAGGGGCATCCGCTCGCTGGCCGAAGCTCGGTTGACCTCGCGACGCTGCTCTCGCTGCACGACGAGCGCTGGCTGTTCGGTGCGGGGCAAGACGACCCGATTGACACGGTCGTTGTCGACGCCTTCGCTGGGGCTGGACACACGCTCGACGTGGCGATTCGCACCGATGACTTCCAAGTGATGCTCGGCATGATTGCCGCCGGAATGGTAATCGGATTGCTCGCCCGCCTGGCAAGTGGGCCGTCGCACCCCGGGGTCGTGCTGATTCCGATCGACGACCCCTCGTTCGCGCGCGCGGTGCTGCTCGCGGCTCCCCCGGAATCCCCTGGAGGTCAGCCTTCGACGGCGGTGCGCCAACTGGCGGCGGCGATCCGCCACGCGGTCGCCCGCTCGGAGCACCCTGCCGCAGGTTGAAACCCACACAGCCGAGCAGGTGAAACACTTGGTGAACCTTGGTAACAATGTACTAAGATCACCATATGAGCGATTCCCAAACCGCGCCGCATCAGCCGACTGTGCTCGACCGCGTCCTTGCGATTGGACAGATGCTGCAACACGATATGGACCGCAGCTTCTCCGACACCGGTCTCAGCACGTCGCGCACGCACCTACTGTGGGTTCTCCACCATGCTGGACCGTCCACGCAGCGGTCACTCGCCACGGCTCTCCAAGTGAGCGCCAGGAACATCACTGGACTCGTCGACGCCGTGGAGCATCACGGGTACGCCGCGCGGACAGCGCACCCAACCGACCGCCGCGCCACGCTCGTCACGCTCACCGATCTCGGCCGACGGACCATGCAGCGTATGGCCTCCGAACACGAGCAACTCTCGCGCGAGCTCGTCGCGGGACTCGCCCCCGATGAGGCCGACGTACTCATGCGAGGGTTGACGCACGTCGAGGGAGTGCTCGCTCGCCTCATCGCCGAAGCCGCGAATCCCGCTGAGGTGCGCTCATGATCTCCGATTGCACGGGCACGAGCACGGGCGATCCCGGTCGGGCGTTCGAAGACGCCAATCTCACCCGGGGTCCCCGGACATCATTTTCACGGATTAGAACCCTCGCACGTCATGCCTGGCGATGGGAGGTGGGTGTTTGGCTCAGCATCTGGCGTTTCATTGCTCGACGTCCGCGCGTCCCCGCGGGAGCGCAGGCTTTCACCTATCACGCGCCCATCAAGACAATCCTGATCGTGTTTATCGTGCTATCGGCGGTTGAGATCCCCATCATTGATCTCGTTTTGCACCGCTGGCCGATCATTCGGTTCACTCTGCTCGCGGCCGGCGTGTGGGGGCTGATGTGGATGCTCGGACTCTTGCTCGGGTTCGTCACGCGGCCCCACTCGGTCGGCCCCGAGGGCGTGATTATTCACGATGGTCCACAGATCAGCGTTGAGTTGAGTTGGGATGACATTTACTCGGTCGCGCTCGTGAAGGAGGTTGCCGAGTCGCCCCCGAAACCGCCGCGGATCACCGAGAGTGAGCGCGGAAACGTCGTAAACCTTCGTGTACAGAATGAGACCAACCTTGAAATCGTGCTCAAGCACCCCATTTCACTGTCGATAGCACCAGATACTCACGTCTCCCTCGTGAAGTTCTGGGCTGACGAACCGCGGTCGGTGCTCTCGGCGACGCGCCCATTCCTCGAGGGCACCGCAGCTGAAACCTCGACATCCCGCTAACCCGAACCCCCTCCTGATCCTCCTGCCCAGCCCCCACGCCCCACCCCTCGCGGGTGAGCAATTTTTGTCATATTTTTCGTCAAGGGTGACAAGAATTGCTCACCCGCGATGGGACGGGCGCCGGAGCGGCGGGTGAACGGGTGGGAGGCGAGCAGGTTAACCGGCGAGCAGGTGAGGCGTATTAGCTTGCGCGGCGGCGGCGCCAGCGGAGTGCTGCGGTTGCCAGCATGATCGCGGATGTCCCCGCGAGCACGACAAGCCCCGCGGCCCCAGACAAGTCCTGGCCCGCCAGCGCGACGGCGCCCCCGGCGACAGAAACGAGCAGCACACCATCGAGCGACCACGCGAATCGCACCGCGCCACTCAGGTCACCCACCGGCGTCGGTATCGGTGTCAGCAGCGCAATCGAGAGCGGCCCCTTCACGGCGTTGTTCACGCGCGATAGCAGCGCGAGCAGGCCTATTACTGCCGCGCTGAAACCCGGCACGAGGGGCGCGGTGCCGAGCAGCAATGCCGTCACGGCCGCTCCCACCGCCAGCACCAGGAACCCGACAAGCGCTGGGAACAACACGTGGAGCGCGAGCAGCCGCGCGTCACTCACACCATAGAGCGGTAGGTCGGAGGCAACATTCGCCGCGTGCCGCAGCCCATCGGTGAGTGGCCCGAGGCCCGCGAACGCGAGCACCGCGCCGACCACGCCGAGCACGGCGACAAGCCCCAGCATTCCGGCCCCACTCATTCCTGCTCCCCCGAACAATCCCGCCGCACTCGCCAGCGCAATCAGCACACTCGCCGCCGCTAGCGTGCACACCCCAATGACCAGGCGGCCGGGCGTGCGAGCGGCCCCAATCGCGTCGCGCACGAAGAACGTTCGCGCCATCGAGCCCGTCGGTCGCACCGCCCGGATACGTCGACCGAGCGTCGGGCGCCCCTGGTACATGGCCGTCGCGGCATTGAAGTCCATGCCGTATGCGCGCACCGTCGACGACTCCCACTGCGCCGCCTGCGCTTCGAGGGCATACGTATCGAGTCGGGTGAGCAGCGTCGGAGCACTCGCCACGGCCGCCACGGCCAGCGCGAGTAGCGCGCACAACGACGCGAGCGAACCGCCCGACCACGCACCGGCAATCCATCCAAACGGCGTAAAGGGCGCAATCCCAGCAGCGGCAAGCGAGACTCCGACGAGGATCGCGAGGCCGGATCCCATCGCGATCGCCGCCCGCGGCACAGCCTGTCCCGCCAACCACGCCACGGTCGCGATCACGCCAACGAGTGCGGCCACGACCACGCGGGCAGCGGCGGCACCGACGCCAATCACTCCGTTGCCGACAAGCACCGCGCCGACGAATGCGGCGGGGAGCATGAGCGCAGCTACGACCACGACGCCAGCGCGGGCAACACTGCCACCAAATGCACGCACGCGCGGGACACCGCTTCGCGCGAGGGCATACGTCAGCACGGGCGGGCGGATCGCTGGGCCGCGCACGCGCCCAGCGATCAGGGCGCCGACCCACAGCGCCGTCGCCGACGTCGCAACGAACATCGACGCGAGCGGGCCCGACAGCACGGCCAGAGCCGCCTCAGACGACGCCGCGAGCCAGAGAACGCGCATCGCGGGGGCCACGCAGACGAGCACGAGCATGACACCCAGGTAGATCGCATAGCCGTGGTCGCCGACGGAACGCGTGCGACGGCCGCTCCAGATCGCGATCGCCGCTCGGACAGATCCGGCGCGAACCGCCATCACGCTGCCTCCCGCAACCACACGGTGTGGCCGTCAAGCCCCGCTTCGATCGCGTCACTGTGGGTGGCAATCACCACCGTCGCACCGAGGGCTTGGCGGCGCCGCACCGCGGCGATCACGGTGACAATGCGGTCGGCGTCGAGGCGCTGCTCCGGCTCGTCGAGCACAAGCGCGTCGAACGGGCGCGCGAGCACGAGGGCGAGCCCGAAGAGCTGCGTCTGCCCGGACGAGAGCTCGTGAGGAAACCGCGTGGCGAGCGCTTCGAGACCGAGCTCAGCGAGCACCTCCTGCGCGATACGCTCGGCCTCTGGACCCGATTCGGCCCAGGTCGCGGCGACGAGCAGCATGTGGTCGCGCACGGTGAGATCAGGTGCCATGGGAGGCAGGCCAATCATGGCAGCGAGGCTGCGCCTGAATCGCGGATCGGGCGACGCGGGGGCACGCCCACCGACACTCACAGTGCCGCGCGAGGGCTCGCGCATACCGGCGATCAGACGAAGCAGCGTCGACTTTCCCGCGCCGTTCGCACCGCGCACGATCACGGCGTCGCCCGCCTCTGCCCGCAGCGACGTCTCGGCGAGGAGCGTCACCTCGCCCTCTCGCACCGCGGCATGCTCGACCTGGATCATGCGTCCATCCTTGCAAATCCAAGCAGCTCGCGCACAAGTGGAGCTGGTCGCTAGGCGCTGTCGCGCACAGGATCCGCTCCGCGCCCGTCGAGCGCATCGATGTAGCGCAGCACAATCCCCTCGCGAAGCGCCCACGGTGAAATCGTGAGCGTCTCGACGTCAAACACCTTCATCGCGGTGCGCAGCACGACCGCGCCCGCCATGATCTGGTACCCGCGCTCCGGCGTGATGCCAGGCAGATACTCGCGCACCGCGCCCGGCATCTCGCGCAGTGAAGGTTCCCACTCGCGCAGACCGACATAGTGCAGCTGCGCGAGGTCACCCGTTACCGGATCGGACGGGCCGCCGACGAGGCGCGCCAGCGAGCGGATCGTCTTCGACGTGCCGACGACGCGTTTCGGCCGCGGTCGGTCCGCAAACAGCTCCTTGCGCACGCGGGTGAATTCTGCCCGCGCATGCGCGCGCAAACGTGACACCGCATCACGCGACGGCGGATCCTCCGCGAGAAAATTGATCGTGGATCGCCCGGCGCCGAGCGGCAGCGACACCTGCACATCCGGGTACTCATCGGCACCCTGCGCGATTTCGAACGAGCCCCCGCCGATGTCGAACAGCAGCACCTCGCCGGCCGACCAGCCGAGCCACCGGCGCACGGCGAGCATGGTGATGCGGGCTTCGTCTTCGCCGGACAGCACACGAAGCGAGATGCCGGTCTCGTGGGCGACTCGCGCCAGCACTTCTTCGCCGTTCGCGGCCTCGCGAATGGCGCTGGTCGCTGTCGAGATCAGGTCATCGACGCCGATCTCGCGGGCGGTCTCCGCACACTCCCGGATTGCCTCGACTATGCGCTCCACGCCCTCCTGGGCGATGGCGCCGTCGGCGTCGAGATAGCGCATGAGCCGCAGCACCGACCGTTGCGAGTGGAAGGGCACCGGGCTCGCACCGGGGTGGGCATCGACGACGAGCAGGTGAACGGTGTTTGATCCGACATCGATCACTCCGAGACGCATGCTGCGATTCTAGTGGGATGCGCCCAGCCACATATGTCGAGTCAGATCAAGACCACGCCAGCGCGTCAGCTCAGTCCGCCGCATCGGGATAAATACTGCGCGTCTCCGTTCGCCGATTACGACCGTTCGACTTGCGGCCAAACTTGACCACCGGGACCAACTTGGACACGCCGAGCACGACATAGATCAGGGTATTAATCGCTACCACTCCCGCGAATACACCGAACCAATCGGAGGCCAGCATTTCCTCGGGGAATAGGATTCCGGTCTGCAGCATCAGCGGGTCTCCTGTTCGATAGCGGGGGTACTCGCGGCCTGGTGCTCAACGTGCTTCCACGTCGGGCGCTGCCCGAGCGAGATCTCGAAGATCCCCTTCAAGAACGCTAGGTTCAGAAAGCAGTCGTACACAAGCTCAGGGAAGACCAGCACGGCGAGCCCGCGCGCCTGCCAGCCACCGCGCCACACCGTGGCGACGCGCTCGATGGCGAACACGATTCCGATGCCGAGCCAGAACGGGAACCAGACCCAGGTGTCCATCGACGTCAGCATGAGGAACATCAGCGCGAAATACGCAAACAGCGCGAAGACGCCGTATCCAATCGCGATCTGCTGCGACCAGTACCGAATCGTCTGCGGGGTCACGCCATAGGCGCCGAGATTCTCAAGGGCTCCGCGCTGCCATCTGAGACGCTGCGCCCACAGCATGCGCCACGTCGGCATGAGTTCGGTCGTGACCTGGCACTCCATCGGTGACACCATGAGTCCGCCGAGCGACTTGATCGCGATGGTGAGCTCGTTGTCCTCGGTAAGGGCGAAGGTGTCGTAGACCTCGCCACGGTTGCCCGGAATCGAGGTGCCGCGAGCGTTCGCCACCTCGCGGAGCGCAATGGAGCGAAAGACCGTGCCGGTGCCCGTAAGCACGAAGACACGGCCATCACGACGGTGGATCTCGCGCTGGTACCTGAAGTACTCGTTGCGCTGGAACTGTCCGAGCATTCCGTGGCCGGGCTCGCCCTGGAAGAGGCCGCCAACGGCCATGAGCGCGCGATCGTTCGTGAATCGTTGGACGGCTGTTTCGAGGAACCGCTCGCTCAATTGCGTGTCAGCGTCCATCACCAGCACGCTGTCGTTGTCCCCCATGCCCGGCAGCTCGCGCGCGAGTACCTGGTTGAGGGCGCCGCCCTTCTTGTGAGTGTTGCCCTCGGTTTCGAAGACCTCGGCGCCGAGCCGCCTCGCGACGGCGACCGTGCCGTCGGTGCAGTTATCGGCGACCACGATCACACGATCGGGTAGACGGCTCTGCTGCTCGAGCGATTCGAGGGTTGCGGGAAGCGACGCCTCCTCGTTGTGCGCTGGAATAACCACGGTGATCGTGACCTCTCCAGCGAATTCGCCGCGCGAACGCGCCATGATCGCCTTCGGCGCGAGCGCGCGCTTTGCCACTTCGAGCGGCGTACGGCGATAACGCCGAGATACCATTCGCTCGGTAACGACGACGAGGAGCACAAAAATCAGTGCGGTGATCAAAGCAGTCAACAGCACACGCGGTTCGGGCATTTCAGCGTCGTACATCACCGTCCAGGCGCCTGCGAGGGTGAGCTTATTGGGCTGCCAGAACGATTCGGTCTGTGAGAGATCGACCCCCCACACAAGCACCGCGACTCCGACAAGCACGATCACAACGACCAGCAAGCCCACAAAGCGCTGGAAAAATCCCCGCACTGTATCCTCCTTCACTCCCCCGAGCGATGGCTACATTCTCCGATTGACCCGAGTGTAGACCGCGGCTCTGAGCGGGGGCCACCCGCTCCCAAATGTCTCAAAATGTGCTATTGCAGCTTTGCCTGGCGGGATTTTCGCACTCGTGCAACCGCTGCTGCTGAGCTCTGCCGCTACGCTGGCCGCATGAGTGACGCCGCTGCTGACCCCTTCATGATTGACGCCGGATCATCAGAACCGCCCTACCGTCAACTACACGACGGCGTCGTGCGCGCGATCACCGACGGTCGGCTCCTGCCCGGTGAAAAATTGCCCACTGTGCGCGGTCTCGCCGAGCGCCTCGGGCTCGCGGCAAACACGGTTGCCTCTGCATACCGGGCGCTCGAGTCGAGCGGCATCATCGAGGGTCGAGGGCGATCCGGCACGTTCGTGTCGCTCGGCGAAGATCCCGTTGCGGCCGCCGCGCGCGGCATCGTGATTGACGCCGTCGAACGCTTGCGCGGCCTCGGCGTCACCGGCGACCGTGCCGTGCAGCTGTTTACTGACGCTGTTCGCGGCTCGCGCGGAGACTAACGTCGCGCGCTACTTGCGATACCAGTCGTCCGAGTGCGCCACTTCCGGCGGCGCCGCAATTACGGGTGTTTCGCGCGTACGGGGTGAGGAACTCGATCCAGCGCCCGCTCCCAGCTCCGATACCGCCGCGACCTCCGTGCGGACTCCCCCGAGCCGACGCCGTCGATCGCTTGAACGCACGAGGTCGCGGCGCAGCCGCCGATCGCCGTGGTAGAGAATCGCTTGCCAGTTCACTTCGGCGTCAGGGTCGACGAGGCTCTTACGCGCGGCCTTCGGCGGCTTCGGCACGACGTAGAGCCAGCCGACGATGCCGAGCACTGCGTCGGTGATCGCGGCGCGCAGTCCGATGTAAGAAATCGCCGCCCAGGTCGCCATGACGGCATTGAACCCGGCGAACACGAAGTTGCCCCAATTACCCACGTTGAAATCGCGGTATGCGGTAAACACCGAGAACGCAATGATCACGAACGGCAAGATCACGTAGATAGCCGGTGACGCAGTGCGCCCCGTGACCTTCGGGGTGCGAGCGAACGGAATCTTCTCTCCGGTCACACCCTGCTGCATGGATTTCAGCACGCCCGCGAGATTCACGGGGAGCAGCACCAGGTTGAAGCCGTAGATCCGGAAAATGTCGCTGGCGCGGTGGCCGCTCGCGCGCAGATCGAGCGCCTGCGAGATAAAGTACGGCAGCGCCGCGACCACCACGAGCGGGCTCAGCAGGCGCGAGTCGAACGGGAAGAACAGCAGGAATATGAGCCCGAAACTCGCCCATGCCAGTGACGACATATAGTTCGTGCGCAGCATCTTTTCGGAGAGCCTCACGCGCGCCGGTGTGCCCTTGCGGATGCGGATCATCTCGAACAACTTCGGCATGATCAACAGGCCACCGTTCGCCCAGCGGCGTCGCTGCACGATCAACGAGCCGAAGTCGGGCGGTGTCGCACTGTAGCTCAGGCGCTCGGGATAGTTCTCAAGCGCCCAACCGTGCGCACCGAGGTCGATGCTCGACTCGGTATCTTCGATGACCGTCCGGTCTTGCACGTACGTCGTGATCTCAAACCCGCCCACCGTTTCGGTGACGGCGATGTCGGCGAGCGCCGCTTTACGGATCACCGCGTTCGCCCCGACCCAGAATGTGGCGTTGAAATAGGTCAGCCCCTGATGCTGAATGTGTTGCAGATCGGTTGTGGCGCCGGCGATTCGCTCAATACGGGTTGGAGCGCCACGGAATGACGAGTACGGCGTCTGTGTCACCGCGACGCGCTCGTTTTCTGGCTGCTCGAGCAAATAGACGAGCCGCACACAGTAATCCCGCAGCAGCTGCGAGTCTGCGTCGAGTGTGAGCAGGTAACGGCTGTCGGGTACGACGAGATCGGGGGCATGGTCGTCTCGTTCGCGGAGTGGCTCGAGGAGCTGCTCCCCCGTTTCGTTCGACACGCGATAGCGACCGCCCATCAACGAAATGTACGAGTTCAAGTTCATCGCCTTGTTAGGCTCCTGCGAGAGCGACGCGTACTGCTTCCGCTCGAACGATGTCAGCTCGGCGCTGAAGATCCACACGAGCCGCCGGTAGAGCTGTTCGAGTCGCTCGCGGTCGGGTGATCCTCCCTGCTCGAAGGCAGCCTGGAGCGCCAACCGCGTGAGGCGCAGGTCGTTCGAAAGCCCGAGAACCACCTGCTCGGCGAAGAACTCCGCCATGTGATCCTCGACCACTTCTGCGGCCGCGAATTCGTCGAGCCAGCTCGCCGCGGCGGCGTAGGCGTCGGCCGCCCGCTTCGCGTCGGCTCCCCCGGGAACCTCAGGCGTTTCTTGCTGGAACACCCGCATTGCTTCGCGGGCCAGCTCCAGGGGATTCGCGAGCGCCTCTGAAATCTCGCCGAGTAGCCCGCGCGTTCGATTGAGCCGGGCGAGCGCGTCCTCGTTCAGGCTGACCTCGTTGTCGTCAATGAGCAGCACGACACGCACTGCCGGAAACTCTTGCAACGCGGCCGACCACAGGGTGTAGCGCACCACCTCGGGTTCCTCGTCGTAGCTCGGGATCAGCACCGTGACGTCTGAATCGGACTCCGCGAAGTGCTCGTCGATGAGCGCACGCTCAACGCGTCGGTGCTCCCGAAACCTGACGAGCGCGCCATAGCGCGCCGTGAGGTACATGAGCGCTGAAAACGTCAGGGCGGTGACCGTGATCCCGTACACCCACGTCTGCAGATGGAAAACGAACGACTCCGTCGGCCCCTCGATGACCATGCGCACAATGGTCGTGATCATGTAGCTGAACCAGGCCACCACGGTGATCACCATCGCGGCACGCGCCCAAATCACTGCACCGCCGCTCGGCCGCGAGTGCATGATCGCGAGCGGCTCGGACCGTCGCTCGGCGCCCCATTGTCGGCGCCGCGACGGCACCGTTGTTTCGTCAGCCACTCAAACCCCCGTTTGAACCCTTGAGCCCGCGCACCGATCCCGTCGCGACTGAGCGCGGCATTCGAGGTTCGCCTTGCGGGTGAATCTTCCCGAATCAGCCGCAACATCGTGGCGAACGCTAGGAAGGCGTGTGATTGCTCGTATAGCATAGCGAACGGACGAAACCGGATCAGGTGGGGACCCGGACCCTTGCGGCGAGGGTGGGGCAAGGGGCTGTAATGGCAAAGTGGTATCCGGGCAGAAGACTGTCCTGGGCGCGTCTTAGCGTCGTAATCGTAGTGATCGCTGCGCTCGTGGGCGGCGGCATATACGCGTGGTCGCGAGCGCAAGACGTGCAGGTGGCATCAGAACGCACGCCGTGGTTTGACGCGTACGTCGACGTCACCGCAACACCGTCGTTTCCGTTCGAATCGCCGGGCGAGGAGGGCCAGCGCAACGTTGTGCTGTCGTTCGTCGTCGCCGCACCCGATGACGCCTGCAGTCCATCGTGGGGCGGGTATTACGATCTCGACGAGGCTGAACAATCGCTCGATCTGGATCGACGGCTGCAGCGACTTCGCGATCTCGGCGGCTCTGCAATGGTCTCATTCGGGGGCCAGGCGAATCACGATGTTGCGTTCGAGTGCACGGATCAGGATCAGCTGGTCGACGCATATGCCAGAGTGATCGATCGCTATGATCTGGCCAGCATCGACATGGACATCGAGGGCGCGTTCCTCGCCGACACAGATGGCATCGCCCGTCAGGCCAAGGCGATTCGCGCGGTGCAAGACGCACAGATCGATAGCGCCGACGGACTCGACGTCTGGCTGACCTTGCCGGTCGCGCCAGACGGGCTGACGTTCGAGGGCCTGCAGGCGATCCGCACGTATCTGCGAGCCGGGGTCGATCTCGCGGGCGTCAACGTGATGACGATGAACTACAACTCGGCGAAGGAGCGCGAGTTCTATCCCGCGGTCGAGAGCAGTCTTGAAGCGACGCACGCCCAGCTGCGATCCCTGTACCAAGAAATCGGCGCGCCGATCGGTGATGCAACCGCGTGGAGCCGCGTCTCGGCGACACCGATGATCGGGCAGAACGACACCCGTAATGACCGCTTCACGCTCGCCGACGCCGCACAACTCTCGGCGTACGCCGACGAGCGAGGCATGGCCCGCATGTCGATGTGGTCACTCAACCGCGATCAGGAGTGTGACGCGAACTGGCCCGATCCGAAACGGGTGTCTGACTCATGCAGCGGTGTCGTGCAAGAGAGGGGCGACTTTTCGAAGACGCTTCGCAAGCACCGCGGCGGCGCGATCTCGCAGGTCGCTGAATCAGTGGACGATGCTGTCACCGTGGATGGCGATGGCCAGATCGCGACTGCCGAAGATGACCCCGACACGAGCCCCTACCCGGTCTGGTCGGAGACAACGTCATACCCGGCTGACACTAAGGTCGTGTGGCATCGAAACGTCTACGAGGCGAAGTGGTGGACGGAGGGCGACCAGCCGGATCAGGCTGCCGAAAGCGGTGCCCAGCCGTGGCGCTTGCTCGGACCGGTGCTGCCGGGCGAGAAGCCAATCGAACGCCCGAAACTGCCGCGGGACGCTTACGACGATTGGAGCGCGACGAAGGAGTATCGCCGCGGCGAACGCGTCGTGTTCGACGGCGACGGTTACGAGGCCAAGTGGTACTCGCGCGGTGACAGCCCGGACGCTGCGCTCGTGCAACCGCAGGACTCGCCGTGGCGCGTGCTCACCGACGCCGAGATCGCGAAGGTGCTGGGTTCAACGAACGACGCCGCGACTGGCGCAAATGGGGCTGGCGCGGGTGCTGGTGCTGGTGCTGGTGCTGGGGCTGGCGCTGGTGCGGGCGCAGGCGGCGAACCGGCAGCCGACGCAGGCGCGTAGTTCAGCCCACGAAGGGGCCGACTCGTTCAACGCGAATGACCGGTTCACCCTCAGCCTCTGACTCCGCGAGATCGACCGAACCTTCAATTGCCCAGTCGTGGTCTCCCGCGGGGTCAAGCAGCACCTGACGGAATCGCCAGAACCCCTCGGGAGCGCTGCTCGTGTCGAGTTCGAGCAGCGCAGCTGAGCGGGCATCACCGTCAACGCGAATGTCGTCGTACTCGGCGAAGTAATCGGCGAGCGCGTCTCGCCAGCGTTGCTCGCCAAAGCCGCGAGCCGAGTCGAGTTCGCCGAGCTCGGCGTAGCGCTCAAACGCGGCTGCCTGCACGCGGCGGAACAGCGCGTTCCGCAGCATCACTATGAACGCACGCTGATTCGTCAGCACTGAGCGCGTGGGCGGTGCGAGCGCGACGGCCGTGTCAGCCCCGTTTGCATCCAGGCCGAGCAACTCGCGGGCTCGCCTGTGCGCCTCGGGGTCTGGGTTCGAGAGTTCCGCCCACTCGTCGATCAGGCTTGAGTCAACCTGGCGCACAACCTCGCCGAGCCACTCGATCAGCTCTTCGAGCTCTGGGCTCTTCGCCTGCTCGGGCACGGTGCGCTCGATCGCTCGGAACGCGTCACTGAGGTAGCGCAGAACGCCGCCCTCGGCTCGTCCAAGCTGGTAGAACGACACGAGGTCGCGAAAGCCGAACGCCCGCTCAACCATGTCGCGCACCACGGATTTCGGCCGCAGTGCGAAGTCGCGTGCCCACGGCACTTCCTTGAGGTACTCGGTAAACGCCTCATCGAGCAGTTCTTTCAGCGGTTGCGGGTGAGTCACCGCTTCGAGCAGCTCTATGCGCTCGTCGTATTCGATGCCCTCGGCTTTCATTGCAGCGACGGCCTCGCCCCGGGCCTTGTGCTCTTGCGCACGAATAATGGCGCGAGGATCTTCGAGCGTCGCTTCGATGATTGAGATGACGTCGAGCGCGTACGTATCTGATTCGGGATCGAGCAATTCGATCGCCGCGAGCGCAAACGGCGACAGCGGCTGATTCAGAGCAAAGTTGGCCTGCAGTTCAACCGTGAGACGGAGCAGTCGTTGCCCCCGCGCGTCAGTGTGCACCTCGACGATGCCGCCCTGCCGCAGCGTGCGGAAGATCGCGAGCGCCGTGCGGGCGTGCGCAAACTGCACCGCGCGCGGCTCGTGGCTGTCGAACACCAGAGTGCGCATGGTGTCGAGCGCTTCGCCCTCGTGGGACTCACCTCGCCCAATGACGCCCAGCACCATCGAGTGAGTGACGCGCATGCGACTCACGAGCGCCTCTGGCTGCGAACCGACGAGTTTTTCAAGCGTGCTCTCGCTCCAGGCTATGAAGCCCTGCGGTGGCGACTTCTTTTTTGCGGGCTTGGCCTTTTTGCCGCCGCTCGCCTTTGCCGCTGCCTTCGCCGTAGCCTTGGCGTTCTCGACCTCATGCTCGGGAGCGAGCGCGATGACGTCGCCCTCGGTGTCGAAGCCTGCGCGACCGGCGCGACCAGAGATCTGGTGGAACTCACGCGCCGAGAGACGACGCATCTTTTCTCCGTCGAACTTCGTGAGGGCAGTGATCACAACCGTTCGGATCGGCACGTTGATGCCGACCCCGAGAGTGTCGGTACCGCAGATGACGCGCAGCAGCCCGCGCTGCGCCAGCTGCTCGACCAGGCGTCGATACCTCGGCAGCATGCCGGCGTGGTGCACGCCGATACCCGATCGCACGAGACGCGAAAGCGTCGATCCGAAGCCGGTTGAAAAGCGGAAGTCGCCGATTGCGGCCGCAATCTCATCTCGGCCGGCGCGATCCACGATACGGATGCTCGAGAGCGCCTGGGCCTGTTCGACCGCGTGCGACTGATTGAAGTGCACGAGATATGCGGGCGTGTGCCGCTCCTCGAGCAGGTGCTCAACGACCTCGTGCGTGGGCGCGACCTCGTACGAGAACGTCAGCGGCACGGGTCGCTCAACGCCCGTCACGAGTGCAGTGTCACGGCCCGTACGACGCGAGAGATCGTCTGCGAGCTCAGTCACGTCGCCGAGCGTCGCCGACATGAGCAAGAACTGCGCATCGTTCATGAGCAGCAGCGGCACCTGCCACGCCCAACCGCGGTCGGGGTCGGCGTAGAAGTGGAACTCGTCCATGACAACCTGCGTGATACCGCCCGCCGTGCGGTCACGAATAGCGAGATTCGCGAGAATTTCAGCGGTGCAGCACAGGATCGGAGCGTCGGGGTTGATCGAGGCGTCGCCCGTCACCATGCCCACGCGATCGGCCCCGAACACCTCGACCAGGTCGAAGAATTTCTCGCTCACCAGCGCTTTGATCGGCGCTGTGTAGACAGTGCGGCGTCCCTCGGCGAGCGCGATGAAGTGCGCGCCGATCGCAACGAGGGACTTGCCGGTGCCGGTCGGGGTCGCGAGGATTACGTTGCTGCCGAGTGCGATACCAAGCACGGCCTCCTCTTGCGCCGGGTACAGGCGAAGTGCGCGTTCTTCCCAGGCCCACTCCTCGAACGCGGCAAATGCCTCGTCTGATGCGTCGAAGTGCGTCGAGTCGAGTGTTGATCCCAGGTTCATGTCTGCGTGCTCCTGCCGGGCCTATGCGTCAGAGCCTGGGTCGGTCGTGTCGGTGGCGGTGCTGGCGTCGGGGCTCGTGCTCGATGCGGCGTTCCCGGCCCCATCACCGCGATCGAGTTCGGCGAACTTCGCCTGCATGGTCGGATTGCCGCGTGTCAGCTTCTTGATGGTGACGCCCTGAGCCTTGTCGTTCGCGAGGCGCAGATTGTTCTCCGACTTCAGCAGATTGTCTTTCACCTTCTGCATCTCAGCGATGGAGGTGTCGATGCGTTTGATCGCCTCCTGGAACTGGCGCGCGGCGAGATCGTAGTTGCGACCAAACGCATCCTTGAAGCCGTCGAGTTCGCTTTCAAAGTGGGTGATATCGATGTTCTGCGACTTCACGTCTTCAAGCTCCGCCTTGTACTTCAGCGAGTTCAGCGCCGCGTTGCGCAGCAGCGTGATCAGCGGAATGAAGAACTGCGGTCGAATCACATACATCTTCGGGAATCGATGCGATACGTCTACGATGCCACCGTTGTACAGCTCGTTTTCGGGTTCGAGGAGCGACACCAGCACGGCGTATTCGCACCCCTTTTCGCGCCGATCTTTATCAAGCTCTTTCAGAAAGTCCTCGTTGCGGTGCTTCGTCGCAGTGCCGTCTGCCTCGTTCTTCATCTCGAACATGATCGACACGATTTCAATGCCGCTGACATCGAGATCCCTGAAGATGTAGTCACCCTTGCTGCCGGTGCGCGCGTCGTTGTCTTTTTCAAAGTACGCATAGGGGAAAGCTGTCGCGCGGATCTGATTGAACGTCACCTCGCAGTGCTGTTCGAGGGTTTCGCCGACCATCTTGGTTGAGAGCCGGGCCTTGAAGTCTTTCAACCGCTCGATCTCGCCGTCTCGGTCACGCAACTGCAACTCGTGCAGCTCTTTCAGCGACCGCTCGGCGAGCTCTTTTTCAAGCGCCGCGCGATCCAACCCGTTGCGAAGTTCGTCCCGCTCGCGCGCGACCGCCCCGACCGCCTCGGAAATCTCGAGCTTCTTGGCGACCTCGAGCGAGGCCAAACGGGACCGCAGTTCGTTCAGCTCGGTCTCCTGCTGCGCTGCCCGCTGCTGCGCCTGGGCCGCGAACTTCGCCTCTGCCAGTTCCACCGCCGTTTGCTGCTCCCGCTTCGCTTGAGCCAATTCGTTGGCGAGGGCGTCGCGGTCTTTTTCTACGGCGCTCAGCGCCTCTGCAACCGCGAGCTTGCGAGCTGTCTCTGCCGCTTCGATGCGCGCCTGCAGCTGCTGAATCTCGGTGTCTTTCGCGGCTGCAGCCTGCTGGAGCTGCCCTGCAGCGGCCGATTCTGCGAGCTGCAGCGCCTGCTGCTTGTCGAGCTCGGCGAGCTCGAGCCGCTCGTGCAGTTGCGATTCAAACTCAGCGTCGCGCACCTGTTTCAGAATGTCGGCGTACCCGGCCTCGTCAACGGTGAACGCACGCTGGCAGTGCGGGCACTTGATCTCGCGCACGGGCGCCTCCTTCACGGATGTACGAGTGGCCCCCGGGCGGTCGGAGACACAGGTCAAGACTGGCACAGTCCGCCGACATCGTCGGCGCTATCCAACGACGTCGAGCTCGCGCAGCCGCTTCCGGTCCGACTTTGCTGAAGACGACTGCAGCGCGAGTAGCTCCGCATAGATCCCGCCCGACACCGCGAGCTCAGCCGGCGGCCCGATCTCATCGATGCGCCCGTCGCGCAGCGTGACGATGCGGTCGACCTCCGCGATCGTCGACAGCCGGTGCGCGATGATGAGCGTCGTGCGACCACCCATGAGGTCTTCGAGCCCGGCCTGCACGAGGCGCTCAGATTTCGTGTCGAGTGCCGAGGTCGCTTCGTCGAGCACCAGGATCGGCGCATCCTTCAGCATCGCGCGTGCCACCGCGATGCGCTGCTTTTGCCCGCCAGAGAGTTTCACTCCCCGCTCGCCGATCAGCGTGTCGTAGCCTCGCTCGAACTTCTGCACAAACACGTCGACCGCCGCGCGCTCAGCAGCCTGCTCGATTTCGGCCCGGGTCGCTTCCGGGCGGCCATACGCGATGTTCTCTGCGATGGTCCCTGAAAACAGTGCCGGCTCCTGGAACACGACACCGATGTTGCGCCTCAGCATCTCGAGGTCGGAGCCCGAATTCGACACCGAGATCGACCCCTCGCGGACGCCATAGAGACCCATTAAGAGATTCGTCAGCGTTGTCTTTCCCCCGCCGGATTCACCGACGAAGGCGACCCGCTCCCCCGGTGCCACATCGAACGTGACGTCGGTGAGCACGTCGGCATCGTCGTCATACCCGAAGTGCACGCCGCGAAATGAGATCGCGGGGACGGGCACGTCTGGCTCATCAGACGCGATGCGGGATTCGGGCACAGCTCCGGGTTCGGACGCCGCACCGCGGTCAGGCGCGGGCCGTGATCCACCACCGTCGACCTGTGCGGGATCAAGATCCATCACCTCGAAATACGACTTCGATCCGGCGATTGCGCGCTGCGCGGTGTCAACCACCCAGCTCAGGCTCGTCACCGGCTGGCGCGCCATCGACATGAGCTGCACGAGCATCACCATCTCGCCGAGCGAGAAGAAGCCGAGTACGGTGCGCACGAAAATGATCGTGTACAGCCCGAAGAATATGACGTGCAGTACGCCCTGCCGCAGCGCGTCCATCCGATGCCAGTGTTTGGACTGCTCGGCTGTGAGCGACTCGGTCGAACGGAACCGGCTCGAGAACGCCTTGAGCTCGCGGCGCTCGCTGACGAACGACTTAACGACGCGCATCTGTCCGACGACCTCAGCAAATCGTCCGGAGGCGACGTCGACGTGCTCGTTCTTGTCGCCCTCGAGTCGCTGCCACTTGCGACTGGTGAGCGCCGTGAGCCACAGATAGACCGGGTACGCGATCGCGAGCAGCACCGCGAGTGGCCAGTAGTACCAGGCGCTGATCGCGAGTACGGCGACGGTCGTGAGGATGAGCGTGACGAACATATTCGAGAACGACTTCATGAAGTTCGTGACCTCTGAAATCGAGCGATTCAGGCGCGCAACGATCGTGCCAGTGAGCTCGTTGTCGTAGTAGCGCTGCGGCAGCGAGAGCAACTGTTCGAAGTACCGCGTCGACAGGATGGTGCGCATCTTCGCGCTCATCACATCGCCCAAGTACCCGCCGATGTTGCCGACGCCCGCTTCGATCAAGCTGACGGCGAGCAGTGCGACGGCGAGCAGGATCACCGAACCAATGGTCGCCGACACCTCGCTCGGTGGCGCACCGTTGCCCGCCGCAGAGCCGGCGGCGTTACCGATTGCGTCCGAGATCACGTCGGTCGCAGCACCCGTAATGAATGGCACCGCGAGGCCCGCCGCGGTCACTACCGCCGCCGCAAGCATGATGCCCAGGTAATAGGGCGCGAGCGATCGCGTGAACTTCAGAATGCGAATAAGCACGGTCACGTCTGGGGCGCCTCCACTGATGATGTTGAGGAGAGCAACCTACCACTCCGAAAGCCGCTTCGGGCCACCGCGCTGCGGCGGGCGCGCCGCCCTCCCGACACGGGCCATCTGCACGCGATGCACTCCCGAGCGGGGTAACTGTTGAGGGGTGTTGCGCCCGCGACACCCGCCACAAGTTACCCCGTTCGGGTGTGGGGGGGTGTTCTCCCTTGGCGTAGCGGGGGCGGGGGTCTTCGCTCGGGCGGCGGAGTAGGCTCGCGGACTATGGCCGATCCAATACTCTTCCGCCCGTTCACGCTTCGCGATCTCGAGGTTCGCAATCGACTCTGGGTCGCACCGATGTGTCAGTATTCAGTCGAAGCCGAAGACGGCATCGTGGGTGAGTGGCACCTGCAGCACCTCGGCGGATTCGCTCGCGGCGGCGCCGGCCTCGTGTTCATGGAGGCCACGGCGGTGACGCCAGAGGGCCGCATCAGCCCACGCTGCCCGGGCATCTGGAACGACGCGCAGCTGCCCCCACTCGCGCGTATCGTCGACGCCGCCCACGAGCATGGTGCAAAAATCGGCATTCAGCTGGCACATGCTGGCCGCAAGGGGTCAACCTACCCGTCGCTCCCCGGCTTCGCAGACGGGTCAGTACCCGAGGGCGAGGGCGGTTGGGAGACCGTCGCTCCGTCAGCGGTCGCATTTGGCGACTTCGCGGAGCCTCGTGCGCTCGAGGCCGAAGAAATCGCCGCGCTTGTGCAGGCGTTCGTCGCCGCCTCTGACCGCGCCGTGAGCGTCGGATTCGATGCCGTGCAGATTCACGCGGCGCACGGTTACCTTATTCACGAGTTCCTGTCTCCCTTCTCGAACCATCGCACTGACGGTTACGGCGGCGATCTCGCGGGCCGTGCGCGCCTGCTCCGCGAGATCGTGCGCGCCGTGCGCGCTCAGCACCCCACGCTTCCGATCGTGGTGCGCATCTCGGCGACTGAGTGGATCGACGGCGGTTTCGACGTCGACGAGGCCGCGCAGGTGACCGAGTGGGTTGCCGAAGACGGCGCTGACCTCGTTGACACGTCGACGGCGGGGAACACGCCGGGCGCCCCGATCCCGGTCGGGCCCTCGTACCAGGTGCCGCTCGCTGCGCAGCTGCGCGAAACTGGCGCACTCCCCATCAGCGCCGTCGGGCTTATCACGAGCGCACAGCAGGCGGAGGGCATCCTGGCAACCGGCCAGGCCGACATCATCTCGCTCGGGCGCGCAGTGCTCACGAACCCCCATCTGCCGATCAGCTGGGCGCACGAGCTGCGTGCCCCGTCGGCTGAGTCGCTCGTACCGCCGCAGTACGCGCGGGCCCGGTTCTAGAGCGCGGGCCCGCGAGCGCAGCGCCCGCGGGCCCGCGACCCGCGTTCCGCAAGCGATTTGCGTTCGGCAAGCCCAAAGTTGCAATAACGAGCTTGCCGAACGCAGATCGCATGTGGAAGGCGCGGGTCAATAGCCCCGCGCCGCCGCGCCGCCGCGCCGCCGCGCCCAGCGCCCCGCTCCCTACAGCAAGTTCGGCTCCCCCGGCTCCGCAATGTCGGCCGGGAAGCCGTACTTTTCTGCGAGCTCCGCGATCACGCCGTCCTCACGAAGCTGCGCGATATCGTCGTCGATGGCTTGACCAAGGTCCTCGGCTTTGAGATTCACCGGAAAGTTCGTCTGGCCAACGTTGACCGTCGCCGACAGGCGCGGATCCGGCTCGAGCGGCTCGACAGTAGCCCCCTCGACGGGATACAGATCGAGCAGTGTGACCGCAGCCCCGAGACCGAGCACGGCACCGTCAATCCGTCCCGCTTGGAAATCCGCGAACTCCGCATCGTTCGTCGAGTAGAGCTTCAACTTGCTCCCCAAAAGACCCTGCAGTTCTTCGACCCCGACGAGGGCCTGACCCGCGCCGACGGCATCGATGTCGAGGAGGTCGTCGACGGTTTTCGCCCCGGTCGTTGAGACCACGGAGAGCGGTGAAGTGACCACTGGATCACTGAGTCGTACGACCTTGGCGCGCTCGGCGGTGCGATACCAGCTGCCGACCGTCGTGTCTGCGCGTCCGGTCTGCACCGAGGTGATCATCGCTGACGAGTCCCCCGGAACGAGCGTCACGTCGAGGCACTCCATTTCCGCGATCTTCGCAATGATCTCGCCTTCGATGCCGACGAACTTGCCGTCTTCGATGTACCCGAAGGGCGGGTAGTCGTAGTGGGCGACGGTGAGTACGCCGGGCTTGATTGTCTTCACGTTGTCGTGCGCGGGCACGCAATCTGCGCCCACCGCGCTTGACGCGGCGCCGCCAGAGCTGCACCCGGTGAAGAGGAGCGCCGAGGCGGCGGCGAGGGCGGTGAGAGTGGTCAGTCGGTACTTCATTGATGCCTCCTGAGAGTGATGATGGAACGGATGAGTTACGCGGCGAGACGTGCGCGCAGTCGCCGGCGAGGCGGGCGCGCCCCGCCCAGTCGCTGCTCGAGCCGACCTGCCAAAATTGCGCCGGGCACGGCGATGATTCCGTACACGAACGCGGCCGCGAGATAGACCGACATGTATCGCCAGTTGATCGCGCCACTGAGGTACGCCGCGTGCATAATCTCGGCGACCGTGATGACACTCGCGAGCGACGTGATGTGGAACATCGTGATGGTCAGGTTTACGAGGGGCGGAATGGAGATGCGCGCGGCCTGGGGCAGAATCACGAAGCGGAATCTGTCGGCGCGACCGAGACCGAGCGCGTTCGACGCATCCGTTTGGCCCGGGGGAAGCGCAGCGATACTCGCGCGAATCATCTCGGCGGAATACGCCGCGGCGGTCACGGTGAGTGCGATCACGGCGGACGGCAGCGCATCGATCAACACCCCGATTTGCGGGAGCCCGCGGTACACGAGGTAGAGCAGCACGAGTGCCGGGATCCCGCGCCCGATCTCGACGATCGCGATCGTCACCCAGCGAACCCAGCGCGATCGGGATTCGGAAAGCACCGCAAGGAAGAACCCGAGCGGGTAGCCGAGGACGCAGGAAACGACGGTGAGCAGCATTGCAACGCCGAGCCCTGGCAGGAGATCGGGAACGTGCGCTGGCCAATCCCACAGCCACGAATAATCGTTCATAGGACTGCATACCTCCGAGTGAGACGGGCGTGCACCACGCGCGACAGCCCGCCGAGCGGCACGCTGAGCGCGAGGTACAGGAGACCCGCGAATGCGAAGAAGGTGAGGCCGTCGCCGAAGTACTGCACTTGCAGGCCCGCGACGAAGGTGATCTCTGCGACGCCGATGGTCGACGCGAGCGCCGATTCTTTGATCAGGCCTACGAGATACGTTGCGACCGTGGGCGAGACGGCGCGGAACAGCTGCGGAAAGAGCACGTCGCGCGCCGTGTGCCACGGGCTGAGTCCGAGGGCAGCACTTGCCTCCCACTGACCCGCACGAATGGCATTCAGGCCACCGCGATAGATCTCGGCCATGCTCGCGACGGCGATCACGCTCAGGGTGATGAGCGCCGACGCGACTGCGCTGAGGGTGATTCCCAGCTGGGTGATCCCAAAAAAGGCGATGAACAGCCACACCAGCGTCGGCACGCCGCGCACAACGTGGACGAACGCCCAGTAACAGGCACGCACGGGTGCGAATCGACTTCGCGAGAGCAGCATCAATGGCGCGCCGAGCACGATCCCGACCAGGCCGGAAACGACCGTGAGCAGTATCGTCATGCCCGCCGCGAGCACGATGGCGAGAAGCGCGTCGCCCACGTCAGCGCCCCAGCACCGCAGAGAGAAAGCGTCCTACGCGTTCACTCTTTGGCTCGGTCATGATCTGTTCGGGCTGCCCCTGCTCGACAATCGCGCCGTCGACCATCACGATGACGCGGTGCGACACGTGGCGCGCGAACTCCATCTCGTGCGTCGCGATCAGCATGGTCATGCCCGAGTCAGCGAGTTCCCGCATGACCGATAGAATTTCGGCACCGACCTCGGGATCGAGACCGGAGGTCGGCTCATCGAAGAGCATCAGATCCGGATCCATGGCGAGCGCACGAGCGATAGCGATGCGCTGCTGCTGTCCACCCGAGCACTGGCTCGGAAAGGCATCGGCCTTTGCCGCCAGCCCCACACGATCGAGCAGGGCGCGCGCCCGCTCCCGCGCTTCTTCTGCGTTGCGTCCGAGTACGCGCCGCTGCGCGAGTTCAATATTTTGCGCGGCTGTCAGGTGCGGAAAGAGATTGAATGATTGGAACACCATGCCGGCCTGGCGCCGGAGCCGCGCGACCTGCGTCCGCGCTGGCTGGTGCCCCGGCTCGAACGCAATCTGTTCGTCGCCGATCGTGAGCGAGCCCTCCTCGGGGAGTTCGAGCAGGTTCAGACAGCGAAGAAACGTACTCTTGCCCGCTCCCGACGGACCGATCACGGAGATCACCTCGCCGCGTCCGACCGCGAGCGAGACATCGTCAATGGCGCGGTGTTCGCCGAACCGCTTTACGATGTGTTCTGCGTGCACGAACGGGCGGAGCGTCGAACCGGTGTACGTCGTCGTTGACGTGTCAATGAGAGCCATGAGAGGGTTCCTTTCGCCCTAGATCTCGCGGAATACGGTGTCGTAGAAGCGGAGCCAGTTTTCGCCCATGATCGCGGCGACCTCGTGCTCGCTGAACCCGCGTTCGCGCAGACACAGCTCCGCGTTCGGAAATTGCGCCGGGGTCTTGAACCACTCAAGCGGCGGTGTCGGACCGGGCTTGGTCGGGCCCGAAGCGCCGTATTGGATCTCGCGCGCCCAGCGCCCCTGGCGCATCCACTCGACGTATTCGAAACCGCCGTTCTGGTCGAGGTCGGTGCCGATTCCCACGCGGTCGATGCCGACGCGATCCACGGTCCACGCTACGAGCTCCGACCACTGCTGCGGCGTCGTGTACTCCCCCACCAGATTGCGGTAGACCGATACCCCGATGATGCCGTCATGATCTTTCAGCGCGTCGAGCACCCGATCGGATTTATTACGCGCGTGCGGCGCGAGGCTCGCCGGGTTCGCGTGCGTGATGGCGACGGGCACACTCGACACCTCGATGGCGTCAAGCGTGGTCTGCTCACCAACGTGCGACAGATCGACGACCATTCCGCAGCGGTTCATCTCGCCCACGACGTAGGCGCCATATCGGGAGAGGCCGCTATCGGTCGGCTCGTAACAGCTTCCCCCGAGGTCGTTCTGGATGTTGTACGTCAGCTGACCGACGCGCGTACCCATGCGGGCAAACAGCTCGACGTAGCCGAGTCGCCCCTGCAAGAACGACACGTTTTGAAACCCGAGAATGATCGCGGTGCGACCAGATTCGGCAATGCGCCGAATGTCACTTGATCGATACGCGATCTCTACGAGATCAGCGTTGTCCTCCGCCATATTCCGCCACTTCACGATCTGGTCCATGGATTCGGTTGCGTCTTCCCAAAAACCGACGGTCACGGTGATCGCACCGAGTTTTCCGGCAGCGACCTCCTCAAGGTATTGGCGGTTGCCCGGACGCTCGGTTTCGAGCGGTGAACAGAGCAGGCTGTCGACGTAGATCATCGTTCTCCTTAAGCTGACGCGACGGTTGCGGTGGTGAGCGGAATGAAGTGGTCGGTATCGCGATTCGGATCCGTCGAACTCGCGACCTCGGCGGGATCGAAAAGCCGGGTGAGCTGCTGGCCCGGAACATACGCGTCTTTGACGGTGCCCGTGTGTTGCCGCGAGAGGGCCGTATCGGGGTACAGTCCAGCGTTGCCCGGGTAATACACGTCCCACCAGTGCTGCGCCGGCACCTCAACGCCGTCAATGAGCATGGCGCGAAAGGCGTGCGCAAAGCGTGACCTCGTGGCTTCCGGATCGGCTGAGCGCCGCGCGCGGTAGCGGCCCTCCGAAGCGTCGAGTTTCTCCCACTCGACGCCCACGCGAGCGAGCGCGAGTTCGAGGCCTGCGCCAGCGCCATCGAGATCGGACGCGGCGAGTCGAACTTCGACCCCCGCTTCGGTAGCGGCGCCCGCAATCAGGTTGACCAGCACGTGGCCGATCGCGTGCAAGCTCGCCCCGTGTCCGTCAACGACGAGCGTTCCCGCGCCCGACGTCGCCGTGGGCGCCCGCCACGCGGGGGCCTGTCCGGTGTCGTCGAGGATTCGCGCAAGCGCAGCGCCGAAGCCCGCGATCGCATCCGGACTCGCGATGAGGGTGGTCACGAAAAAGTCGCGTGCGCCGTGCCACGATCCCTCGGGGACGTTCAGTGCTTGCATCGCGCGGCCGCCAGCGAGACGAAGCTCTCGGAACTTCATGGTGATGCGTGCCGCCGGATCGTGCTGGGGAGCAACGATCGCGCTGACCTTGGGGGCCAATACCGGTGCGGTGGGCGCTGACCGAGGTAACTCCGATCCCCCGACGGTCACGGTGTCCGTTGCTGTCACCGTCTCGAGCACCGCGCGATGCTGCCACCACCACTCGTCTGCGTTCGCTTCCTCGAGCTCATCGCGGAACGGCGCCCCATCGAAGATGAGACCGAGCACTGAACGGTTGAGGAAGTCCTCGGTGCGATCGAGCCCGTGCACGCACGCGTTCATGAGTCGCACAAGCCACACCGGAACGAAGTCGATGTCGTGCGGGTCCGCGTGCGGCACGCCGTACGGAAGTTCTCGGAGGCCGACCGCGGAGCGCGCAATGTGTTCAAGCTCGGGATGAGCTGCGATGACCGTGCCGATCGGAACAGCGGGATCGCCGGCGTCGAGCACCGCAAGCAGCTCTCGGGCTCGAGACGGATAGTTCGGGATGACTTCGTGGGCGCCTGGCACTTCCTCAGCGGGACCAGATCTCGGTTCTTCGGCGGCTCGGGATTGGTACCACACACGATCCCGGTGTACCGGATCATTCAGGGGCAGTGCGAGCGCCCAACCGAATGTTGCGAGCAGCGCCTCGCGCACGGCCCCCGATGACAACCGCGGATCGAGCTCGAGCGATTCCTCGAAATTCAGCCGCTCCTGCACGAGCGCATCAGCCGCATCGGGGGCGAGTTCGATGAGCAGCGTATGAAAGGTGGCGAGCGCTTCTGGTGACACTCGCCCGTTCGCAAAGCGATGCACGGCAGCCAGCGGAGTTTCGAATGACTCTCGGGCGATGTCGCCGCGCCGCGCCGCGCGCACTCCGGCGCGAATGCGGCGGAGATCAGCCGCGAGCTGCTTTCCGCCAGTAAATACGCGGTACTGCGTGTCTTCAAGCGATCGGTATCGGATCGTGCGATCGAGCAGGGCTTCGAGACGGTCGAACCTGGGATCGCCCGCGTCGATCGGCGCCGAAAGTACCAGGCGCACGGCCGCAACCGTCGCCGAGACGTATGCGTTGATCAGTGTCGGCCGGTTGTACACGAACATCACCAGACCGAGCGCCGAGCCGTTGCCGACGCCAATGTGGCGCCGCATCTCAGAATCGAGCGGCACTGCCGTCGTGGGCGCGTCGATCCGCGCGAGTTCCTGCACCACGTCGACAGACAGCTCACGCATCAGATAGGCGGAAAGCATCTGCGCGTGATACGACACGGCGAGCGAATGCCCCGCCGGGATGGCGGGAAAGGTCACCGAACCGAAGGTGCCGTTTCCATCGAGGCCGGTATTGCGCATGAGATAGCCCACGCGTTTCACCTCGGCGGCGTCAGGCTGTGCTCCAGCGGCCAGCGAATCTCGCACGTGTCGGAACAGGCGCAGGCTCTGGTTCGAGCGCATCCAGATCAACGTGCCAGCCGGAGCGCGTCCCTCGTAGAGTTTCGGCAGCTCTGCCTCGGTTGCTGCGATTTGGGCATCACTCGCGACGCCGTCGATGAGCGAGCCGAGCATGTCCCACGATGAGCCGATGATGCGCCCCGTGCGGTTGACCCCGCGCGGCTCTCGTAGCCAAGCCACGAAAGTGATGCTGCCCGCTGGCGTCGTGACCGTGTATCGAGCAGAGCCGTTGCCGCGTGCATCGAGTTCAAGGCTGTCCCGGGTGATGCGCCAGCCCTCCCGCACCATCCGGGCAAGAAAGCTCCGTGATGCGCTCAGTCGTGTCGGCTGCATTGCGCCGAGAAACCGCGGGTCCATCACCCTGCCCGGCGAAAACGCCTCGTCGAGATAGGGATTATGCATTCGTGTTCGCTCCAATCGCCGTTGATGATGTCGCTACACCGAACCACGTGATTAAGTAATTTTTAATCATGATTCATGTATGTTGAATATAGTAAGCACCGCTCTTCGGCGCGTCAATAGGGCAATCGACAAGTTTTCGGAGACAGTAGAGACATATTTCTGATCGGAGCACACCTTGGCAGGTCCCACCACACTGCAATCGGTCGAGAAGACCATCCGCGTGCTCGAGGTGTTCTTGCAGTTTGATCGCGCGGCAGTCACGCTTTCCGAGGTCGCTGAATCCCTCGGCTGGAGCCGCCCGGCAACGCACCAGTACCTCACGACGCTCGTGCACTGCGGCTGGGTGCAACAGGACGCGAAACGGCAGTATCGGCTCTCGATTCGCGCTGCAGCGTTCGGCCGCTTCGCCACAGCACACGCCGGCGTGCCTGAACCGGTCACGCGCCACATGCGAGCACTTATGGAGCAACTCGAGGAACCCATCTCATTCGCGGTGCGCAATGGCGGATCGGCACTTATTGTCGAGCGCATCGAACCGCAGCGATCGCTCACCGTTCGGCGCGAGGCCGAGCGGCTGCTGCCACTCGGCTCCACCTCCGGCCAGGTGCTGCTCGCCTTCGATCCGCACGCAACCCCCGCAGAAAAGGAGCCATACGCAGACGTGCTCGCGACGATCACCGAGCACGGGTATTCGTTGCACCGCGCGGTGTGGATGGGCGATTCGATCGAGGTCGTCGCGGTCCCGGTGATGCAGGGAGAGGAGTGCCTCGGAGCGCTCAGCGTGATCGCACCGGAGGGGCGCATGGACATGGAGCGCGCGATCTCCGAGATGCGCCGCGCACGGAGCGCACTCGAGGCCGATCTCGCCGACCTCGCCGCGTTGGCAACCACTTAGCCACGCCCGCGCGTCAGTGTCGGCACCTCGCTCTACACTGACGACATGACCGAGATGCTCTCCCCATCCGACGTGGTTCGCATGCGCATGCGCGCCCTCGGGCTCACCGTTGCTGGCTGGGCCGGCACGGTGAATTCAGCTCGGGCCGCGGAACCCACCGAAGAACCCACCGGCGCCGAGCGCATCGCCGGTGTCGCGCGACGCATGCTCGCCCTGCAGGGCCAAGACTGGCGGTCGTCACGCTGGGCGCTCGGCGTTCGCGCTCCCGGCACCACCGTTGACGACGTCGCCACGGCGTTCGCCGAGCGGCGCATCGTCCGTTCGTGGCCAATGCGAGGCACGGTGCACGTGGTTGCCGCCGAAGATATCGGGTGGATGCAGGCAGCGACAAACCATCGCGTGCTCGCCGGCGCACCGAAGCGTCGCGAGACGCTCGGCATGAGCGACGCAGCGCTTGAACGCCTCGTCGACACGTCGCTTGCGGCGCTCACCGCGACACCAGGGCTTGGCCGAGACGCGCTGTCGCAGGCGTGGACGGACGCGGGCATCGACTGGCAGAGCAGCTGGCGCTACCACGTGATCTGGTGGATCTGCCAGAACGGTCTCGCGACGTTCGGCCCGATCGGGCCGTCCGGCGAACCGTTACTCGTGCGCGCAAGTGACTGGATCGAAGCCCCGCGAGCAATAGCGGCTGACACCGCAGTAGCCGAGCTTGCGGCTCGATACGCGGTCGCCCGGGGGCCGTTCCGTGAGGCTGACTTCGCCTGGTGGACCGGGCTGACGGTGCGCGAGGCGCGCGCCGGACTACAGGCGGCTGCCGAGATGGGGGTCCTCACCCCGGCGCGAGCAAGTGACGCTTCGGGCGAAGAAGTAGCCGGGACGGCTGGGGCACTCTGGGTAACCAACGAGCAACTCGGAATCGACAAGGGGCACGAACTGCAGCACTCGGGTGAAGAATCACCCGAGTGGCACCTGCTCGCCGCGTTTGACGAACACCTCCTGGGTTACACTGACCGGTCTGCGCAACTCGACGCAGCGCACTTCGAACGCATCGTGCCAGGTCGCAACGGAATGTTCGCGGCGACCGTGGTGCACCGCGGCCGAGTCGTCGGCACCTGGAAGCGCGCGAAGTCGAAGCGCGGCGGGCTCGAGGTCTCGCCGTTCCCCGGATCCCGGATCGATCCGTCAGCGCTCATCTCGATCAGCGAGACCTGGGCCGCCTTTCACGGCGTACCTGCCGGGGACGTCACGATCAGCGAGTAGTGTACGACCAGCGATTCACGGGCACCCCGTCGGTAGCATTGAGGCATGGAAATCGGCCTGATCGCAGTCGCCGCGGTGATCGTACTCGTTGGCACCTCGATCCTGGGCAGCAGAATCGGCGTTGCTGCGCCGCTCCTGCTCGTGCTCGTCGGCATCGGCAGCGGGTATCTCCCGTTCGTACCGAGGATCGAAATTGATCCCGAGATCATCCTGCTTGGTGTGCTGCCGCCGCTGCTCTACTCGGCGGCGGTAAACGTGCCGCTCGTCGATTTCAGGCGCAACTTCCGACCCGTCGTCTGGCTCTCCGTGCTGCTCGTGATCGTGTCTGCGGTGGCAGTGGGCTTCGCCGTGCACCTCGTGGTCCCAGCCATTCCGCTGCCGGTCGCCATCGCGCTCGGCGCCGTGATCAGCCCCACCGATGCGGTCGCCGCAACTTCAATCGGCAAGCGACTCGGCATGCCGGAGCGGCTCGTGTCCATCCTGGAGGGTGAAAGTCTCGTCAATGATGCGACGTCGCTGGTGCTGCTCAAGACCGCGCTCGCCGCGATCGCGAGTAGCTTCGTATTCTGGGATGCTGCAGCGTCGTTCAGCTTCTCCGTAATCGCCGCCATTGTCATCGGCATTGTGATGGGCGCGATCACTGTGTGGATCCGATCCAAGCTCAATAACCCCGTCTACGACACCATCATCTCGTTCGTCGTGCCATTCGTTGCGTTCATGCCCGCAGAAGAGCTTGGCGCCTCGGGTGTACTCGCGGTGGTAGTGACCGGCCTGTATACCGGGCACCACGCTGCGAAGCGCTTCTCGGCGACGGCCCGCATGAACGAGCGACTCAACTGGCGCACTGTCCAGTTCGGGCTCGAAAACGGCGTCTTCTTATTGATGGGCCTGCAACTACACACCCTGCTCGACGAGGTCAATGACACTGAACTGCAGCTCGAGCACATCGCGCTGATCGCACTCGGTCTCGTCGTGATCCTGATTCTGCTGCGCGGGCTATTGATGATCCCGTTGATCTGGTCGATGCGCGGCGACGAGGGACGTTACCAGCAGCGGAGCGACGGCTTCAGACGAATCCTGGGGCGCGCACGTCGCTCCGATATCGACGATCGCAGGCTGCGCAGGCTCGAGTTACTCGAGCAACGCTCACGCGCCGATCTTGCCCACGAGCAAGAGCAACAACTCGGCGTGCGCGACGGCGTGCTGCTGTCGTGGAGCGGGATGCGAGGAGTGGTTACGCTCGCCGCCGCGCAGTCGATTTCAACCGAAGTGCCATACCGCCCACAGATCATCCTCATCGCGTTTCTCGTGGCGGTAGTCACCCTGCTGTTGCACGGCCTGACACTGCCGATCTTCATCAGGAAACTGTGGCCCGAGGGCGCAAACGGGTCGAACGCAGCCGAGTTGCAGTCGCTCAGCCGTGATCTGCTCGAGGCGGCCGACACCGCTTTGGAAGACGAGATTGAAATTGATGCTGCTGCTCAAGATGGTCACACGGTGCCAGACCCCGACGTAGTGAAACGCGTGCGTGCCACCGCAAAGTCGACCCTCGCGCCGCTCGCATTTCCGCTTGCGAGCACCGGCTCGGTTCCCGCCCAGGCACACGAATCACAAGCGGCCTGCTATCGCCGTCTCGCGCGCATCGTGCTCGACGCTCAGCGCGACGCCCTGCTCGAAGAGCGGGCCATAGGCAGATACAGTTCACAAACGCTGCGCGCCGCAGAACTCGCGCTCGATGCGCAAGAAACGCGCATCACCCCGCCGATGCCCCACTGAACACACGCGTCGCTGTCACACCTGTCGCGACCAGTGCGCCATCACGCTTCCATGCGCACAGGGTTCTGATGATGACTGAAGACGATGCTCGTGCGCGTCGAAGACACCGCCGAGTGCGCAGAGAGGTGCTCGACGACAAAGTCGCGGACGTGATCGGAATCGCGCACCGCAAGGTGGATGATGAAGTCTTCGACCCCGCCAAGAAAGAACAGCTGCATCACTTCCGGCAGACCCCGCAGCTCATCGCTGAGCTCCGTGATCCGCTGCCGCGCACCCGAGCGCACGGTGACACTCACGAGCACCTCAAGGTCTAGACCGATCGCCCGCGGATCGACCGAAGCGGTGAATCCGGTAATGATGCGTCGCGACACGAGGCTGCGCACGCGGGCGATGCAGGTCGACGCGGCGACCCCCACACGATCCGCCAATTCGGCGTTCGTAATGCGGCCGTTTGCCTGGAGCTCATCGACGATCTTGCGATCCACTTCGTCGAGCTCAGCTCCCCCGCGCAGATTCTTCGAGACCTCGCTCATACCCGTCACCCTTCCCTCATAACCGAATCGCTTCGCGCAAAACCACCGAAGAGAATTCAGGCTTACTGCAACTCCGACGAATATACTGCACAATGAAGTGGTTCGACCGCAATGGATCGCGCCGCAACCGGCCGACCCGCGA
The DNA here is from genome assembly GCF_042726155.1 of Leucobacter sp. NPDC058333. Classification (NCBI taxonomy): domain Bacteria; kingdom Bacillati; phylum Actinomycetota; class Actinomycetes; order Micrococcales; family Microbacteriaceae; genus Leucobacter; species Leucobacter sp. NPDC058333. The sequence continues at coordinate 89,279 of NZ_JBHXHV010000002.1, forward strand.
GTCGGCAAGGCATCAATACATCGCAGATTCCATTGGAGTAGCTCATGCGCGTCGGTATTCCCACCGAAATCAAGAACAACGAGAACCGCGTCGCGATCACGCAGGCCGGCGTTTTCGAACTCACCCGTCGTGGCCACGAGGTGTTCGTGCAGGCCGGCGCGGGCGTCGGGTCGGCAATCACCGACGCTGAGTACGTCGCCGCTGGCGCGAAGATCATCGAGGGTGCAGACGATGTCTGGGCTCAGTCCGACATGATCCTGAAGGTCAAGGAGCCCATCGCGGCTGAGTACGACAAGCTGCGCAAGGGCCAGGTGCTCTTCACCTACCTGCACCTCGCCGCAGACAAGACGCTCACCGAGCAGGTACTCGCCTCTGGCACCACCGCCATCGCCTACGAGACCGTCCAGGTCGGCCGCGCGCTGCCCCTGCTCGCTCCCATGTCTGAGGTCGCGGGCCGTCTGTCCGTGCAGGTCGGCGCATACTCACTGATGAAGGCCAACGGTGGGCGTGGCGTACTGCTCGGCGGCGTGACCGCGACTCGTCGCGGCAAGGTTGTCGTCATCGGCGGCGGCGCCGCTGGTGAGCAGGCCGCGCGCATCGCGTTCGGTATGGGCGCTGAGGTCACCGTCATCGACATCGCGATCCCCCGCCTGAAGCAGCTTGAAGACGAGTTCGCCGGTCGTATTCAGACCCGCACCTCGAACGCTCACAACATCACCGAGGCACTCAAGGACGCCGACCTCGTGATCGGTTCCGTACTGATCCCGGGCGAGAAGGCCCCGAAGCTCGTCACTGATGAAATGGTCGCGCAGATGAAGCCGGGCTCCGTGCTCGTCGACATCGCCATCGACCAGGGCGGCTGCTTCGAGAACTCGCGCCCGACGACGCACGACGATCCGACCTTCGCCGTGCACAACTCGATCTACTACTGCGTGGCGAACATGCCGGGCGCAGTTCCCGAGACGTCGACCGCAGCGCTGACCAACGCTACGCTCCCCTACGTTGTCGCACTCGCCGACAAGGGCTGGGTCAAGGCACTGCAGGCGGACGAGTCACTCGCCAAGGGCCTGAACGCTCACGACGGCGTACTGACCTTCAAGGGTGTCGCTGACGCGTTCCCCGAGCTCGCGTACTCGAGCATCGACGAGGTCCTCGCAACCAACGCCTGAGCCTCGGGCGCGCCCGGCTGTGCAAACCCGCCTGCCAAAGCGCGTACCCTGGAACTCATGGATTTGAAGTTCTCTTTCGGAGGGGCGTCTCCCGATCATCACCACGGTGATGACGGGGGCGCCCCTTCGGGCATTCCCCTCCCGTTCACCACGGTTTCCTCAGGCGCACTCGGCTCAACGAGCACCGTGCTCGATGCGAGCGTGCGACGCGAAGGCGATCTGCTCGTCGGTGAGGTGGTAACAGGCGACGGCGTCACCTACGCGCGGGCCGAAGTGGCCCTGCGATCTGATGCCGCCGGTGCCGCGCTTCCCGATACCGCGGCACTCGCAAAGGCCGCCCGCTCGGCGCTCTCACGCGCAGTTGCGACGCTCGAAGGGCCGCTCGCCGAATCGATCTCCGCCGTCGTATTTGCGCTCGGAGACGCGTCTCGCACAACGGCCGAGGCGCTCGGCGTCGCGGTCACCGACGCCCCCGTCGTGGGTGACGCGCTGCAGCGCCGCATCGGCGTCGCAGCTCACACGCCGGTGAGGATCGGCGCGTAACGGTGACGATTTGCGCGTAACGGTGACGATCGGCGCTACGCGTTTTGAAATCGGATGATTCGCGCGAGCGCCTCCGCGACCGCAGCCTCGCCCGCGGCGTACGACAGTCGCACCGCCTGCGCGCCGCCCACCGGATCAAAGTCCACGCCGGGCACCACCGCAACGTCGGCCTCTGCAAGAAGCCGACGCGCGTAGTCGACTGAGTCAGTGAAGCGGCCGAGCTGCGGTCCAAGCTGCGTTCCAAGCTCAGAGTAGTAGTAGAACGCGCCGTCCGCGGGTGCAGCAGTGCCCCAGTTGAGTTGCGGTTCGGCGTCCAAGATGAGCTGGCGGGCGCGCGCGAAACCGTCGACGATGGCGTCACGCTCGGCGTAGGTCTCGGGCGTGAACGCTGACAGAGCCAGTTCTTGCGCGGGCGCGGGCGGCGACAGCGCAAAGTTCGAGGCGAGCGCCTCGAACGGCGCGATCAGTGCGGCGGGGAGCAGCGCCCAGCCGAGCCGCCACCCCGTCATGCCCCAGTACTTTGAGAACGAGTTGATGACTATCGCCTCTGGATCGAGCTCGCGCGCGGTCACGCCGCGGCGATCGCGCTTGTCACGCGCATTACCCTCAGCGAACGTGATGCCGTGGTAGATCTCATCGCTCACGAGGCGCACCCCGCGTAGCGAGCACCACGCGACGAGCGCGGTGAGCGCAGCGCGATCGAGCATGGTACCGGTGGGGTTCGCTGGTGACGCCAAGATGAGTCCGGCCAGGTCACCGTGCTCGGAGACTGCTGCGTCGAGCAGCGCGGGCGTTGGCTGGTAACGGGTCTCTGGACCGGTCGGGATTTCGATCACGTGCACCCCGAGCGCCGTCAGAATATTGCGGTAGGCGGGATAACCGGGGCTCGCAAGCGCGACTCGGTCGCCCGGATCGAACGCGGCGAGAAATGCGAGTTGAAACGCCCCGGACGAACCGGTGGTGATTGCGACCGATGCAGGATCGACCTCGACCCGGTACCACTCTCGGTAGTGACCGGCGACCGCCTCGCGCAGCGGGGCCGTGCCGAGTGGCCCCGTGTACCCGGCGGGTTTCAGCGTTCCCGGAATTGGGCGCGCGCTCGGCTCGCCCGCACAGAGCGACACCACGTCGTGCCCACCCGCTCGGCGGCGCGCGATCTCGTCGGTGATGCGCATCACCTCAAAGGCCGGAATATTCGACCTGCGTGAGATTCCCGGCGGCACCGCGAGCGGGCGCGCTGCGGCGGCGTTCTCAGGGAGCGGCGGCAGCTGCCCCGACGGCGGTGTCTTGATGGGTCCTCCGGCGTTCACCATGCCTCCACGTTAGCGGGACGGGCGCGTTCCACAAGGCGCAGGTAACCCGACAGCGCCGAGACGCCCTCCGCACTCGTCGGCAGCCCGTCACCGAGCCGATCTGACGAAACCAGGTGCGCCGCCCACTGCGCGCGACTGATCGCGACGTTGAGCCGGTTGCGCATTAGCAGGAATTCGAGGCCACGCGGCACATCGGCTGGGCTCGATGCGGCAAGCGTCACAATTGCGATCGCGGCCTCCTGCCCCTGAAACTTGTCGACAGTTCCCACCCGCACCGCGCCGAACCCAGCGGCACCGAGGGCCTCCGCCACGCACTCGACCTGCGCGTTATACGGGGCAACCACGATGAGGTCGTCTGGCGTGATCGCCCGCTCTGGCTCCCCCGGCTCGAGGAGTTGCCCAGAGAGCACTCGCCGCACGATCTGCACGACCCGTTCGGCTTCTTCGACCGAGTGGGTTGCATTGCCCGAGTGCGAGACCGCGTGCCAGTGGAGGCCGGGGGCTCCCGCGCCTACTATTTCGCGGTCGGCGGCACTCGGATGGGCGCGCAACCGCCCGGCATACGCGAGCTCGGACACGACCTCCGCGAGCTCCGGGCGCATGCGCCGGGTCTCGGCGAGGAAGTAGCCGAGGCCCTCGGGTATCGTCTCATGCGCGCCGAGCAGCCAGCCGAGCGCCGAGGTGTCGACGGGCTCCGGATGCGTGCCCTGCGACACCTGCGGCAACTGCTGCGGGTCACCCAGCAGCAGCACGCGGCGCGCTGCGACCGAAGCCGCAATGGTCGGCGCCAGCGAGAATTGCCCGGCCTCGTCAACGACGAGCAGGTCGAGTTGCTGACGACCCACGCGCTCGGGATTGCTGAAGTCCCACGCGGTGCCGCCGATCACCGAACCGCGCCCGGCACGCTGATGGCCCGCAAGGAACGACGACTGCCCGCCACTGCGCAGCACGGTGTACGGGGCAGCCGCGGTGTCTACCGGATCGGCTCCGCGCTGCGCCGCCTTTCCCACGAGAGACGGTCGCAGCCCCGCGCCCACGACGCCGTTCAACACGTTCTCCACGACTCGGTGCGATTGAGCCACCACCCCGATCGTCCAGCCGTGCTGTTCAACGAGCCTGCGAATCACGCGCGCCGCGAGGTACGTCTTTCCCGTGCCGGGCGGCCCCTGCACGGCGAGCGTCGAGCGGTCGAGCGTCACGAGCGACGCGATCACCGCACCGATGGACCGCGCCTCTTCGTCGCCCCCGACCGCCGCCAGCGCTTCGGCGGACGCGGGCGACACGAGCGCGCCTGTCGCCGTGCGCGGGGTGGCTCGTCTCAGCACGTCGATAACCGGGTCGGCCGGAAAGCCGCCGGCGTCGAGTGCCCGCACCAGATCGGCACCCCAAGACTCAATGGCGCCCTTCTGCGCCCCCGCACGGGGCGGCGGTCCGGGCGTCAGCGCCACAGGGGTCACGGAGTAGGGCTCAACCCCCGCCGGGAGAGTCTCCCTGATCGTCACGCCGTCGTCGCGCGCTTCGAGCGTCGTGACCTGCCGGGCACCGCGGGAGCCGGGAGCAGCGCCATACTGGGGAAACGGCGCCGGGTGCGCGTAGACGGCGAACGCGTCGCCGCCCTCTCGAAATCGCGAGCCGGGCGCGGCGTCTCCGCCAAGCCGCACGTGCCGCCGCTCGGACCGCGCACGCGGCGGCACATGCCACGGCTCCTCAACGCGGCTCATGGCGGGATCGACGACGAGCACGTCGCGCGTGTCAGCCCAGTCTTCGATCGGATCGATCAGTCGCGCGAAGTGCGCCCACCAAAACGACTTCTGCTCGCGCTCGTAATAATCGATGGCGCTCGCGGCGATCGCCGCGGCGGCTCGGTCGACGTCACGGCCCCGCTCGGCAAGCACAGTGGCATGGGCCGCGAGCGCGGCGCCAACCGGACTGAGTTCGAGCACCGGCCCTTCATCCGGCGCCCTCGGCGCGGGCGGAAAGGGGGCGACACCGAGCTCGGCCGCGAGGCGAAGCAGCCAGTCCCGAAGTCGCAGCGTCGATACGCAGTCGTAGCGGTTGTAGTCGCCGATCGCGTCGAGTCGCTGCTGCCCCTCAGCGCGCTCTGCCGCGTCAGCAGATGTCAGCTGCGCGCTCGCCTCGGCATACTCCGTCACCGACTGCGCGGCGGTGGTCACACCGTCGGTGTCGCGCAGCTCGTCGCCCATATACAGCGGTTCGAGTTTCTTGATTGAGTACGAACGCGAACCGAGTCGGATCGCGGCCCGCACCACCGGATACAGATCAACGAGCACGTGCTCGCGGAACAGGTCGTCAACCGCGCGTTCGCCGACGCCGTGTCGTGCGGCGATCGAGGCGAGGTGGGTGCGCTCGTACGCCGCGTAGTGATAAATCTTCATGTCGGGGTAACGACGACGACGCTCGGCGACGAGCGACAGAAACGACTCGAGTGCGGCGCGTTCGGCGGCGAGGTCGTGCGCCCACAGCGCCGTGAATTGCTCATCGCTGTCGACCATGCCAAACAGGTAGTCGATGCCCCACTGTGCAGTTTCATCGGGGCCCGGCGCGCGAAACAGCGGATCACCCTCGAAGTCGAAAAACAGATCGCCTGCGTCGGGGCGCGGCACCGCGGCGAGCGCCGCGGCATCGACGACCTCGAACGGCGGCGCCGCGCCCGGCGCGGAATTGACGGCCCGCAGTTGCAGGGAAGCCTGCTCAGCAAGGCGCTGCAGCACGGGAGAAGCGATGCCTGGCACCCGCAGTTCTCCTGATTGCGACGCTGCGGCCGCCTGCGCTACGGCGTCAAGGGTGCCGAGCCCGGCAGCAACCAGCGCATCACGCTGCGTCGACCGAATGCCGGCGATGAGCAGTGGATCACGCGTGCGCTCGATCTCTGGCGTGCACACCTCGCAGCGGCCACACGCGGTCACACCCGCGGCACCCCAGGCGATCGGCGCTGCGTGCGCCCGGTCGCCGTCGGCCCCGACAGCTCGATACCGCTCGGCGAGCATCTCGTGCATGCGCGCCCGCCGCGCACGGAACACGGGGGCGACGTCGCTGATCCGGTGACGTGATTCGGCTCCGTCTCCGAGAATGAGCACTGCGGTATCTGAAACGGGGACACCGAGACGTTCGAGCTGTTCGGCGTAGGCCGCCAGTTGCAGCAGTGCCGTCACCTTCGCCCGCCGCGCGAGCTTCGTGTCTTGGACCTCGTATCGCCCGTCGGGCAGGCGGCGCAGGAAGTCTGCGAACCCCACAAACCCAATTTCGGGGTCTTCGCCGGAGGCCGGCCGCTGCGCCGTGTCACAGAACGTGGCCTGAAACACCAGCTCAGCGCCGCCGAGCAACGCCGTCACCGTCTCGTACGCGACCGTTCCGAGATCTGCCGCTGACATTGAATTCGGCCGTGCAACCGATACGACTCCGCCCGGTTGCCCGGGCTTTCCCGTGCCTAATCGCTCGATGTACGTTGCGAGCACGCGCTCCTCGTGTGCGTCGCCCAACCGGGCGGCCCGGGCGAGCATCGGATCGTCATCGGGAGGCACGACCACATCGCGCCCCAGCTTGAGATCAAATTTGCGTAGAAACGCGAACTCGCAGTGGCTCGCAGCCGTCAGGTCGCTCGCGCTCGTGACAACGCGCTGCCCGGATCCGTTCGGCTGATCCTGCATGAACATGCGCGCTCCATTCGTCGGCACGGGCACTGCGACCCGCGTGCTCGCCCGGTTCGGCGGCTTGATTCGACGTTACCGCGTGCCACCGACACCCACGTGGCGGCTACAACCGCGCGAGCGTCGTAATGTCTTCCAGGAATGCATCCTGCTGCTCTGGCGAGACCGTCGCGCGCGTCACCGCGAGCGCAGCTGCATAGTCGTCGGTGGTCAGATTCGTCTGTGATCCTTCGACCGCCGCCGAGGCCGTCGCCGCGGCTCCGCCACGCAGCACCCGCGCGAGCGCGTCCTGCGACGCCCGCCGCGCCGCGTATTCGATGTCGGCGGGTGTCAACCCGTCGCTCGCACCGACGAGCTGACCGAAGTCGATCTCTGTCGCGACACTGCTCGGCACGTAGCGGCGCCAAATGGCCTCGCGCGCCTCGGCGTCTGGGAGCCCGATGGGCAGTACGTAATCGAAACGGCCGTGACGCAGGAAGGCCGCGTCAAGCGCCCGCACGAAGTTTGTGGCGCAGACCAGCAGCATGCCTTCTCGATCTCGAAAGTCGGCGACGATCTTCAGCAGCTCGTTCGTGACGCCCTGCGACGGAGTGGGCGGGTCACTCCGCTGCGATGCGATCTCTTCGACCTCGTCAATGAACACGACCCCGTGCTCGAGCTCGGCAATCTGCTCGAACACCGCGCGAAGCGAAGACGCCATGCTCGTCACGCCGTCGCCCAGCCGCGACGGGAACACTTCAACAAACGGCCAATCAAGCCGGGACGCCACCGCTTTCGCGAACGTCGTCTTGCCGGTGCCGGGCGGGCCGAACAGCATCACGGCGTGCGGCGGCACGACCCCGTAGCGGTCGGCGAGATCGGGTTGCGCGAGCGGCGCGACCAGCCGTTCTTCGAGCAGCTGCTTCTCGTGCCGCATGCCAGCGACCTGCTCCCAGAGGTGCCGGGGCAGGATCCGACCACCGAGGTCCTTCAACAACTCGAACTCGCGACGCTGCACGGGCATCTGACGCTCGAGGTAGCGCAGGTTGTGCTGCAGTTGGAAGCCGTTGGACGTCAGCAGATCGATTCGGCTTCCCTCGGGCATCAGCACCGATAGTGTGCCCAGGCCGAGCGGCGCCATCTTCCGCTCGAGTGCGTCGAGCAGTGCGCCTGAGGTGTTACCGGTACGCGCGTCTTCTGCCACACCGAAGAACACGATCCAGCCCTGCGCGTGCGCTGCGCGGCCCACTGCCGCCGCAACCACCTCGTCGTCGCGCATCGCGACGACCGCGTGATCTTCGCGGCACGACGCCGTGACCTCGGCGAGCGAGTAAACGGGCTGCTCTGACGACGAGCGCGCCTCCCACCACAGCCGCACGACGGCGTCGAGGTCATCGTCGTGGAATTCACGTATCGTAATGCGTCCCATGCAGTGATCATGGCAGACGCGAGGCCCGCTGAGCTAGCACGGCTCAGCGGACCCGGCCGCGACGGCCGCTGTCACGACCGTCGTACGTGCGGACTACACCCGCGCGGTCGTCGCCTGCGTGTCGAGCTGCGACACGGATGTCGCGCCGACGAATCCCATCGCGGTTTCGAACTCGCTCTGCAGAATCTCGAAGACGCGATCGACGCCAGCGCGACCGCTGGCCGACAGTCCGTAAGCGAACGGACGCCCGCCGGCGACGAGATCAGCTCCGGCAGAGAGCGCCGCGACGATGTCGGAACCGCGCCGGATCCCGCCGTCGAGCACGACTGCGCCGCGGCCGTTGACCTCTTCTGCGATCGCGGGCAGCACGTCGAGCGTGCCCGGCTGACCGTCGAACTGGCGGCCGCCGTGGTTCGAAATGAATACGCCGTCTGCGCCGTGTTGCAGGGCAAGCGCCGCGTCCTCGGGCGTCATGATGCCCTTGACGAGCAGCTGCCCGTCCCACTTGCGGCGAAGCTCGACAACATCGTCCCAGGTGGCCCGCGGGTTTTCGTTGCGCTCCATCCAGTGTTCCATCTCGGCCATCTTGATCGGGCGCCCCGCGATCTCGTAGGTGCCCCACGTCATCTTGCGTCCCGTCAACCAGCGCGCTACCCAGCCTGGGTGGAGTGCAACATCAAATACGTCGCGGAGCGGCGGTTTCGGAGGCATCGAGGTGCCGTGGCGCAGGTCGCGCTCGCGCTTGCTCGACACGGCGACGTCGCCAGCGACGACGATCGTGTCGACGCCGAGATTGCGAGCGCGAGCCAGGTGCTGCTCGGTTTCTTCCGGCTGCTTCCAGAACGAGATCTGCTCCCAGAGACTGCCACCGGCGGCTTCGAAGGTCTCCTCGATCGAAACACCCGACCACGGGCTGTGGATCACGAGGCTCCCGGCTGCACCGGCGGCGCCCGCGACGGCCACGTCAGCGTCGGGGTGACAGACCGTCAGCAGGCCCATCGGCGACACAATCATCGGAATCTCAAACTTGCGGCCGAGCACCTGTGTCGAGGTGTCGATCCTGCCGAGATCGACGAGCACCCGCTGACGCAGCCTGACCGCCTCAAACGCCGCGCGATTGCGCTGCAGCGTGAACTCGTCGAGCGCACCGCCGTCGAGAAAATCGGACACCATTAGGGGAAGGCGCCGCACGGCCCGTCGCCGCATCTGCTCGACGCTGATCGTCTTCTGCACGTTCACTGCTGTACCTCTTTGTCTTCTGTGTCTTCGTTGTCTCGAGAAGAAATCGTGTGCTGCCTAGTCGATAACGCGCGACAGGAATTCGCGTGTGCGCTCCTGCTGCGGGTTGCCGATCACGTCCTCGGGCGGGCCGCTCTCGACGACCACGCCGCCGTCCATGAAGACGACCTGATCGGCGACCTCGCGCGCGAAGCCGAGCTCGTGCGTGACGACGAGCATCGTCATACCGTCTGCGGCAAGGCCCTTCATGACCTGGAGCACCTCCCCGACAAGCTCGGGGTCAAGCGCAGAGGTCGGCTCGTCAAACAGCAGCAGTTTCGGCTTCATCGCGAGCGCGCGAGCGATCGCGATGCGCTGTTGCTGGCCACCCGAGAGCTCCTGCGGGTACGCGTCTGCCTTGTGCGCGAGCCCGACGCGATCGAGCAGCCCCATGGCTTCGGCCCTCACCTCTGCCGCTGAGCGCCGCAGCACGTGCACGGGCCCCTCCATGACGTTCTCGAGTGCGGTGCGGTGCGGAAACAGGTTGAAGCGTTGAAACACCATGCCGGTCTGGGTGCGTGACCGCGCAATCGCCGAGGGGCGCGCTTCAACAAGCTTGCCGCCGCGCTGCTCGGCGCCCACGAGCTGACCGTCGACGAGCAGGATGCCCGCGTCGATCGTTTCGAGGCGGTTCACGCAGCGCAGCAGAGTCGTTTTGCCCGATCCCGACGGCCCGATCAGGCACGTCACCGAACCTGGTTTCACGGAGAGGGAAACGTCGGCGAGCACCAGGTTGCTGTGGAAGGACTTCCGCAGCCCGCGAATCTCGACCATGTTCGTGTTCATGCTGTGGCCGCTCCATTCTCAATGATCGACTGTGCGCGTTTCGTGCGATCTTTTTTCCGCTCGGTACGCGGTTGAAAACCGCGTCCGTATCGCGCTTCGAGCCGCCCCTGGAGTGCGGTCAAAATCGACGTGAGCAGGAGGTACCAGACACACGCCACGAGCAGCAGCGGGATCGTCTGGTAGTTGAGCGCGTAAATGATCTGGGCCGAGTAGAGCAGATCGGAGATCGCGAGCACGCTGACAAGAGAGGTGCCCTTCAGCATCGAGATCACCTGGTTGCCGGTTGGCGGAATCACGATGCGCATCGCCTGCGGCAACACGACTCGCCACATCAGCTTCGCGTCGGTCATTCCGATTGCGCGACCAGCATCTCGCTGGCCCTCGTCAACCGACTGGATGCCGCTGCGAATAATTTCTGCCATGTACGCGGCCTCGTTCAGGGCGAGTCCGAGTAGGGCCGCGGTGAGCGGTGTGATGAGCACGTTTGACTCCCCCAGCACGATGCTCGGGCCTCCGAACGGCAGCCCCAGGGCCACAACCGGGTACAGAGCCGCGATGTTGTACCAGAAGATCAACTGCACCAGCAGCGGTGTACCGCGGAAGAACCAGATGTACGCCTGGGCCGCCCACGAGATGGTGCGATTGTGCGCAAGGCGCATGATCGCGAGCACGATGCCCAGGAGGATGCCGACGGTCATCGAGACAACGGTCAAGATCAGCGTCAGAGCGACGCCCGAGAGAATCTGCTGGTTGAAGAGATACTCGAGCACAACCGGCCAGCGGAAGCGATCATTCGTCGCGACGTCCCAGAGGGCCGCGACCGCGATGAAGAGCACGATGACGGCGCCGAGGATCGGGAGCCAGCGCTTGCGCGGCTGGACCTCGAGGGAGGTGAGTGTGGACTGGACTTGGGTGGGGGTATCCCCAGCGTTCGTCATCGTGGGCCGCCTGACTACTGAGCTACGTTGACGCGAGCGTCAGTGATAGCCATCTTTTCGAGTCCGTACTTCTTCAGCACCTCGACGTACTCGGGCGAATCGAGAATCGCGGTCATCGCGGTCTCTACCGGCTTCGTCAGACCGGTGTCCTTGGTGATGCCGATACCGACGGGCGCGATGTCGTTTTCGCTTGCAACCTCGATGTCGGGATTCTGCAGTGTTGCGTAGTTGAGGATCGGCCCATCCGCGTAGACAACGTCGCTGCGGTCGCTCATCAGCGAGCTGATGGCCTGGCGGGTGTCCTGGAACTGCTGCACGTCGAGCGGCTTATCACCGGCGTCCTCGCACGCTTTGTCCAAGACGGGAATCTGCACGGTGAGCTGGTACGAGCCGGTCAGCACGGCGATCTTCTTCCCGCACAGCGCATCGAAGTCCACGGAGTCTTTCGCGCCCGATTTCACGACAAGTGCGCTGCCCATATCGACGTACTCGACGAAATCGAGCGCCTTCATACGATCCTCAGTCGGCGTCATCGATGACACCGTCATGTCGAAACGGTTTGCTTCGAGGCCCGGAATGATCGAGTCGAAGTTGCTCACGACAACCTCAAGCTTGAGACCCAGCGCGTCTGCAACGAGGGCGGCGATGTCGGGATTCAACCCCGTCATCTCCTTGGTGCCCTCCTTGTAGAACTGCGTCGGCGGCTCGTTTGTCGGAATTGCGACGCGCAGCACGCCCGATTTCACTATGGCGTCGGGCAGCTGGTCGGCTGCCTCGGGAACGACGTCGATGCTCACCGGCTTCGCGGCGGCCTTCGCGTCGGTGCCGGAGGACGCGGTGGCGCCGCCCGAGCTGCAGGCGGTCAGTGCGGTGCCAGCGACAAGCAGGGCCGCGAATCCCGCGAGTGCGCGGGTACGAGTTGTCAGGTGCATCATTGCTCTCCCTCAATTTCAGTGGAACTTCACACAGTGTGGGTGAGCGAGCCGATGATAGATATAGAGTATGTTCCAATAGACAGCGCGAATCATTGGAGTATTGAGTGTTCGAGGACGAGACGCAGATTCGCAGTGCCGCACGAATCAGCGACGCCATCGAGCTGCTCGGGGGGATCCTGGTTGCGGCGAATCCGTCGCGCACGCAGAACGAGCGCACCTTTCTCGGCTGCGTGTTCTTGGAGCCGGTCGCCACTGCTCACCACTACGCAGACCGACTCGTGCTCGCCCCTCATCTCGACACACACCACTCCGATTTTGAACCCTGTGTGCGCGAGCTACTCGGCAGCGGCGCGGTGGGCGTCGTCGTGAAGCGTCCGGAAGACGCACTGCCGCAGCTCGGCGCCGACGTCACCGATGCGTTGTTCATGCTCGAACGCGACGCCGACTGGGCCGACACGGCGCAGTCGCTCAGAGCCCTGGGGTCGGGCGGCTCGCGGTTGGTCGCGAGCGGGATTCGCCAGGGCGACCTGTTCGCACTCGCGAATACGCTGGCCTCACTCTCGAACGGCGCCGTGAGCCTCGTGGACACCGCTGGCCGCATCGTCGGCTATTCCACCCACGCAGATCAACCCATCGACGCGCTCCGCAGGTCGACCACGCTCGCGCTGCACGAGGGCCACCACCCCCGCGCGGACTCGCAGTTTCAACAGCTCGCAGCCTCGTCGGTCGCACTGTTTTTCGAGGGGTCACGCGGCCAGTATGGTCGCGTCGCGCTCCCCGTGCGCGCCGCGGGCGAGCTGCTCGGCACTGTGTGGATCATTCAGGTCGATCCGAGTGGCGCCGAGGCGACTCTACAGTTTCTCGATTCGGTCGAGGCGCTTGTCTCGCACCACATGCTGCGCGCCCGCGAAACCGCGCAGGCTGACGAGCGTCGCAGCACCGATCTCATCCGCGCGCTCTTCGAAGACGCGAAGAGTCGCCGCGCGGCCGCCGCCCAGCTGGGGCTCGACTCCGCCTCGGCGCACACCGTGGTGTGCTTTCGACCCCACGACGATCACGGCGCGAACCCCGTGCTCCGCGCGCAGCAGCTACTTCACCAGGCGGTCACCACCGCAAAGGGCCAGTTTGCGTGGTCGCACTGCGCGCTCCTCGACGGGGTCGTCGTCGCGCTGTTGCGCAGCGCCGATGCAGGACTCACGCGGCTCTTCGCAGACCGCATCACCCGCATCTCGGAGGGCGGATCTGCGGCCGGCATCGGGCGAGTCGCCGACACGCAGGCCATGATCCCGCGCTCCTATCGCGACGCAGCAAGCATCAGCAGGCTCCTCCTCACGCGAAACCGGCGGGACGCCGAGTCTCGAGACGCCGCCGACCTCGAACCACTCGATGCCACCACCTCAACGGTCGCCGAATTTGCCGAAATGCACGCCGAGCTCGGCCTCGCCTACGTCGGCGACATGCTGCAGGAATCGGAGCTGACCACCGACGACGCCGCCGAGCGCATCTGGGCTCACGATCGCGAGCACCGTACGCAACTCGCACAGACCCTCAGCACCGTGCTCGCACATCAGGGCAGCGTGCGACGGGCAGCGCTCGAACTGCACGTGCATCAGAATACGGTCCGTTACCGACTCGAATCCATTAGCTCGGAGCTCGGGATCGACCTCGACAATCCGGCGACGAGACTCTGGGTGTGGCTGCGCCTCAGATCCCGAGCGTAGGCCGTACCGAGTAGCAGCGTCGCTCGGAAGCATTCAGTCTTCTCACGGTCAGTTCTCGGCGGCGACTTCTGGGGTATCTGAGGCGCGTGCGGTAGAGTCGTGTGGTGGCGCTTCGAGCGCTGCACGTCGCAACTCACCGCACCGCCCGCTCACTCATTGAGCCTGGGCGCCGTTCGGCCCGATCCGCGGCGAACGGATGCGCGATCCCGCGCACTCTGACAATTGGCAGCGACGCCCGAGCAACGCGATTACAAGGGCCTCCTTCAGGCCCGCTTCCGCGTGCTCTCGACGCACCGCTGTCTCAGCACGAAAGGTCCCCGTGACCGAACAGACCACCGCTCCGACCCCCACGTTCCTGGAGCTCGGAGTACCCGCACCAATCGCAGACGCCCTCGCCAAAAACGGCAAGGAAGCACCGTTCCCGATTCAGCGCGACACCCTCCCCGACACGCTCGCCGGTCGCGACGTGCTCGGCCGCGGCCGCACAGGTTCAGGCAAGACCATCGCCTTCGGCATCCCGCTCGTCGCAAACCTCGCGGAGGACGCGGCAAAGAAGCGCCGTCCCAACCGGCCGCGCGCCGTCGTACTCGCGCCGACCCGCGAGCTCGTCACACAGATCGCCGAGACGCTCAAGATGCTCGCTGACCCGATGGGAATAAAGGTGACCACCATCTTCGGTGGCGTACCGCAGCGCCGCCAGGAGGTCGCGCTCGAGGGCGGCATCGATATCGTCGTCGCGGCTCCCGGACGCCTCGACGACCTCATGAAGCAGCGCCTCGTCGACCTCAGTTCGGTCGAGATCACCGTGCTCGACGAGGCCGACCACATGGCCGACATGGGCTTCCTGCCCGTCGTCACGCGCATCATGAACGCCACCCCCAAGCAGGGCCAGCGCCTGCTTTTCAGCGCGACGCTCGATAACGGCGTCGACAACGTGGTGAAGAAGTACCTCCACAACCCGATCCTGCACTCGGTCGATTCTGCCGAGTCGCCGGTGCCGCAGCTCACGCACCACGTGTTTGAAATTGCGGGCAAAGATCAGAAGGACGCGCTCATCGAGGCGCTCGCCTCTGGCACCGCCCGCCGCATCTTCTTCACGCGCATGAAGCACCAGGCGAAGAAGCTCGCGAAGCAGCTGACCGCCGCTGGCATTCCCGCCGTCGAGTTGCAGGGCAACCTGTCGCAGAATGCCCGCGACCGCAACCTCGCGGAGTTCGTGAGCGGCGAGTCGCGCGTGCTCGTCGCCACTGACGTTGCCGCCCGAGGCGTGCACGTCGACGGAGTCGATCTCGTCGTGCACATCGATCCCCCGGTCGAGCACAAGGCGTATCTGCACCGTTCGGGCCGTACCGCCCGCGCCGGCAACGAGGGTGACGTCGTCACGCTCGTACTGCCCGAGCAGCGCGGCGAAATGCGCCAGATCATGCGCGCCGCGAAGATTCGCGTTACCCCGCGCACGGTGAACCCGAACGCAGCAAACATCGATCCAGAGGTGCTCGAACTCATCGGAGAGGTCGCCCCGCGCCTCGACCCGCGCGAGATCGAGCGGAAGCGCGCTGAAGCACAGACCGCGCAGCAGCGTGCCGCGGGCCACAACCCCGCGGGCGCGGGCTCGAGCACGGGTGCCAACGCGAAGCGCAAGCGCTCACGCGGCGGTCGCGGGCGGAGCGCAGGCGGCGCCGGCGCGGCGTCCGGCCAGTCGGGCGAGGGCCAGCAGCGGCGCTCGGGCGGCGGCCAGGGTGGTCAGGGCGGCAACGGCGGTCAGCGCCGTGGCGGGCAGGGCGAGCGCGGCCAGTCGCAGGGCGGTCAGTCGCAGGGCGGTCAGGGTCGCAACGGCCAGGGCGGCAGCGCGAGTGCCGGCGCCGATGGCGGTCGTCGACGTTCAGGCCGACGCGCGCAGAGCTCGGGCGGCACCGTCTACTCGACGAGCAGCGGGCGCTAACTCCCGCCTGCAATAACTGCACGACACCTCGGATTCGCGCGCCGGTCACCAGATCGACGCGCGAATCCGTGGTTATGTCGCTCGAAATGGGCTGATTTCACGCGTATACTCGTCTGATGGGCTTGTATCGTGATCTGGGAAAAAACCCAGGTGTATTCCGCGTTCTGGGGTCGCAGCTCATGGCACGCTTCCCGTTCGGCATGCTGTCGATCATCATGCTGCTGCACATCCAGGTCGCCTATGGTGATTACACCTCTGCGGGCATCGTGCTCGCCACGCAGAGCGTCGGCCAGGCAGTCTCGGGCCCGCTCAGCAGCCGCCTCATGGGCAAGTGGGGCATGCGTCCCGTTCTGACGGTCACGTCGATTGCGTGCACTGCGCTGCTCGTCATGATCGCGATGCTGCACCTGCCGCTCGTCGTCGTGACGGTACTCGCACTGCTCGTAGGGCTCGCGACCCCGCCGATCACTCCGGCCGTGCGCACGATGTACCCGAAGCTCGTACCCGGCAAGCAATTGTCGGCACTGTTCTCACTCGACGCGGCAGCGCAAGAGATCATCTGGGTTGTCGGCCCCGTCGTCGCGGTGTTCGTGACTTCGCAGTTCAACACGACGGCCGGGCTCTGCGTTGCTGCCGGATTCATGCTGCTCGGCGGCGCTTGGTTTATATCAAGCCCCGCCCTCGGCAAGGTGAAGCTGCTGCCGTCGAAGCGCGGCCTGGGCGCCGTGCTTCGTTACCCGACAGTCGTGATCTCAACGGTCATCGGGTTCTTCTTCGTCGCGTCGTTCGCCGCGATTGAGGCGGGCATCGTCGCTGCATTCGCTGGACCGGACGGCGGGCACGGCAGCATGGAATCCGGGCTCGTGCTCGCCGTATTCGCGGGCGGCTCGCTCGTCGGCGGTCTGCTCATCGGTCACCGCGAGATGCGCCCGTGGTCGCCGGCGCTGCGCATCCTGCTCGTGCTCGCGGGAACCGCCGCCACCCTGTTCAGCTTGAATATCTGGTGGTTGAGCATCGTGCTGTTCATCGGCGGACTCGGCACTGCGCCGACCTTCGCCGCCATCTCGACGATCGTGAGCGCGACGGTACGCTTCTCGGAGACGGCCGAAGCCTACGGCTGGATCGGCACGGGCCAGCTTGTCGGCGTTGCCACCGGTTCGGCCCTCGCCGGCATCGCAATCGACGTCGCGGGCGCGCACGGCGCGCTCATCGTGTCGAGCGGACTCCTCGTCGCCTGCGCCATCGTTGCAATCGTGGCGCTCCGCTGGATGCCCGACCTCCGCGGCCGCTCGATCGAGCCCCCGGCCGAAACAGGAACCGTCACGATCCCGCTCCCCTAGCCCGGAGCCCCTTCTGTCGTCCTAAATGATCCGATCACGGGACTGAAGGGATCATTTGGGACGACAGTTCGCGGGCGTGGCATAACGATACGGGCACTTCGGGCGAGCTCACAGATCCCGCACCCCTCCGCGGCACCCGCAGCACCTATGGTGTGTGCATGACTCGCAGACGAACCATCATGGCTTTGGGTGCCGCAGCGCTCCTGCTGGCGCCGCTCGCGGCCTGTTCGGCCATCACGCCCCACGGGTTTCCGGCGCTGCCCGGTTCTGGAGCGGACTCCAGCTCCGGCTCAAGCGCCGGCTCAAGCGAAGACTTCGGCGCACGGTCAGATCTGAGTTCGAAGTCAGGCGCTGAAGCAAGCTCAGAGGCTGCGACCGACACTGCAGACGGGGCCGCGACCCCGGGGGCACCGGCGGAGCGCTCCGTGATCCGAACGGGCAGCATCGATCTGCGGGTCGGCGACCCAGCCGACGGCGTCAACCGGGTCGCCGACCTCGTCGAACAGTTCGACGGTGTCGTAGAGATGGAAGATGTGAGCCGCGGCGGCGACGGTGTCTCCGAGAGCGCGAGCCTCACGATCCGCGTGCCAGAAGCGCGCATGGACGAGGCATTCGATGCGCTCGCGAAGCTCGGCACGGTGCAGTCGCAGAGCCGATCCGCGAGCGATGTCACCGCCGAGCACGTCGATCTGCAAGCGCGCGTCGATGCCCTCGCGACGTCTGTGAAACGGCTCACCAAACTCATGGAGGGCTCGGCCTCGACGAGCGAGCTCATTGAGGCCGAATCGGCGCTCTCGCAGCGTCAGCAGGAGCTCGACGGCCTCCGCGCTCAGCTCAAGGCTCTCGAGGGCCAGGTCGACGAGGCCACGATCTACGTCACGCTGAGCTCACCGAGCGCGCTGCCGGGCGGCGGTCCCGCGAACTTCTGGGAGGGGCTCATCGCGGGCTTCGCATCGCTCGGATCGGCCGGAGCCGGGGCGCTCGTGCTGCTCGGCGTCCTGCTTCCGTGGCTGGCTCTCGGCGCGATCATCGCCGCGATCGTGTGGCTGCTGGTGCGATCAGCCCGGCGTCGGCGCGCGCATCGCGCACACCGCACTGGCCCGGCGGACGGCACGGACGACACAAACAGCACGACCGAGCCGCCTCACCCTACGACGCAGTCGACGACGGCACCTCCGGGGCCAGGTCAGTAACGGAAAGCTCCCGGCCCAGGATCCGCTCGGCCGTTCGGTGCCCTGAACGCAGGGCGGCCGTGACGGTCGCGGGATCCTCGGTCCACGTTGCCTCGCCTGACAGGTGGAGCACGCCGCCCGATCCGGAGGTGCCGCCAATCGGCGTCGCGAGCGCGTCGTGGTCTTCAGTGCGCGAACCCACTGTCATGTATGCATACGAGCCGCGCGCGAACGGGTCATCCCGCCACCGCGAAACCCTGACCGCCTCTGGGTCGGTCACCGCCACTCCGTAGATCTCGCGCAGCGACGCGAGCACCGACGACGCGATCTCGTCATCGGTCCACTCGCGCGTCGCCTGAGCACTCGGGCCGGCGGCGAACGTCAGCAGCGTCGGCACACCGTGCAGCTCAGTCAGGTCGTACCAAGAATGCCACCACTCGGCACCCGGCCCCTGGCGACGAATAGCGTAGACATCGTCATCCCAGAACCGCTGGGTGAACCGCAGAAACACCTTCTCGAAATCGTTCATCTCAAGCCCCGCGAGCGCACCGGCGACGGGTTCGGGGAGGGGCGGATCGATGGCGAAGTCGTCAGACTTGAGCACACCCACCGGCACCGTCACCACGGCTCGATCGGCCGTGAATTCCCCACGACTCGACTCGATGGTGACCCCGGTGTCGGCCCACGCGACCCGTCGCACCTCGTGCGCAAGCCGCACGTCGAGCCCCTCGGCGAGCCCGCGCGCGAGCGCGTCATACCCGCCAGGAAACACCACCTCGTCGCCATCGACCTGATCGTCGTCGAGGCCGTGCGCGTCGAGCCGCTCGGCGGCAACCCCGTACTGCTCCTCGGCACGGTGCCTCAGAAACTCGCGCACGCGCGCAGCCCGATCCGCGTCCCAGTCAAGCTGCACGAGTGTGCGATCGATCACGTCGGAGTATGAAGACGAGGCGTCAGCCGCCGCAATGGTCTCTGCGAGCCGAGCGTCGAAGGCGTGCACGTCGGCCGCGAACGAGGCAGCGGCCGTCTCGTCGAGCGCCTCCCCCGCCGGTCCGTAATACGCGACAGGCCGTCCGTCGACCTGGTAACTGCCCGTCGTGAATTCGATGGCGTGCATACCGAACGCCTGCGTCAGCCCGTAGAGCGGATTGTCATCGATTCCGTGGATCCACGATGCCCCGATGTCGGTAATCACGCCTCCCGCCTGTTCGCTCCAGGTGCGCCCGCCGACGCGATCCCGCGCCTCGAGCACCACCACTCGCTGCCCCGCGCGCCTGAGGTGCCGCGCGGCTGTCAGGCCAGACACTCCGGCCCCGATAACCACCGTGTCGAATCGCTCCATCGTGACCTCCGTGATGTGACTGGGCTCGGGTATGGCTGGGCTCGGTTTACTCGTCGGGAACGAGGATTGGGGTCTCGCGGTTCAGGCTCTCGCCGCGGAAATAGGGCTTCGACTTCGGGCGCAGCCACCAGATCCCCATCAGCACGAAGCCGAGCAGGATCGCGCCGACGCCGATAACGAAGGCACCGCCAATACCGAAGATGACGGTGTAGCTGTAGTCGACGCTGATCATGTCGATGCAAGACTGGATGAACGCGTACCCGAGCAGCAGCCCGCCGAGCAGCGGGAAGATTCCGCGCATCCAGAGGTTGCGGGCACTGTCGCGCAGTGTATCGCGGAAGTACCAGACACACGCGAACGAGGTGATGGCGTAGTACAGCGCGACGGCGAGGCCCATCGAGGTGAGCGAATCGGCGAGCATGTCTTCGGACAGGATCGACATCCCGACGTAGTACACGATCGCGGCCGCGCCCATCACGACCGTGGAGAACCAGGGAGTCTTGAACTTCGGGTGCAGTTCCGCGAACTTCGCGGGCAGCGCGCGGTACACGGCCATCGAGAGGGTACCGCGAGCGGTGGGAAGAATGGTCGTCTGGGTGGAAGACGCCGCCGAGAGCATCACGCCGAGCAGGAGGAACCAGCCCCACGGCCCGAAGAGTACGCCACCGAGCACGGTGAACACGTCGTCGAGGTTCGCCTCGTTCGTGAGGCCAAGCCCGGTGTCGCCGAAACCGGCGAACATCATGACCGCGATCGAGATGCCGACGTAGAGCACGATCAAGATAACGATGGTTGAGATCGCTGCGCGCCCCGGGGTCTTGCGCGGGTTCTTTGTCTCCTCATTCAACGCGAGGCAGGTGTCCCAGCCCCAGTAGATAAAGAGCGCGAGTAGCACGGCTTCCATGAAACCCGACCACGAGGTGAGCTGCGCAGGGTTGAACCACTGCCAGTCAAATGCGATGGATCCGGCGTTGCTGCCGTCGAGGGAGTGCCACAGCGCGAGCACCCCGAAGAGCACCATCGCGATGATCTGAATCGTCATCAGGATCATCTGGAGCTTTTCGCCGATTTGCACGCCGATCGTGCTGATAAACGTCATCAGCGCCATAAACACGACCGAGGTCCCCACGACGATGACGCGGTTATCGGCGAACTCCTCGTTTCCGAGCAGCAGCCAGAAATACTTGCCGGTAATCTCACCGACGTTGGCGAGCACCATGATCGCGGAAACGGCGACCGCCCAGCCGCCGATCCAGCCGGTTACTGGGCCAAACGCCTTGGCGCCCCACACGAATGTCGTGCCGCAGTCGGGCATCTCGCGGTTGAGCTCTTGGTAGGCGAACGCCGCGAACACCATTGGAATACATGCGACGACGAAAACGAGCGGTGCCTGGGCACCCACTGCAACGATGACGTAACCGAGGGTCGCTGCGAGCGAATAGAGCGGCGCGGTCGACGCGAGGCCGATGATGGTTGAACCGACCACACCGAGTGCGTTCTGGTTCAGCCCCTTGCCAACGTGAATGTGCCCCGTGTCGGTGGCATTACTGAGCGTGTGTTTCGCCATGGCGAGTCCTCCTCGATGAGGTCGGTGATGCGACAGCGAACATC
Source organism: Leucobacter sp. NPDC058333 (assembly GCF_042726155.1). Taxonomy (NCBI): domain Bacteria; kingdom Bacillati; phylum Actinomycetota; class Actinomycetes; order Micrococcales; family Microbacteriaceae; genus Leucobacter; species Leucobacter sp. NPDC058333. The sequence goes on from NZ_JBHXHV010000002.1 coordinate 110,445, forward strand.
TTATACGGCCCACTAAATCTCATGCGGGCCGCGCTGCGACCCTGCACAGGCTTCGCGACCCCACCACACGCGACGCGCCGTATGCAACTGATTTCGTAGCTTCTTACGCGTTCCACATTCGAAATGCTCATCAAATACCCGGCGTATTCGCATGATTCGAACGCCGCGCACGGTAGTGCTCCGCACCGCTCTGTGGGAGACTGGGCGTGCACAACACCGACGATCACTAAGGAGTGAGTCATCTATGAGCACGTTCGCCGTCATTAATCCGGCTACGGGCGAGACAGTCGCCGAGTACCCCGACGCGACCACCGAGGAGATTGAAGCCTCGCTCGCGTCGGCCCACGATACCTACCAGAACTGGTCGCGCAAGACCACCGTCGCGGAGCGCGCAGCGCTCGCACGTCGCGCAGCCGAACTGTTCGAAGAGCGCAAAGACGAACTTGGCGCGATCATCAACCGCGAGATGGGCAAGCCGCTCGATCAGTCGATCGGCGAGGCTGAGTTCTCGGGCGCCATCACCGCTGCATTCGCCGACAACGCTGAAAAGTGGCTGGCCGACGAGCAGCTTGAGGTCGAAGACGGTCTGAAGACCTTCTTCCGCTTCCAGGGCACCGGCGTGATCCTCGGCATCATGCCGTGGAACTACCCGTACTACCAGGTCGCGCGTTTCGCTGTGCCGAACCTGATTCTCGGCAACACGATCGTGCTGAAGCACGCAGCGCAGTGCCCCGAGTCGGCACTCGCGCTCGAGCAGCTCTTCCTCGACGCAGGCTTCCCGAAGGGTGCCTACGTCAACGTCTTCGCCACGCACGACCAGATCGGCGACATCATCGCTGACGATCGCATCCAGGGCGTCTCGCTGACCGGCTCCGAGCGTGCCGGCGCAATCGTCGCTGAGCAGGCCGGCCGCGCGCTGAAGAAGTGCGTGCTCGAGCTGGGCGGCTCCGACGTCTTCCTCGTGCTCGACACCGACGATCTTGACCACGCGGTCGAGCACGCAGTCGGCGGTCGCATGGAGAATACCGGCCAGGCGTGCAACGGTTCGAAGCGCATCGTCGTCATTGACTCGCTCTTCGACGCGTTCGCTGAGAAGTACAAGGCAGCCATCGCTGGTCAGTCCTACGAGGCGGGCGACTTCGGTCCCCTCTCGTCTGCCGCTGCGACCAGCACGCTGACCAAGCAGGTCCAGGGCGCAATCGATCAGGGCGCTGAGGTCCTCGTGGGCGACAACACGCCCGACGGCAACCTCTACACTCCGTCGATCATCACGAACATCACCCCGGCGATGGACGTGTACAGCCAGGAGCTCTTCGGCCCCGTTGCTCAGCTCTACAAGGTGTCGAGCGACGAAGAGGCAATCGAGCTTGCAAACTCGTCGCCCTACGGCCTCGGCTCCGTCGTCATCTGCGATGACCTCGAGCGCGCCGAGCGCGTGGGCAACCAGCTCGACGTCGGCATGGTCTTCATCGGCGGCGCAGGCCTCGAGGGTGCAGACGTGCCCTTCGGTGGCGTGAAGAAGTCGGGTTACGGCCGCGAGCTCGGCAAGGTCGGCATGCTCGAATTCGCGAACAAGAAGCTTTTCCGTTTCGCAGCGAAGTAAGACACGCAGTACACCGCACAGCTACTCGCACAGTGCGGGCTGAGGCCCCGGGATCCCTTCGGTTCCCGGGGCCTCAGTCATTGCCGCACACACCAGCGAACGCAGTCACGCTACAGTGGGCCACGCGCTATTCGCACCGCGGACGGGACCGCGGGGGCAGCATGCGAACCCGGCAACGGCGCGTGAGACGAGGATGCACCATGACGCAGATGAACACGCAGGCGGTTGCGAGCATCGGCGACGATCCTACGGAGCACGGCACGGGGCTGAAGCGGGTCATCGGCCCGAAACTGCTGCTGCTGCTGATCATCGGCGACATCATCGGTGCGGGCATCTTCGCGATCACGGGCCGAGTCGCGGGCCAGGTCGGCGGCGCAGCGTGGCTGCCGTTTCTCCTCGCGTTCGTCATTGCGACACTGACCGCGTTCTCCTACCTAGAGCTGGTGACGAAGTACCCCTACGCTGCCGGCGCCGCGCTCTACGCGCACAAGGCGTTCCGCATTCACTTTGTGACGTTTATCATCGCGTTCGCCGTGGCGTGCTCCGGCATCACGAGCGCGGCCACGTCGGCCACGCTCGTCGGCAAGAATCTGCTCATCGGAGTCGGGCAGTTCATCGACGGTGTGCCACAGGATTCGACCGCGACGATGATCGCTGCCATCGCAATCATCGTCGTGCTCGCGCTGATCAATCTGCGCGGCGTCGGCGAGAGCGTGAAGTTCAATCTCGTACTCACACTCGTGACGATCGCGATCATGGCCGCGGTGATCCTCATCGGGATCATCGCCATCGTGAACGGCAACGGCGACGTATCGCGGCTCGTCGTGTTCGAGACGCCGGCCGACCGAGGCGCGTTCGCCGCAGTCACGATGGCGACCGCGATCGCCTTCTTCGCGATGGTCGGGTTCGAAGACTCCGTGAACCTCGTCGAGGAGTGCAAGAACCCGCAGCGCGACTTCCCGCGCATCATGCTGACCGGGCTCGGCATCTGCGCACTTGTTTACATGCTCGTTGCGATCACCGTCATCATGGTCATTCCCCCGGGCGACCTGCTCAACCCGAAGAACCCCGACGCGGGCATTTTGCTCGACGTCGTTCGGATCGGCGCCCCCGGCATTCCGGTCGATGCGATCTTCCCTTTCCTCACGGTGTTCGCCGTTGTCAATACCGCGCTTATCAACATGCTGATGGCGAGCCGCCTGCTCTACGGCATGGCGAAGCAGGACGTGCTGCCGAAAGTACTGAGCAAGGTACTGCCGAAGCGCCGCTCCCCCTGGGTCGCGATCCTATTCAGCACGGTGCTCGCGGTCGGTCTCGTGATCTACGTCAACCAGAATTCGAGCGACGGCATCGTCGGCGCCCTCGGTGGCACCACCGGGCTGTTGCTGCTCTGCGTATTCGCCGTGGTCAACGTCGCGCTGCTCGTGCTGCGGCGTGATCCGACACCCGCTGGCGGGTTCCGCGCCCCGACGATCATTCCCATCGTCGGAGCGATTCTGTCACTGTTTCTCGCGGGCCCGTGGGCGCGCAGCGTTGAGGATTGGATCCAATACGAGATCGCGGGCCTGCTGCTCGCGATCGGCATCGGACTGTGGATCATCACGGCCTCAGCGACGGCGATCGCAAAGCAGCGCAAGCGGTCGCGCTCACGCCAGTACTGACACGAGAGTCACGCCCGGAGGCGTGTGTGCCCGCGGCCGAGACGGCGGGGCACACACGCCTCTACGCGTTCTGCGGCAGGAACGTCGCGCTGAGAAATTCGGTCAGTTCGGTCGTCGCTGTGAGCGGCAAGATCGCCGAAACGTACTGATCGGGCCGCACGACGACGATCGCACCCTCACGGCTGATACCGCGCGCCTCGAAAATGTCGTCGGTCGGGTGCGCCGCGTAAATCTTCTCGTAGTCGGTCAGCGCAAACGGCCCAGATGCCGGCAAGAACAGCTTCGACACTCTCGCGATGTCGACACTGTGGTGATGCTGCTGGTAGACGGCCTTGACGTCGAAAATCGAATCGAGGTCTGCACCGGTCGGCGTGAACTTCGCGATCGGCGAATCGGGCGATTCAAGCATCCACTGCGCCCACGCGTCGAGCTGCTCACCGCTTGCGTCTGCGAACGCGTAGATACGGAAGCGGCCGTCGGCGCGGTGGTGGTGACCGAGGTGCACGTCGACCGCGTCTGAGACGCGCGTCGTCAGCACCGACTTGAAGCGCTTGCCGAGAGTGAACCCGCTCGCGAGACCCTGGTGTGCATCCGATCCCACGAGAATCGTGTCGGTGTACTGGGTCATGAAGCCCGCCGGGAACTCGGCGGTCTGCACGTAGAACTCCGCAACCTCATCGGGCGAAGCGAACTCCTCCGGCTTCTTCGCCATCAGCGTTGACCACTGGTGATCGAAGTCGATGAGGTTCTTCGAGGTCACCCAGCGCTCGTCAGAGTACGTCTTGAGCAGCGTGTCTGGGCTGCGGCCCTCGAGCACGTAACCGAGCTTCCAGCCGAGGTTCCAGCCGTCTTGCATCGACACGTTCATACCCTGGCCGGCCTTAGCGCTGTGCGTGTGGCACGCGTCGCCCATCAAGAAGACCCGTCCCTTGCCGTCTGGCGAGGTCGCCGCGTCGTCGAAGCGGTCGGTCAGACGGTGCGCGACCTCGTAGACGCTGTGCCAGGGGACGTCGCGCACATCGAGCGTGTAGGGGTGCAGGATCGCGTTTGCCCGAGCGATGATCTCGTCGAGAGCGGTGTCGCGCACCTTGCCTGCGTCGTGCTCGTCGGTTTCACCGAGATCAACGTAGATGCGCGCGAGATGGTTGCCCTCGCGCGGAATGTGCAAGATGCTGCCCGCAGCCGAGTGAATGATGCACTTCTTGCGGAAATCGGGGAAGTCGGTGACCGCGAGCACGTCCATGACACCCCAGGCGTGCAGCGACGTCGAACCGGCGAGTGAGCCGCCGATGGCACGACGCACGGATGACCGGGCACCGTCGGCGCCGACGACGTACTTCGCGTGTACCACGACCGTCTCACCTGCCTGATCGCCCGACTGCGCAGCGTTGATACCCGCGCCGGTGTGCCCGGATACCCTGCGCAGCGTCACCGTGACGGGGTACTCCCCCTCGCCCGTGACCTCGAGACCCACGAACTCGTAGCCGTAGTCGACGTCACCGCGAGCGGGCGCGCGGCGGGCGTACTCGGCGAAGTAGTCGATGACGCGCGCCTGATTCACGATGAGGTGCGGAAACTCGCTGATGCCGTTCGCGTCGTCAGGGGTGATCGAGCTGCGCACAATGTTTGCCGGGTTCTCGGGATCGGGACTCCAGAAATCGGTCTCCGTGATGCGGTAGGCCTCCTGGATGATCTGCTGAGCGAAGCCGAACGCCTGAAACGTCTCGACGCTGCGCGCCTGGATGCCGTCGGCCTGACCGAGCACGAGCCGGCCGTCGCGTCGCTCGACCACGCGGGTAACGACGTTCGGAAACTGCGCGAGCTGCGCCGCGGTGACAATCCCAGCTGGCCCCGACCCGACGATCAGCACATCAATGTGCTCGGGCAGATCGGCTGGGCGGTCGATGCCGACGCCCGCTGCGGGCAAAATACGCGGATCGGTCGAGACATACCCGTGGTGGTGAAACTGCACTGTTACTCCTCACTACCCGCGACCAACGTCGCGAGGAATGTTCATTATTTGAACATCAAGTCTGAATACTGCACAAGTAGAATATGCGGCGTGCGCGTTTCGCGCAATACGCGCGCGACGACGAATCCGACAGAATAGAGAGCATGACCCACTCGAGCGAGCCCGGAGCGGCCGACACGAGCACCGGATCGGCCGCGAATGCGGCCGTCGGCGCCACCGCCGGCTCCCAGACCCTGTCGCGCGGACTGCGCGCGCTCGAGCTGCTCGCGGAAGCCGAGTCGCCGATGTCAATCGCAGAACTCGCAGCGGGCCTCGACGTGCACCGGTCGAACGCCTATCGCATTCTGCGCACGCTCGAGCAGCACCGCTTCGTGGTGCGCGACGAGGCCGGTCTCATTCGACTCGGCCCGAAACTCACGGTGCTCGCGCGCGGCGTCGCACCCGCACTGCACACCGCAGCGATGCCCGTGATCACTGAACTCGCCTACGAACTCGGTATGACGGCATTCGTGACCGTGCTCGACGCAGACGAGGTCGTCACGCTCGTCACCGCCGAGCCATCAAACGTCGCTGCGACCATTGCACGCAACCCTGGCGTGCGGCATCCGCTGCATCGAGGAGCGCCCGGGCACGCGATCGAGTCGTCACTGACGCGCGCGGAACGCAAGGCGTATCTGGGTGACCCCGAGATGAGCAAGGCGGGCAGCGAGGCGCGCCGCAACGGCTACGCCATCAGCCGGGCCGAGGTCATCGATGACGTCACCGGTATCGCTGTACCGCTGCGCATCGCCGGGGAGCCGCCGGCCGCGATCGCGGTCGTGCACTTCAAGGTTCCAGAAACGATCGGCGAGGTTGTCGACGCGCTGCAGGAGGCCGCCGAGCGCATCGCGCAAAGCTACCGCTAGTCGCGCTTCCGCCCGATACCGGCGGTCACTAGAATGGCAAGGTCCAGCTCGGTCCGGAGGATTCCGACCCGGCCGGCGAAGGCGCTCGAAAAAGGGGCGCTGCTGCACGGGCGGTGTCGCCCGGCGAGACATACACGGTTCCCTGTATTTTGAGTACCCGAAGGATCTGTGATGTCTGACACCACCCTCGCCCGCGCTCTCGCGACCGCACTCGCCCCGCACTCCCGCCTGACGTTCGGCTTGATGGGCAACGGCAATGCCCACCTCATCGAGCACCTCGGCCAGCTCGGCCTGCGCTACGTCGCCGTGCGCCACGAGGCCGGCACCGTCGCTGCCGCCGACGCCTACACGCGCGTGAGCGGCGAGCTCGCAATCGCCACGACCACGTACGGCGCCGGATTCACGAATGCGCTGACCGCACTCGCTGAGGCCGCGCAGGCCCGCACGCCGATGCTCGTCGTCGTTGGTGATGCCCCGAGCACCGGCCCTCGGCCGTGGGACGTCGATCAAGAGATGCTGGCAGCGGCACTCGGCATCCGCACGCACACCCTTGGCGTAACGAACATCGCACGAACCGTCGACCGCGCCGTCGCATACGCGATGCGCGTGCGGCGCCCCGTGGTGCTGGCGATTCCATATGACCTCGTGAACTCCGAGGTGAGCGAGGCCGCAGGCGCTTCGGCAGCAAGCGGTTCGGGATCAATTGCCGCGGGGTCAAGCACCTCAGGCTCAGCCGCCGGTATCGACCTCGACGACCCCGCGGTGCTCGCCGCACTCTCGGCCTCCGTATCGGGCGTAGTTCCCGCCACCACGCAGTCGGCCCCGTCAGCCTTTGCGCCCGGCGGTACGTCGCTGGCTTCGTCATCTGTCACCGCCCCGCACTCCATCCCCGCGGATCACCAGATCGAGCTCGCCGTGCTGGCACTGCTTGAAGCTGAGCGGCCACTGGTCATCGCGGGGCGGGGTGCGCACGTCTCGGGGGCAGCGCCAGAGCTCGGCGCAATCGCGGCGACGCTCGGAGCGCTCACCTCGACCACGGCGCTCGGCCGAGGTATCTTCCCAGAGCCCGAATTCGACCTCGGCGTCACCGGCGGGTTCGGTCAACGGCAGGCGATGGCGCTCGTTGAGTCGGCCGACGTGGTGCTCGTCGTCGGCGCGAGCTTGAACCAGTTCACCATGCGCTTCGGCGACCTCTTTGGCGCGGGCGCCACCGTGATCCGCATTGATTCCGAGCAGATCGCCGCCCCGAAGACCCAGCGCCCCATCACCTATCAACTACTGCAGGGCGATGCCCGCGAAACGCTCGCGCGAATGCTCTCGGGTATCGCAGCGGTGCGCGGCGCGAGCGGGGCGGCTGCCGCGAACGTGGCGGGCTGGCGTGACCGGGCCGAGGGTCTTGAGCCGGGCGGCGCGCTGCGCGTGCGCGACGCTGGCTCGCCGAGCGGTCTCTGCGACGACGGCCGGCTCGACCCGCGCGCGGTCGCGACGCGCATCGGTGAGCTGCTGCCGGCGGAGCGCCACGTCACGACCGATGGCGGGCACTTCCTCGGCTGGGCAAACATGTACTGGCCCGTTTCCTCTCCAGAGCGCATGATCATGGTCGGTACCGCCTACCAGACGATCGGCCTGGGCTTCTCGACGGTGGCTGGTGTCGCGGCAGCGGCAGCAGGCACGACCACGGTGCTGAGCACTGGCGACGGCGGCGGGCTCATGGCGCTCGCCGATCTGGAGACCGCGATTCGCACGGCGTCCAGCTGCATCATCGTCGTCTGGAATGACGGTGCGTACGCAGCCGAAGTCCACCTCTATGGCGAGATGGGTCTCGATCAGGGCCCGATGATGATTCCCGACGTCGACTTCGCGGGCGTTGCGACGGCGCTCGGCGCAACGGGCGTGAGCGTGCGCACGCTCGCTGACCTCGACGCGCTGCGTACGTGGGTCGAGGCGGGCGCCTACGGCACGATCCTGCTCGACTGCCGCGTCTCGCGCAGCGTCGTCGCGGAGTATCAGCGCGAGATTCAGCGGGTCAACGGCCTCGACGTCCCCGAGTAGCGGGGCGCCCGGCGCGCTCGGTGCACTCGGGGCCCTGAGCCACCAGCGTTCCGCAAGCGATCTGCGATCGGCAAGCTCGTGCTGAGCAGATTCGACTTGCGGAACGCAGATCGCTTGCGCAACGCAGCGCCCGCTCAGCGCCGCGCGAGCCCGTCCGCGAGCCGCACGAACGAGGTGAACAGCGTCTCGGCGTCCGATACGCCAGACGCGATCCCAATCGCTGCCTCGCGCAGCGCACCGACGAGCAGCAGTGCAGTGGCGTGGGGGTCGACGGCCGCATCGACCTCGCCGCCGAGCTGCGCCTCCGCCAGGGTCTCGCTGATCATCGTGACGCTGGCGCCCGATCCGATGCCCCGTTCAGAACCGTCGACGACGAGCGTCGGGCCAGAAACGTTGTAGAAGTGCCCGACGCGAGCGTCTGCCGCGAGGTCGAACATGGCGCGCGCGTGCGCTGCCAGCCGGCCCCGCCAGTCGCCCGCCGCCGACACGGCCAGCTGCGTGCGCTCCACGAGTTCGCGCCCGAGCCGCGCGTAGGCGTCGCGCAGCAGCGCGTCGCGTCCACCGGGAAAGTGCGCGTAAACCGTGCCGCGCGAGATGCCCGACACCGCGGACACCCGCTCCATGGTCGCATCGCCGAGCCCGCGCTCCGCGATGATCTGCAGCACGGCGTCAACGAGGTCACGGCGGGTGCGATCCTGACGGCGCTCGCGCAGGCTCTGGGTATCGGGGGTGCCCGAGCTCCCAGGTACGGCTGTGCCGACGAGCCCAGCCGGGTCAGCGCCGTTCTCGGTTCGCCTCGTGTTCATCACTCCCCCATCCTACAAAGTCTGCCCGGTCACTTGTGTACTCAGATTCCAGTTTCTATACTCTGAGTACAGTTCACGTATCGCCGAGCGCGCAACACACCGCCGAAGGGACCCCATGGCCACCGTAGATCTTGAGGCCGCAGCCGAGCTCGCGACCGAGGCCCTCGCGCAGTGGGGCCTCGTCATCGACGCTCCGCTCGAGCTCCTGAAGAACCGTGAGAACTTCGTCTACCGGGTCGTCTCTGGCGGCGAACCGTACGTGCTGCGCGTGCACCGCCGCGGGTATCACTCGGACGCCGAGCTCGCGTGCGAGCTCGATCTCGTGCGGGCACTGCATCGCGAGGGCGTCGCGGTGCCCGAGTTCATTGCGGCACCAGACGGCAGCGGTTTCACGGTCGTCGGGGCCGACCACGCTGCTGGCCCGCACCAGGTTGATCTGCAGCGCCTCATCACGAACCACGGCATGTTCGGCGACGAGCGCACCGCAGTCGCCGGCACCGCCAACATCGACCCCGCAGATTTCACCGAGCTTGGCCGGCTCATCGCTGAGCTGCACGACGCGACGGCCCGATCCGGGTACACGATGGCCGTGCCCCGCGACGACTGGGATCTCGACGGGCTGGTCGGTGACGCCCCAGCGTGGGGCGATCCGTTGAGGCTTGCCGAGCTGGTCGGCGAAGACCGCGCAGCGGTCACCGAGGCGATCGGGCGCATTCGCGCGAGCATCGCAAATTACGGCACTCCGGAGCACCGCTTCGGGCCGATCCACGCCGATCTCACCCCCGAAAACGTGCTGCGCACGGACGCCGGGCTCGTCGTCATCGACTTCGACGACTTCGCGGCCGGTTGGCATCTCTTCGACCTCGCCACGGCGCTCTATTTCTTCACTCCCCATCCGCGCGCCGACGAATATCGCGCGGCCCTCTTCGCCGGTTACGAGTCGGTGCGGCCACTCGACGCGGCGGACTATGAGGTGTTCCCGGCGATTTTGCTTGCCCGCGGCCTCACCTATCTCGGCTGGTCGGCCGACCGCCGCGGCGAACCGACTGCCGAGTGGCACGCCCACACAGTGCTGCCCCACGTGGTGCAGCTCGCCCGCGCGATCAACGCGGGCTGATACGCACCGCCGCCCGCAATCACACCACTCAGAGCCGCTTCGACGACAGGAACCACAGCACACCATGGACGCCACTGCACACCTCCTCGAACGCCGCCGCCGCACAATCGGCCCGTACTCACCGCTCTTCTATTCCGAGCCACTGCACTTCGTCGCCGCCAAGGGCGTCTGGTTCACCGAGGCCTCGGGCGAACGCTACCTCGACGGCTACAACAACGTGCCCCACGTCGGCCACGCGAACGATCGTGTCGTGCGCGCACTCGCCGACCAGGCGGCCACGCTGAATGTGCACACGCGGTATCTCAACGACCGCGTCATCGACTACTCCGAGCGGTTGCTCGCGACGTTCGACGACGGCCTCGATCGCATCTTCTTCGGCAACTCTGGGTCGGAGGCGAACGAGCTCGCGCTCCGCATCTCGCGCCAGCTCACCGGCGCGACAGGCGTCATCGTCTCCGACTACAGCTACCACGGCACCACCATCACGCTCGCCGAGATGACGACCGGGTTGCAGACGCGCGAGCCGCTTGGCGCGCACGTGCGGGCGATCCGCATCCCCGATCTCGATCACGACGATCGGCCCGAGGCCGAGGTTCTGGCCGAGACGCTCGCCGCGGTCGACGACGCAATCGCCTCGTTGCAGGAGGCCGGATTCGGCGTCTCCGCCTGCCTCTTCGATCCGCTGTTCTCAACCGAGGGCATGCCGCGCGTGCCCGCCGGCCTACTCTCCGCAATCGCGGCCCGGGTGCAGGCTGCTGGCGGCTTCGTGATCGCTGACGAGGTGCAGAGCGGATTCGGTCGCACCGGGTCGCACATGTGGGGCCACCAGTACGCTGGTGTGACGCCCGACCTCGTCACCATGGGCAAGCCCATGGGCAACGGCCACCCCATGTCGGCGGTCGTCACGAGCGAGGCGGTGCTCGACGCCTTCGGGTCTCGCAACGAGTTCTTCAACACGTTTGCGGGGAACCCCGTCTCTGCCGCCGTTGGGGAGGCCGTGCTGCTCGAAATGGAAGAGCACGACCTGATGGGCCGGGCGCAGCGCCTCGGCCGCACCGCGCGCGAACGACTCAATCAGCTGGCGGCGGAGCACGACTTCGTGAGCTCCGCCAAGGGCACCGGCATGTTCCTCGGACTCGACTTCACGGTCGACGGCGCCCCCGCCCCGCAGCTCGCCCGTCGCGTGGTCGAGGCGATGAAGTCGCGCAATGTGCTCATTTCGCGGATCGGGCGCAACGAGAGCGTACTCAAGGTGCGCCCGCCGCTCGCCTTCAGCGACGCAGAGTTGCCGATGTTGCTCGATGCTCTCGAGTCATCGCTCGCCGAGGCGCGCGACGAGGCCTGAGGGTCTAACGGGGATTGGCGGGGCGCGAAGCGCGCGTCGCGGGGCGAGCGCCCCTGAGGAGCTTCGATGTTCGAAGGTGTATCCTCTCGAAGTGAACGCCGCTCGCCTCGCGCGCCGCGCTCGAACCCGATCCGGAGCCCCACCGCGGGGTGACAGAAACGGCCGCCACAGTTGTCGGAGGGAAGACAGATGCACGCAGCACTGACGCACGGCGATGCAGGATCAAGTGCTCCCCGCGCGCGCGCCGACGATCTCGGAGCGTTTCGCAGCATGGTCGCGTCGTCGTTCGTGCCGCTGCGCATTTCCACTGACTATCACGGCCAGTTCTCGGCCCGCATGACCTCCGCCGACGCCGACGATGTGGTCTTCACGGAGGTCGTCGCGCGCCCCCACCTCGTCGAGCGCACGCCCGAGACGATCGCCGACGGCGGGAGCGGCTTCTACAAGCTGAGCCTGCTGCTCTCGGGCACCAGCATCCTGGTGCAGGACGGCCGCGAGGTGGTCATGCGGCCCGGCGACCTCTCGGTGTACGACACGTCGCGCCCCTATTCACTGTTGTTTGGCGAAGACTTTCGTAATCTCATCATGATGTTCCCGAAGGACCGGGTCGATCTTCCGATCCCGTTCACCGAGCAGCTCACCGCTGTGTCGCTGGGGCACGAGCACGCTGGCCTCTCACAGATCATGACGGCCTTCCTGTCGCAGTTCCCCGCGCAACTCACCTCGTTGGATTCCCGCGTGCGCGCGAAACTCGCCCACACGAGCCTCGACCTCCTCAGCACACTGTTCTCGAGCATTCTCGACGCCGACCCCGGCCTACGCGACCCGCACCAGCTGCTGCTGCAGAAGATCACCGCCTACGTCGACACGAACCTCGGCAACCCCGATCTCTCGCCCAACAGCATCGCCGCGGCCCACTACATTTCGACCCGCCACCTCCACTCGCTGTTTCGCCAGGCAGACACCACCGTGTCGACCTGGATTCGCGAACGGCGACTCGAGCGGTGCCGCGCCGACCTCATGGATCCGGTGCTGCAGGATCGCACGGTGTCAACGATCGCCGCGCGCTGGGGCTTCACCGACGCCGCCCACTTCAGCCGCGTCTTCAAGGCCGCGTTCGGCGTCTCGCCGAGCGAGCTGCGACGGGGTTAGGCTCCGCGACAGGCTAGGCTCAGCCACTACGCACGAGACACCAGTGCGTTCATCTCTGCATAGTCAACCGCGCCCCCGAGCACACCGTAGGTACCCGAGGCCAGGAATTCCTCCGCTGCCCGCCGGGCGACCGCGTATGCCGCCTGCGCGACTCCCGAACCGAGGCTCACACGCGCGACTCCGACCCGCGCGAGTTCAGTCACGGTGGGCGAACCCGGTCCGACCATCACGTTGACCGGGGCAGCGATCGCCTCGACGAGCCGTTCGATGACCGCAAGGTCGTCAACCCCGGGCACGAAGATGCCGTCCGCACCCGCCGCGAGGTAACCACTGGCCCGACTCACCGTCTCCACAAACTGCTGCTCGGGGGCGACGAGCCCCGCGAGGTACACGTCGGTGCGCGCGTTGATGAACAACGGCACGTCGGCCTGGACGGCGGCGCGGCGAGCGGCCGCAATGCGCTCGGCAGCGTCACCGGGGTCTCGCGAGCCATCCTCGATATTGATGCCGGCAGCGCCCGCCCCGATCACGGCTGCGACCGTCTCTGCTACCCCTGCGGCGTCCTCCGAGTAGCCGCCTTCTACATCGACGCTGACGGGCACCGCGACCCCCACGGTGATGCGGCGAACGGCAGCCACGCACTCATCGCGAGAGAGCGCGTCTCCGTCGGCGCGACCGAGCGCCCACGCGACGCCCGCGCTCGTCGTCGCGATAACCGGCGCTCCGGCGGCTTCGATCACCCGAGCACTGGCAACGTCCCAGGCGTTTGCGATGAGGAGCGGGCGATGGGCGACGAAGTGGAGGGCTCGGAGGGTCGATGCGTCTCGTTGCAGGTCTGTGTTCATGGATCCATCCCACCCCATCGTTCGCACAAACTCTCGCGGAATTCGGACTGCACAGTCGCGCGGGAACCTGACATGACCACCCCAGCTCCCCCAATTTTGCAACCGTTCCGTGACCGGAGTTGTCGCGCAGCGAACGACGTTTGACTGTCACGGCGTGGCCGTTGCCGGACCACTCCGCTGCGGCCGTGCGCTGCGTACAGTGAGACGCATCTGACGGGCGACGACGCCTGACGGGAGGCCGCTCACCCGGTCTCGTGTCGCCCGGAGCCAGGCCCGAGCAAAGGAACGATGGTCAATGACGAACCACGACACGCCCGTTACCGCTGACCCGAACGAGTGGCGCAGCTACGACGAATTCGCCGCGGGTATCGACACGTACCGGCTTCCGAACAGCGACCTCGACGGCCGCTCCCTTACGCTGACCCTCGACGACGGCGCGACGATGTCGCTCGCATTCTCAGCGAGCGAGGTGGCGTGGCAGGCTGACGGCGCGATCGCCTCCGGCGGCGAGCGCCGCGACCCCTACGACGCGGTGCGGGTGCGCTCCGATGTCGTGTTTGTGAATTTGCCACTCGAGTCCCGCGAACGGGAATCGCTCACGATTGTGTTTTCGGAGACCACGCACCGCGCGCTCGTCGTCCGTTCCACGATCGCGGCGGAGGAGACCGCGGGTGAGCCGCAGGTCGGCCAGACGTTCTGGGCGGCTGTCACCGACGGCGGCTCCCCCACGGGCGATGCACCTGCGGCCTCGCGCGACCTCATCGGCAAACGCAACCTGTACCGCTACAGCCCCGAGCACCTGTACGAGCACGTGTACATTTCAAGCCAGCGCTACGCGTGGCAGTGCGTGCAGGGTGTGCAGCGTGGGCACGGCGACATGGATATGTCGACCGTGTGGAAGTTTGCCGATGGTCTCTACCTGTTCTGCTTCCGCGAGTTCCGCATCGCGGTCGCCAGTGTGTGGCTGCATGACCTCGGCTATGCCCTGCGCACCACGGGCATCTTCCTGGGCCTCAATGGCGAGGGGGCTGCCGAGCAGTCGCGGGCGGGTGGCCACATTTACCCCATCGGGTCGGTCGACTACCCCGACGTGCAACCCGTTTGAGCGGCGCAGCCGTACCAAGAAACTCACCCCTGATCACCCTGTTGAGAGGACACACTATGAAGAACCGCTTTATTGCGGCCGCGGCGCTCACCGCCACCGCCGCGCTCGCGCTCTCCGGTTGCGCGGGCGGAGGTGGCGGTGGCGGCGAGGGCGCACCCATCGTTCTCGGCTCGGTCAATACCCTGAGTGGTGCAGCCACGTTCCCTGAGGCAAGCGCGGCGGCCAAGGCCGTGTTCGATCGCGTCAATGACGACGGCGGCATCAACGGGCACAAGATCGAGTACAAGACGGTCGACGACAAGGGCGACCCTGCATCGGCCACGGCGGCGGCGCGTGAGCTCGTCGGCAGCGACGAGGTCGTCGCGCTCGTCGGTGGCGCTTCGCTGATCGAGTGCGAGATTAACCAGGACTATTACACGCAGGAAGGCGTGCTCTCTGTTCCCGGCATCGGCGTCGATACCGGCTGCTTTGACTCTCCGAACATTGCCCCGGCTAACCTCGGCCCGTTCAACGATATGACGCTGACGCTGCTGAACGGTTCGGAGAATCTCGGCCTCGACAACATCTGCGTGCTGCTCGAAATCGCTGGCTCGACGAAGCCCTCGTACCTCGCTGGCGTTGAGAAGTGGACGGAGATCACCGGCAAGAAGCCGCTGCTCGTCGATGACAGCCTGCCGTACGGCGGCTCCGACTACACGCCCTACATTGTGAAGGCCAAGAACGCCGGCTGCAAGGCGATTGCCGTGAACGGCATCGAGCCCGATGCCATCGGTCAAGTCAAGGCGGCGCAGGCGCAGGGCTGGGACGACGTCTCCTTCCTCTTCCTGACGAGTGTCTACAGTGAGAATTTCGCGTCCGCGCTCGATTGGACCGGCAAGGGCGTGCACGTACCCGCCGAGTTCTACCCCTTTACCGAGGACAGTGACGTCAATGCCGATTGGAAGTCGCTGATGCAAGACAATGACATTCCGCTGACCTCATTCAGCCAGGGCGGCTACCTCGCAGCGACCAACGTTGTCGAGGTACTGAAGGGCATGGATGGCGATATCACCCGTGAGTCAGTTTCGAAGGCGCTCCACGACATGGACCCGATCGAGAGTGAGATGACGGCGTTCCCCTACCAGTTCGACAAGATCGCAGCGCAGGACTACACGCCGGGCGGTTGGCCGGTCGTGCTGAAGTCGGGCACCCGGGCCTGGGAGAAGTCGGCAGACGACTGGCTGATTCCCGAGGGTTAATCCGCACTGACGGTTCGCCGCTGCAGCGGCTGACAGCGGGCACCCGATGCGACACGTTCGTCGCATCGGGTGCCCGCATCCCCCATCTCGGCAAAGGAGCCTCATGCATCACCTATTCCCCGCCCCGTCGCACCGCGGAGGTGTCGCGTGAACGGCAGCGCGCTGCTTCAGGGGGCGCTCGCCGGCCTCGCGTCGGGCGGGCTCTACGCCGTGCTCGCGGTCACACTAACGCTCATGAGCCGCCTCGTTCGCGTCGTGAACTTCGCGCAGGCCGCGACCGGCATGTTTGCCGCGTTTTCAGCGGTCTGGTTTGCGACAGAGCTCGGGCTTCCGGTCTGGGCCGCGACGATAGTTGGCATCGTGGTCGGGGCCGCACTGAACGCGGCAATCGGCTGGATCGCTGCGACCTGGCTCTCCGAGGCATCCGTCACGCTCCGATCCGCCATGACCGTTGCCCCGCTACTCATGCTGATCTCGCTCTCATTCATCCTGTTCGGAAACAAGCCCCAGCCGTTTGAACCCATACTGTCGGGGCCAGCGTTCAAGGCCGCCGGGGTTGTCGTGAGCTGGGTCACGATCGTGATGGTTGTGCTCGCCGTGATCGTTGCCGGGGGCTGCGCACTGCTGCTGCGGCGAACCACGATCGGTACCAAACTTCGCGCCCTTTCCGAGCGTCCCACCACAGCAGAACTGATCGGGATCGCGGCAAAGCCGCTTTCGATCGGCGTTTGGGCCGCCACCGGCGCAATTTCCGCGATCACGATCCTCGTGATCGCGCCGTCGCAGTCGAACGACGCGATCAGCCTCTCCATGCTCATTATCCCGGCCTCAGCGGCCGCGCTGCTCGGCGGGTTCCGTCGCCTCGACTTCGCGGTCGTCGGTGGGCTCGTGCTCGGGATCATCTCGGGCATCGTGGCGCAGATCCCTGCGGTCTCGTTCGTGCGCAACTTCATCCCGTTCCTGTTCATCGTCGTGCTGCTGCTGTGGTCGCAGCGGAAGGAGGTGTGGGATGTTGCTCGCTAACCGTCGCCTCCGCACGGCCCTGCCCATCCTCGTCGCCATCGTCGGCGTCGGCATCGCCTGGGTGCTCAGTGTCGGGCTCTCCGGCTACTACGTGTTTCTCGGTATCAGCGCGCTGACCGCGATCATCTCGGTGCTCGGCCTCGGCGTCGTCACCGGCTCCGCGGGGATCATCGCGCTCTCCCAGCTGACGTTCGCGGCAATCGGCGCCTGGGTGGTCGCCTGGCTCAACACCATGGACACGCCAGGCGGCTTCATTGTCTGGTTGCTCGCCGGCGGCATCGCAGGCGGCCTCGCCGGCATGCTCATCGGGCTCCCGGCACTCCGACTGCGCGGCGTGAATCTCGCTGTCGTCACGCTCGGATTCGCTGCAGCCTTCGACGTCATGCTCGTGCAGATTCAGTTTCCCGGGTCGGTCGACGGCATCGCCGTCGCGCGCCCGACCGCGTTCTCGAGCGACCGCGAGTACTTCTTCTTCGCCGCTATCGTGATGATTGTCTGCGCCCTGATCGTGTCGTGGCTGCAGCGCAGCCGGATGGGCAGCAGTTGGAAGGCCGTCGCGTTCTCTGAGCGCGGCACCGCCGCGGTCGGCCAGAGCGTGTCGGCTGCCAAGCTCTCTGCGTTTGCCGTCAGCGCGGCGCTCGCCGGCATCTCTGGCGGACTGCTCGCGGGTCAGGTGCAGCTGCCGTTCGCGTCGAGTTTCGCGCCGCTGCAATCGCTCGCGCTGTACATTCTCGCCGTCATGAGCGGCGCCTACCTCATCGACATGGCAATCTTCGGCGGCATTCTGTGGGTAGTGGTGCCCGAGCTGCTGAAGAAGTGGGGAGTGCCGCAAGACTGGGGATTCGTGGTGTTCGGTCTACTCGGCATCCAGGCTCTGACGAGCGGATCGAACCTCGGCGAAGGCATCCGCGGACTGCTTCGGAAGCGGTCAGCTGCCAAGACCGCCGCTCTCGCTGCGGCGGCCGCCACGTCGCCGTCCGATGTCGGCACGAGTGTGCTCGATGTGTTCGCGGTGCCCGAGGCGGCAACGCCGATTCCGGCGGACGCCCCGCCCGTGCTCGAGGTGGTCGGGCTCGGTGTGCAGTTCGGCGCGCTGAAGGCGCTCGACGACGTATCGCTCGCCGTGCGCCCCCGCTCGATCATGGGTCTGATCGGACCGAACGGCGCTGGCAAGTCGACGTTTGTCGACGCCGTCAGCGGATTTCTTCCGCAGCACACAGGGCACACGCTGCTCGACGGCGTCGACATCAGCCGTCTCTCCCCCGCGCAGCGCGCGCGGCGCGGGCTGCGCCGCACTTTCCAACAGGATCGGGTGCCACCCCAGCTCACGGTCGAGGCCTACGTGCGCTTCGTGGCACGTCAGCGGCTCGACCACGACGAGCTGAGCGACGCCCTCGCGTTTCTCGGCTGCCCGTCACCCGACACCCCGCTCACGACGGTCGACGTCGGTACGCGCCGCCTGATCGAGGTCGCCGCCGCGGTGCTCGCGGGGCCGCGACTGCTCATTCTCGATGAGCCAGCGGCCGGCCTCTCGCACGAGGAGCACCTGCAGTTCGGGCACCGTCTCACGCGCATTCCCTCGCGCTTTGACACCGCGATCGTGCTCATCGAGCACGATCTCGACCTGGTTCGCTCAGTCTGCACGGAACTCACCGTGCTCGATTTCGGTCGTGTGCTGGCGCAGGGCCCCACCGCCGAAGTGCTCGATACACCGGCCGTGATCGCGGCCTACATGGGAGATGCGGAGCTCAGCTCATGACCGAACTCAAGCTCACCGGGGTGAGCGTCAGTCGCGGCGCCGGCCCGGTCGTCTCAGACGTCGACCTCACCGTTCGGGCTGGCGAGGTGCTCGCCCTCGTCGGCCCGAACGGTGCCGGAAAGTCGAGCCTGCTCGAGTCGGTGTCGGGCGTCATCGCGCACTCCGCCGGTGACATCTCGCTCGACGGTGAATCGATCGCGAAGCGCAGCCGCGTGCAGCGCTCACGCGCGGGCATCGCGCACATTGAGCAGGGCCGGGCGATCTTCCCGTCACTCACTGTGCGCGAGAACATCCTGCTGACCGCGAAAACCGGCGCAGCACTCGACGAGGTCTTGCACTCGTTCCCCGAGCTCGAAAAACGCATCGACGCTCAGTCGGTGTTGCTCTCGGGCGGTGAGCAGCAAATGGTCGTGCTCGCGCGGGCGTTCGCCGCGAAACCGCGCTTTCTGCTCATTGACGAAATGTCGCTCGGGCTCGCGCCCGTGGTGTTCATGCGATTGCTGCCGCTCATTCAGAAGATCGCGGCGTCGGGCGTCGGCGTGCTGCTCGTCGAGCAATTCACACACCTCGCGCTCGGCATCGCCGACGAGGCAATGGTGATCGCGAGCGGTCGCGTCAGTCACGCGCAGGCACCGGCGGCCGAGCTCGCCGACGACCCGCAACTGCTGCGGGCGGCGTATCTCGGAGGATAGGGCGGGTTCGGCCGGTGCGTAACCGGCCAATGCAGGCGGGTTCGGCCGGTGCGTAACCGGCCGAACCCTCCTGCTACATTCCGGCGTGCTCGAAGGCGATGGTGGGCAGGTCGACGATGTGCGCGCCGCCATCGGCGACGAGCACCGATCCTGACATGTATGAAGACTCGCTCGATCCCAGGAACCGCACGATCGCGGCGATCTCGGCGGGCTCGGCGGCCCGGCCGAGCGGCACGTCACGCGTGACCGCCGCGTACCCAGCCTCCCGATCGGCGATCTCGGGAGCGTGCTCCGCGAACTCATCCATCTCGGCGTCAGCCATCGGAGTGCGCACCCAACCGGGGCAGACGGCATTTACGCGGACGCCCTTGCGGCTGTAATCGCGGGCCAGCGAGCGCGTCAGGCCGATCAGCGCGTGCTTGCCCACCGTGTATCCAGCAACCGATGGGCCAGCGAACAACCCGGCGAGCGACGATACGATCACGATCTCGCTGCCCCCGGTTGTCTCCGCGCTCGCGACGAGCTCGGGCAACGCCGCCCGCGACATCGCAAACGCGGTCGTCAGGTTCGCGGTCATCGCCGCGCTCCAGTCAGCGTCGCTTGTCTCCCCCACGGCGGCGAAACCGTGGCCGCCGGCGTTGGCGACGAGCACATCGAGCCGGCCAAAGTTCCGAACGGCTTCGGCGACCGCGGCCGCGGCAGCCTCGCCATCAGCAACGTCGGCGACGAACGCGGTCGCGCCAATGCGATCAGCGACTTCCCGTAGCGGGCCCTCGCGACGGCCGACGATCACCACGTGGGCCCCCTCCTCGGTGTACCGCTCAGCGACAGCCGCACCAATGCCGGTGCCACCACCAGTGACGAGCACCACTCGATCTTGAACGCCGTTGTTCTGCCTAGCCATGTTGATCCCTCCGCGTGTTCGCGCGCCCGTGCGGGCCGCGTCTCCTCATCTTCGCCCGCCGAGCCGCCGCAAGCGTGGTCGCTGGCCGATCGATCACCGGCGGTCAACCTCGGAGCACTGACGCACAATCGCGTGGACCAGACGCTTGCAATACTGAGGGCAGCGCGTCGCGGTGTGTCGGCGGCCGCCCGTAACGACGCGAGGAGTCACCGATGACCCATCAGCAACCCGACCTGGTCTTGACCGGGGGCCGCATTTGGACAGTGAACGCCGCGGCACCGCTCGCTGAGGCGATCGCGGTCACCGCGGGCAGGATAACGGCGGTGGGATCGAGCGCAGAGATCTCCGAACTCGCCGGGCCCGCCACAGAAGTGCGCGATCTCGCCGGGGCGTTCGTCATGCCGGGGCTCATCGACGTGCACACGCACCACTCCGTCGCAGGCCAGGAGGAACTTTTCGAACTGCGGGTGCCGATCGGCGCTCATCTCGACGGCATCATCGAGGCCGTGCGTGCGCACGCCGCGAAGCTGCCGGCCGATGCTTGGGTTGTCGGCGGGCCCTGGATGAGCGATCGCTTCACCGACATCAACTCTGCGGCGGCTCTGGCCCGCCTCGACGAGGCCGCTGGCGGACGCCCCGTAATGCTCTCGGACGACTCGCACCACAATCGCTGGGTGTCGAGTCGGGCGCTCGAACTCGCGGGAGTCAGCGCGGGCGACACCGGTGTCGTGCTCGACGCGAGCGGTCGCCCCACGGGCGTGCTGCTCGAGGCCGCCGGCATCCCCGTCGCACGAGCGCAACGCGCGGTCGGCGGGCTCACTGCCGACCAAGAACGCGCTGCCTCGCGGCACGGGGTGAGCATTCTGAGCTCGTTCGGCATCACCGCGTTTCAAGACGCTGGTGTCTCCACGGCGACGCTGGGAGCCTTGCACGATCTTGATGCGGCGGGCGAACTCGACGCTTGGGTCGTCTCGTCGATGCTCGTCAACGACGAGATCTTCGGCCACACCGTCATCGGCAATGATCTGGTGTTCGACGGCGAGCGCTACCGCACACCGCACCATCGCCCCGACTTCGTGAAGATCTTCTTGGACGGCGTGCCGCCGACCCGCACCGGCGCGTTTCTCGAGCCGTACCTGCCCGATGACCTGCACGGCGACCACTTTCACGGATCCACTCTGCTCGATCCCTCGGAGCTGCTCGACTGGCTGCGCCGCACGTCTGCTGCCGGGCTTTCGGCGAAGATTCACTGTACCGGCGACGCGTCGGTGCACGCGGTGCTGAACGCGGTCGAGGTGCTGCGCGGCGAGGGCTTTGATGACGCGCGGTACCAGGTGGCGCACGGCCAGTTTGTGCACCCCGACGACGTCCCGCGGTTCGCGCAGCTCGGCGTCGCGGCCGACATTTCGCCGTTCATCTGGGTGCCCGGCCCGATCGTCGAAGCGATTCGCGAGGTGCTCCCCCGCGACCGCGCCGATCGCATGCAGCCGAACCGTTCGCTGCTCGATGCCGGGGCTATCGTCGCCGGCGGATCAGACTGGCCCGTCTCGCCTTCGCCCAACGCCTGGGATGGCATTCACGGGCTCGTCACTCGCGAGGATCCGAGCGGCGCTTACGCCGGCACGCTCTGGCCCGAGGAGGCCATTACGCTGGAGGAGGCGATCGCCGCGTTCACCATCAGCGGCGCCGAGGCGATGGGTCTCGCTCACGAGACTGGGTCGCTCGAGGTCGGCAAGTCTGCCGATTTCGTCGTGCTCGACCGCGATCCGTTCGCGCACCCGGCGCGCGAACTCGCGCAGACCAGGGTGAACGAGACTTGGTTCACCGGGCGACGCGTGTTCGCGCGTAGCACCCCGACCGACGAAGAAGGAGAATCCCGTGCATAAGCTGCTGGTGCTGTACCCGGAGCCCACCGATCCGGCCGAGTTCGAGGCGTACTATCGCGAAACGCACCTGCCGCTCTGCGCGCAGCTCCCCGGCGTGCTCGGCATTTCGTTCTCGATCGGGATCGCGAACGCGCCCTATTTCGCCGTCTTTGAGGCGCGCTTCACGGATGAGGCGGCCCTCGGCGCCGCGCTCTCGTCTCCCGAGGGCCGCGCCGTTGAGGCCGACGTACCCAACTACGCGACGGGCGGCGCCGAGGTCTTCACCTTCGAGGTAGAAGACGTCCCCCTCTAACCCTTCTACACCCTCCCCTCGTCGTGCGCGGGCGGGTTTGGGCGAGGGCGGGGCGCGCGGGTTAGTGGGCGTCCTCGAGCATGAACTTGGCGCCGAGCTCGCCGATGAGGATGGCCGGCGCGTTCGTGTTGCCCGTCGTGATGCACGGCATGATCGACGCATCGATGACGCGCAGCCCGTCGACGCCGTAGACGGCGAGTCTCGGTGATACGACGGCCGCGTCATCCACGCCCATCTTGCAGGTGCCAACCTGATGGTGGTAGGTCGCGACGGTCTCGCGCACGTAGTTCACGAGATCCTCACCGTCGCCGATCTCAGGCCCGGGGTACACCTCTGTCGCACCCCACTCGCCCGCGAGCGCCTGCTGCCTGCCGATACGCCGACACTGCTGCACCGACGCCACGAGCGAGGCGACGTCGTCTTCGTGCCCGAGCGCGTCGAGGTCGATCTGCAGCGGGTCCTCTGCGTCGGGCCCCGAGAGCGTGATCGCGCCGCGCGCCTGCGGTGTGACGAGCCCGGCCATGAACGTGAATCCGTCGTTCGAGCGCGGCTCAAGGAAGTCGCCGTACATCGGTACGGAGAAGTTGATGGGCTGGGTGTCGGGACGGTCAAGCTCGTCCCGGCTCTTCCAGAACAGGTGTGTCTGCGTGACCGACCGACCGGGCTCCGGTGGGCCGACAGGCTGCTCGGTTTCGAAGATGACCGGCGAGAGCAGGTGATCGTGCAGGTTCTTGCCGACGCCCGGGAGGTCGACGCGGGGCTCGATGCCCACCTCGCGAAGTTCAGCGGCGGGGCCGATCCCGGATCGCAGCAGTACCCGAGGAGAGTCGATCGCACCCGCCGCGAGCACGACCTCGTCTGCGAACAACTCGCGCAGCTCGCCCCCCTGTGAGAATCGCACACCGAGGACGCGGGGCGGCGCGGCGTCAACGTCACCAGCCGCGTCAGCGTCGGCGGCGTCGGCGGCGTCGGCGAACAGGAGCTCGTGAACGTGGCACCCCACCTCGACGGTCACGCGGTCGCGCACGGGCTTCAAATACGCCATATAGGTGTTGAGTCGCTTACCGTCGCGCACGGTGATCTGCTCCTGCGAGACGCCGTCGAGTGAGGCGCCGTTGTAATCTGGATTGTGCTGCAGCCCCTCCTGCACGGCGGCGTCGATGATAGCCTGTTGGATCGGTGCGAGCGGATAGTCGTCGGTAATGTCGAGCAGCCCATCGGTACCGCGCAGCCCCACGCTGCCATCGCCAGCACCGTGGAAGCGTTCGATCTGCTGATACACGGGCAGCACGTCGTTCCACGCCCAGCCGTCATTGCCGAGCGACGCCCAGTGGTCGAAATCGAGCGGCGAGCAGCGCACCCAAATCATGGCGTTCAGCGAGTGCGAGCCGCCGAGTACTTTACCGCGGGGCAAGTGGAGGCGGTGGCCGTTCGCGCCTGGCTGCGGCACCGTGTGGTAATCCCAGTCGTCGGCGCTGTGCCAGAGCTCGCCCATGCGCATCGGATCGTGGATCGCCGGGTTGCCGTCTTCGCCGCCCGCTTCAAGCACGGTGACCGTCACGCCGGCATCCGCCAGTCTGCGTGCGACCACTGAACCCGCTGATCCCGCACCAACAACAATGACGCTCCGAGGCTGTTCCGCCCCGCTCGACTGAACCGACATCGCTCATTCCTTCCCTGGCGCAGCCTCGTTGCCGCGTCGTTACTCCCGAGCCTCCCACCAGCCAATCGCGGGGTCGAGCCTGCCCGCGGCGATGTGCTCAAATCGTCAACTGCGCTGCGGCCGCAGTCAAGCTGCGCCCCGAGGTCCCCCGTACGCTTGGTCAGGAATCACACCGGACTCGAAGTGGAGACCCTATGCACACCTTCGACAGCTTGCTTGCAGCTATCACCCCGACGGGCGGCGCCACCCGCGAAGTCTTCGACCCCGCAACCGGCGCCCTCATCGGCACCGCGCCGGTCGAAGACGTCGATGCGCTGAACGTCGCGATCGATCGCGCCGAGGCCGCGCAGCCCGCGTGGGCCGCCCTCGGTGACGCCGAGCGCAGCGCCGTATTGAACCGCGCGGCTGACGCGATCGAGGCCTCGGCCGAGGCACTGGCCGAGCTACTCTCGCGCGAGCAGGGCAAGCCGCTCAACGGTCCGAATGCCCGATTCGAGGTCGGCGGCTGCGTCGCCTGGACCCGCGCCGCTGCCGATACGCCGATGCCCGTCGAGGTGATCATCGACGACGAGTCGGGATACGCCGAGATGCATTACCGCCCGCTCGGAGTGGTCGGCGCAATCTCGCCGTGGAACTGGCCCATGATGATCTCGATCTGGCAGATCGCACCTTCGCTGCGCATGGGCAATACGGTTGTGATCAAGCCGGCTGAGACCACCTCGCTGTCGGTGCTCGCACTCGTGAAGGTAATGAACGAGGTGCTGCCCGAGGGCGTCCTCAACATTGTTGCCGGGCCGGGTCGCACGGTCGGCGACGCGCTCACGCGCAGCCCGAAGATCGGCAAGATCATGTTCACCGGGTCTACTCCCGTGGGCAAGCGCATTATCGAAGCGTCGGCGGCGAACGTGTCCCGACTCACGCTCGAACTCGGCGGGAACGACGCCGGCATCGTACTTCCCGACGTTGACCCGGCGGCCATCGCCGAGGATCTGTTCTGGGGGGCGTTCATCAACACCGGCCAGACCTGCGCGGCCCTGAAGCGTTTGTACGTGCACGATTCGGTGTACGACGCGGTCGTCAGCGAGCTCGCGAAGTTCGCCGCAAACGTGCCGATGGGGGTGGGGCTCGAAGAACAAAACGTGCTCGGCCCGCTGCAGAACCGCGCGCAGTTCGATGAGGTCGATCGACTCGTCGAGTCGGCAAAGGCCTCAGGAGCACGCGTCGTGCTCGGCGGCGAACCCGATCGAGAGGCCGTCGGAAACTTCTACCCGACGACACTCATCGCCGACATCGATCCGCACAACGATCTCGTGCTCGAAGAGCAGTTCGGCCCAGCCCTCCCGATCATTCGCTACTCCGACCTCGACGAGGTCGTGAAGCTGGCGAACGAACTGGAGTTCGGCCTCGGCTCCTCCGTGTGGTCGTCGGATCGCGCACGCGCCCTTGAGGTGGCAGCGCGTCTGCAGGCGGGCACCACGTGGATCAACTCGCACGGAGGCCTGCACCCGATGATCCCGTTCGGCGGCGCAAAGCAGTCGGGCTACGGTCGGGAGTTCGGCGTCGCCGGCCTCAAGGCCGTCGCCGAGCCGCACGTCATTAGCGGCTAGTCACGAGAAACCTGAAAGGGGGCGGGGATCCAATCGGATCCCCGCCCCCTTTTCGCGTAGTTCACGCCGCGCGCGACATCAGCGCGGCGTTACGAGCGCTGAGTTACCAGCGCGGCTTGCGCTTGCCGTCGGCGCGGTTAGCGCCGCCGTCGCGGCCGCCACGATCGTCGCGACCACCGCTGTCTCCCCGGTTCGACGACCAGCGGTCGCCGCCACCCGAGCGCCCACCGCGGTCATCACGGTTGCCGCCGTAGCCGCCAGTGCTGCCACCGCGATCGTCACGGTTGCCACCGTAGCCGCCCGAGCGCCCACCGCGATCGTCACGGTTGCCACCGTAGCCGCCCGAGCGCCCACCGCGATCGTCA
Source organism: Leucobacter sp. NPDC058333 (assembly GCF_042726155.1). Lineage (NCBI taxonomy): Bacteria > Bacillati > Actinomycetota > Actinomycetes > Micrococcales > Microbacteriaceae > Leucobacter > Leucobacter sp. NPDC058333. The sequence continues at coordinate 136,437 of NZ_JBHXHV010000002.1, forward strand.
CGGTTGCCACCGTAACCGCCACCGGAGCGTCCGCCGCGATCGTCACGGTCGTAACCGCCACGGCCACCGCCGCTGTAGCCGCCGCGTCCACCGCCGCGTGAGCCGCGGTCTTCGAAGTCGCGGCCGCGGGGGCTCGGACCATTGTCTTCGCGGAGGTTGATCGACTTGCCGCCGATCTGCGTGTCTTCGAGGCGCGCAACCGTCTCAGCCGAGAGCTTTGCCGGCAGCTCGACGAGCGAGAAGTCGTCGCGCACCTGGATGCGACCGAAGTCATCGCGGGTCAACCCGCCCTCGTTCGCAATGGCGCCGATGATCTGGCCGGGCTGCACGTTCTGGCGGCGTCCGACCTCGATGCGGTACATGCGCAAATCGTCGCGGCGCTCGCGCGGCCCGCGATCCTCACGCCCGGGGCGATCGCCACGGCCACTGCCCGAGTCCTCGAGGAACTTGGCGGCCTGCTTGCGGTCACGCTCGAACTTACGATCATCGTCTTCGGTCAGCAGCAGCGGAGTCTTGCCCTGCGACACGACGGCCAGCGCGGCCGCAACGTCCGTCTCAGGAACGTCGTGGTGGCGCACGTAGTGAGCGATGATGTCGCGGAACGCGTCGATGCGGCGTGTCTCGCCGAGCGCCGAAGTGATGGCGTCGTCGAAGCGCGAGAGGCGCGTTGCATTGACCTCGTCGATCTGCGGCAGCGGCATCTGCGTGAGCGGCTGCTTCGTCGCCTTCTCGATGGCCTTCAGCAGGCGCTGCTCGCGAGGCGTCACGAAGCTGATCGCGTCGCCGCTGCGACCCGCGCGGCCGGTGCGGCCGATACGGTGCACGTACGACTCGGTGTCGATTGGCAGGTCGTAGTTGATGACGTGGCTGATGCGCTCAACGTCAAGACCGCGAGCGGCAACGTCGGTGGCAACCAGAATGTCGAGCTTGCCGTCCTTCAGCGCCTGCACGGTGCGCTCGCGCTGCGCCTGCTGGATGTCGCCGTTGATGGCGGCAGCCGAGTAGCCGCGTGCCCGAAGTTTCTCAGCGACCTGCTCGGAGTCACCGCGCGTACGGGTGAAGACGATCATGCCGTCGAAGTCTTCGACCTCAAGAATGCGCGTGAGCGCGTCGAGCTTCTGCGTATACGAGACCACGTTGTAGCGCTGCGTGATGCTCGAGCTCGTCTGCGTCTTGCCCTGGATCTTGATCTCGCGCGGGTCGTTCAGGTACTGCTGCGAGATGCGGCGGATCTGAGCGGGCATTGTCGCGGAGAAGAGGGCGACCTGCTTCTCCTTGGGCGTGTCGGCGAGAATCGTCTCGACGTCTTCAGCAAAGCCCATCTTGAGCATCTCATCGGCCTCATCGAGCACGAGGTACTTGATCTGCGTGAGATCGAGCGAACCGCGCTTGAGGTGGTCCATGATTCGGCCGGGAGTGCCGACGACGATGTCTACGCCGCGGCGCAGCGCTGACAGCTGCTGGCCATAGGCCTGCCCGCCATACACGGGGAGGAGGTGAACTTCAGGGAGGTGCGTGGCGTAGCTCTCGAAGGCCTCGCACACCTGGAGCGCGAGCTCACGGGTCGGTGCGAGAACGAGTGCCTGGGGCACGCCCTGGCCGGGGGTGATACGGGAGAGGATCGGAAGTGCGAAGGCAGCGGTCTTGCCGGTGCCGGTCTGCGCGAGGCCCACTACGTCTTTACCCTCGAGGAGGGTCGGGATTGTGGCGGCCTGAATTGCGGAGGGCGTTTCGTATCCCACATCCGTCACTGCGCGGAGAACCTCGGGTGCAAGACCCAGGTCGGCGAAGGTAATGCGCTCGCCCTCGGATTCGGTGGGGGCGGCGTTTTCGGAAGAGGTCATCAGATAAGTGTACCGCGTCACCGAGCCACTGTGGTGCGACCGCGCATACGTTACACACCGCGGCACCGAAAAGCTACCGGGAGTTCACCATTCCCGGTGGACGGGAAAGCCCCTCTGGCGCCACGACGGCAAGATCGTATACGATTTGATCACACACGTCAGACAATGGAGGTCCCGTGCTCGAGCAGACTCAGATTGCAGCTATCGCAGACGAACTGGTACAGGCAGATAAAGATCGCACGATCCTGCCCCGCCTCACCGCTCGGTACCCGGGCATGGTGATCGAAGATTCGTACGCCATTCAGAAGGAATGGTCGGATCGCCGCATCGCCGCCGGGGCGCGCCTCGTCGGGCATAAGATCGGCCTCACCTCGCGAGTCATGCAGGTCGCCACGGGCATTTCCGAACCCGACTACGGCGTGATTCACGACGACATGGTGCTCGAGTCCGGTTCGACTATTGAATTCGACAAGTTCTCGAACGTGCGCATCGAAGTGGAACTCGCATTCGTGCTTGCAAAACCACTCACGGGACCGAATGTCACGCTGTTCGACGTGCTCGACGCAACCGCGTATGTCGCGCCAGCGCTCGAGGTACTGAATTCGCATCTCGAACTCGAGGGACGCACCATCGTTGACACCATCAGCGACAACGCCGCAATGGGCGCCATGGTGATCGGGGGGCGGCCGGTGAGGGTCGACGAACTCGACCTCACCTGGGCGAAGGCGTTGCTCTACCGCAACGAGGCCATCGAAGACTCGGGGGTCGCCGGGGCCGTACTCGGTCACCCGGCGCTCGGCGTCGCCTGGCTCGCCAACAAGCTCGCTCAGCACGGACAGACTCTCGAAGCTGGCGAGATCATCCTCGCCGGCTCATTCACGAAGCCGATGTGGGTGGAGCGCGGCGATACCGTGCACGCTGACTATCACGAGCTGGGGTCGGTGACATGCCGCTTCGTATGAATCTCCCCGAGACACTGCGGGATCGCCTGGCGTCCGCAGACCGCGCGCTCATCGGCCTGTGGGCCTCTGCGAGCAGCCCGGTGACCGCAGAGATTGTCGCCGGCAGCGGTTGCGATTGGGTACTGCTCGACGCTGAGCACTCCCCCAACGGGCTCGAATCGGTGCTCGCGCAGCTGCACGCCATGTCGGGGTACCCCGTCGCGCCGCTCGTGCGGGTACCTTTCGGCGACACCGTACTCATCAAGCAGTTTCTCGATCTAGGCGCACAAAACCTGCTCGTGCCGATGGTCGATTCAGCCGAACAGGCCGAACAGATCGTGCGGGCGGTGCGCTACCCACCGCGAGGTGTGCGGGGCGTGGGCTCGGCGCTTGCGCGTTCGGCCCGTTGGAACCGCGTCGACGGCTACCTCGGTCGCGCAGACGAAACGATCAGCCTCACGGTGCAGATCGAGTCGGCGGCGGCGGTTGCCGACGCCGAGCGAATCCTCGCGGTCGACGGCGTCGATGCAATCTTCATCGGGCCATCAGATCTCGCGGCGTCGATGGGACTGCTCGGGCAGCAGAACCACCCGGACGTCGTGGCTGCGGTGCTCACCACGATCGAATGTGCGGTCGCGGCGGGCAAACCCGCAGGTGTAAACGCGTTCGTTCCCGAGGATGCCGAGCGATACATCGCCGCGGGTGCCTCGTTCGTCGCCGTGGGCGCAGACGTCGCGATTCTCGCCCGCCAGACGGAGGCCCTGGTCGCTCGTTTCGCAGCGCCCGAACGCGGCACTCGCGACGCTCGCGCCTCGTACTAACCCGTCACAACCGCGAGTTGTTCGCCAGCTCTTCACAACACTCCGCAGATCGTATACGATTTCAAATACAACGAAGGATCGAGGCTACGATGACGTACGGAATCGAAGACCTGGGTATCGAGACCCCCGGCAAGATCATTGCCGTCCACCTCAATTACCCGTCCCGCATCGCACAGCGCGGGCGCACGCCCAAGCACCCCTCGTACTTCGTGAAGCCAGCCTCCTCCCTCGCCCCCACAGGCGGCGTGGTGGAGCGCCCGGCAGGCACCGAGTTGCTCGCTTTTGAGGGCGAGATCGCGCTCGTTATCGGAGCTCCGGCCCGACACGTCACCCCCGAAGACGGCTGGCAGCACGTGGCAGCAGTGACGGCGGCCAATGACCTCGGCATCTACGATCTCCGCGCCGCCGACAAGGGCTCGAACCTGCGCAACAAGGGCGGCGACGGGTTTACCCCGATCGGCCCAAAGGCGATTCCCACCGATGGCATCGGCCCGGACGCGTGGCGCGTGCGCACGTGGGTGAATGGCGAACTCGTGCAAGACGACACGAGTGACACGCTCACGTTCCCGTTCGGCCAGCTCGTCGCCGACCTCTCCCAGCACCTGACGCTCGAGACAGGCGACGTGATCTTGACGGGAACTCCCGCGGGCTCCTCGGTTGTGGTACCCGGCGACGTCGTCGAGGTTGAGGTTGACGCCCCCGAGGCTCCCGGCGCCCCGAGCACCGGTCGCCTCGTAACGACGGTCACCCAGGGATCGGTGCCGTTCGGCGACTTCGGCTCGCAGCCTCAGGTCGACGATCTGCAGCGCATCGAAGCGTGGGGCAGTGAAGCCGAGCACTCGGCGGCAGTGGCTGCCGGGCGCGCAACTCCGCTCTCGGCCGCCGACACTGACGGGGCCGAAGCTGCTCCGTCGCCGCTGACGTCTGAGATTCGCGAGCAGCTCGCTGGCGTGGCCGTTGCGACGGTTTCGGCCGCGCTGCGCAAGCGCGGCTACGTCGACATCTTTATCGACGGCGTGCACCCGAATCACGAGGGCGACACCATCATTGGCACAGCGAAGACTCTGCGCTTCATTCCGTTCCGCCCCGATCTCTTCAAGGCACACGGCGGTGGGTTCAACGCACAGAAACTCGCCTTCGACACGGTGAATCCCGGCGAGGTGCTCGTGATCGAGGCGCGCGGTGTGCGCGAGACCGGCACCGTCGGCGACGTGCTGGCCCTCCGAGCGCAGGTGCGCGGAGCTGCCGGCATTGTGACCGACGGCGGCGTTCGCGACTTCGCGGCCGTGCAGCAGTTCGACATCCCCGTGTTTTCGCAGGGCGCCCACCCGAGCGTGCTCGGTCGACGCCACGTGCCGTGGGAGGTCGACGTCACGATCGCGTGCGGCGGGGCTGCCGTACAGCCCGGCGACATCATCATGGGTGACCGCGACGGCGTGATCGTGATTCCGCCCGCACTCCTCGTGGAGGTTGCTGCCGAGGCCGCCGAACAAGAGGCGGCAGACGCTTGGGTGGCAGATCAGGTGGCCAACGGCGAAGCGGTCGACGGGCTTTTCCCCATGAACGCGCAGTGGCGCGCCAAGTACGACGCACACCGCGCACAGAACGCTGAGCAGCCCGGCGCAGCAACCGGCCCAGAAGCGCAGGCCTGATCATGGCTTCGGAATCGAAATCGGAGCAGGCATACCGCCTGATCCGCTCCCGCATTGACTCCGGTCAGTACGTGCCGGGGTTCCGGCTGGTACTGGGACCCATCGCGGCAGAACTCGACATGTCTGTGGTGCCAGTGCGCGAGGCGATCCGCAGACTCGAAGCCGAACAGTTAGTGACGTTCGAGCGCAACGTCGGCGCGCAGGTAGCCCTGATCAAGGAGACCGAGTACCTGCACACCATGCAGACGCTTGCCCTCGTAGAGGGGTCAGCGACCGGGCTCGCTGCGCCAGACATCACGCCAGAACAGATCCGTCGCGCGCGCGAAATCAACGCCACCATGCGAGATACGCTCTCGGGCGCCTTCGATCCGCAGCGCTTCACCGAGCTCAACCTCGACTTTCACAGCGTGCTATTCGAGGCGTGCCCGAACCCGCACATCCTCGATCTCGTACATCGCGGCTGGAGCCGTATGAACGTGCTGCGCAATTCGTCGTTCAGTTTCGTGCCCGCTCGCGCCTCCGAGTCCGTTGACGAGCACGAGCAGCTGCTCAGTCTCATCGAGAGCGGCGCCTCGCCCCTCGACATTGAGCTCGCGGCCCGCGCCCACCGCACCGCGACGCTCGACGCGGTGCTGGCATACACGGAAGAACACCACCACTCCCCATCCGATTCAGCAATCCGATCCCGCAATCTGGAGGAATACGCATGACGCATCAGAAGCCCGCAGGGCTCCCCGACCGCATCCGCCATTTCATCGACGGTGAATTCGTCGATTCCGTTGGCGGCGAGACTTTCGACGTGCTCGATCCCGTCACCAACGAAAACTACATCCAGGCCGCAGCGGGCCAGCAGGCCGACATCGACCTGGCGGTCGCCGCAGCGAAGCGCGCGTTCACCGAGGGACCGTGGCCGAAGCTGCTCCCCCGCGAGCGCTCGCGCATTCTGCACAAGGTCGCAGACATCGTCGAGTCCCGCGACGCGCAGCTCGCCGAGCTCGAAAGCTTCGACTCGGGCCTGCCGATCACGCAGGCCAAGGGCCAGGCGCGCCGCGCCGCCGAGAACTTCCGCTTCTTCGCAGACCTCATCGTCGCCCAGCACGACGACACCTTCAAGGTGCCGGGCCGCCAGATCAACTACGTCAACCGCAAGCCGATCGGCGTCGCGGGGCTCATCACCCCCTGGAACACGCCGTTCATGCTCGAGTCGTGGAAGCTCGGCCCCGCGCTCGCGACCGGCAACACCGTCGTATTGAAGCCTGCCGAGTTCACGCCGCTTTCGGCGTCGCTCTGGGCCGAGATCTTCCGTGAGGCCGGCGTACCCGACGGCGTCTTCAACCTCGTGAACGGTCTCGGTGAAGAGGCGGGCGACGCGCTCGTGAAGCACCCCGACGTGCCGCTGATCTCATTCACCGGCGAGAGCAGCACCGGGTCCCTGATCTTCGGCAACGCAGCGCCGTTCCTGAAGGGGCTTTCGATGGAGCTCGGCGGCAAGAGCCCGGCCGTCGTTTTCGCGGATGCGGATCTTGAGGCCGCGCTCGATGCGACGGTATTCGGCGTGTTCAGCCTGAACGGCGAGCGCTGCACCGCCGGTAGCCGCATCCTCGTGCAGCGCGACATCTACGACGAGTTCGTCGAGCGCTACGCCGAACGCGCGAAGAACGTGGTCGTCGGGCTGCCCTCAGACCCCGCAACCGAGGTGGGCGCGCTCGTGCACCCCGAGCACTACAACAAGGTCATGAGCTACGTCGAGATCGGCAAGGGCGAGGGCCGCCTCGTCGCCGGCGGCGGCCGCCCCGAGGGCTTCCCCGTCGGTAACTACATCGCCCCCACTGTGTTCGCCGATGTATCCCCCGATGCGCGCATCTTCCAGGAGGAGATCTTCGGGCCCGTCGTCGCGATCACACCGTTCGACACCGACGAAGAAGCACTTGAGCTCGCGAACAACACGAAGTACGGCCTGGCTGCCTACATCTGGACGTCAAATCTGAAGCGTGCGCACAACTTCTCGCAGTCGGTCGACGCCGGAATGGTGTGGCTGAACTCGAACAACGTGCGCGATCTGCGCACCCCCTTCGGTGGCGTGAAGGCATCGGGCCTCGGCCACGAGGGCGGCTACCGCTCGATCGACTTCTACACCGATCAGCAGGCCGTCCACATCACGCTCAACGAAGCTCACTCACCCAAGTTCGGTGCGGGCGCCAAGTAGCGGCCCCGAGACATCTAGACGGCACTGAACGGAGACACACCATGGCTAAACTCAACGAAAGCGACAAGACCTCCTCGGGGTTCTGGGTCACCAAAGAAGCCCCCATCGAGTCAGCGAACCCGATTCTCACTCCTAGGTCGCCCGCGCCCGATATCTTGCGCTGCGCGTACATGGAGCTCATCGTCACCGATCTCGCGGCGTCACGCGAGTTCTACGTTGACGTGCTCGGTCTGTACGTGACCACCGAGGACGACGAGGCGATCTACCTCCGTTCGACCGAGGAGTTCATTCACCACAACCTCGTGCTGAGGAAGGGTCCCGTAGCGGCCGTCGCGGCGTTCTCATACCGCGTTCGCTCCCCCGAAGACCTCGACCTCGCAGTCGCGTTCTACGAAGAACTCGGTTGCGAGGTGCGTCGTAACCCGAACGGTTTCGTGACGGGCATTGGCGACTCGGTGCGCGTTGTTGATCCGCTCGGTTTCCCCTACGAGTTCTTCCACCAGACGGAGCACACGGAGCGCATGTCGTGGCGCTACGATCTGCACATTCCCGGCGAACTCGTGCGGCTCGACCACTTCAACCAGATCACCCCCGATGTGCCGCGAGCGGTCGGCTTCATGCAGAATCTCGGCTTCCGTGTAACCGAAGACATTCAAGACAACGAGGGCACCGTCTACGCCGCGTGGATGCGGCGCAAGCCGACCGTGCACGACACCGCTATGACCGGCGGCGACGGCCCGCGGATGCACCACGTGTGCTTCGCGACGCACGAGAAGCACAACATTCTCGCAATTTGCGACAAGCTCGGCGCACTGCGCAGGTCTGACAGCATCGAGCGCGGCCCCGGTCGCCACGGCGTCTCGAACGCGTTTTACCTGTACCTGCGCGATCCCGACGGCCACCGCGTCGAGGTCTACACGCAGGACTACTACACCGGCGACCCCGACAACCCGGTCGTCACTTGGGACGTACACGACAACCAGCGCCGTGACTGGTGGGGCAACCCGGTCGTCCCGTCCTGGTACACCGACGGCTCCCTGGTGCTCGACCTCGACGGCAACCCGCAGCCGGTGATTGCGCGCACCGATAGCTCGGAGATGGCCGTGACGATTGGCGCCGACGGGTTTTCGTACACCCGCGACGACGAGGGCGAGAAGGGTTTCAAGCTCGGCAATACGCTGTAGATTTTCCAGCACGACGACGGGCCGGGGCGCACTGCGCGCCCCGGCCCGTCGTCGTGCGCATCGTATTTCCACCCAATTAGGACTATCCAATTGGAAAGCTTTGCGCGCATGTCCATGCCCCCTGCGCGCAACGCATAGCCCTTGCGTGTGCTCCTTTTTAGACTCGGAAGCAGCAGCGGGTAGACCCTTCACACCCCCGCACCGGCAATGCCGCCACACGCGAGAGGAAGTACCCCGATGAGCGCACTCAACGCAGCGAGCGCCCCCAGCGCAGCGCAATCGTCGCAGACGAGCGCAACACCCGAACACGATCCGGGGCTGAGTCGCCGCACACTCGGCGTTCCCGCGATCACCCTCATGATCATCGCGGCATCGGCGCCGCTCACAGTCGTCGCCGGCGGCGTCACCACCTCATTCGCCGTGACTGAATCGCTCGGCGTTCCACTCGGCTTCCTCCTGATCGCGGTCATCCTTGCCGTCTTCGCCGTGGGCTACACCGCGATGGGCCGCCACATCACGAACGCGGGTGCCTTCTATGCGTATATCGCGCAGGGCATCTCCCGCCCGCTCGGTGTCGGGGCCTCGCTCGTCGCGCTCGTCTCCTACAACGCCATGCAGGTCGGCATTTACGGTCTTTTCGGATTTCAGCTCTCGATGTTCCTCGAGGCAAAGTTCGGCTTCTCGTCGCCGTGGTGGGTGTGGATCCTCATCTGCATCGCCGTTGTCGGAGTACTCGGCGTAAACCGCGTCGATGTCTCTGCGAAGGTACTCGGCGTGCTCGTGGGCCTCGAATTCCTCGTCGTTATCGTTTTCGACGTCATCTCGTTCGCTGTCGCCCCGGAGGGCGTCTCGACCGCGGCACTCAACCCCACGACGCTGTTCGGCCCGGCCCTCGGCATCATTCTCGTCTTCGGCGTCGCGGCCTTCATGGGATTCGAGGGCGCGGCCATCTATGGTGAAGAAGCGAAGGATCCCAAGCGCACCGTCCCCCGCGCCACCTACGCGGCGATCGCGATCATCGGCGTCTTCTACGCGTTCAGCGCCTGGGCGTTCTCCGTTGGCATCGGGCCGTCGTCGATCATCCAGGCCTCGCAGGAATCTGGCCCGGATCTGATGTTCGTTTTCATGACCGAACAGTCCGGCGTCATCTTCTCCGACATCATGACGCTGCTCTTCCTGACGAGCCTGTTCGCCTCACTCCAGTCGTTCCACAACGCGGTCGCACGCTACTTCTTCTCGCTCGGCCGCGAGGGCGTGCTGCCCAGCTGGTTCGCGCGCACCTCGCGAGTCGGCGCCCCGTGGGCCGGATCCGTAGCGCAGACCGTCATCGCCGTCGTCGTCGTGATCGCCTTCATTCTCGGCGGCGAGGTCTTCGGCGGCGCAGACGCGCTGGGCGACTCAGCATTCCTGTTCCCGGTGCTCACCATGTTCACATGGCTGACGAACACCGGAGCAATGGGGCTCGTGCTGCTCATGGCTATTACGGCCGCAGCCGTGATCGGCTACTTTGCGCGCAACCGTCGCGGTCTCAGCGTGTGGGTGACCGTGGTCGCCCCGGCGGTGTCGGGGCTTGCGCTGCTCTGGGTGTTCATCATGATCCTGCAGAACTTCCCGCTGATGCTCGGCCAGACCGAACCCGACGCCACGACGTTCGTGCTCCCGGGTGTCGTGTTCGTGGCGGCCATCGTCGGCATTGTGTGGGCGCTCATCATGCGTTCACGCGCACCGAAGCTGTACGCGCAGATCGGCCACGGCACTGAGCCCGGCGCCTACGGCACGGAACTCCTGGAGGTAGTTCCCGACGAGTAGCGCCAGGCACCACTCGGTGCCGAGCCCCTCGCTCGATGCCGAGCCCCTCGCATAACGCCGAGCCCCTCCCGAATACACGCCTTCTCGGGAGGGGCTCGGCGTCCGTAGAGGGGTTCGGCGCTTGCGGGTAAGGGCACAGCGCTCGCAGGCAAGGGCCCAGCGCTCGTGGGCACTGGCACAGCGCTCGCGGGCACGGCCCAGCGCTTGACGCTAACTCTCCGGGTCGTAGTGGAAGGCGTGCACCTCCTGCGGGCACCGACAGGCCGCCGCGATCCTCGCCGCCCACTCGAGTGCGACCTCGCGAGTCGGGGTGCGCAGCACCGTGAACCCGCCGGTCAACGGCACCCACGGCTGCCCGCCGGCTGGCTCAAGCGTGCCATCACCGGTGACGCGGACAGGGGCGATGGACTCGTCGATCCCGCCCCCGAACACCCACACCCCCGCGGCCTTCGCAGCGCGCACAACCGCGTGCGACTCCTCCACGGAACGGTCATACTCGGCCCGAGAGACGACCATTGCGGCACTCGGAAACGTGATCAAATAGTGGTCCACAGCTGCCTCCTCGCAGGCGATGCCCTTATTCCATCACGCGCGAGCCCCCAACGCACCCTCCCGGGCGCCCTCCTGAACCCGTCGCCGAGCACCCCACAACGCAACTGTGGTCGCATATCGGCCCTTCAGCGGCGTGAAGGGGCAATATGCGACCACAGAACGGGGACGCGAAGCGCCCAAAAGTCTCAGACTCGCGCGGTTACGCAGCGCCCTCGAACATCGAGGTGACTGAACCGTCTTCGAAGACCTCGTGAATGGCCTTCGCCAGCAGCGGGGCAATCGACAGCACGGTGAGCTTTTCGAAGCGCTTCTCCATCGGCACGGGCAGGGTGTCGGTGACGACGACCTGGTCGATGAAGTCCTGCGAGAGGTGCTCAATGGCGCGACCCGAGAAGATCGCGTGGGTGCACGCAATGGTGACGCCGCGGGCGCCCGCGGCCTTCAGCGCTTCGGCCGCCTTCGCGATGGTGCCGCCGGTGTCGATCATGTCGTCGACGACGACGCACCACCGATCCTGCACGGTGCCGACGATCTCGTGCACCGAAACCTGGTTCGGCACGAGTGGGTCGCGGCGCTTGTGAATGATGGCGAGCGGCGCGTCGAGCTTGTCGCTCCAGACGTCGGCCACGCGCACGCGGCCCATATCTGGCGACACGACGGTGAGGTCGTCGCGCGCGATGGTCTTGCGGAAGTGTTCGAGCAGCACGGGCATTGCGAAGAGGTGATCAACGGGGCCGTCAAAGAAGCCCTGGATCTGCGGCGCGTGCAGATCAACCGACATGATGCGGTCGGCACCGGCGGCCTTGAACAGGTCGGCGACGAGCCGGGCCGAGATCGGCTCGCGGCCGCGGCCCTTCTTGTCTTGGCGCGAGTAGGGGTAGAACGGCGCGACCACGGTGATGCGCTTCGCCGAAGCGCGCTTCAGCGCGTCGACCATGATGAGCTGCTCCATGAGCCACTCGTTGATCGGGAACGTGTGCGACTGCAGCACGAATGCATCCGACCCGCGCACGCTCTCGTCGAACCGCGCATAGAGCTCGCCGTTCGCGAACGTGCGGGCGTCCGTTGGCACAAGTTCGGCTCCGAGTTCGGAGGCGACCTGCTCGGCCAGCTCGGGGTACGCCCGGCCAGTGATCAAGACGAGCTTTTTCTGCCCGGCCATCTCGATTGTGCTCATCCCTGCATGCTCCTCATCGGTGCTGACATCCCCAACAGTGCTCGTGTTACTTTTCGAGATCCTCGGCACGCTGCGCCGCCTCGGCGGAGCTCGTACCGGGACGATTTTCGGCCACCCAGCCAGCGATGTTGCGCTGCGGTGCCACGTTCATGGCGAGCGAGCCCGACGGTACGTTCTTGCGCACCACCGTTCCCGCCGCGGTGTATGCGCCGTCTGCGATGTTGACGGGCGCGATGAGCACGTTCTTCGACCCAACGCGTACGCCGTCGCCAACCTGCGCCTGGTGCTTCCGCACGCCGTCGTAGTTCGCGAAGATCGTGCCTGCGCCGATGTTCGTGTCAGTGCCGATAGTCGCATCGCCGACGTAGCTCAGGTGAGGAACCTTGCTGCCGTCGCCGATCTTCGCGTTCTTCGTCTCGACGAACGCGCCAATCTTGCCGCCCTCGCCGAGTTCAGTGCCCGGGCGAATGTACGCAAACGGACCGACGTTCACGCCCGCCGAGAACACGGCGAGCGTTGCCTCACTGCGACGGATGCGCGCGTCGACTCCGACCTCGCAATCGACGAGCGTGGTGTCGGGCCCGATGATCGCGCCGGTGGCGATCGAGGTTGCACCGTGCAAAAAGGTGCCGGGCAAGATCTCGACGTCAGGCTCGATCGAGACGTCCGCGTCGATCCAGGTGCTCGACGGATCCTGCACCGTGACGCCAGCACGCTGATGGGCGCGCACAATGCGAGCGTTGAGTTCGCGGCCGGCTTCAGCGAGCTGGGCACGGTCGTTGACGCCCGCGATCGTCCAGGGGTCGTCGGTGACGACGGCTTCGACATCGCCGCCGCTCGCGAGGATTCGCGCCGCGGCGTCCGTGAGGTATTTTTCGCCCTGCGCGTTGTTCGTGTCGATACCGGCGAGCGCGGTCTGCAGCGACCGACGCGCGAAGACGTAAATGCCGCCGTTGATCTCGGTCACGCGGCGCTGTGCGTCGTCCGCGTCTTTTTCTTCGACGATGCCGAGCACCGAGCCACTCGCATCGCGCAGGATCCGCCCCAGGCCGGTCGGGTTGTCGAAGACCGCGGAGAGCAGCGTCATCGCCCGGCTGCCACTGAGGTGCCCCGTCACGAGCCGCTCGAGCGTCGCGGTGTCGATCAGCGGCGCATCACCGGAGAGCACCACGACCGAGCCGTCGAAGTCGTCAGGGAGGGCGGCGAGCGCCTGCTCAACCGCGCGTCCCGTTCCGGGAACCTCGTCTTGATCGACAATGACGGTGTCGGGGGCGTGATCAAGAATTGCCTCGGCAACGCGCTCACGATCGTGGCGCACAACGGCGACGATCTGTGCGGGTTCGAGCCCGGCGGCAGCATCAAGCACGTGGGCGATGAGTGAGCGACCGCCGATGCGGTGCAGCACCTTGGGCAGTGCCGACTTCATGCGAGTACCCTGCCCTGCGGCGAGGATGACGACTGCAAGGTGCTCTGCCATGGTGCCCTTTCTACGGTGGAGATGATCCAGGGCAAGACCCTGATTCATCGTTCCGCCTCCAGGATTCGAACCTAGACCGAACAGCTCCAAAGGCTGTCGTGCTGCCATTACACTAAGGCGGACCGTGCCGGAATCAGCACGCGTACTAGTCTGCCACGGCTGAGCGGCGAGAAGAACCAACACGGGTCGCGCCGGGGTCTCATCCCAGCGGATAATAGAGGGATGAAACACGAAGACGAGGTCGACCGGATCATCGCCGACTGGGAGTCGGCCCGCCCCGATCTCGACTTTGCACCCCTCGCGATTTTTTCTCGCATGTGGCGAGTGACGAAGCACATTGATCGCGCCCGCGCGCACGCGTTCGAGCGGTCAGGCCTGATGTCGTGGGAGTTTGACGTGCTCGCGGCACTCCGGCGCAGCGGCGAGCCCTTTCGCCAGAGCCCGAAGGTGCTCGGCCAGCAGACGATGGTGTCGAGCGGCACCATGACGAACCGCATCGACCGGATGGCCGAGCGCGAACTCGTGCGGCGGCTCACCGACCCGAACGATGGTCGCGGCGTGCTCGTCGAGATGATGCCGCGCGGCCTGACGCTCGTCGATGCCGCGATCACTCGCCTCACTGACTCCGAAGAGCGGTTGTTGAGCGGCATTCCCAAGTCGGAGCGGGATCGCCTCGGCGTACTGCTGCGCAGACTCGCACTGAGCGTCGACCGCTATGTGCCGCTGTCTGAGCCGACGCCGTCGGATGAAGCCGAGGAGCCCGACGCCGTCTGAACTCGCTGTGTGGTGCAGCCCGATGCCGGCCAAGTCGACACTGGGCTGCACCGCACCAACTACTTCACCCGCTGCGTAGCTGTCGCCGACTTCGAATTCACGTTCGCGCTCCCCAGATACTTGGCAGTGACCTTCGTGTTACTTCGCAGTGCTTTTGGCGCGCGCACCTTCACGATGCCGTGCTGTGCAGCGCTCAGCGCAACAGTCTGCTTCGCGGAGCCAAAACTCACGGTAACCTTCCCAGTTGGATAGGAGCCGTTATTGAGCTTGCCCAGCTTCACGGTCGCAGCGGGGCGCGAACCCTTCTTGGCGGTACTGGTCACGACCTTCGCGGAACTCACTGACGCACGTACGACCTGCAGAGTCCCGGGGGTCGTACGTGCCGCCGAGTCGGCATAGGTGTCGTCGCCAAGGTACTGCGCCGTAATGCGATAATTGCCCACGCTCACCGCTGGCAGGCGCAGCGTCGCGACACCACCCGGCCCCACCTGTGCGGTGCCCAGATCACGTGATCCTGATGTGAACAGCACCACACCGGCTTCAGCGCCCTGCACAGTCACCGCAGCGGTTGGACGCACACCGTACACCGCCCGCGCCGCATTCAGTCGTATGGTCGAGAGATATACCGGAACGTGCGAGACGGTCACACGACGCGCCTTCGATGCCCCCGTCGCGTACCGGGCGTCACCCGAGTATTTTGCGGTCAGCTGGTAGCTTCCAGCCGTCTGTGGAACCGTTGTCAGGGTTGCGCTGCCGCCCTCGATGGGCGCGCTTCCGAGACTCTGCGCCCCCGCACGAAATTCCACCTCGCCTGTGGCCTCGGCCGGCACGGTCGCCGTGAACGCGAGCTCATCGAGTGCGGTTCCCGTGGCGTCACCGGAGACCGTGACGGCAGCCGCGATCTTCGCGATATCAACTCGCTGTTCCGCCTTCGATTCGGCGAAAGCGCCGCTTTCGTCTATGAACCGCGCGCTCACGATGGCGGATCCCCCGGCGCTGAATTCCGCTGCCGAGCAGGCGGCTGAGCCGCTGATCACTGCCATCGCTTCACACTCGGCAATAGCGACGCCATCAATGGCGAACGATACGCTTCCCGTCACATCGCCCGCGCTCTGACCCGCTGAGAGCTTCGCGGTGATCGTGCCACCGTCGGCGACCGATAGCTCGCCCGGTTCAAGATTGATCGAGGTGACGGCCGCCCCGAGTAGATACACGGAAGAATAGTCCGTGCCGTTCGCGCCACCGACGACATCCGGTACACCGTTTCCATCGAAGTCAGAAACCGAGCCCACCGATCGTCCGAGTTGTGCACCGGCCACAGCTCCGTCAATGCGGAAGCCGCTCGATGCGTCGAGCGATCCCGCGCTGAGCGTCCCGGAGAAACCCGGTTGCCCGTTCACGACGTAGATTGCTCCGGCGTTTGCGCCACCGCTGTCGTGCCCCCAGGCCCCGAGCACGACCTCGGGCACGCCATCTCCCGAGACGTCGGTTATGCCTGCGGCCGCCCAGCCAAACTTGTCGTTGTCGGCAGCGCCCTCAATCCAATAGCCGCGGGGAGCCTGATCGGCGTCGCAGGTGCCGCTTGTGTTTGTCGTCTCGTCGTTGCACGAGTAGACGGCATTCTGGTCGACTCCGGGCACCGTGAACACGGTCTGCAACGATGCGGCGCCCGTAACAATCGCTGCCCCACCCGGTCTCGGTCCGGTCGCAGCATTTGACACTCCGTCTCCACCGACGGCAAAGTCGGCGAGGCCATCACCGTTGATGTCGCCGAGCGCCGCAATCGACGTGCCGAGCCTGTCTCGCCCTCGCTGTGGGCCGTACACTGCGAAGCCGTGCGCGCCTAGTGCGCCAGTATCGACTTGCTGAGGCGCGTCTGAACCGAAAATCGCATAGGCCGCGCCCGCGACCGGTGACGCGCTTCCCCAGGGGATTGCCCCGTAGCTACCCACCACAAGGTCGGCAAGTCCATCGCCGTTGAGATCGCCGACGCTTTCAGCCGAAACGAGCTGCCCGACCCCGCCATCGATGCTCTGAAGCACACGACCCTCGCCTGCACCGCTGGCCACATCGATGGTCGAGACGTCCTCGGAGCCAGCGATCACCCACACGCGTCCGATGTTCGAAGCGATCGGTGTTCCCGCCGCCGCGTCCGCGGGCCGGTCATACAGGTTGTCGACGATCGCGAAGTCGGCGAGGCCGTCACCGTTCACATCACCCAGCCCGGTAACTGCGTACCCGAAATTCGCGCTTCCTCCGGGGACGCTGTTCTCAGCGACCGCCGCCGAGTTCGTGATCTCGAATCCCCGTGTGCCAAGCGAGTCGACGTCGACGGGCTCGAAATCTGTTGCCCCGAGAATCACCCAAGCGCGCTGCGTCCGATTTGAACCGATTAGCAGGTCGTCAATGCCATCGCCATTCACGTCGTTTAGGCACGAGACGCTCTGCCCCGCGAAGGCGTTCGTCGTATTGGGGCCGTCGATCCGAACAGCGCCGACCGCCTCCCCCGTTCCGATCATCCCGCCGACCGGGTCCGATCCGCCAAGCAGCACATAGGCAGCGCCAGCATTTTTCGTCGTACCGCGAGACCACCACCAGTCCCCTACGACGGCGTCATCAACGCCGTCACCATTCACATCGCAAGACGTGCGGCTCGCGGCGAACCCCAGGTCGCCACCGGCTTCGCCGGTCCAACGCACTTCCGAAACGTGCGGTGTGGCGGTCGCGGCGGGCACGCCCTCCACGGCCAGCGCGGGCGTTGCAAGCGCGATTGGCGCAACGAATGCCGACCCGACCAGCGCGAGGGCGGCAGCAACGCCCGCTCCGGTCTGTGTCATAGTTCTCTTCACTTCGGTCCTTTCGGGTACCTCAAGCGGCGGACGGCGCCCGCCCGTGCATCGGGCGATGCCCGGTGCAGATTTAGTTCGGCGCGTGTACGCCGTTTCGTGCGCCGAAATCGGCCTTGGCATCAAATTTCTGGCGCGCGAGTTCAACTGTGCCGAGCACACTGCCGGGATGAATCAGCTGTGGCACCGATCCGACGGTGGGCATTGCCTGCGCGTTGCCGCCATAAGGATCGGAGTACACGACGTCACCATCTGTCTCCGGGTCCGCGAGCTGCAAGTCTGCGAGGTAGAAGTCGCGTTGCGCGCCGTCAAACGGAGACCGCGGATCGCGGTAGTCGAAACGTTCCTGCGCTGCGAGTCCCGACCAGAGATAGTCGGTCGGTGCACCAGTTGCGAGCCAGGCGAGGTCGAGCGGTCGGCTGATACCGTTCACGGTCGCCGTACTGGTGCGCGCATCGTAAATTCGGCTCGGGTTGCGAATACCGAACCATGGATCGAACCTCGCCAGCTCGATGCCGTCTGAGCTCGTGACTGCATTCTCGCCCTCCCACAGTTCATACAGCGACCAGTCCGTTGCGTTCGCAGCGAGACACTCCTGAGTCGGGATGATGCGTTTTCCACCATCGCCCGCGGGCAGCGTGCTGCCGACCGTTGAAATAGGCGTGTCGGTGGCGCAGGTCGAGTACATCTCGTTCGCATTGCCGAAGCGCGAGAGCATCGAGGTAATGATTTCGGTGCCATCGTTGCACTTCGCCGCGTAGAGGATCTCGTGCGCATTGTTCGAGGTCGCGTCCGGCGACCAGCTTCCCTGATGCTGTTTGATTAAGAAGTCGCAGGTGAGCTGCACGCCGTCGGGCAGCTTCAGCCAGTTGCGATTCGCGTCAAGCATTTTTACACCGTTGGCCACAAAAATCTTATGGCCTCCGTTGTCTTCATGGCGCATCGACATGTCGCCGTGCTCATGGACGTAGTTGTCGAGCTCTTCGCTCGTGTACCCGAATGGCAGACCTTTCGGTTCGCCCGCTATAAGATCGTGCGGCGCGTACCACTGCGCAACCCAGTCTGAGATGTTTGACGTCGCGGGGTCCGCCCCATGCTCGTGCCCGAATGTACAGATTGTTCCCGTCTCCGGGTCGGTCGCCTGCGCGGGATGCCACGTCGGGTAGTACTTACCATCAGGCCCCAGCACGCGGAAAGATGCGTGTAATTCGGCTGGACAGGTGTCATATTCCGTCGGCGCCCAATTCCGCTCGACGTACGCTTTCGAGAACCCGCGTTCTGGGTCCGGTTCGGGTGCTGGCTTCGTGAGCTTCAGCGAGGTCGTTGCCGAGACGGGCTCGGGGGCAGTCTCGGCAATCACCACGCGGTGAGCGCCTCCCGCATCGAAGGCATCGTAGGCTGATTGCGTAAGGGCAAGCTTCACCGTCTTGTCCCCCCGCTTCGCGGTGACCCTCTGCTGCGCGGCGGTCTTGCCGCCGATTTGCAGCGACACGTTCGCTCCACAGCCCTGGGCGGACACGCAGGTGAGTGCCAAGGGCAGCACGCGATCAGCGCCAATCTCATAGGACTTCGTGACGACAGAGAGCTGCGGCTTCGCGGGCTTGACCATAGCCTTCGCTGAGAACTTCGCCTTCGCGGGTCGGGTGGCAGATCCGGCAATTGTCAGAGTGGCCGCTTTTTTCCCGAAAAAGGCACGATACTGCGCGGCAGAAAGCGTCCAGTTCAGCTGTTTCGAATCGCGCTTGGCCACGCTGTAGCTCAATTTTGTAGTACCGCCCGTGCTGAGTTTGAGCGCGACCGACCCCGCACACGTATTCGTGGCGGCACACGCGAGTGTCACTGAGACAACACGATCCGTACCGACACTGGGAGTGGCGGTCACCCGCTGCACTGTCAGTGCCTCGGCGGGGAGCGCGGCCCCGACACCGAAGCCGATCGGCGCAAGTACCGCAGCGCAGAGTGCGATGCTCAGCAGCGTTCCTCGCGGGTTTCGAACTCGTTCATTACCTGGGCGGCGCTGGCGCATGCATCCTCGTTCTCCGAAGGGGACTCGGCCGAACAGTGGACGCGAGCAGTTCATCATATCTACATGAGGCTCGCCTAAACAACATCTGATGTGAGAGTTACGGCACCTTCCACCCGGGCGCCGCCGCCCAGGGTTCGCGTATTACTGCGCGACGTCCTCCGGCAGCTCCGGTGCCGACACAGGCGGCTGACGCAGCGTGCCCTCGCCGCCCGCGTCTTCCCCGACTCCGGCGCCGGCTTCAAACGCCGCCGCGTAGCTCAGCAGCTCGGGGTCTGAGTAGGCGCGGCCAGCGAAGGTGATGCCCACGGGCATACCGATGTCGTTCATGATGCCCATTGCGGCCGTGACGGTCGGGATGCCCAGGTGACGCAGCGCGTAATTGCCGTTCGAGAAGAAGACGCCGTTTGCCCAGGCCCGATCCGCCGCCGCCTGGTCGATATCTGCGTTCCACGCTCCGACGTCAGCGTTCGCGGGAAACACGACGCCGTCGAAGTGATTGGCGTGCAGCCACGACTCGAAGAGCTGCTCGCGAAGCTGCACGAGCGCGCGCAGGCCGTCGGCGAAGTCGCCGCGGTCGCGCGGATCCGAAATGCCCCGCTGCGCCATCGCCACGGTCGAGCGGTACCGGTTCTCGTAGTCTTCGACCTCTTCGTAGCGATCGGGCAGCGCACCCGGGGGCTGCGGGAAGATCGTGTCGGGATCGACCGCCCCGAGATTCGGGATCGACGGGTCGCCGTTCGCACGCAAGAAGTCGTCCCAGCCGAACGCGAGGAAGTGGTTGAACTCGGTGTCCATCCAGCCCTCCGGCAGCACGCCCAGCGCGCCGACGTTCTCCTGACCCGGCCTGTCACCCTCGTACTGCTCAATCAGTGGGAAGTCGGTGACGACGACCTCGGCGCCGAGCGCCTCGAGCCTGGCGCGGGCCGTCTCGAAGAGTGCAAGCACCGAGGGGCGCACGTCGATCGGGAAGTTCGGATCTTCGCCCAGGTACATTGCCGGCACCGCGAATCGCTTGCCGCGCAGCGCCTCGTTGTCGCCCAGGTCGAGATAGCTCGCCGGGCGGTGTTCGCTCGGGCTCGGCAGCGGGATGACCTGCTGGTTGCGCCAGAAATCACCTCGCGTGATCGCGTCGTCTTGCACGAGCACGTCGAGCACGCGCAGCATGTCGGGCATGGAGCGGGTCTGCGGCACGACCACGTCGCGCGCTGGGAAGAGCGGCCAGTTGCCACGGATGCTCAGCACGCCCCACGACGGGGTGTAGGCGCAGAGGCCGTTGTTTGATGCGGGGCTGCGGCCCGACGACACCGTCTCCTCGCCCATGCCGAACATCGCGAGGTTTGCCGCCGTCGAGACGCCAGAGCCGTTCGACGATCCTGACGCGTACGCCGCGGCCAGAAATTCTCGGTTGTACGGGCTTTCGGCGCGGCCATATACACCCCGCTGCATGCCGCCGTCTGCCATCGGGGGCATGTTTGTCTTGCCGACGAGCACCGCGCCCGCTTCACGCAGCTGCGCCACCGAGAACGCGTCCCACTGGGCGATGAGGTGTTCGAAGGCGGGCGAGCCCGACGCGACGGTCAGCCCCTCCACCATGTACGAGTCCTTCACCGTGAACGGCACTCCCTCAAGCGGGCGCGCGTTCCCCTCGCGCCAGCGGCGATCGGATTCGGCCGCGTCGCGAAGGGCATTCGGGTTCGCGACCACGATGGCGTTGAAGCCCTCCGGGCCGCGATCGAACGCCTCGATGCGCGCGAGGAAGCGCTCGGTGAGCCAGGTGCTCGTGATCGTGCCGCGGTACATCGCGTCGAGCACCTCGTCGATCGATGCCTCGAGCAGGTGGAAGGGAGCGGAAGGTTCGCTCATGGTGGTCCTCGTTTCCGTCGCCCGCGGGCGATAGCGCTTGCCTGCGCCCACTCTGGCGCCTATCCTGAAAACAGTTTCAGCTTCCGGAGCGCCCGTGTCAAGTGGGCGCGCGAACTCGAGGAGTGGCCATGGCACACGACGCACGTGAGCGCATCCTCGGGGCGTGCGAGCGCGCGATCGCGCGCGCCGGGATCCGGGGATTTCGCATGCAAGACGTCGCTCGCGACGCGGGCGTGTCCATCGGCTTGCTCGCGTACCACTTCGGCGATCGAGATGGCCTGCTGCAAGCGGCGCTCGATCACGTGACGGAGCAGGCGGCGGATCGCGCGAGCCGCTCCCCCAATGCGACGACCGCGGTCGCGCGTCTCGCAGCGCTGCTCTGCTCTGAATTCGGAGACGACCCGGAGATCCGAGCCGGCTCGACCGCGTGGAACGAGCTGCGCGCGCTCGCGGTGTTCGAGCCAGCACAGGCGACCGCCGTCGCGCGTTCGACCGCGGCGTGGCAGGCGCGGGTGCGCGAACTCGTGGGAGAGGTCGCCCGTGAACACGGGCGCGCTAGTCGCGCACCCGTGAACGCCGACACGGGCAGAGACGTAAGCACAGAAGCCAACGGCGACGCCGACGCCTTGAACCTCACCGCCCTCGTCGAGGGACTCTCGGGGCGCTGGCTCACGGGGCAGCTCACCTCTGCGGAGGCTCAGGCGGCCGTGAGGAGTGCGCTACTCCGGCTCGGGTACTGAGCCTCGAAGCTCTGAACTGCGGCTACCTACGATCCGCCGTCGTTCGCTCCAGAATCTCGCCGAGCCAACCGACCGCTGCAGGCACCGGGCCGCGCCGCGTCACGAACGACACGCGGCGCTCCCCCAGATCTTGCCTGGCGGGCCGCAGCACGACATCAAAATCGGTGTCGACCGCGGCGTGCGTGGTGAGCGCGCAGCCGAGCCCCTCCGCGACGAGGCCGTGAATCATGTACAGGTCGTCAGTGCGCATCAGTTCGCGCACGTCGAGGCCGAGCGAGCTGTACACGCGGCGCAGCACCCGGTCTGACGCCTCGTTGTCGCTGCGGCTACACACCCAAGCTGTCTCGGCGAGATCGGCGAAGTCGAGCACCGCGCGCTCGGCGAGCGCGCCACCGGCCGCGACGAGCACGCGATACGGCTCCGCGAACAGGGAGCGCTGCACCAGATCGGTGCCAGCAAAGCCCGGTTCCGTCGAGACATGATAGATCAGCCCCGCGTGTACGTCGCCCGCGCGCACCATCCGCACGACTTCAGTCGGCTCGGCCTCGATGACCTCGACGCGCACCGAACTGCGGTGCTGCAGCTCGGCGATCGCCGCCGGAATCAGTCGCGAGCCCATCGACGAAAAAGACCCGACTCTAAGCGTGACCGTACCGGCGTCGCGCAACTCGGCGACAGCACGCTCAGCGCGATCGACGCGGGTGAACACGGGCGCAATCTCCGACGCGAAGTACTCGCCGAGAGCGGTGAGCCGCGCCCCCGTGCGGTCACGCACCACGAGCTGCGTGCCGAGGTGCGCTTCGAGCGCACGCAGGTGGTGGGTCACCGTCGGCACCCCGTAGTGCAGTGCGTCGGCGGCGCGCGTCAGGCTGCCGTGCTCACGCACGGCGAGCAGCACGCGAAACTGCTGCAGATTCATCACGGTATAGAGCGTATGTCATGAACAGTGAATTCCTGATATTCCGCAGGGGTGCTCGGCTGCCTATGGTGGGGACGTGCTCGATTCCCTCAGCCGCGCAGACGCGGCACACACCGCCGTTCCCGCCCACCAGCATGAGACGCCCTACGTCGATGCCCTCCGCTCGCTCGCGGCCCAGGATTGGCAGCGGTTGCACGTCCCGGCGCACCACGGGCTGCCCGCCAACGCGCCCGGCATCGAAGCACTCGTGGGCGCCGATGCCATGCGCATCGACTTCCCGGTGCTCTTCAGCGGCGTCGACCAGCAGACCTGGCACCTCACGACCCCCGGTCGCGTGACGCCGCTGATGCAGGCGCAGCAGCTCGCGGCCGAAGCGTGGGGCGCCAGCCGCACCTGGTTCATCACGAACGGCGCGTCGGGCGGCAACCACGTCGCCACGACCGTCGCGCGCGGGCTCGGCACCGAGGTCGTCATGCAGCGCAGCGTGCACTCCAGCGTCATCGACGGCGCAACCCACGTCGGTCTCGACCCGCACTTCGTGCACGGTTCGGTCGACGCCGGGCTCGGCGCCTCGCACGGCGTTACCGCCGAGCAGGTCGCCACCGCGCTGCGCGAGTACCCAGAGAGCGCCTCGGTGTACATCGTGTCGCCGAGCTACTTCGGCGCGGTCGCCGACATCGCCGCAATCGCGCGCGTCGCCCACGACCACGGTGTGCCGCTGATCGTCGATGAGGCGTGGGGGTCGCACTTCGGGATGCATCCCGAGCTGCCGGTGAACGCCGCGCGATTGGGGGCGGATCTCGTCATCTCGAGCACGCACAAGGCCGCCGGATCGCTCACGCAGTCCGCCATGCTCCATCTGGGCCACGGTCCGCTCGCCCAGGGACTCGAATCACTGGTCGATCGCGTCGTGCGGTCGTTCCAGTCGACGTCGTCGAGCGCGCTGCTGCTCGCGTCGCTCGACGAGGCGCGCAAGCACATCGCGACGCGGCCCGATCTAGTCGGTGAGGCGGTCGCCTCGGCGCAGGCCATTCGCGCGGCGATTCGTGGCGACCGCCGCTACCGCGACGCGACGCCCGACGTACTCGCGCGCCCAGACGCCATCGCGAACGATCCGCTGAAGGTGGCTATTGACACCCGTGGCGCCGGTATCACCGGCGGAGAAGCCCACCACCTGCTGCTGCGTGATCACCGCATCTACTGCGAACTGTCAACGCCGTCAGCCCTGCTCGCGCTCGTCGGAGCGACCTCGGCGATCGACGTCGATCGCTTCTTGAATGCGCTGCAGGCCCTCCCCGAGGCGGATGTCGAGCCGGAGCGACCAATCGCACTGCCGTCACAGTGCGAGCGCGCAATGGGGCTCGGCGACGCGTTCTACAGTGCCGTTGAAATTGTCTCTGCGACCGAGGCTGTCGGCCGCGTGTCGGCCGATGCACTCGCGGCATACCCACCCGGTGTGCCGAACGTGCTTCCCGGGGAGGTACTCTCGGCGGAGGTCGTTTCGTTCTTGCGCGCCACCTCTGCCAGCCCGGCGGGGTACGTTCGGGGCTCGGCCGATCCGGCCCTCGACACGTTCCGCGTCGTCGCCTGACGGCGAACCCGCCTTCCCATTTCCGCCCGCATCTCACAGGGGGTGCGGCACCACACAGGAGTGTCATGACCAGTACGAACACCGGGCCCGCGCAGGGCCAGAGCGGCAGCGTCGCCGCCGAACCCGACGGCGGCATGCAGCGCGGCCTGAAGAACCGCCACCTGCAACTCATCGCCATTGGCGGCTCGATCGGCACCGGCCTCTTTCTCGGCTCTGGCAAGCTCATCAGCGTCTCTGGCCCCGCGATCATCTTCGTGTATCTGGTCATCGGGTTTTTCGTGTTCTTCATCATGCGCGCCCTCGGCGAGCTGCTCCTGTCGAACCTGCACTACAAGACCTTCGGCGACATCGCGAAAGACATGCTCGGGCCGTGGGCCGGGTTCTTCGTGTCTTGGAACTACTGGTTCTCGTGGGTGATCGCCTGCGTCGCAGACATCGTCGCGATCACCGCCTACGCGCAGTGGTTCAACCCGAACATCCCGGCCTGGGTGCCAGCGTTGATTACCGCTGTCGTACTCACCGTGCTGAACCTGCAGCCCGTGAAGTTCTTCGGCGAGACTGAGTTCTGGTTCGCGATCATCAAGATCGTCGCAATTCTGGGGCTGATCGTCGTCGGCATCATCCTGATGGCCACGCAGTTCACATCGCCCGACGGCACGACCGCATCGATCTCAAATCTGTGGACGCACGGCGGTATGTTCCCCATGGGCGCGAGCGGATTCGTGCTCGGTTTCCAGATGGGCATCTTCTCGTTCATCGGCGTCGAGCTCGTGGGCACCGCTGCCGCCGAGACAGAGAACCCGCGCAAGACGCTGCCGAAGGCGATCAACTCCATCGTCGTGCGCATTCTCATCTTCTACATCGGCGCGCTCGCCGTGATCATGGCCGTCACGCCGTGGGACGAGATCGCCCCCGACAAGAGCCCGTTCGTCGCGACACTCGCCACCGCCGGGTTCGGGCTTGCCGCAGTGGTGATCCAGCTCGTCGTACTCACCTCGGCTGCCTCGAGCGCCAACTCGGGGCTCTACTCGGGCACTCGCATGCTGTTTGGTCTCGCGAAAGACGGGCATGCTCCGGCCAAGTTCGCGCTCACCGATGACCGAGGGGTACCGAAGCGCTCGGTGTTCTTCACCTGCGTGTTCTTGTTTGCCGCAATTCCGCTGTTGTTCGCAGGCGACGGCGTAATCGCCGCGTTCACGTTCGTGTCGTCCATGTGCGCGACGCTGATTCTGTTCACCTGGGGCTCGATCGTCGTCAGCTACATCGTGTACCGGCGTCGTCACCCCGAGCGTCACGCATCGTCGGGGTTCAAGATGCCGCTGTCGCGGGTCGCACCGTGGCTCGTGCTGGCGTTCTTCGTGTTCATCGCCGGCACCCTCCTCTACGGGGACGACACACGACCGTCGATCCTGGCTGCCCCGTTCTGGTTCATTCTGCTGGCCGTGCTCTGGCAATTGCGCAAGCGGCGCTTGATTCGCGACGGGCGCCCGCTCACGGGAGCGATCCCGACCGTGCGTCACCCGCTCGACGACGAGTAGGTTTCGCGGGAATACGCGGGCGCGACTCGCGTTGCACCCGGCATGGTTGAAACTTCACACACCTCGTCCAACGGAGGCGCCGCCGTGCGCACCCGAGTGCGCATACCGCTCAGCTTTCCCGATGACTACAGCACGACAGCTGACGTGCTCACGTTCACCGGCCTCGCCGATGACCGTGAGCACCTGCTGCTCGGCCTCGGGGACTGGGAGGGCGCGCTCGCCCGAGGCGTTGACGCAGCTCTCGAAGGCGCTTCCGACACTGCTTCCGAGGCCGGCGTGACTGCAGCCGACGCTCCCCTCGTCCGCCTGCACAGCGAGTGCCTCACGGGCGATGTGTTCGGCTCGGAACGCTGCGACTGCGGCCCGCAACTGCGCGAGGCGGTCGAGCGCATCACCGAGGAGGGCGGCTTCCTGCTCTATCTCCGCCAGGAGGGGCGCGGGATCGGGCTCTACGCAAAGCTTGATGCCTACGCGCTGCAAGACTCGGGGCTCGACACCTATGCCGCGAATGTCGCGCTCGGCCGCGGTGAGGACGAGCGCGACTACACCGCCGCCGCGCAGATGTTGCGCACGGTCGGGGTTGAGCGGATCCGGCTGTTGAGCAACAACCCGGACAAGGCCGAGCAACTCGCCGAGCTAGGTATCGCCGTCGCGGGCCGAGTACCGACGTCCGTGCACCTCACCGGCTTCAATCGAAAGTACCTCGAATCGAAGCGTGACCACACCGCGCACACCATCGACCTGACCGCAGCGTGAACCCGGCTGAGCCGCTCAGGAGTCGTCGTCTCACCGACGATGAGATGGCGACCTGGCTGCCCGTGATTCGCGTCGCGCAGCTGCTCCCCCAGGCGCTTGACCGAACGCTCCGCGACGAGGCCGGAATTAACCATGCTCGGTACGCGATCATGGTGATGCTCGCGCGGCCGTCGGCGGAGCAGCCGCCAATGTCGGAGATCGCGCGGGTCGCCGGGCTCAGCCGGTCACGCCTCAGCCACGCCATCGACGCGCTCGTGGAGCGCGGCTGGGTGCGGCGCACCGACTGCAGCGGTGACGGCCGATCAAAGTCGGCCCACCTCACCGACGCTGGCATGATGGCGCTGCGCGCGGCAGCGCCCGCCCACGTCGCCCAGATTCGTGAGCTCGTGCTCGCCCCGCTCTCGTCCGACGAGCGCGGGCAGCTCGCGGCGATCCTGGGCAAGCTTCTCCCGGGCATTGAGGCCGCGCTCTAGCCCCGGCGGTGTTCGCCTGGCGCGCCTGCCCCACCGTGGCTTGCCCAGCGGTGCGAGCCGGGCCGAGGGTCAGGCGAAGGCCGAGATGCCCGTGATATCGCGGCCGATGATCAGGGCCTGCACCGTTTCCGTACCCTCGTAGGTGTGCAGCGCTTCGATGTCGGCGAAGTGCCTGGCGACACGGTTCTCGAGCAGGATGCCGTTGCCTCCGAGCAGGTCACGTGCGTTGCGCGCGAGGTCGCGCGCGGTACGGGTCGCCGTGTACTTACCGAGCGAAGCGCCAGGGCCTGAGAGTTCGCCGCGTTCCTCCGCTCGCGTCAACTGCATCAGCAGCGTCTGCAGCGAGGTGAGCGCGCTCAGCATCTCTGTGAGGCGCGCCTGCACGATCTGAGACGCAGCGAGCGGCCGACCGAACTGCACGCGCTGCTTCGCATAGTGCACGGCTGATTCATACACTGCTACCGCGTGTCCGAGCGCCGACCAGGCAACCCCGAGCCGCGTCGCCTGCAACACGCGAGCCGTGTCCTTGAAACTGTTTGCCCCCGGCATGCGGGCGCTCGCAGGCACGCGCACGCCGTCGAGCTCGATGTGCGCCTGCCAGATCGCGCGCAGCGACACCTTGCCCTCGATCGTGGTCGCGTTGTACCCCTCGGCGTCCTGCGGCACGAGGAAGCCCTGCACCTGCCCGTCGTCGCCACGCGCCCAGACCACCGAGATTTGCCCGACGCTGCCGGACCCGATCCATTTCTTGTGCCCGGTGATCACGAAGCCATCGTCGCTCGCCTCAGCGCGCGTTTCGAGGCTCACGGAGTCGGAGCCGTGCGTTGGCTCGGTCAGTGCGAACGCGCCGAGTTCGGTGCCGCGGGCGAGGGGCTCGAACCAGCGTTCGTGCTGCTCGGGCGAACCGCAGTATGCGATCGATCGCAGTGCGAGCCCGCCCTGCACGCCCGCGATGGTCGCGATGGATCCGTCGCCGCGCGCCAGCTCCATCATGGTCAGGCTTGCTGCCAACAGACTCTGCTCTGGGAATCCGGGAACGTCGATGCCGTCGCGCAACAGATCGAGTTCGCCGAGCCGGCGGGCCAGGTCGAGCGGATACTCTGCACGATCCCAGATGCCCGCAATCACCGGACGCACCTCGTCTTGCACGAACGCCCGCGCGCGGTCGCGGTACGCGATATCGTCGCTCGACAGCCCGCGGAATACCCCGGCAACATCGGGGTCGAGCGGCTCCCACAGTGCGTATTCAGGTTCTGCGGTTCCCTGGCTGACGACGGGCTTCGAACTGGACATCGTTCCTCCTTGCGGCGGCTCACACCGACGCGACGACCCACACCGACGCGTTCAACACTGAGCGTTCTTGAAATCCCGAGCATGCCTGAGACGCGGTCCCAAGTCAAGCGCACTGTAGGCGCTCTACGCACCATGTCACGATGCCCGGGTTCGCGTGAACTAGTGAAACGGAGTCCCACGCGGACGTCGCCTGTGCTAGTTTCGGGGCATGTCAGCGCACACGTCGGAACCGGCGCCCGAGAGTTCAACGGCGGCCATTCGCCACCTCGCCGAACGCGGCTATGACGCGACAACGGCTGAAGATCTCGCGGCAGCCGTTGGCATGAGCCGCAGCACGTTCTTCCGGCGATTCGGCAGTAAAGACGACGTGGTCTTCGCAGATCATGATCACGCGCTCGCGCGCCTCGAGGTCTCGCTCGAAGACACGACGCTCACTCCGGCAGAGGCGCTCGTGACCGGCACGGCCGACGTACTGCGACTGTTGCTGCGCGATCCAGACGCGGCCAGGCTCCGGTTCGAACTCATGCATCTCACCCCAGCGCTGCGCGATCGCGAACTCGTCATCACTCACCGCTACGAGCGCGTATTCACGCGGTACATTCGAGAGGTGCAGCAGCCGGGCACTCCGGCCTGGGTCGCCTCAGCGCTCGGCGCATCACTGGTCGCGGCGCACAACGCCTCGCTTCGTGCGTGGCTGCGCGGTCGCGTGACCGACGCGGCACTGTCACTGACCGACGATCTACGCCAGCTCACCGCACTGTACGCGCACTGGCTCTCGCCCGACGCAGACGCAGCGCCCCGCCGCGTGCTGGTCGCGGTCTACGACACCGCCGGATCCCCCGACGCCGTGCTCGCCGCCGTCTCTGAGCACCTCAACCGCTAACCACCTGCACCACGCTCATCGGCCAAAGCCCCCGCTTCGGTGAGAGATTCGGCCGAGGTGAGCCTACTGCGGTCGACTTGAACTCACCGAAGCCGAATCTCTCACCGAAGCTGGGCCTAGACCAGCCGGAACCGGCCCCAACCAGCAAATCAGTGCCCGCGCGCGATCCACTCTTCGAGGTGCGGGGCCTCGTCGCCGATCGTTGTGGTGTCGCCGTGCCCGGTGTACACCACTGTTTCGGCGGGCAGCGTTAGCAGCCGGTCCCGAATCGAATCAATGATCAAGGGAAAGTCGCTGAATGAGCGGCCGGTCGCACCGGGCCCACCCTGAAACAGCGTGTCACCGGTGAACACTGCACCGAGCGACGGAGCACTGAACGACGTGGAACCAGGCGAATGGCCCGGAGTGTGCAGCGCCGTGAGCTCCGCACCCGCAACGGTGAACACGTCACCGTCGGCGATCTGCGCGTCGGGGGCATCGTCGTAGACCGTGTCCCAGAGCATGGCGTCGGCCGGATTCAGGTGCAGCCGCGCTTCGAGCAACGCTGCCGTCTCTCGCGCCGCGCGAATGTGATCGTCGTGCCCGTGGGTGAGCAGGATCGCCTGAACGCGGCGCCCCGCCACGGCTTCCGCGACAGCCGCCGCGTCGTGGGCCGGGTCAATCACGATCACCTCGGCG
The DNA here is from genome assembly GCF_042726155.1 of Leucobacter sp. NPDC058333. Classification (NCBI taxonomy): domain Bacteria; kingdom Bacillati; phylum Actinomycetota; class Actinomycetes; order Micrococcales; family Microbacteriaceae; genus Leucobacter; species Leucobacter sp. NPDC058333. The sequence continues at coordinate 166,480 of NZ_JBHXHV010000002.1, forward strand.
TCGTCGCCGACGATCCACACATTGTTGTCGACATCCCAGGTGCCACCATCGAGCGAGAACGTGCCACTCGTGACGAGCCGTTCAATGCGCGCGGCCATTAGAGCACCACCACTGAGCGAAGTACGGTGCCGTCGTGCATGCGGTCAAACGCCGCCTCGACGTCGCCGAGCCCGACGCGTTCGGTGACGAACCCGTCGAGATCGAGCCGGCCGAGCTTGTACTGCTCAATGAGCATGGCGAAGTCGCGACTCGGCAGGCAATCGCCATACCACGACGACTTCAGCGATCCGCCGCGGCCAAAGACGTCGAGCAGCGGCAGTTGCAGCTGCATCTCGGGGGTCGGCACACCGACGAGCACGACACGACCGGCAAGATCGCGAGCGTAGAAAGCCTGCGTGTAGGTCTCGGGGCGACCGACCGCGTCAATCACGACGTCGGCCCCGAAGCCGCCGGTAAGGGCGCGAATCGCCTCGACCGGGTCTTCGTTTCGCGAGTTCACCGTGTGCGTCGCACCGAAATGCTTCGCCTGCTCAAGCTTCGCGTCGTCAATGTCGACCGCGATAATCGTGGTTGCACCCGCGAGCTGCGCGCCCGCGATAGCGGCCGTACCGACACCGCCGCAGCCGATCACCGCAACCGATTCGCCGCGCTGCACGCCGCCCGTGTTGATCGCGGCGCCGATGCCCGCCATTACGCCGCATCCGAGCAGGCCGACCGCCGCCGCGTCCGACTCTTCGTCGATCTTCGTGCACTGGCCCGCCGCGACGAGCGTCTTCTCGATGAACGCCCCGATGCCGAGCGCCGGGGACAGCTCGGTGCCGTCTTCGAGCGTCATCTTCTGAGACGCGTTGTGCGTATTGAAGCAGTACTGAGGCTGGCCCTTCGCGCAGGCGCGGCACTGCCCGCAGACGGCACGCCAGTTCAAGATCACGCGATCCCCCACCGCTACTTGAGTGACACCCTCACCGATGGCGGCCACGCGCCCCGTGGCCTCGTGACCCAGCAAGAACGGAAAGTCGTCGCTGATACCGCCGAGCTTGTAGTGCAGGTCGGTGTGGCACACGCCGCTCGTAATGATGTCGACCACGGCTTCGCCGGGACCGGGATCAGGAACAATGACCGTCTCGATCGTGACCGGAGCGTTCTTTTCTCGGACGACGACGCCTTGCACTCGATATGCCATGGGGTTTCCCTTCGCGTGAACTCGGTAACTCGCGCACCGGCGCGGAGTTCGTGCCGCACGATGCTCACCCCAGGCTATCGAGTGCCACCGACAGCCGCAGCCGGGCGCGGGGCTGGCGCCCGCGCCCGCGCTCAGCCGATCTCGTCTACCCCGCACCACTCGGCGATGAACAGTGCCATCGACTGCGTGCAGCGGCGAATCGACTCCACGCTCACCCGCTCGTCGAATCCGTGGATATTCTCGGACACCGGCCCATAGACGAGCGTCGGCGTCTTGCCGTAGTTCACGAACACTCGCCCGTCGAGGTAACCGGGGGTCGTGAAGCTCGTGAGCTCGCGACCGAATGCCGCCCGGTGCGTCTGCTCGAGCACGGCCTCGGCGTCGCTGCCGGGTTCGAGCACGTACCCCTCGGCAAAGAAGCCATCCGGAGTCACCTCGACATCGAACGGGTGACGCCCCTCGCCGCCCGCGGCAGCGGTGCGGACGCACTCTTCGACAGCGGCGAGCGCGTCGGCCGCCGTCACGCCGGGGTAGATCGCCACGCGCAGTCGCAGTTCGCACCACGCTGGCACGCTCGATGGCCAGTCACCACCCTGAATGCCCCCGATGTTGAAGTTGATGGGGTGATCCAGGTCTTCAAAGTATGGGTGCTCGTGCTGTTCCGCGTTCCACGTTGCTTCGAGCTCGCGCAGCGCCGCGATGACGTCGTAAGCGGCATCGATCGCGTTGAACCCGTTGGCCATCTCGCGCGGGTGCGTTGGCTCCCCGCTCACGCGAATGGTGCTCCACAGCACTCCGACGTTTGCGCGCACGAGTGCGTCTTCCTCCGGCTCGGAGATGATGACCGCGTCGGCGGAGTATCCGCGCAGCAGCGCCGCGAGCGAGCCGTTGCCCGTGCATTCCTCTTCGACGACCGACTGCAGGTGGACGCGAGCGGTGGGTGCGAGTCCCGCCCGCCGAATGGCGTCGAACGCGAACAGGTTTGCGATCAACCCGGCTTTCATGTCGCCAGCGCCGCGACCGTACATCCAGCCGTCGCGCACCTCAGCGTCCCAGGGCGACCGCGCCCACTGCGCCTCTGGCCCCTCGGGCACCACATCGATGTGGCCGTTCAAGATGAGCGAGCGCCCAGCTTCGCGCGAGGGCGTGTACGTGCCGACAACGTTGGTCATGCCGGTGTAGTCGACTGTCGATGGGCCGTAGCCCGGGTGCGCCTCAAGCTCATCAGACGCGATTGCCCAGCGGTCGACGTCGAGGCCGAGCGCCGACAGGCGACCCTCGATTAGGTCTTGTGCCGCCTCCTCGTTTGCGCGCAATGATGGCGCTGCGACGAGCTCTGCGGTGGCGCGCAGCTGCTCGTCGAACCCCGCGTCGACGGCGTCGAGAATCCGTTGGGTCAGCGTGCTCGAAATCATGTGTTCCTCCGGATCCGGGTGGGTCGCCGGCGCGCGTGAGCCGCCGGGGGCGCGGGAAAATTCCGCCTATTCCGAGGCTAGATCGCGACCCGCAGCTGACGCGTGTGGGATCGCAGCCACTTCCGCGCGATCCGTGTGCAACCGGACACTCGGGGTGTGGGCGCCGCGGTCCCGGCGTCCCGGTGCTCCAGTAGCCACGGGTCCCAGCGCCCAGACAATCAGAGGTCGAGGATCACCAACGCAATTGCGGCGTCGCGTGGCACGGTGACGTCGAGCCCGGTGAGGTCCTCGAACGCGCGCAGCCGCTTCAACACGGTGTTGCGATGAAAGAACAGCTCCTCGGCGGTACGTTGCATCGATCCGGTGCGAATAAACGTGCGCAGCGTCACCGCGAATCGCTCGCGCTCAGCCGCCGTGGCCGCGTCGAAGTCGCCGGTGAGTTCGTGGGTGAAGCCTGCGAATCGTTCGAGCGAGGCCTCCCGTGCGATGGAGGCGAAGCCGTCGCGCAGGCGCCACACTCCTGCCGCGCCATCGTGGGTACCGCCGCCGGTATCGTCGTGGGCAGAAAGCGCAGCGCGATCAGCGCGGTCAGCGCGCTCGGCCAGATCCACCGCGAGTGCCGCCGCACGCCCCACGGCCGCGAGCCCCGGCACCCGCGAAATGTACCCGCCGGTGATCAGCGGGTCAGCATCAACCCAGTCGACCGGCCCGAGGCGTGGCCGCAGCAGCACCACGGCGTCACCATCATCGAAGTGTTGCCCGCCGCTCTCGACCGCGACGCGCGCGAGACGAGCGGTGTCGCGGCGGGTCGCAAGCAGTTCGTACTCGGCTGTCGGCTGCAGACGCAGCAGCTCCCCGATTGTGACGAGCTCGTCGGCGTCGGCCTGCCCAGAAAAGAGCCGCGCCCGCGCGCGCTCATTCGCGGTGCGGTGCTGACGCGCCATCGACTCCGACTCCCCGAGAAACGCGCGCTGCACCTCGGTCGCGTAGCGTTCGACCACGTCAAGCACCTGCTCGCCGTGCGCCAGCAGCGCGTCTGACAGGTCGGGCTGCGCGGCGCGTTCGAGTGCGCGCCAGAGCACGCGGAAGTTGATTCGCACCGCTTCCATGAAGCGCTCGACGCGCACCCCCTGCCGCGCCCGACGCCGACCGAGCGCCTCCGCGAACTCCGAGGGAGCGTCGGCCCCGGCCTCACCCGCGAGCCGTGCGGCGAACAGCGCGAACGCATTGCGGGCTGTGCGCTCAATGTCTTCGGGAGCCACTTCGCCGCCGACGTACTCCTCGTGCGTGCTCAGTTCGGCGAGGAAGTCCGAGAGCAGCCGGGGCGTATCAGCGCGTACGCGCTCAATGAGCTGGAGCCAACGCGCGTCTTGCATGCCTCCATTCTGCGGCAGTCGGGGCGCGCTGTGGGGACGGACTCGGCGCTGCAGGGGTACAGAGCGGGTGCGGATACAGTGGGAGCGCGGCCGGGAGTGCTCAGCCGACGTGTGGCACAGGAGGGGAATCCGATGACCGCTGCGGCAAGCAGGCACATGGCAAACAGCTTCGATCCAGCCCGCGCGGCGTCGCTACCCCCGGCCGATGTCAAGCTCATTGCGCGTCGGGACCGGGCAATGGGCGCCGCCTACCGACTGTTTTATGACCGCCCCGTGCACGTGGTGCGCGGCGAGGGCGTCTGGCTGTACGACACCGACGGCGACGCGTACCTTGACGCGTACAACAACGTGCCGGTGGTGGGTCACGCGAACCCGGTCGTGCAGCAGCGCGTCGCCGCGCAGCTGGGCGTGCTCAACACGCACACGCGATACCTCGGCGACGACGTCGTGGCGTACGCCGAGCGTGTGACTGGTCTGCTCGGGCACGGCCTCGAACAGGCAGTGTTCGTGTGCACTGGCAGCGAGGCCGTCGACCTCGCGCTGCGCGTCGCGCGTCACGTCACCGGACGCCGCGGCGTAATCGCGACATCCCACGCGTATCACGGCACCACCGCCGCCGCCGCTGCCATCTCGCCGAGCCTCGGCCCGAACAACCCGATCCCCGACGAAGTTGAGCTCATCGCCGCGCCCGACCTCGCCAGCGAATCCCCCGCCGAGGCGGCCGCGGCGCTCGCGTCACGCGTCACGTCAGCGGTCGCCGCGCTGCGCGCGCGGGGGCACGATCCGGCAGCGCTCATCATCGACTCGGTGCTGTCGAGCGACGGGCTGCAGGGCACTGAAGCGAACGTGCTCCGTGAGGCCGCCGCCGCGATTCGCGCTCACGGCGGGCTGTACATCGCCGACGAGGTGCAGTCAGGCTTCGGGCGAACGGGAGCGTGGTGGGGATTCCCGAGTCAGGGCGTCGAACCCGATCTCGTCGTCGCGGGCAAGCCGATGGGCAACGGCATGCCCCTCGCCGCCGTCTTCGCGCGCCCCGAGCACTTCGACCGGTTCGGCGCCGACATGCGTTTCTTCAACACGTTCGGAGGCAACCAGGTCAGCGTCGCGGCCGGCCAGGCCGTGCTCGACGAACTCACCGAGCGCGGACTCGTAGAGCGGGCGGGAGTGCTCGGCGCGAGCGTCCTCAACGAGCTGCGCGGGATCGCCGCCGCCGGCAACGGGGTCGGCGCCGTGCGCGGATCCGGGCTGTTCTTCGCGCTCGAGGTCGTCGACGATGCGGGTCGCCCCGACGCGGCGCGCGCGTCGGCGGTGGTCAACCGGATGCGCGACGCCCGCGTGCTCATCAGCGCTTCGGGTCGCGACGCGAACGTGCTGAAGATTCGCCCGCCGCTGGTCTTCGCAGAGGAACACGCCCCCATCCTGCTGGACGCCCTGGCGGGCGCCCTCCACCACTGACGCCAGGCTCTACTCCCGCGCCCCCTGCCCCCCCTTCCCGCGCCCCGCGCCCCCCGCCCCGCGCCCCGCGTTCTGTCGTCGCAAATGATCCGATCACGCTTCTGATGGGCTCATTTGCGACGACAGAATGGGGGCAAAAGCGGGGGGGGGCGGGGAACTAGGGGTCTCGGGGTCTCGGGGTGTCAGGGTCTCGGGGTCAGGGCCCGGAAGCGGGACTCGGCCTGCTCGGGGTCGACGGCGAGGAGTTGGCGCAGTGCCGGCCAGGCGGCCGACATGCGGGATTCCGCGTAGGCGCGGTTGCCCTGCCCGGCGCGCGCCGTCCACGTGCTGCCGTTGACCGCCAGGCGCGCGACGGCGAGCGGGTACAGCACGGTCAACTCGTCGTCGGTGAGTGAGGTGTGCGCCAGGTACCCCTCGACCACATCGGTGAAGGCCTCGAACGCATCCCTCTGACGCAAGGCCGCGTACACCGCCGCGACCGCCAGCTCGGCCACGCGCACCGTAATGACCGCATCATTGAAGTCGACGATGCCGGTGATGCGCACGGCGCCATCGGCAGCGGCGCGCTCGGCGAGGAGGTTGAAGTCGTGCAGATCTTGGTGCACCGCGGCCATCGGCAGGTGCGAGAGCCGCGCCTCGATGACATCGAATCGGCGCACAGCTTCCTCCAGTAACGCGCGCCGGTCGGGCTGGTCAACCGCGTGCCAGGTCTCGCGAATCGATGTTCCAGCGCGAACCGCCACCCAGTGGTGCTCAATCAGCCCCTCGCGGCGGTCCACGAGCGGAGCGAGGCTTTCAGGGATCTCAGCGGCGAGCGCTCCGAGACGCCTACGGTACAGAGCGCCGACGACTCCGAGCTCGGAGACGTTGGATCCTGGGATCCAGGTTGTGACCCGAATCCGAAACTCTCGGCCGTCGAGCGAGGTGAATGGAGCCTCAACGCCCTCGTCGACCCCGCGTTGTAACACCGGCGTCGCAACGGACAGCGGACTACGCTCCAGCTGTTCGAGCACCGCGTTCTGCCACGACAGCGACGCCTCGTCGAACGGCGCGGGCGACAGCCGCACGAAACGCACAGAGCGCGCGTCGCCAGCGCCAGTCACGGTTCCGCCCGTATGGCACCTAGCATCTCCGCCCGCCAGTATCGCTCGATAGTTGATGTCGAGCTCTCCGCCGAGGCGCCGCCACTGCACAACGTCTACGCCGAAGTGCACGCGAAGCGCCTCGGTGAGTCGCCGCTCATCTTCGTCGGTGAGGGGTTCGAGCACGTGCACGACTGAACTCCTACTCCAGAACGCCCGAGAGTTCGAGCCAGCGCAGTTCGAGCGCCACGATCTCATCTTCGATCGCGGTGATCTTCGTCATCTCCGCGTTCAGCTTCGTGTAGTCGTTCTGGTCCATCTCGGCGAGCCCGGCGCGTGAACGGACGATGTCCTTCTGCAACCGCTCCATCTTGCGCTCAACCGCTGACAACTCCTTCTCGGCGGTGCGTCGCTCAGACCCACTGAGCGACGGCGTCTTGGCGGCACGCTGTGCCGCAGACCCGTTAGAGGGTGACGCAGACGAACTCGACGCCGCCCCGCCCGACTCTTCAGCCGCGCGCAGCTCAAGATACTGGTCGACGCCGCCGGGCAAATGCCTCAGGTGTCGATCAAGGATCGCGTACTGCTGGTCGGTGACCCGCTCCAAGAAGTACCGGTCGTGCGACACGACGATGAGCGTGCCGGGCCAGGAATCGAGCAGATCTTCCATCGCGGCAAGCATGTCGGTGTCGAGGTCGTTTGTCGGCTCGTCGAGAATCAACACGTTCGGCTGGTTCAGCAGAATGAGGAGGAGCTGCAGCCGGCGTTTCTGGCCACCCGAGAGATCTTTCACTGGCGTTGAGAGTTGCGCGCTCGTGAACCCCATGCGCTCGAGCAGTTGCCCGGGCGTCAGATCCTGAGCCTTTGATCCGCTACCGACCGTGAAACTCGTGCGCAAGCCGGCGATCACCGTTCGCACCGGATCCTTCAGGTGCTCCTCAAGCTCGTCGAGACGCTGAGTGAGGGTCGCGACCTTCACGGTTTTGCCGCGCTTCACACGCCCGGCAGTGGGCTCTACGGTGCCCGAGATGAGTCCGAGCAGTGTCGATTTGCCGGCACCGTTCACGCCGAGAATGCCGGTGCGCTCCCCCGGTGCGAGCAGCCAGTCGACGTCCTCAATGATCACACGGCCGTCGTACGAGACACCGGCCTCCACGAGATTCACGACCTCTTTACCGAGGCGAGCAACGGCCATCGACTGAAGCGACACGCGATCCCGGATCTCGGGAACGTCTGCGATCAGCTCGTTTGCGGCGTCGATACGGAACTTCGGCTTCGCGGTGCGAGCGGGCGCGCCGCGCCGCAACCACGCGAGTTCTTTGCGCGCGAGGTTCTGTCGCTTCTGCTCGATCGTTGCTGCCTGACGGTCGCGTTCAACGCGCTGCAGAATGTACGCGGCGTACCCGCCTTCGAAGGGCTCGACGATGCGGTCGTGCACCTCCCAGGTCATGTTGCACACCTCGTCGAGGAACCACCGATCGTGGGTGACGACGAGCAGGGCGCCCTGGCCGCGCGGCCAGCGCCGCTTGAGGTGGTTCGCGAGCCAGGCGATACCCTCAACGTCGAGGTGGTTTGTCGGCTCGTCGAGGAAGACGATGTCGTACTCCTGCACGAGCAGGCGGGCGAGTGCCACGCGGCGGCGCTGGCCGCCCGAAAGTGAGTCGAGGGGGGCCTCCCAGTCAAGGTCGGAGACGAGGCCCGCGATCACGTCGCGCGCCTGGGGGTCGCCCGCCCACTCGTACTCGGGGCGGTCTCCGACGATCGTGTGACCAACGGTCGCACCGTCGTCGAACACGTCAGCCTGGTCGAGCACGCCCATGGTTGTGCCGCCCCGCATGGTGACCTTGCCACCGTCGGGCTGGCGGCGGCCCGCGAGCATCATCATCAGGCTGGATTTGCCGTCGCCGTTGCGGCCGACGATGCCGATCCGGTCCCCCTCGGCGACGCCGAGCGTCACTGAATCGAACACGGTCTTGGTCGGTACGTCGAGGTGCAGGGCCTCGGCCCCTAATAGATGCGCCATAAGGTCTTCAGTCTAGGTGGGGCGGCTGCGCGCCCACACCGGAACCCCCTGGCGGCGACAAAAACTCCGTCTCTCAGCTCGTTTTAGGCGGAGTTTCTGTCGCCTCCAGGTTCGCGCAGGCGAGCCAGAGCCAGAGCCAGAGCCAGAGCCAGGCCCGTCAGCGGGCGCTCTCCCGGAACAGCAGCCAGACGAGGTACGCGCCGCCCAGGCAGACGGTCACGGCACCGACCGGCAGCGTGGCGTGCGGCAGCGCGTGCTGAGCAATGAGGTCAGACACCGACAGCAGCAGCGCTCCAACAAGCGCCGCGCCAACGAACTCCGACGACCCGGTTCGCCCAGTGAGGCGTGTCGCAATCGGGGTCGCGGCGAGCGACACGAACGCGATCGGGCCGGCGACGGTCGTAGCGAGGGCCGTCAGCGCGACACCGACCGCGACGACGAAGACCTTGCTCGATTCAACGGGAACCCCGAGCGAGGCTGCCGTGTCGTCGCCGAGTTCGAGTTGCCGCAGACGCCAACTCGCGAGCGGGAGGAGCAACAACATCGGCACGAAGACGACGACGGCCGCGAGCATCACCGGCCACTCGATACCGCCGAGGCTTCCCGCACCCCACACCGCTGCCCGCGCGGCCGCATCCAGATCCGACTTCACGGAGAACCACGTGTTCACCGATGTCAGCATCGCCGACACCGCAATCCCGACGATGATGAGGCGAAACCCGCTCAGCCCCTTCCGAAATGCCAGCAGATAGATGATGGCGGTCGCGATGAGCCCGCCCAGCAACGCACCGGTCGCCTGCAGCGCGAAGCCCGTGCCGCCGAGCATCATCACCACGACGACGCCGGTGTACGCGCCCGTGTTGAGACCGACGATGTCGGGGCTGCCGAGCGGATTACGCGTGAGCGTCTGGAAAATCGCACCGCTCACACCCAAGCACGCCCCGAACAGCACGGCGGCGAGCGCCCGAGGTGCGCGCCACTCGACGACCACCATGCGATCGAGTTCGTCGGCGCCAGGCCCGAACGCGGCGAACACGCGTCCGATATCGAGTTCCCGAGAACCGAGCGCGAGTGCGGCGATCACGCACGCAATGGTGAGGACGGCCAGCACGATGCGCACGGTGAGCGCACGCGGCGACGGCCCCCGACGCAGCTGCGCCGGCCTCGCTGGCCTCGCTAGCCCCGCGGCGCGCGCGACGCCCACCCGGTTCACAGCGACCTCACCCGAGCGCGGCGCACCAACCAGATCAGCACGGGAGCCCCGATAAACACGGTCACGATGCCGACCTGCAGCTCCGCGGGCCACACGATCAGGCGACCGATGATGTCGGCGGACAGCACGAGTACCGGGCCGAGTATCAGAGCAAACGGCAGAATCCAACGCTGGTCCGGGCCGGTGACGAAGCGCACGGCGTGCGGGATCATCAGCCCGACGAATCCAATGGGACCCGCCGCCGCGGTCGCAGCCCCGCAGAGCAGGGTGACCGCGAGCAACCCCACGGTGCGTGTGACGCCGACGCGGGCACCCACCGCACGGGCGAGATCGTCGCCGAGCGCCAGGGCATTCATGCTCGGCGCGGTGGTGAACGCGAGCAAGAGGCCGATGACAATCGCTGGCAGGATCGCGACCACCGTGCCCTCGGGGCGGTCTGCGATCGTCCCGGCACCCCAAAAGCGCATCCGGTCGAATGTCGTGGCGCTCAGGAGCGCGAGGGTCTGTGACACGCCCATGAACACAGCCCCGAGCGCAATTCCGACGAGCGTGAGACGCACGGGCGAGGCGCCGTCCGGCCCTCGCGCGGCAATGCCGTATACGAGCGCAGTGCCTAGCAGGGCGCCGATGAACCCGAGCGGCAAATACTGGTCGATGCGGGTGATGCCGAACGCGGCAACTCCGATGGAGATCGCGAACGCCGCTCCGGCGTTGACCCCCAGGATCCCCGGATCGGCGAGCGGATTGCGCGTGAGTCCCTGAATGAGCGTTCCCGCTACCGCGAGCGCCGCGCCGACCAGCACGCCGAGCACGGTTCTCGGTACGCGCAGCGACACCACGGTCACCGTATCAATGCTGGTGGGGCCATTGACACCGTCGAGTGCGCCCGCGCCCCGTGTCGTGAGCGCCTCCCACACCGCTGCCGGTGGAAGCTGCGCGGAGCCGACGGCGAGGCTCGCGACGCAGACGACACCGAGCAGCAACACCGAAATCGCGAGCCACACAATGCGTAGCGTGCGGCGATGCTGGGTCGCTTGCGGCTGGTGTTGCTGCCGACGGTGGATCACGGCGTCTGCGGAGCGGGCGCCAGTTCTACGCTTTCGACTCCCCAACCCAGCCGGTGGCGCGCCCGCACCACCCACCCGGCCTGCGCTGCGAGTTCGAAAACGGACTCCGGCGAACGATGTGCGGTGCCAATGGTGGCATGGCTCACGAGCGCATCTGCGGCCGAGCGCGATTCGCCGAGCCCGTCGGGGGTGAACTGGTCGATCACCACCGCCCGCGATGCTGACGCCCGCATGGCGGCAAAGAGCTCGCGCACCTCCGTATCGGTGCGGTGTTCCAGATCACAGGCAGCGACGGCGAGATCGTGGCGACTCCACTCCGATGCGAATTCACACCGCGCTGCAGCATCGCTTGCTTCTCGCAGCACCGCGAGCGGCACTGGCTGCGCGACGATGGTGAGTGCCAGCGGTGTCGCGGCGAGTGCATCGCTCACGACGACGGCCCCGGGCCCGGTGATCGCCGCTGTGACGCCCTCGCTCCAAATTGATTGGCTCCGCAGCCCCGTGAGTACGTGCGCGGCCTGAGCGGTATCGTCGACGAGTTCCGCGTATTCGTCGCTATTGCTCACCAGATACTCAAGCAGCGTGCTGCGATGCGTCACCTCCCAGGCCGTTGGGAACCGTGACGCTGGGCGCGACGCTTGGCGCTGCCCGGCGCCGATGCGAAGGGCCGCCGGGAGCGCCGCGAGCGCGAGCATCTGCTCCGCAGCGAGGCCCGTGTATTGCTCTCGCACATGGTCATCGTCCACGAGCAACTCGCCGAGACTGCCGAGCCTGAGCGCATGAGCGCCTTCCTGAGTGTCTTCACCCGCGAACTCCCCCACCGCCGGCGCAATATTCACGAGCACATCGCTCTCAATCAGTACGCGCACGAGCGCGCTGAGCGCTTCAGGGTCGATATCACAGGCGGCCGCAAGCTCGCCTGGACTGATCGTCGCATGGCGCGACCGCGCCGTCGTTTCAGCCACGGAATCGAGCACGCCGGTGAGCAGCGCCGCGCGCACGGCGAACCAGTGCACCGGCTGCGCGGGTAGCGCGCGCACGTCACCGTCGGTGTGGCCTGCGGTGCCGTCGGCGCTGGCGTTGGCATGTGAGGGTTCACCGTCGTCGGGTGTGTGTCTACTGTCACCCAGCAGGACGGGGTCACCCACTACGGCGTTGGCCCCCACGCCACTCGCTGACCTACGATCCTGCGGGGCGTGCCAGTAGCCCGTGATGTTCGTGTGCGACTTCGGCACTCCGATTGCGCGCGCGAATCGACGCACCGCGAGCAGTGACCGGCTTTCGGCGGCCGCCCACACGAACGGTGCGCCGTCCGCAGAATCGGCGAACGCGGCACCGCACGCCTCCGCGACGGCCTCGGCGAGGGCGTCCGGATCACCGGGCTCCGCAATCACCCAGGTCACCTCATCGTCCTCGCGCAGCGCGAACCGCTGCTTCGCAGCGGGATCCGGAACTGCAATGACCGCGTGTACCGGCGCGTTGGACGGCCGCTCCTCGAAGAAGCGGGCGATAGCGGGGAGCGCCGTCTCGTCTCCCGCGAGCAACACCCGGCCGAGGTCTGCGGGAATCACCGTCGACGACTTTGGGCCAGCAAACCAGAGTTCGTCCCCCGGCTTCGCATGCTGCGCCCAAGCCGCTGCCGGCCCGTCGCCGTGCAGTACGAAGTCGAGGTCGAGCTCAAGGCGCTCCGAGTCAAACCGGCGGGGCGTGTAGTCCCTCCCCTGCCTCGTCAGCGACGGTCCCCACTCGATTCCGTGCGCAAGCTGCTTCGGCAGCACAGACCGGACGTCGCCGTCGGCGGCGAAAATCAGCTTCACATGATCATCGAACGCGGGTGTCGCGAACGCGGGCTGCTCGTGCCCAGGCTGCTCGTGGCCGGGCTGCTCGTGCCCAGATTGCTCGTGCCCACCGCTGGTGAAGGCCCCAAGTTGCGCACCGGTGAGCGTGATTCGGCGCATTCGCGGCGTGACGTCGACGACGCGCGCGACCCGCACGCAACGAACGACGAGCGGATGGATGACGAGAGCGTGATGTGCCATTCAGCGACTCCTGGTTCCTGGCTCCTGGATTCCGGCGTGTGGCTACGAGAACTGCTGCTCAATGTCGTCGAGCAGTGCGAGGGCCTCGTCGTAGTCACCGCGCACGCTCCAGTACGGCAGGTCGTAGGCCCGGTCGTCGGCGAAGGCTGGCAGCCCCGCCCACAGCGGGCTCTTACCGAGCGTAGCTACGTCGGTGGTGTCGGTGTTGAAGCCCGTGATGAATAGCGTCGGCACGTCCGCGAGCATCTGCCCCGCCTGCTCCGTCGAGAGTTCCGCCATGTCTCCGCCCGGAGCGTAGGGTTCGAGCTCGTACTTCTCGACGAGCTTCGCTGGTTCGAATCCGACCTCGGCGAGAGCGGTCGGCAGACCGCTGTCTTCGAACAGCAGATACGGGGTGTTGTCGGCGGTGATCGTGAGCACGGCGACGGGCGTTTCTGGCACGGTGATCGCGTCTCGGACTTCGGCGACGCGCGCATCGTAGGCATCGACGGCACTGTCGAAGTCGTCCTCGCGGCCGAGAACGTCGTCCGCGATGAACTCGAACTGCTGCTGCCAGGTGGTCAGCTGCTGGTCCACGACGACGGTGGGCGCGATCTTGGAGAGCTGCTCATAACTGTCGACGGCGAGACCATTCGGCAACCCGACGCCACCGGCGATAATTAGGTCGGGCTCGAGTTCAAGAATCCCCTCAAGGTCGAAGCCATCCATCCCCCAGGTCAAGAACTCTGTGCCGTCCTGGCTAGGCGCGTCACCCCAGAGTTCAGAGAAGGCAGCATCGTGGTCGAAGTCTTCGGAGGTGGTCGCCGCGACCGGCACATCCAGATCGTAGAGGTACCCGGCAAGGGCGTAGTTGAGTACGACGACGCGCTGCGGGTCAGCGGGCACGGTCACGTCGCCCTGCGCGGTCTCAACGACTCGGCTGGAGGAGCCGTTCGACTCCTCGGCCTGCGCGGGTGTATCGGCGTTGGCAGCGCAGCCTGCAAGCAGCAGCGTCGCACCAATCAGGGCTGTTCCGACGAGCACGTTGCCGAGCTTGGGGGCAAATCGGCGGGACCGCAGTTGCATGGTCACTCCTTGTTCCGGTGGTGGGGCAGCCGCGCACTGTCCTGCGACGCGAGGAGTGCGCTACCATCTCACTCGAGGCAGTCTTGTTAGGTAGTACTAACTTTAATCAGACTAAGTCGGTTCCGGATCGTGCCAGGCGCACTAGGGCGACATCGGTTCCGCACTCACACGACATTCGATGAACGGAGACGGGCGTGCTGCGATCCGCGATGCTTGAGGCCGTACCCGAGAACGCGGTCCGCTTCCTCGGGCACGACACGCACGAGCACGATGCGCCGCACCTGATCCACGTCGTCAGCGGAACGGCCGAGGTCAGCGTGGATGGGACGCTGGTTCAACTCGGCCCGCGCGAGAATCTGTGGCTCGCCGCCGGTGTGCCACACGCAGCGCGCTACAGCGCGGACGGGGTGGTGCTCGGGCCACTGCTCGACGCGAAGTGCGCTCCCCCCGAAAGGTTTCGATCACTCGGCGTCGTGCCGCGGCTCTCCGAGATCGCGAGCATCATTCTCGGAGCGTCGCCGCGCACCGATGACCAGATAGCGGTGTTTCGCGGGGCGCTCAGTGAGGTACTACGCGCGCTGAACTCCGACTACTTCGCGCTGCGATTCCCCGCACACCCGATCGCACGCCGTGTCGCGCAGGACGCACGCACGAGCGAACGCACGCTCGAGCAGCTGGCCGTCACTTACGACACGAGCGTGCGTCATCTGCAGCGCCTCTTCCGCGACGAGACGGGCCTGCCCTTTACGCGCTGGCGTGCGCGTGCCCGGCTCAACCTCGCCGTGCGCAGTCTGCACGGAGGCGACGGACTCGCCGCAGCCGCGCACCGAGCCGGATACGCCTCGCGCGCGGGCCTCATCAAGGCGCTCAGCCGAGAAACCGGAGCGTCGCCCCGCGCCCTGGCAACAACCCCGCTGCAAGCCCTCCAACAACCTCGCTAACGCTGGCCCGCCCGGCGAGACCAACCCCGCCGCCGCCGGCCAGCCCGGCGAGGCCAAACCCGGCGGCGACAAAAACTCCGCTTCTCAGCCCGTTTTAGGCGGAGTTTCTGTCGCCTCCAGGGGGCGCGCCGGGGGCGCCGGGGGCGCCAGGGGCCAGCGCGCCGCCTGCGTCCGCTAGACCGCGCAGCAGGATCCGCCGCAGCAGGATCCGGCGTCCGCGTCACCCAGGAGGTTCAAGATCTCGCGAGACTCTGCGTCGGCAAACGATGCAGCGCCCTGCAGCCCAGCGTCGGTGCCGTACGCGGAATCATCCGCCGTCGGCGCAGCCGCCGCCACTGTCGTGCTCTTCTGATCATTCATGTGTGCCTCCGAAAGAACGAATACTGCTGGAATCAACAGCTCAATAACTCAATAACTCACTGCGCGGTCACCGGCGCTTCGCCGCGCTGGAACCCGAGCACCTGCTCAAACACGTTCGCAAACGCGTCCGCTGACTGCGCTCCCGAGACACCGTACTTCTCATCGAGCAAGAAGAACGGTACCCCGTTCACGCCGAGCTGTCGCGCACGCGCAATATCTCGCTGCACCGCTTCGCCGTACATTTCATCGTTCAAAGCGGCGCGCACCTCGTCGGGGTCGAGCCCCGCTTCGGCACCGAGTCGGGCGAGCGCGTCGGCGTCCGACATGTCTTCCCCCTCAGCGAAGTACGCGCGGAACAAGCGCTCCTGCACGGGCGCCTGCAGGCCGCGATCCTTCGCGAGGTGCAGCACCCGGTGCGCGCGCTGCGTGTTCGCGTGCTTCACATCGTGGAATCCGAATTCGAGGCCCTCTGACGCGCCGAGCTCCGTCATCTGGCCGAGCATCTGCTCGACCTGCGGCGCTGGCATGCCCTTGTGGCGCACAAGAAAGTCGACCTCGCTACCGGCGAAGTCGATGGGAGTGTCAGGCGCGAGCTCGAAACTGTGGCTCTCAACCTCGACGGCAACGTCGGGGTGCTCCTCCACGAAGGCCGCGACCGCAGCGTCGAACCGGTGCTTTCCGATGTAGCACCACGGGCAGGCAATGTCAGACCAAATGTCGACGCGAATTGTTTCACTCACACAGAGTGCAGCGCCGAGCGGCCCCGCAGTATTCCCGGTCCGGATCAGCGCGTCGCGCGTGCCGCAGCAGCCGTCACACGACCCGAGCGCCTGGCACGGGGCCCGAGACGGTGAGCGCGCGGAAGCCGCGCCGCCCGAGCACGGCGCGCAGCTCAGCAGCCTCCTGCGGTGTGCCGACCAGAAAGGCAATCGTGGGGCCAGATCCAGAAACGATCCCAGCGAGCGCTCCCCGCGACTCCCCCAGCTCCAGAATTTCAGTGAGCTCTGGTGCGAGCTTTAGCGCCGCAACCTGCAGGTCGTTGTGCATCGCGTCAGCGAGCGAGTCGGCGTCGCCCGTGCGCACCGCCTGCAGCACTGCGGTCTCGACCTTGACGAGGTCGGGCTGACGGCCGAGCGCACTGACGTGCGTATCGCGGTGCGCGTCGAGCGTGCGGTAGACGACGGGCGTACTGAGACCCGCGTCCGAGAGCGCAAGCACCCAGTGGAAATCACCGGTTGCGAGCGCCGGGCTCAGCTCGTCCCCGCGGCCGGTACCAACGGCGGTGCCGCCCTCGAGCGCGAACGGCACGTCGGCTCCGAGTTCGGCGGCGAGCGGCAGCAAGCCCGA
The DNA here is from genome assembly GCF_042726155.1 of Leucobacter sp. NPDC058333. Classification (NCBI taxonomy): domain Bacteria; kingdom Bacillati; phylum Actinomycetota; class Actinomycetes; order Micrococcales; family Microbacteriaceae; genus Leucobacter; species Leucobacter sp. NPDC058333. The sequence continues at coordinate 183,046 of NZ_JBHXHV010000002.1, forward strand.
ACGCCCGAGCCCGGTTCCCCACAGTTCATCGCAGGCAACGAGCGTCGCCGCAGCGTCCGCGGAGCCGCCGCCCATACCGCCAGCAATCGGGACGCGCTTCAGCACCGTCAGCGCGACTCCCCCGACATAACCCGTGCGCTTCGCGAGCAGTTTCGCGGCGGCGAGCGCAAGATTCGAGTCATCTCGGGGTAACCCCGCCGAGTCGACGGGGCCGACGAACTGGATGGAAAAATCATCGGCTGCCGTCGCGGTGACCTCTTCGAACAGGGAGACAGCTTGGTAGAGGGAGGCCACGTCATGGTAGCCGTCATCTTGGAGCGCGCCGACGCGAAAGAATACGTTGATCTTGCCCGGTGCACGCACCGTAACCGGGCCCCCTCGGCTCCTACCCATAGTCCTACGCTAGCGCACCGCGCATTCCCCACAGGCAGTCACCGCAACAGGAGTTCGTTAGTTGACATCCATCAACTAAGTGATATGGTTGATCCTCGTCAACAGTTGATCTAGATCAACCGTCGCCGTGCCCCCACGGCGCGACCCGCAGCACACAGAAATAGGAATTCATGTCTCACCCCGCATCCGCGCACACGGAGCCAGCGAAGATGACGCACCGTCAGGTACTCGAGGCGCTCTCGGGCCTCCTCCTCGGTATGTTCGTCTCGATGCTGGCCTCGACCGTTGTGTCGAGCTCGCTCCCCGTCATCATCCACGACCTCGAAGGCGACCAGGCTGCGTACACCTGGGTCGTCACCGCGACGCTGCTCACCACGGCGATCTCGACCCCCATCTGGGGCAAGCTCTCTGACCTCTTCAACCGCAAGGTACTGTTCCAGCTCGCGATCGGCATCTTCGTGCTCGCCACCGCAGCCGCGGGATTCTCGCAGGACCCCGGCACGATGATCGCGTTCCGCGCAGTACAGGGTATCGGGGCCGGCGGTCTCGCGGCCCTCAGTCAGGTCATCATGGCCGACATCATCAGCCCGCGCGAGCGCGGCCGGTACATGGGTCTCTTCGGTGCCGTCATGGCACTGTCGACCGTCGGCGGCCCGCTGCTCGGCGGCGTTATCACCGACTCGATCAACTGGCGCTGGAACTTCTTCATCGCGCTCCCGTTCGCCGTCGTGGCGCTCTTCATTGTGCAGAAGACGCTGCACCTACCGAAGCGGCCCGCGAAGCGCTCGAGCATCGACTACTTCGGGATCGTGCTGCTCTCGGTCGCCGTCTCGCTGCTGCTCATCTGGGTCACCAACGCTGGCCGTGATTACGACTGGTGGAGCCTCACCACGATTCTGATGGTGGGCGGCGCGATTGTCGCGGCGATCCTCTTCGTCATCGTCGAGCTGCGCTCCAAAGAGCCGCTCATTCCACTCACGCTGTTCCGCAGCCGCACCTTCACCCTCGCAGTCGTCGCATCCATCGCGACCGGTATCGCGATGTTTGGCTCCTCCGTATTCTTGAGCCAGTACATGCAGCTCTCGCGGGGCGCAACGCCGACGCAGGCCGGCATCATGACCATTCCGATGATCGCGGGTCTGCTACTCGCGTCGATCGGCGTGGGCGGGCTCATCACGAAGTACGGCAAGTGGAAGCCCTTCCTCATCGTTGGCGGCGTCCTGCTGATCGCCGGCTCGACCCTGCTGTCGACGATTCACTACGACACAAACTTCGCGCTGGTGTCGCTCTACATGTTCCTGCTCGGCGCGGGCGTCGGTATGACGATGCAGAACCTCGTGCTCGTCGTGCAGAACACGGCTGACCCGTCGCAGATCGGCGTCACGAGCTCGGGAGTGACGTTCTTCCGTAGCCTGGGCGGCACGATCGGCGTCTCGGTCATGGGTGCCGCACTCGCCAACAAGGTGAGCGACCTCATGGGATCAGATTCGGTGATCGCTGATATGGGCGCCGCGATTCAGTCCCTCGGCAAAGAGGGCGCAGCGGTTGCCGCGCAGTTGAAGACGGGCGCACTGCCCGAGGTGTCATCGATGCCGGAGGCGATCCGCGTGATCATCGAGGACGTGTACGCCCAGGGCATCTCGCACTCGTTCCTGATCGCCGTTCCGTTCGCGGTGCTCAGCCTCATCGCGATCATCTTCCTGCCGAACACGCCGCTCACCAGCATGACGAACACCGAGCGTGCGCACGCCTCGGAGGCCGACCTGGCGACGGTGTCGACCGCAGAAGGTATGGCCGTGCTGACCGCCACCGGGAGCATCCCGGTGGTGGGCGGCGACGCACCGCGCCGGTCGAGCGAAAAGTAACCGAGATGACATCCCACACGGCGTCGTCCCCCGTTGCCCCCCGCGGCAACGGGGGCGGCGCCCGCTCGCTCGCGTTCGAGGACCTCGAGCACGAGTTCGAAACGCTGTTCAATGAGTTCCGCCGCTCGGCGCTGGCGAATGCCGCGCAGGTCAGCGAGGGCATGCTCCCCGGCGCCTACAAGGTGCTGACCACCATCGCACGGCTGTCGAGCGCGACCCTCTCCGAGCTCACCGAGTTGATGATGATCGACAAGGGTCAGATGAGCCGCACCATTCGCGAGCTGGAGGAGCGCGGCCTCATAGACCGCACGCCAGATCCGCAAGACGGTCGCTCCGTGCGAATCTCCCTGAGCACATTCGGCGCCGAACGACTCGCCGCCACACGTGGCGAAAAAGAGCACGAGCTACGAGACGCAATGGCGAGCTGGTCGGTCAGCGACATCGTGAAGTTCACCGAGCTACTGCACGCCCTCTCTCGGGGACTCACGCCGTAGCTTTACGATGTGCGCGCTACTCCGGGTACTGAACGGACGCGCGCGCAATCGCGAGAAACTCGTCGATCGACAACTGTTCGGCGCGCGCTTCTGGGTGTGCCCCCGCCGCGGTCACGATCGCCACTGTCCGGTCGAATCCGCCGAGCACCGGTTGTAGCGCCTGCCGCAGCATCTTGCGCCGCTGGGCAAACGCGGCGTTCACGAGATCGAACGTGAGCCGCCGCTCATCCTCAGAACCGATAGCTTCTGCGCGCCGCTCGTACCCGACGAGCACCGAGTCCACTCCGGGAACCGGCCAGAAGATCTTGCGGCTCACCGTGCCCGCAATGCGCCAGGGCCCGTACCAGGCAGCCTTGGCGCTGGGCGATCCGTACTCTTTCGATCCGGGCTGCGCGGCAATCCGGTGCCCCACTTCCGACTGCACCATCACGAGTCCGCCTCGCAGTGACGGCAGCAGTTCAAGCAGGTGCATCAGGATCGGCACCGACACGTTGTATGGCAGATTCGCCACGAGCAGGGCGGGGTCGCCGCCGGTGACGAAGTCTGCGGCGCTCACCTCAAGCGCGTCGCTGCGCACGACGCCGAGACGCGGGTGCTCGGCATCGGCGAACACGTCTGGCTGCATAGCTCGGACCGTTGCAGGCAACTCGGCCGCGAGCCGGTGATCGATCTCGACCGCGGTCACGGCGGCACCCGCCTCGGTGAGTCCGAGTGTGAGGGATCCCAGTCCGGGGCCGACCTCGACGACTCGGTCGTCGCGTTGCACGCCAGCGAGGCGCACTATCTTGCGCACGGTGTTCGGGTCGATCACGAAGTTCTGGCCGAGCTTTTTTGTCGGCGAAACGCCCAGGCGCTCGGCGAGCTCCCGGACCTGGGCGGGCCCCAGCAGGGCCGCAGCCTCGCGAATTTCGTCACTCACGCGGCATCCTCGGTGAGTTCTTCATCCCACGAGCCGTACACACGCTCGGTGTTTGCGGCGAGCTGTGCACACACCTCGTCGAGCGGGCGACCAAGCGTCTCGGCCAGCCTGCGCACCGTGTAAGGCATCAGGTAGGGCGCGTTCGGGCGACCGCGGAACGGTTCGGGCGTCAAGAACGGCGCGTCCGTCTCAATGAGCAGCAGCTCTGGCTTCGTGGCGACGATCGCCTCGCGCAGTGTTGGGGCATTCTTGAATGTCGACGGACCGGCAACCGAAACGTACCAGCCGTGCTCGTTGCAGAGGCGAGCAAGGCGCGCGTCTCCCGAGAAGCAGTGGAACACGGTGCGCTCGGGGGCACCGACGCGCAGCAGCGTCGCGACGACTTCATCGTGCGCGTCCCGATCGTGAATCTGCAGGGCGATGCCGTTCGACTTCGCAATCTCGATGTGCGCTTCGAACGACTCGATCTGGGCCTCGCGACCGTCTTCGCCGGTGCGGAAGAAGTCGAGGCCGGTCTCACCGATCGCGCGCACGCGGGGCTCCGCCGCGAGACGGGAAATCTCTGACAGCTGCTCGCAGAGCAGGCCTTGCTCCGCGACGCGCGGCGCCTCGTTCGGGTGCAGCGCGACCGCCGCGAGCACACGCGGGTCACTCGCTGCGAGCTGGGCACTCCAACGACTCGTCTCCAAGTCAGTGCCGACCTGCACCACTCCGCGCACACCGACGCGCTCGGCGCGATCCAGCGATTCGAGCGGATCGAGCTGGTCGACGCCGTCTTCGAACTCGAGGTGCGTGTGATTGTCGTAAACGGGCACCGAGAGCGGCTCGGGCGGTTCTGGGCGGGTCAGATCACGCCCGCCAGCGCTCGTGCGCGTGCGGAGCCCACCGGGCGGAACGGCCGCTGCAGCGTCACTCACTTGCTCGACTCGTCCGTTTCGATCCGCGGGAAGAGCACGGCGAGCGCGTGCTGTTCGGCACCCGGCGCAAGCTTGCCCCACACGGCGGCTTCACGGATCGGCTGATCGTCGAGTGCGCCGATAGTCGCCTCGGCGCCAAGTGCCGCCCACAGCTTCGTCGTGGCGATCGGCACCACCGGCGCAAGCAGCTCTGCAAGTACGCGCAGGCCCTCGGTCGCGGTGTAGAGCACGGTACCGAGGCGCGACCGCTGGTCAGCGCTCTTGGCAAGCACCCACGGTTCCTGCTCCGTGATGTACCCGTTCAGCGCGTCGACGAGTTCCCAAACGGCAGCGATCGCCTCGTGAATCGCGAATGCGTCAATCCGCTCATCCGCACGACTCGCCACAGACTCGGCGAGCTCGCGGATGGCGGCGTCGGCGGGGAGCTCTTCGCCCGCCTCGGGCACGCGTGACTCAAAGTATTTCGCGTTCATTGCGAGCACCCGACTGGCCAGGTTGCCAAAGCCATTCGCGAGCTCCGCCTGGTACCGGGCAGCGAGATCTTCCCAGCTGAACGAGCCATCGTGACCGAACGAGATCGCACGCATGAAGTAGTAGCGGAACGCGTCGGACCCAAACGTGTCCGTGATTTCGTTCGGCGCGATGCCCGTGAGCTTCGACTTCGACATCTTCTCGCCGCCAACGAGCAGCCAGCCGTGAGCGAAGACGTGATTCGGCACCTCAAGTCCGGCCGCCATCAGCATGGCGGGCCAGATCACGGCGTGGAAGCGCAAGATGTCTTTGCCGACGAGGTGATTGGCTGGCCAGCGGCGAGCGAACTCCTCATCGTCTTGCCCGTACCCAATCGCCGTGACGTAGTTCAGCAGCGCGTCAAACCAGACGTAGGTGACGTGTGATGAGTCCCACGGAATCGGGATGCCCCAGTCGAACGAGGTGCGCGAGATCGACAGGTCTTCAAGCCCCTGCTGCACGAACGCGATGACTTCGTTGCGTGCGCTTGCGGGCTGCACGAAGTCGGGGCGCTCCTCGTAAAGTGCGAGCAGGCGATCCTGGAACGCGCTCATCTTGAAGAAGTAGTTCTTCTCCTGAAGCAGCTCGAGCGGCTTTGAGTGGATCGCGCAGACCTTCTGGCCCTCGAACTCACCCGTGCCGTCGACGATCTCGCTCTTCGGCTTGAACTCCTCGCACCCGACGCAGTACAGCGCCTCGAATTCACCGGCGTAGACGTGGCCGTCGTCGTGCAACTTCTGCAGAAACTTCGCTACGCCCTCCTCGTGGCGCGCATCGGTCGTGCGAATGAAGTCATCGTTTGAGATGTCGATGAGGTCGAGCAGCGGCTTCCAGGCCGACTCAACGAGGCGGTCAGCCCACTCCTTGGGGGCGACGCCGTTCGCGGTCGCGGTGCGCAAAATTTTCTGGCCGTGCTCGTCCGTCCCCGTCAAGAACCAGGTGTCGTCACCGGCCTGACGGTGCCAGCGAGCGAGCACATCGGCGGCTACTTCGGTGTAGGCGTGTCCGATATGCGGGGCGTCGTTGACGTAAAAGATGGGAGTCGTCAAGAAAAACGAGGAGGGGTTGGCCATGGACTCCATTCTATTGGGAACCCGGCGTCGAACTGGCCGTGTGACGGCCCCGCTGCTACTCCCCCGATGCGACGACGACCTCCGGCTCGTGGCGCACCGGAAAGTTGACCGAATTCGCGATAAAGCAGGCCTCGTACGCGTCCGCATGCGCGGCACGCGCCGCCTCGACCATCGACTCGTCGGCAACGGTGACCCGCGGCCGCAGCACGACCTCTTCAAAGGCGCCGCCGATCCCGCGCTGCCGCATCACGCCCGTGGCCGCGTCGGTGTAGGCCGTGACGACGACCCCCGCGCGCACAGCCATGTGCAGGTACGACAGCATGTGGCACTGGGCGAGCGCCGAAACGAGCAGCTCCTCGGGGTTCCAGCGGTCCCGATCCCCGTGGAACGTCGGATCTGCCGACCCCTCAAGCGCCGGCTTGCCATCGGCGTGGATCAACAGCTGGCGGCCGTACTCGCGATATCCGCTCGTTCCGGTGCCGCGGTTGCCTGCCCACTCGATGCCGATGCGGTACTCGTGCAGATCCTTCATGCGTCCACCCTAGACCGGGAGGCGACAGTGCGCGGTGCGCATGGCTGGGACGTGCCCCAGGGGCGTGCGGCAGGAGCATCGCGAGGCGAGAGTAGGATCGAGACCATGAGTTCAGCGACCAGCACCGTAGCAGTCAGCACCGAATCTTCCGTTCCGCAGGAGCGACTCGTCCGCACCGCGATTCCCGGCCCGCGCTCGCGCGAGATCCATGCACGACGTCAGGCCGTCGTACCCCCCGGCGTGCACAGTGTGCTGCCCGTGTACATCGAGCGTGCGCACGACTCGATTCTCGTCGATGTCGACGGGAACCAGATCATTGACGTCTGCGGTGGCATCGGCGTCACCACGATCGGCCATACCGACGACCGCGTCGTGGCCGCCGCCACCGCGCAGTTGCAGAGCGTGACCCACACACTGTTCACGATGACGCCGTACGAGCCCTACGTGCAGGTCGCCGAGCACCTCGCGAAGCACGTACCCGGTTCGACAGAGGCGGCGCCCTACAAGACGCTGCTCATGAACTCGGGCGCCGAGGCCGTTGAAAACGGTGTCAAGATCGCGCGCAAGTTCACGGGACGCCCGGGCGTCGCGGTGCTTGAGCACGCCTACCACGGCCGCACCCTGCTCACGAGCAGCATGAACCACAAGGCTGCGCCGTACGCGCTCGGCTACGGTCCGCGTGCTGGCGACATCTACAAGGCGCCAAACTCCTACCCGCTGCACGATGGTTTGACCGGCACCGAAGCCGCGGCCCGCACCATTGCCTACCTTGAGAAGCAGGCAGGGGCGTCAGACCTCGCGTGCCTCGTCGTCGAACCCATCCAGGGCGAGGGCGGCTTCATTGTTCCGGCCGACGGCTTCCTTCCGGCGCTCGCCGAGTGGTGCCGTGACAACGGCGTCGTGTTCATCGCCGATGAGGTGCAGGCGGGCATGGCGCGCACCGGCACCGTGTTCTCGATTGAGCAGTTTGGCGTGATTCCCGACATCGTGCTCTCGGCCAAGGGCATCGCGGGCGGCCTGCCGCTCGCTGGCATTACCGGCCGCGCCGACATCATGGACGTGTCGCAGCCCGGTGGGCTCGGCGGAACCTTCGGCGGCAACCCCGTCTCGTGCGCCGCGGCCGTTGCCGTGTTCGAGCAGATCGAGGCGCTCGATCTGCTCGCCGAAGCGCGCCGCATCGAGTCGACGTTTGGTGGCGGCCTGCGCGAACTGCAGCAGCAGTTCCCGGCGATCGCCGAGGTGCGCGGTGTGGGGGCGATGCTCGCAATCGAGCTGACGCGCCCCGGCACGCTCGAGCCCGACGTTGACCTCGTCGCGCGCGTGATCGCCGAGGCGGCTGAGCGCGGCGTGCTGCTCTTGAGCAGCGGCGTACACAACCAGGCGATCCGCTTCCTGCCGTCACTCAAGATGACCGACGCGATCATCGCCGACGTGTTGACGGTGCTGCAGGAGTCATTCGCCGCCGCCACGGTGTAGCACGGCCGCTCGCGCGGTCGTCGCCCCGCCGCTCGCGAGGCGGCTCGCTCGCTGACCGCCCCTGCCCTCGTCGAACCCCTTCTCCGTCACCGAACCCCTTCGCCGAACACGCAATTGGCGTAGGGGTTCGGCGGCAACGGAGGGACTCGGCGACACCCGAGGGGCTCTGCGACGACAGAGCCCTCGTCGGCACCGGCAAAGCGTGCGCTAGGCCTGCTCTGACTTCGGTGGTGCCCCCGGAAGGATTACCGGCTCGATGTCGGCGTCCTCGTCGCAGGGAACCTGGTCCGAGTCCGGTTGATCCGGCGCCGTGTGTTCGGTCTTGACGCTCTCGGGTGCGTTCGCAGTCGTCGCATCGGCGGAAGCATCAAGCGACTGGGCCGGAGTGTCGCTCGGCGACGCATCACTGGCACCGGTCGGCACCGGAGACGGCGCCGTGTCGGTGATTTCGATGCCGGACCCGGCCAGGCTGCCCGTATCGATCACATCGCCGACCGCGTGCACGTCAATGACGACCACGGTGACGTTATCGCGCCCGGCGTTTTCGAGCGCGTGGCTCACCAGGGCCCGCGCTGCGCCCTCGGCCGTAGGCTCTGTCGCGAGGAAGTGCTGGATACCGATATCGGTCAGCTCTTTGGTCAGTCCGTCCGAGCAGATCAGGATGCGCTGCCCGGGAATCAACGCGAGTGACGTGTAGTCGGGAATAGGCGCCTCGTTGAAACCCACCGCGCGCGTGATGACGTTCGCGTGAGGGTGAACCTCGGCCTCTTCTTCAGTGATTGCGCCGGTGTCAATGAGGTGCTGCACCACTGAGTGATCGACGGTGATCTGGCTCAGTGCACCCTTGAAATACTGGTAGACCCTGGAGTCGCCAATGTTAAACACGCGCCAGGTGGGCTCAGCGTCGGTGCCGAGCACCACACCGGTCACCGTGGTTCCGGCACCCAGCTCCGTATCGCCCGCGTCAAGTTCAATATCGTCGACGGCATCGCCGAGCGTTTCGTCAATGTCTTCTTGGGTGACGAGTGCTTTGCCACCGAGTTCGGCAAGCCGTCGCACGACCGCTGCCGAAGCGATCTCGCCGGCGGAGTGCCCGCCCATGCCATCGGCGATGGCGAACACCGGGGGCGCCGTGACATAGCTGTCCTGGTTTTTTTCACGTCGCCGACCCACATCGGTCAGCGCGTACCACGAGAGTTCAAGCTCGAGATCGCCTCCGGCGCGGTAGTTCAGCCGACGCCGAACACCGTTCTCTCCGCGAGCCGTCACAGCTTCCCTCTCTTCGACACCGTAGCCATATTACCCTGCATCCGTTTGTAGCGAGGACCCCGGGGCCGGCGCACCGTGATCGGTCACGAGCGTAACCACGCGGCGCTCCGGATCCGCCTGCATATCAAGGCCTTCCTGACCGGCCCACGCCAATAGCGCGTCGATCCCGGCGATGTTGGCCTGAGAATTCGCGAGCCGCCGCACGAGGTCGCCCTTGGCGGACTTGTTGAAGTGGTTGAGAGCGCGCACCTCGCCGTCCGGCCCGCGCTGCACCACGTGCAGAAACCAGCCAACGCCCTCGGGCAGCGGAGCGAGCGCGCCGTAGTCTTGGGACCGCAGGTCGAGCACGAATTCAGCGGCTTCAGCCCAGGGAATCTCAGCGTGTGCCGCGCTCCAGATGCGTTTGAGCGGCGTCTTCAGCTCAGGCAGCCGCGCGCTCGCCGAAAGCCGGTAGGCGGGAATCTTGTCGCCAGCGCCAATAATGCCGAAGAGCGCCGACTGCACGGCGACATGGGTGTCGAGCCAGGCACGCGATTCAGGGTCGAGTGAGGCCACGTCGAGGGCGTCATAGAGCACGCCCGTATACCGCTCGATCGCGGGCAGAACACCGCTCTCCCCCAGCCGCAAATTGTGGGCGAGCTCGCCGCGGTTCTTCACCCCGAGTTTGAGCGTTTTCGCCGCGGCTGCTTCGTCTTCGCTGAGCGTTTCGAGCGCTTCACGCACACGACTCCGAAGACCGGTGAGTTCCGCCGCATAGCGCAGCCGAGTCGGATCAAAGGCTCCGGTGCCACCAGAGCGCTTCGTCTCAGACGGGGGCAGGAGGAGAAGCATGCAACGCTTTCTGTGTGGAGTAAGACAAGAGGCCGACCATCGCTCCCACAGGGAGGATGATCGGCCTCTTCGTCGATGCCGGGGACTACGCTACGGTAGCGCGACCCGCGACGATGGTGATGTTGTCGTGGTCAACCGAGAGGAAACCGCCCTCAGCTTCGACCGCGACCTTGTCGCCGCCAGCGGTGGTCACGCGAACCTCGCCCTTCGCCAGCAGCGCGAGCAGCGGCTCGTGACCGCTGAGGATGCCGATCTCGCCCTCGACCGTCTTTGCGATGACCTGGGAGGCTTCGCCCGACCAGACCTGTCGCTCAGCCGAGACGACACTCACGTTCAGTGCCATCGCTTACGCCAGATCCTTCTGCATGCGAGCCCAGTTCTCTTCGACATCGTTGATGCCACCGACGTTGAAGAACGCCTGCTCTGCAACGTGGTCGAACTCGCCCTTGGCGATAGCGTCGAACGACTCGATGGTCTCCTTGAGCGGAACCGTCGAACCCTCGACACCGGTGAACTTCTTCGCCATGTAGGTGTTCTGCGAGAGGAACTGCTGAATGCGGCGCGCACGCGACACGGTGATCTTGTCTTCTTCAGAGAGCTCGTCAACACCGAGGATCGCGATGATCTCCTGAAGTTCCTTGTTCTTCTGCAGAATCGCCTTGACCGTGGTCGCCACGCGGTAGTGATCTTCGCCCAAGTAACGGGGGTCAAGAATACGCGAGGTCGAGGTCAGCGGGTCGATCGCCGGGTACAGACCCTTCGACGCGATTTCGCGCGAAAGCTCGGTGGTGGCGTCGAGGTGCGCGAACGTCGTGGCGGGAGCCGGATCGGTGTAATCGTCGGCGGGCACGTAGATCGCCTGCAGCGAGGTGATCGAGTGGCCACGCGTCGAGGTGATGCGCTCCTGGAGCACACCCATCTCGTCCGCAAGGTTGGGCTGGTAGCCCACTGCCGAGGGCATACGGCCGAGCAGCGTCGAGACCTCGGAACCTGCCTGCGTGAAGCGGAAAATGTTGTCAATGAAGAGCAGCACGTCCTGCTTCTGCACATCGCGGAAGTACTCCGCCATGGTCAGCGCCGACAGAGCGACGCGCAGACGCGTTCCCGGCGGCTCATCCATCTGGCCGAATACGAGGGCGGTCTTGTCGAAGACGCCAGCTTCTTCCATCTCGTGGATGAGGTCGTTGCCCTCACGGGTACGCTCGCCGACGCCGGCGAACACCGAGACGCCGCCGTGATCCTGCGCCACGCGCTGAATCATTTCCTGGATGAGCACGGTCTTGCCCACGCCCGCGCCGCCGAACAGGCCGATCTTGCCGCCCTGCACGTAGGGGGTCAGCAGGTCGATCGACTTGATGCCGGTCTCGAAGAGCTCAGTCTTCGACTCGAGCTGGTCGAAGGCCGGCGGGGTGCGGTGGATGCCCCAGCGCTCGGTGACCTCGATGGTCTCACCGTCGGGCAGGTTGAGCACGTTGCCAGCAACGTCGAACACCTTGCCCTTGGTGATGTCACCGACGGGCACGCTGATGGGGCCGGCGGTGTCGAAGACTTCCTGGCCACGCACGAGGCCGTCAGTCGGCTTCAGAGCGATTGCGCGGACGAGGTTGTCGCCCAGGTGCTGTGCGACCTCGAGCACGAGCTGCGACGACTCGGTGCCATCGCCGAAGTCGACGGTGGTCTCAAGCGCGTTGTAGACGGCGGGAATCGCATCGTGGGGGAACTCGATGTCGACGACGGGCCCGGTAACTCGAGCGATCCGCCCGACAACCTTGGTGGCCTCAGACGCCACTGCGGCGGTTTCGGTCATGATTCTCTCTCTTCGTGCTGGTTTAACCGGACAGCGCGTCAGCGCCGCCCACGATCTCGGAAATCTGCTGGGTGATTTCCGCCTGGCGCGCGTTGTTCGCGAGGCGGGTGTAATCCCGGATCAGCGAGTCGGCGTTATCACTTGCGGACTTCATTGCCTTCTGCGTCGCAGCGTGCTTCGCCGCGGCCGACTCGAGCATCGCGTTGTACACGCGCGACTCGATGTAGGCGGGGAGAAGACGATCGAGCACGGCGTCTGCATCCGGCTCGAATTCGTACAGGGCTCCCGGTTCGTCGGTTGCCTCGGCAACACCCTCAACGATCTGCAGAGGCAGCAGTCGGTGCACCTGCGGCACCTGGCTGACCATGCTGATGAGGCGGTTGTATACGAGGTGAATCTCTTGCGCGCCGCCCTCAGAAGCAGGGCGCCCGAAGACCTGGAGCAGAGCTTCTGCAACCTCGGTGCCGGTCTCAAACGTCGGGTTCTCGGTGTCTCCCGTCCAGACGCGCTCGGAGGCGCGACGGCGGAACGAGAAGTACCCCTGGGCCTTACGACCGATCAGGAAGTACACGACATCTTTGCCCTCGGAGCGAAGCAACTCGCTGAGCTGTTCTGCCTCACGCAGAACCTGCGAGTTGAAAGCGCCCGCGAGGCCGCGATCAGAGGTGAAGATGACGACCGCTGCGCGCTCGACGTGTTCGGCCTCAGTGAGCAGCGGGTGGTCATTGTTCGAGTGCGTGGCGACGGCCGAAACCGCGCGGGTGATCGCAGTCGCGTAGGGCGTCGAAGCTTCGACGCGTGCCTTCGCCTTCTGAATGCGAGATGCCGCGATCAGCTCCATCGCACGGGTGATCTTCTTGGTCGTCTGGGCAGAACGAATTTTCTGCCGGTAGACCCGAAGTTGCGCTCCCATGTCTCTCCTGTAGTCGTTGGGGCTGGCTGGTAGTCAAGGTTCGGGGTGAGGTGGGGGCCGAAGCCCCCGCCTCAGCAGCCCTACTTCTTGTTGACGACCAACTGCTCCTGCTTGATCTCGGCTTCGTCGATCGCATCGAACTGCTCGGCCAGGCTCTGACCGCTCGACGTGCGGAACTCGCTCGTGAACTTACCGATCTGGCTCTCGAGCTCGGCGACTGTGTCGTCATCGAGCACGTTGGTTGCACGGAGCGTGTTCAGCGCCTCCGAGTTGCGGCCCAGGTAGTCGAGGAACTCGCGCTCGAAGCGGAGGATGTCCTCCACCGGCACGTCGTCCAGGAAGCCCTTGGTACCGGCCCAGATCGAGACGGTCTGCTCCTCAACCGGGTACGGCGTGTACTGCGGCTGCTTCAGGAGCTCGGTGAGGCGTGCGCCACGCTCGAGCTGCTTGCGGCTGGTCGGGTCAAGGTCGGATGCGAACATCGCGAAGGCCTCGAGTGCGCGGTACTGCGCGAGCTCCAGCTTCAACGTGCCCGAAACCTTCTTGATCGACTTCACCTGAGCGTCGCCACCCACGCGCGACACCGAGATGCCCACGTCGACCGCCGGGCGCTGGTTCGCGTTGAACAGGTCCGACTGGAGGAAGATCTGGCCGTCGGTGATCGAGATCACGTTCGTCGGGATGTATGCCGAGACGTCGTTCGCCTTGGTCTCGATGATCGGGAGACCGGTCATCGAACCAGCACCGAGCTCGTCAGAGAGCTTTGCACACCGCTCCAGCAGACGCGAGTGCAGGTAGAAGACGTCACCCGGGTAAGCCTCGCGCCCCGGCGGGCGACGCAGCAGCAGCGATACGGCGCGGTACGCCTCTGCCTGCTTCGACAGATCGTCAAAGATCACTAGTACGTGCTTGCCCGCGTACATCCAGTGCTGACCAATGGCCGAACCGGTGTAGGGAGCGAGGTACTTGAAGCCTGCGGGATCAGAAGCCGGCGAAGCGACGATGGTGGTGTACTCCATCGCGCCAGCGTCCTCGAGCGCGCCCTTCACCGAAGCGATGGTCGAGCCCTTCTGGCCGATTGCGACGTAGATGCAACGCACCTGCTTCGTCGTGTCGCCCGACTCCCAGTTCGACTTCTGATTGATGATCGTGTCGATCGCAATCGCGGTCTTGCCGGTCTGACGGTCGCCGATGATGAGCTGGCGCTGGCCACGGCCGACGGGGATCATGGCGTCGATCGCCTTGATGCCGGTCTGCAGGGGCTCGTGCACCGACTTGCGCTGCATCACGCCGGGCGCCTGGAGCTCGAGGGCACGACGGCCCTCGATACCGGTGATCTCGCCGAGACCATCGATGGGCTTACCGAGCGGATCGACGACGCGACCGAGGTAGCCCTCGCCCACGGGAACCGACAGCACCTCGCCGGTGCGGGTGACCTGCTGGCCCTCCTCGATGCCGGTGAACTCACCGAGCACCACGACGCCGATTTCGTTTTCTTCCAGGTTCTGCGCGAGGCCAAGCGTGCCGTCCGCGAAGCGGATCAGTTCGTTTGCCATCACACCCGGGAGGCCGTCAACGTGGGCGATGCCGTCTGCGGCGTCGACTACGGTGCCAACCTCGATCTTGCCAGCATCGGTGGGCTCGTACGACGCTGCGAAGTCCTTCAGCGCGTTACGGATCTCGTCCGGGCTGATTGAGAGTTCTGCCATTTCGTTTCCTCTGTCTGTTCCGGAAGCGCAGCCCCCGGGGGTGAAAAGTTGTCGCTATGCAGCGAGCTGCTGTCGGAGATCTTCCAGGCGAGCGCGAACGCTGCCGTCGATCACGTCGTCGGCGATCTGCACGCGAATGCCGCCGACGAGGCGCGGGTCTACCACGGTCGTGATGCGCACGGGGCGTCCCACCGACTGCTCAAGTGCGCGCGCGAGCCGCTGCTGCTGATCTCCGGAGAGCGGAGTCGCGACGGTGACCGCTGCGAGTTCGCTGCCGATCTCGTCAGCTGCGAGGCGTGCTGCCTGACGCAGTGTGACGTCGAGACGTCGACCGCGCGGGCTTGCAACCAGATGCGAGACGACCTGCATGGCCGCGACCGAGGTCTTCCCATCAAAGAGACGCTGCACGAGGGCGAGCTTGCCAGCAGGATCTGCCAGCTTGCTTCCGAGGCTGAGCTGCAGCTCGTGGCTGCGGTCGACAACGTCGACCACCGCGAGCAGATCATCGGAGAGCGACGGATGTGCGAGGCCCACGGCACGAATACCGAGTTCTTCGACTCCCGACACAAACTCGGCGACATTTGACCACCGGGCGTGAACAGCTGCAGTGAGCACGGAGCGCGCGCCAGCGGAGAGACCGCTGAAGAGCCGCTCGACCACCTGCGATTTGGCAGCAGCCGGAGCCGAGCCGTCGCTGAGCGCCGAAGCGAGCGCGGGGCTCTCGGCGATCTGGCTCGCCGCCTGCAGCAGCTCGCCACCGGTGTTCGTGTCGAGTCCCGACCCGAGCGCGGTGCGCGCCTGGGCCAGTGCTTCGCGTGACGCGCTTCCCATTACTGAGCCGCCTTCTCGGATGCTTCGAGGTCGGCCAGGAAGCGGTCGACGAGCGCCGAAGCCTTCTGGTCGTCAGTGAGCGTTTCGCCGACGACGCTCGAAGCGAGGTCGATAGCGAGCGAGCCCACGTCCTTACGGAGCGAAACGACCGCGCTCTGGCGCTCTGCTTCGATCTGCACCTGTGCGGCGTGGGTGATGCGAGCCTGCTCAGTCGTCGCGTCGTCCTTGGCCTTGGCCACGATCTTGTTCGCGTCGAGGCGTGCCGACTCGCGAATCTCGCCGGCCTCCTGACGCGCACTTGCGAGCTGAGCGGTGTATTCCTGGAGTGCGGCCTCGGCCTTCGCCTGAGCCTCGTCGGCCTTGGCGATGTTGCCCTCGATCGCCTCTGCACGCGCATCAAGCATCGTCTGCATCTTGGGAAGGAAGACCTTCCAGAATGCGACGAGGATGATGGCGAAGACGACGAGCGACCACACGATGTCGTACGTTGCGGGGAGCAGCGGGTTATGGTTCGCGCCCTCTTCCGCAGCAGCGAAGACTACGTTATTCATCGAGCCTCCCTTTCGAGACTAGGGAAAGGTTAGAGAGGTCTAGAAGATGAACGGCGTTGCGATCGCGATGAACGCGAGCGCCTCGGTGAACGCGATGCCGATCCACATCAGGACCTGGAGGCGGCCGGCGAGCTCGGGCTGGCGGGCGACACCCTCGATGGTCTTGCCGACGACGATACCCACGCCGATGGCGGGGCCGATGGCAGCGAGGCCGTAACCGACGGTTGCAATGTTGCCCGAGATTTCAGCGAGAACAGACACGGTATGTGTTTCCTTCCGTATGTGAGTGCGGCGAGTGCCGAACCCGATTGGTTAGTGCTCTTCAGCCAGCGCGAGCTGGATGTAGACAGCGGTGAGAAGTGCGAAGACGTAGGCCTGCAGTACAGCAACGAGCAGCTCGAAGAGCGTGAACGCCGCGCCGAACGCGAATGTTCCGACGCCGAAGAGCTTGAAGAAGCCCTCGCCGGAGAACAGGAAGAACTGCGTTGCAGCGAACAGCAGCACCAGCAGAAGGTGCCCGACCATCATGTTCATGAGGAGTCGGAGCGTCAGGGTGACCGGGCGGATGACGAAGGTCGAGACGAACTCGATCGGCGTCACGATGATGTAAATGCCCTTGGGCACACCCGACGGGAAGAGCGCGTTCTTGAAGAAGTTGCCCGGGCTCTTCTTGACACCCGCATAAATGAAGGTGATGTATGAGATCGCGGCCAGTGTCAGCGGCAAGCCAATCACCGCGCTAGACGCGATGTTCAACCCGGGAACGATGCCCGTGATGTTGAAGGCAAGGACCGTGAAGAACATGGCCGTGAGGATGGGAAGGAATCGGCGCCCGTCTTTTTTGCCGAGCAGGTCTTCCGCGATGTTGACGCGCACGAAATCGAGCGCCATCTCGGTTAGGGACTGCCCGCGGGTCGGGATGACACGCATCCGACGAGTACCGAGCCAGAAAAGGACCAGCAGCACAACGGTCATGAGGACACGGATCAACATGATCCGGTTCATCGCGAACGGCGTACCTTCGAACAGCACGATGTCGGGGAAGAACTCGGCCATCGTCGGCGCGTGGAATTCACCCTCTTCGGCCGCGAAAAGTACGGGGGCCACGAGGTGCATAGCGTTAGCGAACAGCGCCATTCTCCTGACTTCGGTGCGGCATCAGCCAGCACGGTGTCGAACGGTGGTCGTGCACCCCGGGGCTGCGTAGGCACAGCTCAATCAGCCCGCCAGGGAACATATTTGATTGTATCAATATTTTCACCCCAGGAGAAACCCAGATGGAGGTTTCTGCCGTGATTATGGGCGAGTTCGCTCCGAGATGATCGGGATGCGAGACGTTGAGATCACAATCACGTCGAGCGCGAGCGATGCAATGACACTCGCGATCACGCCGAAGAACATCACGCGGGTGTCGAGCCACGCCGCATCTCGCAGCAGCACGACGGCGACGATAAAGACGATGAATTTAAATACCCAGCTCCCCAGCACAATGCCAAAGAACGCCGTGATGTAGAAGTCGCGCTCGATGAATCGGTTCGCAAATGCAATGCTGCCGACCGTCATCATGAGGAACAGACCGCCGAGTACCGTGCCGATCACGCCGCCCCAGAGGCCCCGCTGCTCCGAGACAAGAAATCCGATCACGGCGAAGATGACGATGAGAGCCGCGGTGACGATGAGCCCCCAGCGCAGCGCGCGCAAGAGCACGGGCTGCGACGACGGCATGGGCCGAGGTCCGGTCTCGTCTGGCTGCGCGAGATCACTCACTCTGGGTCCTTTCGGCGGCGTCTTCGGTGCGAGCAGGATCGACGCCGGCGGCGCCGGCTCGTGTGCGCCGTCCCGTCAACGGTACCAAGCCGCGCTCGGCAGCGGCTGCACGAAGGCGCTTCGCCGGATACATCAGCAGAGCGAAGGTCGCGAGCCCTCCAACGCTGAGCACAATCGCTGGCAATAGGAAGCTCTGCGTCGTGAACACGAGCAGCACCGCAACCGACAGCACCGTAGTCCCCGCGTAGAAGATACAGACGGCCTGCAGCGGCGAATGGCCCATGTCGAGCAGTCGGTGGTGCAGGTGAAGCCGATCGGCGGTAAACGGGCTCTTGCCAGCCCGCAGCCGACGCACTACCGCCAGCGTAAAGTCGGCGAGCGGTAGAGCGAGCACGGCAATCGGCAAAATGATCGGAATGTAACTCGCGAGCACCAGTTTTTGATCCAGCGCAGCCGGATTGAGCTGCCCTGTCACAGACACCGTCGAGGTTGCCATGAGCAGCCCGACCAGCAGCGCCCCGGTATCCCCCATGAACATCCGTGCGCGATGCCAGTTGAAGGGGAGAAAGCCGACGCAGATCCCGACGATCACGAGCGCGATAAGACTGGCAAGAATCACCGAGTCGACGCGGCCGATTTGGTCATTGAGCAGTCGGGTATAGATAAAGAAGAGCGAATTCGCGATGATCGCGACGCCGGCGACGAGGCCGTCAAGGCCGTCTAAGAAGTTCACCGCGTTCATCACGAGCGTCATGAGGAAGACCGTGATGACGAAATTCACGACGGGCGAGCCAATAATTAGGGTGTCTCCAAAGGGCAGCGAGACGATCTGTATACCGCTCCACGCAAGCAGCCCCGAGGCGACGAGCTGCGCAGCGAGCTTGATCATCCAGTCGAGGTCGAGCAGGTCATCGAGCACCCCGACGACGGCGATGATCGCGCACGATCCGAGCAGGGCCCACATTTGATTGGACTGCTCGAACAAGGACGCGAACTCCTGCTGCGTTCCCGCAACGAGAAACGCGGCGATGATGCCCAGGAACATCGCAATTCCGCCGAGCCGCGGCGTCGGCGCCGTGTGCACGTCGCGGGCGCGCACCTCCGGCGCCAAGCGGAATCGTCGGCTGAGTCGGAGTACTCCCCAAGAGGCCGCCGCGGTGACCAGTGCCGCGACCGCGACCACCGTCACGTAGGCGAGCATGCTACTCCCCGAAGGTCACCTGCGGCAGGAGCTCCGCGATTGCGGTTCGGGAGACACCACCCTCACGCAGGATTCGAATTTCGCCGCCGTCTTCCGTGAGCCCCGTTGCATCGACGATCGTTGACGCTACGCCGTTGCCCGCTGCCTCACCCGCTTCGAGATAGACAGCGACGGAATCGCCCAGCATCTCGCGTGCCTCTGCTGCCGTGCGTGCCGCCGGCTGACCCGTCAGGTTCGCCGACGAGACGGCGAGTGGGCCGGTTTCGCGGAGTAGTTCGAGCGCGAGCGGCTGCTGCGGGATGCGCAGCGCGACGGTGCCACCGGTCTCCCCCAGATCCCAGCTGAGCAGCGGGTTCGCCCGCGTAATGATCGTCAGCGCACCCGGCCAGAACGCATCCGCGAGCGCACGAACGGGGGCGGTCACCTCGGCAGCAAGCGCTGCGAGTGTGTCGGTGTTCGGAATCAATACCGGAGGCGGCGATTGACGGCCTCGCCCCTTTGCGTCAAGCAGGCGCTGCACGGCAGCGGGACTGAACGCGTCGGCCGCGACGCCGTAGACGGTGTCGGTCGGCATCACGATCAGTTCACCGCGTCCAATCGCCTGCCGCGCGGTGCGCGTTCCTGCGAGCAGTTGGGAACTCTCAGTGCAATCGAAGACCTCGGCCATAACTGCCTACTCTACTCCTGCCGCAGCTGCCAATACTGGCTGCCGCTGCGCATTCTGATTGCTGCGCGCCGAGCCCGCTCAGCGCACCGCTGTCGTCGCGCGGTCTCGACCGGTGAGGTCGGGGTGCGTCGCCGCTGCGCGCCAGCCGTCGGCGGTGAGGAGTTCGCGAATCGCGCGGCCCTGCGTTTCGGCGTGCTCGAGCACGAGGGATCCGCCTGGCACCACGAACGCGCGCGCCGATCGGCTGATGTTGCGCACAATATCGAGACCGTCGAGGCCGCCATACAGCGCGAGCTCGGGATCGTGATCGCGCACCTCGGGATCACGCGGCACCATGTTGCTCGGTACGTAGGGCGGGTTCGAGACCAGCACGTGCACTCGGCCAACGAGCGGCGCAAGCGCCGTGATCGCCGCGAGCTCAGTGACGTCTCCCTGAACGAGGGATACCCGGTCGTCGCCCCACTCTGCGACGTTTCGTTCGGCCCAGGCGTGCGCCTCGCGGCTCTTCTCTACCGCCCACACGCGTGCGCGAGGCACCTCGTGCGCGAGCGCGAGAGCGAGGGCGCCGCTGCCCGTGCAGAGATCGACGGCAATGGGCTCCGGATCGGGCACCAGCTGCAGCGCGTCGATCGCGAACTGCGCAACGATCTCGGTCTCCGGTCGCGGCACGAAGACCCCCGGTCCGACGGCGAGCTCGATCGATCGGAATGGCGCCCGGCCGGTGAGGTGCTGCAGTGGCACACGACGTGCTCGCTCCTCCGTCAACTCGACAGCCGCGGCGGCCGCGGTTGAACTGATCTCTTCACGCATAATCGCGAGGGCCTGTACGCGGCCGCGCGACTCCCCCAGCACGTGACCGAGAATCAGCTCGGCATCAGCCGCGGGGTGCTCAATCCCGCCGGCGAGCATGCGCTCGCACATCGCGGCGAGCAGCACATCGATCCGGGCACTAGCCTCTGCCACCGCACCCTGTTCGTCTTGCATGTAACCACCCTCCCACATGGTGCGCTCTTCTCGTGCGCCGCGTGAGGTCCGATCCCGAAGCGGCGTCCGACACGTCGCGATCAGGGCCGTCACACGGCGACTTCCTGCATAACTTCTGCGAACGCGACCGATAACTCATCGCTATAGTTTGAAGAGGCATCGATGGCCCCCGCGGCCACCCCAGCATTCGACTTCAGGAGGACGCAGCACCATGGCACGGACCTACGAAAACATCACCCAGGCATTCGGCAACACCCCGCTCGTGCGCCTGAACCGCGTGACCGATGGCGCGGCTGCGGAGGTGTTCGCGAAGCTCGAGTTCTACAACCCCGCGGGCTCGGTGAAGGATCGTATCGGCATCGCCATCATCGACGCAGCCGAGCAGTCGGGTGAGCTGCAGCCGGGCGGCACCATCGTTGAGGGCACGAGCGGTAACACCGGTATCGCGCTCGCCTTCGTCGGGGCCGCGCGCGGGTACCGCGTGATCCTGACCATGCCCGAGACCATGAGCATCGAGCGCCGCAAGCTGCTCCTCGCCTACGGTGCGGAGATCGTACTCACCGAGGGACCCCTCGGTATGAAGGGCGCGGTCGCGAAGGCCGAAGAGATCGCCGCGAACACGGCGGGTGCCGTGCTCGCAAAGCAGTTCGCGAACCCCGCGAACCCCGCCATTCACCGCGCGACGACCGGCCCCGAGGTCTGGAACGACACAGACGGCACCGTCGACATCTTCGTCGCGGGCATCGGCACGGGCGGCACGATCACCGGCGCGGGCGGCTACCTCAAGGAGCAGAACCCCGGCGTGCAGGTCATCGCGGTCGAGCCGATTGATTCCCCGTTGCTGACCGAGGGCACCGCTGGCCCGCACAAGATTCAGGGTCTCGGCGCGAACTTCGTGCCGCCGATCCTCGACCGCGAGGTTTACGACGAGGTCATCGACGTGACACTCGCCGATTCCATTGCGCAGGCGCGTGCGCTCGCGACCGACGAGGGCATCCTCGCCGGCATCTCAGGCGGTTCGGCCGTCTGGGCCGCGACGCAGGTGGCGAAGCGGCCCGAGAACGCGGGCAAGAAGATCGTGGTGGTGGTTCCTGACTTTGGCGAGCGCTACTTCTCGACCGTGCTGTTCGAGGACCTCAACGCCTGAAAACGCCTCACGTGAGTCTGTTCTCCCGCATTCGCGAAGACATCTCCGCCGCACGCGCGCATGATCCTGCAGCGCGCAGTGCCGCGGAGGTGTTCTTCGTGTATTCGGGGCTGCACTCGGTGTGGTGGCACCGGGTCTCGCATGCGCTCTGGAAGCGCGGGCTGCGGTTTCTGCCGCGCGCGATCTCGCAGGTGTCGCGTTTCTGCTCCGGCATCGAAATCCACCCCGGCGCCACGATCGGTCGCCGATTCTTCATCGACCACGGCATGGGTGTCGTGATTGGCGAAACGGCGGTCATCGGCGACGACGTGCTGCTGTATCACGGGGTCACCCTGGGCGGCACCGGCCACGACCGCGGCAAACGGCATCCAACGGTCGGCGACCGCGTCGTCATCGGTGCGGGTGCGAAGTTGCTCGGCAATATTGAAATTGGCCACGACAGCGCGGTCGGTTCAAACGCCGTCGTGGTGCGTTCGGCGCCGCCGTGGACCACGCTGACCGGCATCCCGGCTCAGGGTCGCCCGCGGTGCGGTGCTCCGATCGAACAGCCCGACATGGCAGACTTCTACGTGATCTAACGCGCACTGCGCGCTGATATCGTTCAGTGCAGCTCGCAGCTCGCAGCTCGCGCGAAAGAGGGTCAGCTCAGCGCAGCTTGCGGCCGTTGTCGTCCATCCAACGCTTGGTGCGCCGCTGCTCGACAATGATCATGACGATGCCGAGCAGCCAGAATGGGATCTGCACGGCGAACGCCACCTGGAACGCGTGGAGCGAATAATCCTCCGGTGATCCGGCTCCCTGCAGGTCGAGCACGAACCCGATCAGCAGAATCACGAGCAGCGATGCCGTGAACCCGCCCGTGTTGACGAGCCCGGTGCCGAAGCCGGCGTAACTGCGCGGGGTGTGCGAGCGCGCGACCTCGAACGCGATCATCGACGCCGGGCCACCGAGCGGCAGAATCACGAGCAGCACGAGTACGAGCGCGAGCGGCGGTGTGCCGGGCCACACGATGACCGCTGTCCACACGAGCGCGATCGCAACAGTGATGCCGAGCGTGAACCAGACCCGACGTTCGATGAACCGCGAACTGAGCGGCCCGAGCACGACGCTCGCCACCATCGACGAGACGACCGTGAGGCTCAGCAGACCGCGCGCCGCGGCGGGGTCGAGCCCCAGGCCGCCCACCAGAAACGGCGTGCCCCAGAGCAGCAGAAACACGTTGGCCGCGAACGGTGACGCGAAGTGCACCCAGTACGCGAGCCTGACGCCCGGCAGGCGCAACAGCTTGCGCGCCCGGTTCCAGAATCCGAGCCCGGGCACCCGTACCTCAGAAATCACCGGGATCATCTCGGTCGCCGGGGGCTGCACGGCGGCGAGGGCGGCGGTGCGCGAATCGGCGAACGATCGCGCGTTCTCGGTGGTGCGACCGCGTCGCCCGGTGATGCGTTCGATCACTGTTGAGTCCCCGGGCGAATCGCGCAGCACGACCACTCCCAGAATCACGACGAGCACCCCCAAGGCGGCGAGGCCGAGGAAGCCCCCCATCCACCCGGTTGCGCCCACGAGCAGCGCGAGCGGCACGACCGAGACAAGCTGGCCCGATTGCCCGATGAGGCCCGTCACCTGGCTGATTGTCGGCAGCTGTCGCAGCGAGAACCACTCGGGCAGCATGCGCATCACACTGATGAAGGTGCACGCGTCGCCGGCGCCGACGAGCACGCGCGCGATGATCGCGAGCGACACCTCGGGTACGGTCGCCATTGCGGCCTGACCCACGATCATCAGCACGCCGCCGATGAGGATCATGGCGCGGGCGCCGATACGGTCGAGCAGCACGCCAACCGGGATCTGGAGGGCCGCGTAGACCAGTAGCTGAATGACGGGAAATGTCGCGAGTGTGGTCGCGTCAATGCCGAAGTGATCCTGCGCCGCGGGGCCGAGGGCCGACAGCGACGAGCGGTTGATGACGGCTACGGCGTACGAGAGTGCCGCGGTTCCCCAGACGACCCGGGGCAGGATCGGTCGAGCGGAACGCATAGTGCCATGCTACCGCCGCAGCCGGTCAGCCCGCGGTCAGCCGCGCGGCGGCAGCGGCGGTCCGCCCGGAAAATCGGACCGGGTCAGGTCAAGGAAGACTGCGTCTTCGAGGGCACCGCCCGGGCGCACCTGGTAGTCACGCAGCACACCGATGCGCTTGAATCCGAGCCGTTCGTAGCTGCGAATGACGCCCTCATTGTTGATGTTCGGGTCAAGCGTGACGCGCGAGATTCCGTCTGCAAATTCGGCGCGAATCGCGAGCGCGAGCGCTTCTTCGCCGATGCGGCGGCCGCGGAAGCGTGTACCGATGAAGATGTGCATCACCGTCGTCGGGTATTCAGGGTCATCGCCGCGCAGCACGAACATCGCGCCCGCGGTCTGGCCCTCGACCTCGATGATGCGGGTCACGTCTGGCGCATCGATGAACTCGGACTGCACGCGCTCGGGTGTGTAGCCGACCCACCAGAGCGACACCTCGGGCTCGTCGAGTATTGCGACGAGCGGCTCGCGGTCTGATTGGCGCGGAGCGCGAAGAGTAACGAGGGGGCCAACGAGGGGCAGCACGGCATCGGACATCGCATCAGCATATCGGGTGCTGGAGCTAGTCGGAGCGGGTGGGAGGGGGCGCGGCGGCTGGGTTCGCTCGGTGGAGCGTGTGCTCTCGGTGAGCGCTTCGGCTTCGGCTCGTCGGCTTCGGTGAGACATTCGGCTTCCGTGAGCTCGTAAGCACGGAATACGTCTCACCGAAGCCAAATGTCTCACCGAAGGCCACACCGCAGCCGAAGGCGCCCGCCCAAACCGAAGGCCGCCCCTCACCGAAGTCAACCTCTCACGCAAGGTGTAGCCCCTGTGCAATGCACTCCATGAGGCGGAGTTGCACGGCGTGCCAATCGTTCATGATCTGGCGGTACCCGATCCGCACGACTGTGTAACCCCTCGTCACGAGGAACGCGTCGAAGGCAATGTCCTCATCGCGCTGCTTGCCGGTGTGCGTCGCGCCGTCGATTTGCAGCACGAGGCGCTCGCCGATCAACAGATCGACGCGATGACCGTACAGGTGCGCCTGCGGCAGCAGCCGAAGTCGCGTCCAGCGGAGTCTTGACGCTGCGAGCGTCTCGAGCCCGGAGTCGAAGTACGGCTGAGCCTCATCACGGAGTCGCATCGCAGCACCGGTGAAGCCGCAGCGCCGGAGCGCTTGCACGTCGGTGAGCCCGAGGTTCAGCGCCGAATTCCACACGACCAGGGCGTCTTCGTGGGGCCTGCACGCGGCAACGTACTGCAGCACATTCAGCAGCGGATCTTCAAGCTTGCCCGGCGCTCGCGGCTCAACGGGTCTCCCCCAGTGCACGACGCAATTGCCTGGCGTCGGTCTCGCAGCGCTCGAAGCGGCAACGTGCCGTTTTCCTGGATCACGCGTCCAGAGACCCAGGCGGCGGGCCTGCGTCATGCACGTGAGCACCACCCCATCACGCGCGGCCGCGACGAGTGCTGGGTCTGCGTCGGGAAACGCTACCCAGCCGCGTCTCGGGCGAACGAGGCGGCCAGCGCGCACGGCCTTGGCCAGACGGTCTTGCGAGACGCCGCGATCGCGCAGCTGACGTGACGGCGCGACTCCTCCGAGCGAGGTGAGTAATGCGTGTGCCGACATGCATCCAGCATCGAGCACCGACTCACGCCGCGGGGCGCGCAGCTGACTTCTGTGGAGAACTCAGCAAAGTGTCATGCAGCGACAAGCTTTGGACGGCGTAGCGCCCCCCGTTTCGGTGAGACATTCGGCTTGGGTGAGACCTCTTCAAGGTAGAACGTCTCACCGAAGCCGAATGTCTCACCGAACGCAGCCACCGGACGCAGTCACCGACCGCACCCGCCGACTACTGCCCCAGGTCAGCGAGCCGCGCCTCTTCGTCCGCGCGAATGCACGACTCGATGACCGCGTCGAGGGCGCCGTTCATGACGTGATCGAGGTTGTACGCCTTGTACCCGGTGCGGTGGTCGGCGATGCGATTCTCGGGGAAGTTGTACGTGCGAATGCGTTCGGAGCGATCCATCGTGCGAATCTGGCTCGAGCGGTGCGCGCTCGCCTCTGCCGCCGCCTCTTCTTGCTGGCGCGCGAGCAGTCGGGCGCGCAGCACGCGCATGCCTGCCTCGCGGTTCTGCAGCTGGCTTTTCTCGTTCTGCATCGCGACGACGATGCCCGTCGGGAGGTGGGTGATGCGCACCGCTGAGTCGGTGGTGTTCACCGACTGGCCGCCGGGGCCCGACGACCGGTAGACATCGATCTTCAGATCGTTCTGGTTGATCGCGAGTTCTTCTGGCTCGTCAACCTCGGGGTACACAAGCACACCGGTCGTCGAGGTGTGAATGCGGCCCTGCGACTCTGTCACGGGTACGCGCTGCACGCGGTGCACGCCGCCCTCGTACTTCAGGTGCGCCCAGGCACCCTGCGAGGGATCAGACGGGTTGGCCTTGATCGCGACCTGCACGTTCTTGTACCCGCCGAGATCGCTCTCGTCGGCCTCAAGAATTTCGGTCTTCCAGCCCTTCGCCTCGGCGTAGTGCATGTACATGCGCAGTAGATCGGCGCCGAACAGTGCCGATTCCGCGCCGCCCTCGCCGCCCTTGATCTCGAGAATCACGTCACGCGCGTCATCGGGGTCGCGCGGGATCAGCAGCCGCCGCACTCGCTCCTGCGCTTCAGCGAGCGAGGTCTCGAGCTCGGGAATCTCTTCGGCGAACGCTTCGTCTTCTTTCGCGAGCTCGCGGGCAGCTTCGAGGTCGTCGCCGATCTGCTGCCAGTGCTCGTGCGCCGATTTGATCTTGCTCAGCTCGGCGTAGCGGCGGTTCACTTTCTTCGCTCGCGATGCGTCCGCGTGCAACGCGGGATCGGCGAGTTCGTTTTGCAACCGCGCGTGTTCTGCGATCAGCCCTGCGACCTGTTCGAACATGATTCTTCCCTTACGTCTCGCGACGGCGACGCTGTCGCCGCCCCAATCTTTCGTTGCCGCTAGCGACAACTGAGCCCGCCCCGGATCACCGGGGCGGGCTCGTGCGTGCTAGGACAGGCCGCCGGAGCGCTGCACCTCTGCGAGGAGGGCGGCGTTCGAGGCGGTGGCGCTCAGGCGCTCGCGCAGTCGATCCTGCGCATCATCGGAGCTGAGCTCCGCACGCAGGCGACCGAGTACAGCCGCCTCGTCGGCGCCGAGCATCGACTCAGCGTTGCGGGTGCGTGACGCTGCGAGATCGACGACTGGCGCGAACCCTGGTGCCGTCTTCGCGAAGCGCACCTCGCTGTTGACGATCGCGCGCACCTCGCGCAGCAGCAGCTTGTCAGCGGCAAGCCCCGTTTTGGTCTGCACGGTAGCGATCACCGTCAGTGAGCCGCCGTTCTCGACGTTACGCGCCGACGCGAGCAAACGCTTGATCTGACCGAGCGCGAGCTCGTCGATCTCGTCGAGTGCCGGGCGCGACTGCGCGTGCTGCGCCTGAGCGTAGGCACGGGCGAAGCGGTTCAGCGAATCGACGAGCACGACTACGTCGTGACCGAGCTCAACCAGGCGCTTAGCGCGGTCGATTGCCAGCTCCGCGATGATCGCCTGGTCCTCAGCAATGCGGTCGAAGCTTGCCGCGACGACCTCACCGCGGACGGAGCGCTGCAGACGCGTGATTTCTTCTGGCTGCGCGTTGGCGAGCAGCATCACGAGGTGCGCGTCGGGGCGGTTCGCACTGATCGCGTCGGCAAGCTCGCTGAGAATAGCGGTGCCGTCGACGTGAGCGGGCAGCACGAGTGCTGCGCGCTGGCCGAGGCCGGCAGGTGCCACGAGATCGATCGCACGGCCGATTACACCCTGCTGGGTGGTCTCGAACCGCAGCCGCTCCTCGGGGTAGATCGCCGTGAGGTCGGCGATATCGGTGCGCTCCTCTGGCTGCTCATCGACCGGGCGACCGTTGACGGTGTCGACCTTGACGATGGCGTTGTACTTCTGGCGGCTCGAGCCGTCGGTGTCGCGCGGCTGGCGAATGGCGCCGACCACGGCGTCACCGCGACGCAGGCCATACTTCTTGACCTGGCCGAGCGACACGTACACGTCGCTCGTGCCGGGCAGGTAGCCGCTGGTGCGCACGAAGGCGTAGTTGTCAAGCACGTCGAGGATGCCGGCTATGGGCAGCAGTACGTCGTCTTCGTTGATCTCGGGCTCGAGCTCATCGCCCTGGCCGCGACGCTTGCGGTCGCGCTGGCGGGTGCGGCTGGACCGATTCGAGCTGTCGCCATTCTTGGCTTCGGCGTTCTTCGGCCCGTTCTGGCCGCCGTTGCCGCCGTTCTGGCCCTGGGCGCGCGACTTGCCGTCGTCGTCCGACGACGCGGCGTCCGCCTGCTCGTTCGACTCGGCGGTGTCGTTCTTCTGGCCACGGCCACGGCCGCGGCGGTTGCGGTCACGACCCGGGCGCTCGCCCTCGCCGTTTTCTGACCGATCAGCGGCGTCAGCCTGCTGGCCGCTGTTCTGGCCGCTGTTCTGGTTCGACGACTGCTCGGCGTCGGACTGCACCGGCTGCTCGTTCGAGACTGCCTGTGCAGTGTCGCTTGCGCCGGCGTCTACGGCATCAGCCTGGGGCGCGGCGGTAGCTGCCGATGCGCGGCGGCTGCGGGTGCGCTTTGCGGGTGCGGCCTGTGCTGCCTCCGCGGCGGGCGCCTGTGCCTGAGCTGCATCGGCAGCGGCCTCACCGGCGGCCGGGGCGGCCGGGGCTGCCGCGGCCTCAGCTGCGCTGTCGGCGGGCGCCTCAACCTTCTTGCGGCTGCGCGAGGCGCGCTTCTTCGGTGCCTCTGCGACCGGAGCGTCGGCTGCGTCTGCGGGAGCCGCATCAGCGGCGGGAGCCTCGGCAGCATCGGCGGCCGGAGCGTCGACCTTCTTGCGGCTGCGCGTTGCACGCTTCTTCGGAGCCTCGGCTGCCGCCTCGGCGGCCTCCGGTGCGGCCGCGGGGGCAGCGGAGGCCGCGGGGGCAGCGGCCGCGGGGGCCTCAGTCGCGGCCGGAGCAGCAGCGGCCTCGGCCGCCTGCGCGACCTCGGGGGCCGCGGCCCCGGCTGCTGCGCTCACGCGACGTGACGCACGGCGACGCGGCGGAGCGGCTTCTGCAGCTACGGGAGTGGTGTTGTCTTCTACGTTGGATTCCACGATCTTTTTCCTTTCGGAACGCCGCCTGGTCTGCGCGCGCATATCGGCACGCATTCCCGCGGTGATGCACGAGTGTGCTTGGGATCACCGTGCGATGTGTTCACGGTGTGAGAACGACCCACCGTTTCGCATGAACGAACATCGACGAGTGCGGCTAGAGCGCCGAACCCGCGGGGGTCGTTTCCACTGTAGCACCCTTACTATCGACCGCCAGCGTCAGCACGCGCCAGTCAGGGTGCTGCGCCGCGACGAAATCTGCCGCCTGCAGTCGATCGAGCGGGCCGTTCGAGAGTACGAGCACTGAGGGTCCTGCGCCCGAAACCACGGCCGCATGGCCGGCGGATCGCAGTTCGCCGATCAGGTCGCGCGTTTCGGGCATCGCGGCGCCGCGGTAATTCTGGTGCAGGCGATCTTCAGTCGCTTCGAGCAGCAGCTCGGGGCTCTGCGTCAGCGCCGCAATGAGTAACGCGGAGCGCGAGACATTGAACACTGCGTCCTCGTGCGGCACCTGCTTCGGCTGCAGGCTGCGCGCCAGCTCCGTCGACATCGTGAAACTCGGCACGAGCACGAGCGGTGCGACACCCCGGTGCACCATGAGCCGCTTGAAGCGGGGGCCGCGCTCGGTGGTCCACGCAATGGTGAGGCCACCGAACAGCGCGGGCGCGACGTTGTCGGGGTGCCCCTCGAGCTCGGTGGCGTAGGCCAACAGTTGCTCTTCAGTGAGCTCGACCGGTGACTCAGGGTCGCTCTGCAGCAGCCCAGCGGCGATCATGACGCCCGCGACGATTGCTGACCCCGACGAGCCCATGCCCCGGCCGTGCGGAATGCGGTTCGTGGCCGCAACTTTAAGCCCGGGCATGCTCCGCCCCAGCTGGCTAAACACGTGCGCGGCCGAGCGCACGACGAGGTTCGTCTCGTCGGTCGCCACCTCGCCCTCGCCGACACCCGAGACCGTGACCGTCGCGCCGGGCGCGTCACGCACGACCGCGGTGACCTCGTCACCGTAGGCGAGCGCGATGCCCAGCGTGTCAAAGCCCGGGCCGAGGTTCGCGCTCGTCGCTGGAACGCGCACCCTCACCGAACGACCGATGCCGCTCGCCGCGGCGCTCACGCCTGACCCTCGAGACGCAGCACGCTCGTGACCGCCGTGACAACCGGCGCCGCACGCAGTGCCTCAACGGTCGCCGCGAGATCTGCCTCACGTGCGCGGTGCGTACCGATGACGAGCGCAGCGCTCGGCTCGGCTCCCTCTGCGCCGCGGGCGACCGTCTGCTCGACACTCGCGGCAGACACGCCGTGCTCGGCGAGAATGCCGGCAATGCTGGCGAGCACGCCCGGCTGATCCCGCACCTCAAGCATGATCTGATAGGCCGTCACGACCTCGCCCACGGGCAGGATCGGCAGCTCTGCGTGCAGTGATCCCGGGATGCCTGGGCCACCCACGACGTGCCTGCGCGCCGCCGAAACGACGTCGCCGAGCACGGCCGAGGCCGTCTCTGAACCACCGGCGCCCGCACCATAGAACATCAGCTCGCCAGCGGCCTCAGCCTCGACAAAAACAGCGTTCTTGCCCTCGTACACTGCTGCCAGCGGATGATCGCGACGGATCAGAGCCGGGTAGACCCGGGCAGAGACGCCGTCGGTGCCGTCAGCAGCCTGCAGGCGCTCGGCGATTGCGAGCAACTTGATGACGTAGCCGGAGCTCTTCGCCGCCTCGATCTGCTCCGCGGTGATGCCTGTGATGCCCTCGCGGTGCACGGCGTCAACCGGCACCTCGGTGTGAAACGCGATGCTCGCGAGAATCGTCGCCTTCTGCGCGGCGTCGTACCCCTCGACGTCGAGCGTCGGGTCGGCCTCCAAAAAGCCGAGCTCACTCGCAACCCGGGAGGCGTCTTCTGCGCTGTCGCCGAAGCGGTCCATGCGGTCAAGAATGTAGTTGGTGGAACCGTTCACGATACCGAGCACGCGAGTGATGTGATCGCCCGCGAGACTCTCTCGAAGCGGCCGCAAGATCGGGATAGCGGCAGCTACAGCTGCCTCGTAGGAGAGCTGCGCACCGACCTGCTCGGCTGCCTCTGAGAGCTCGGGGCCGTGCGCCGCGATGAGCGCCTTGTTTGCCGTAACCACGTCGGCACCACCCTGCAGCGCCTGCGAGATGAGGGTGCGGGCGGGCTCAATGCCGCCCATCAGCTCGATCACGATGTCTGCGCCCTGTACGAGCCGCTCGGCGTCCGTGGTGAAGAGTTCACGCGGCAGCTCGACATCGCGCTTGCCGTCGACGTCGCGCACGGCGATGCCCGCCAGTGTCAGACGCGCACCGATGCGCGCGGCCAGCTCGTCCCCGTGCTCGAGGATCAGCCGGGCCACCTGCGCACCGACCGAGCCGCACCCGAGCAGCGCGACGCGGAGGTCACGGTATCCATTCATGTTGTCTCCTTGATTCAAGTGTCGTGTTCAGTTCGCAGCCGGCGCCGGAATAACCGACTTCGCGACCAGTTCGTCTTCGGTCTCGCCCCGCACAATGACACGGGAGGTGCCGTCTGCGACGGCCACCACCGGCGGGCGAGGCAGATAGTTGTAGTTGCTTGAGAGCGACCAGCAGTAGGCGCCCGTCGCGGCCACCGCGAGGGTGTCGCCCGGGCGCACGTCGCCGGGCAAGACG
The DNA here is from genome assembly GCF_042726155.1 of Leucobacter sp. NPDC058333. NCBI lineage: Bacteria > Bacillati > Actinomycetota > Actinomycetes > Micrococcales > Microbacteriaceae > Leucobacter > Leucobacter sp. NPDC058333. The sequence goes on from NZ_JBHXHV010000002.1 coordinate 214,769, forward strand.
TCGCGCCGCACGACGATGTCGCCGGCCTCGCAGTGCTTGCCGACAACGCGCACGAGTGCCGGCGCCGCATCGCTTTCGCGATTCGCGATGCGCACCTGGTAATCGGCGCCGTAGAGCGCTGGCCGCGCATTGTCGCTCATGCCACCGTCGACGCTCACGTAGAGGCGCTCGGCGAAACCGAGGTCAGCGGGGTCTGCCGAGGCGTTCGAACCCGCGAGCTGCACCGGTTTGATCGTGCCCACCGTGTACAGCGTGACACCGGCCTGGCCGATAATGGCGCGACCTGGCTCACAGGCGAGCTTCGGGATCCCGATCCCGATCTCGGCCGCCGTGTCAGCGATGATGTCTGCGAGTTCGCGCGCAATCGACGCAATTTCGGGGACAGCGTCGGCTTCGCTCGACGTGTACGCGATGCCGAAGCCGCCGCCGAGATTCAGCTCAGCGATCGGCCCGCCGGTGATCTCCGCGAGCTTGGAGTAGGCGCCGAGCAACCTGCGTGCCGATTCGCGGAAGCCGTCGGTCGCGAAGATCTGCGAACCGATGTGGCAGTGCAGCCCGACAAAATCAAGGCTCTCGTGGGCGACGATCGCGGCGACCAATCGCTCCGCATCCGCGAGCGGTTGGCCAAACTTCTGATCCTCGTGCGAGGTCGCGAGAAAATCATGGGTCGAGGCGTGAACGCCGCTGTTCACGCGCAGGCGCACACGCTGGCGGCGACCGGCGCGAGTGGCTGCCGCGGCGACGCGCTCGGTCTCGATCTCGCTGTCGATCACAATCGTGCCGACGCCGACCTCGACCGCACGCGCAATTTCGCGCGCTGACTTGTTGTTGCCGTGATACCCGATGATGGCCGGATCGACCCCGGCGGCGAGCGCGACCGCGAGCTCTCCCCCGCTGGCGACGTCGATCGCGAGGCCTTCGCTCACCATCCACTGGGCGACCTCGACGCACAGGAACGCCTTGCCCGCGTAGTAGACGGTCGCGCTCGTGCCGATGCGCTCGGCCTCCGACTGCAGCGCTTCGCGTACCTCGCGAGCGCGAGCGCGAGCCGCGGACTCGTCGATGACGTAGAGGGGCGAACCGTATTGCTCAACGAGCTCAGTCGCGCGGATACCGCCGAGCTTCAGTTGATGGCACTCAGTGCCGCGGCGCGCCGCCGGCGGAAAGACACGGGGGTCGATCTCGTTGGGATCGTCGGCGGGGTTCGCCTGTGCCATCGTCACTCCTGGGTACTGATCGGGTACTCGATCTGCCTGGTGTCCGTCGCTCGCGGGGCTGCGCTGGGGCAGCCGATGGCGAGCGGACCCGGATTGGCCCCTGAAGCCGTGCGCACAGAGAACTTGCCTCAGAACGAACCCGTCCAGCTTACCGGGTCGGCCGAGACCGACCCGGTATGTGACGAAGCTGACTCCCGTCGGAGCTAGCTCCACACGAAACTGACTACCCGACGCCCTCGAGTATGTCGGTCTCGGTGTGGCCGATCTTCACGAGCACCTCTGGCCGCGCACGGCGCAGGTAGAGGAACCAGCCGAGCGCCACGATCATCGACGCGAGGAAGAGGTACGGGATCAGGTTCAGCGGGTAGACCGGCACCGGCACGACGTTCGCGAAGAACACGTAGACCATGGCGACGACCGCGATCACGGCGCAGAGCGTCACGAGCGCGCTCTTCATTTTCTCGCGGCGCACCCAGGCGACGCAGGCGATCGCGACGAGCGCATACGCGACCATGTAGCCGTAGGTGCCGTAGGTGTCGACCCACACGACGATGTCCATCGGGTGCGTACCGCCGATCAGCAGCACGACGTCGAGCAGAATCGCGAGCGGCCCTGCAACGAGCAGCACGCGGTGCGGGGTGAGGTGCTTCTCGTGAGTGCGTCCGAAGCGCTCAGCGACGACGCCCTCCTTGCCCATGACGTAGACGATACGGCCCACGACGTTGAGTGGTGCGACGACCACGGCGAAGAACGACGCGGCGACGCCGAACGTCAGAATCGGGGTGAACCAGACCGGCATGCCGATTCGCTCGGAAATCGACTGGAGCGGGCTTGCGACCTCGCCGAGGTCGTCGCCCAACACCGCGATCTGCGTGTAGGCCGCGAAGACGTACAGCACGCCGACGACGACGGCGCTCCACATGATCGCCCGCGGAATAGCGGTGTACGGGTTCTTCGCCTCGCGCCCGAGCGCGTCGGCCGATGAGAAGCCGACGAAGCCGAGGATGCCGAGCACCATGCCAGACGCAACTCCCTGGAAGGGCACGCCCTCGAACGAGAACTGCTGCGGATCCCAGGCGTCAGGGCCAATCGCGATGAGAGCCGTGACGAGCAGGATCATGATGATCGCAACCGACGCGAGCTCGAGCACGAGCGATACGCGGGCCGAGATGCGGATGCCGCGGATCGTGAAGAACGTCGCGAGGCCACCGATGAGGATCGCGAGGATCACGAGCCAGACCTGGCCCGTCGCGGGCACGCCGAGCATAACTAGTAGATCGGACATGTATGAGACGGCGCCGCCGAGTGATCCGGCCGCGATGCCCCAGCAGCCGATGATGAGCGCGACCCCGGCGATGTAGGCACCGGTCGGGCCGAGCCCCTTGGCGACGTAGGTGTAGAGCGAGCCCGCCGAGGCGTTCTTCTTCGCGAACACGGCGACGCAGTAGCCGACGCACACAATTACGATCGTCGCGAGCAAGAACGACAGCATGGTGCCGTTGCCCGCTCCGAGGAAGATGGACGCGGCGGTGAACGCGATGACGGCGCTCGGTGCGATGTTGGCGATGGCCTGAGCGGCAAGCTCAGGCCCCGACATCACGCCGCGGCGCAGCCCGGCGTCAACCGGCGCCTGCTGGGTTGAGGTGGTCATGAGGGGGTCTCTCCTTCGAGTACGTGCACTAAGTAAGGGGTGATCACGGGATCAGCAGCGTGCGCAGCACGCCACCGGCCTCAAGATCGTCGAGGGCCTCTGCGGCCTCGGCGAGCGGGCGGCGACCCGAGATCAGCGGATCGAGCTTGAGCTGCCCATCCATGTACCGGTCGACGAGCGCCGGGATATCGATGGAGGGACGCACGGAACCGTAGTTCGAGCCGAGAATGCGCTGGTCGGCTTCCGCAAGCACGAGCGGTTCAAAGCTCGCCTTCGCGCCCGTCGGTGGCAGCCCAACGATGACCGCTGCGCCGCCGAGGCCGAGCATGCGAATGGACTGCTCGGTGGTGATGGTGCGGCCGATTGCGTCGAAGGCGTAGTCGACGCCGTCTGGAATGAGCGCGAAGAGCTGCTCCACGGGGTCCCCAGCCGACGCGTCAATGCGGTCAGTGGCTCCGAACTGCAGCGCCATCGCGGTCTTCTCCGGCACGATATCGACGGCGATGATGCGTTCGGCACCCGCGAGCTTCGCGCCCTGCACAACGTTCAGCCCGACGCCACCGCAGCCGATGACCGCGACGGTCGCTCCGGGCTCCACTCCTGCAGTATTGAGCACCGCGCCGACCCCCGTGGCGACCGCGCAACCGACTACCGCGATGACGTCGAGTGGCGCGTCGTCGCGCACCTTGATGGCGCCCGAGACGGGCACCACGACCTCCTCTGCGAACGAGGACACGCTGAGGTAGTGGTGCAGCGCCTCGCCAGTGTCGGCGCGGCTGAGGCGCGAGGTGCCGTCGAACAGCGACCCTTGCGCGTTGTTGACCTCGACGACTTTCTGGCAGCGGGCTTCGTGCCCCTGCAGGCAGTAGCGGCACTCGCCGCACGGCGGCACCCAGCTGAGCACTACGTGGTCACCGACGGCGAGCGAAGTCACGCCCTCACCGAGCTCGACGACGACGCCGGATCCCTCGTGGCCCATGACCATCGGAGACGGTGCGTCCCATTCGCCACGCTTGACGTGCAGATCTGAGTGGCAGACGCCCGCCGCGGCAATCTTCACGCGCACCTCGCCCGCTTTCGGGGCGGCCAACACCACATCGGTGACCTCTGCGCGGGTATCGGGGTCTCGGAACACGACAGCCTGCATGCTGCACTCCTTCGTTCGCTTGTTCGCTTCGTTCGTTGGATCGCCAGTGACCGCGGATCGAACGTCCACGTTGGCGACGTATGGATGCTACGAAGGAAAGCGTCCGACTGTCACTGCGCCACATGGTGGTCTTACTCAAGGAAGATCGACACTTGGTACACTCCCGAGGTGGCCCTTGATCTCTCAGCTGTCGCTCGCGCGGTCGGCGGGCGCGTGTTTGCCGCTCGCCTTCCCGATCGCACCCCCATTGACGGCGTCACCGAACTCGACTCGTACGTCGTTATCGGCAACCCCGACTACGCGACGCTCGTCACTGGGTCGACCGGCGACCTTGTGCGCGCGCTCTCGCAGGCTGACGCACGATCGGAAGCCCTGCTCGGAGCGGTCTTCGTCACGCCGGATGACGACCCCCAGCTGCGGTCGTCGCTTGCGGGGTATGGCATGACCGCGGTCCTCGGCACTCGGTCGCGGGATGAAGCGCTGCACGCCTCCCTCCGCGCCCTCATCGCTGACGACCTCGCTGCCGCCGATCGACTGGTCACGGCTGGCATGAACGTGCTCACGCAGGTAGCCCGCCGCGGTGGCGTCACCGCTGTCATCGCTGAGCTCGCGCGGCGCATCGACGGCTGGGCCGTGCTGCTCGACGCACACGGCCAGATGATCGCGAGCGCTGGCGCGGGGCGACTCCACGTCGCCGATGCCGCGGCGGTCGCGCTCGGCCGCCCCGTGCGCGTGCGGCACGCCGGCCTGCAGCTGCACCGCGTGGGTTCCGAGCAGGATCTCGCGGGTTCGCTCGTCATCGCCACCCGGTCGAGTCGCACCAGCCACGCGCGCGACCTCTCGTCGCTCGCCGCAGCGCTGTTCGATCTGCTGCTGCGCAGCCATGACCCTTCGCGCACCGAGCACCTCGGTCGCGGTGCGCTGCTCGATATTCTCATCGGCGGGGGCGATTCCGCCCGTGCACTGATGCACCGCTGGGGAGTGCACGAACAGACGCTGACCGCATTCGAAATTGGCGCAAAAACCCGCACCATCGATGTCGAACGGCTGCTGCGGCGCTGGCTTGACGAGCTCGGCGCCGAGCACGTGTTTGCGGCAGACCACGGCCACATCCGGGGGTTCATTCGCGACGACGCGGCGCCCGAACTCATCGAGCGCGTACGATTATTCTCCCCCGTCGCCGGGCTCCGCGTGCACATCGGAGTCGGCGACTCCGCCCCGGTCACCGCCCTCGCCCGCGGTGCAACCCAGGCACACCAGGCACTCGATGCGGCGCTCGATGAGGATCGACCCGCCGCACGCTACGCCGACCTGCCCACCGTCGGGCTCGTGCTCTCGGCGGTCGGCGTCTCGACTCAGACGCAACTCGCCGCCCTGCTCGATCCACTGCGCACCCAATCGGGCGCGCACGGCGATCTGACGCGCACGCTGCGCGTCTATCTCTCCGAGCACGGCGCGCACCGCGCGAGCGCGGCTCGACTCGGCATTCACCGGCAGACGCTCGTGTCGCGGATTCGCCGCGTCGAGGAGCTCACGGGTCTCGCCCTCGACCACGCCGACGATCGCGCCGCCGCGTGGCTCGCGCTGCGGGCGGTGGGGTTGTAGAACGCTACTTGCAGGTACCCATCGCGCGCTGCTTCTCATCGGAGAGCACGCCCGGTGCCAGATCGGCGCGCAGCGTGACAACCCCCGTGCTCGAGAGCGCAATGTCGGTGAGCTTCACCCCGGCAGGCAATTGGTCAGCGATACAGACCGTCTGCGGCTTCAGAACAGGGTCGAGCAGCGTGCCGGTCGCCTGCGCGAGCTGATCAGCCGAGAGGTCGAAGCCGGCGGCACTCAGCCCGAGCGGTTCGATCTTGACGGCCCCGTCGACGGCTTGCACACCGAGGCGAGCTGAGAACTTGACCTGCTGACCGAAGGCCTCGAGCGACCGCCCGACGACGAGCTCGCCGTTCTTCACCTCGCCAGACTGCGCCACGCCCTGCGTGAGCGTCTCAATCACCGGGCCGAGCTGCTTCTTGTCGAGCCGCAGCTCGACAGTGCCGTCGGAGATCTCACCGGAGGTCGGGTTGAATGGCACGAGATCCGCGTGCAGAGAGGCGTCAGCCTGAATCCCCTCGACCAGCGGCGCGTCGGGAACATCGACCGTCACATCGCCGACACCGCCGCGGAACGCACTCAGCAGCGCGGATCCGCCAAGATCGACGGCGACCGGATGGTCATCCGTGAGATGCAATTGCGTGCGCACCGCCCCGGCAATCACACCGGGAATCAAGAGTCGGAGCGCCAATTCAGCGGCGCCTCCCAACAAGCCGATGACCACCACCACGATGATCAGCTTGGCCCACCACGGCGACCCGTTTCGTTCGCGACTCACGATGCCCAGCCCCTCGCGGTTATAGACGCTCGGGCGCTGAGACGCCGATGAGATCGAGCCCGTTGCGCAGCACCTGACCAGCGGCGTCGTTCAACCACAGGCGGGTGCGGTGCAGATCGGTGACCGGCTCCTCCCCCAGCGGGATCACACGGCAGTTGTCGTACCACCGGTGATAGGCGGCCGCGAGTTCTTCGAGGTACCGTGCGATGCGGTGCGGCTCGCGCAGCTCGGCCGCGCCCGCGACGATGCCGGGGTACTGCTGCAGCTTGCCCAGCAGATCCGCCTCGGTCGCGTGCGTCAGCAGCTCGGGGGCGAACGCACTGCGGTCGATCCCCGCCGCGGCCGCGTTCCGATCAACCGCGCAGGTGCGCGCGTGCGCGTACTGCACGTAGAAGACCGGGTTGTCATTCGTGCGGCTGCGCACCTTCTCGCCGTCGAGCGCGAGGGGTGAGTCTGCCGGGTAGCGCGCCAGCCAGTAGCGCAGCGCGTCGGCACCGAGCCACTCGAGCAGATCGTCGAGCTCGATGATGTTGCCGGCACGCTTCGAGAGGCGCGCCCCGTCGAGGTTCACGAGCTGGCCAATGAGCACCGAGATGTCGGTCTCGATGTTGTCGCCGGCCGCGCCCGCGATCGCGGTGAGGCGGCCGATGTACCCGTGGTGGTCGGCGCCGAGCAGGTAGATCTTCTCGGTGAAGCCGCGGTCCATCTTGGACAGGTAGTACGCCGCGTCGGCGGCGAAGTAGGTGAAGATGCCGTTGCCGCGAGTGAATACGCGGTCTTTGTCGTCACCGAACGCGGTCGTGCGCACCCAGATAGCGTCGTCCTCTTCGAAGACGTAACCCTGCTCACGCAGGCGGTCGACGGCCGAAGCGATGGGACTCGCTGAGCCGTCCTCGCCAGGGGCGTGCAGCGAGCGCTCCGAGAAATAGACGTCGAAGTGCACATTGAAGCGCTCGAGCGAGTCTTTGATCTCGGCGAGCTGGATCTGGTACGCGGCCTCTTGCACCTCTTCGAGCGCTGCATCGCGGTCGCCCGCGGCGAGCTCCGCGATCTGCGGCAACTGCTCGCGCACCTTGCGCCCGAGCTCCTGAATGTAGGCGCCCGGGTACGCGTCTTCGGGTGCGTCTTCGCCGAGCACAGCCGCGAGCACCGATCGGCCGAACTTGTTCATCTGCGACCCGGCATCGTTGATGTAGTACTCGCTCGTAACCTCGGCACCGGCGGCCCGAAGCACGCGCGCCGTCGAATCGCCGAGGGCTGCCCAGCGTGTGTGCCCCATGTGCAGCGGGCCGGTGGGGTTTGCCGAGACAAACTCGAGGTTGATGCGCTGACCGGCGAGCGTGTCGCTGCGGCCGTAGTTTGCGCCCTGCTCGACAACGCGGCGGGCGGTCTCCCCCGCGCTCGCGGCGTCCAGGGTGATGTTGATGAAGCCGGGGCCTGCAACCTCTGCCTTGGCGACACCGTCGATCTCGACCGCGCGCGTCACGATCTCTTCGGCGAGTTCGCGCGGGTTCACGCCGATGCGCTTGGCGAACTTCATTGCAGCGTTCGAGGCCCAATCGCCATGATCACGATTCTTGGGTCGCTCCACCTGCGTGTCTTGCTCAGAGACGACAGCGTCGGATCCGCGAGCGGCGACAATGTCGGAGAGGATGGCAGCGAGAGCGGTAGCGAGTTCTTGTGGCGTCACAAGCAACGATTCTACTCGGCGCTCCACGTACCTCGCCGCGCGCGCGTGCCACACAGAAAAAGGCTCCCACCGCCGAAGCGATGGAAGCCTGTGTCGCAGTGCCCCCGGAGGGAATCGAACCCCCGACCTACGGTACCGGAAACCGGCGCTCTATCCCCTGAGCTACGGAGGCGAGCATGTGCAACCAGACCAGCCTAGCGCAAGTCGGAGGCTGCCCTCGCACACGCGGGGTGAGGGGCTGGGCACGTGGGCTCGGGCCGGGCCGCGCGGGCTCGCGGCGGGCCGCGCGTTGCGCAAGTGATCCGCGTTCGGCAAGCCAGAAGTCGTATGACTGAGCTTGCCGAACGCGGATCGCTTGCCGAACGAGCGGCGACCGCGTACTGCGCTACGCCCGGCGGCGAGCTCGGATCATCGCACCCGCGCCGAGGGTGAGCGCCGCCACGCCAGCGATCGTCCACGGCAGTACGCCGCCCGCACCGGTCAGGGCGAGCGTCGCTTCGGCAGCTGCGGGAACCGCTGGCGACGACTCAGTGCTGCTCATCGGGGGTGCCACCACCGGCGGCACAACGACGGACGGCTCGACCGGCGGATCGACGGGCGGATCAACAACGACCACTGCGTCCTTAGTCCAACCTGCGGTAAAGGTCACCGGTTCAGTGATCTCGTCGGTGGGTTCAACCCCGGCGACCGACGAGGTCCACCCGGTGAAGGTGTAGCCGGCGCGAACCGGATTCGCCGGAACAATCGGCGTGTGACCGTACTCGACGCTCTGCGATGCTGCGGCATCGCCATTCGCTGAGTCGAACACGACGGGGTAGCTGTCGATGATCCACTCGGCCGTGAAGGTCACGGGCACAGTCACGATGCTCGCCGGAGTTGCGCCGGTGACAGACGAGGTCCACCCGGCAAAGGTGTACCCGGTGCGATCCGGCACGGCGGGCTCAACCGCGGTCTTTCCCCAGTCGACGACCTGAGTCGACGTCGACGTGACACCGTCGGCGAAGTCGAATATGACGTTGTAGTGGAACGCAAGCTCCAGCGTTCCCTGATCTGGGTCGCCGCTCGTCGCGCTGCCGGTCACGAGGACGCCCGTTGTCGGGTTCGTGTATGACACGGGCGACGGTTCAGTGTCGGGTCCGCTGATCCCGGCCGTTACGGGCAGGCCAGTCACATCTTCAGGACCGTCAACCGTCACTGACCCCGCGAACATTGCGCCGTGCACGAGGTTGCCCGCGCCGACCGAGGAGGCGCCCATACCGCCGTGAGCGGTCAGCGAGCCACCCTGCATGATGAGTTCAGCGCCCCCTTTAAAGCGGGAGCCGCCGATGCCGGCCGCGTACATGCCGCCACGTGCGGTTACTGATCCGCCCAGGATCGTGATTTTGCCGGCGCGATTGTCGCTGGTGTCTGTGCCGATACCGGGCGAGTACGGAGAGACGCCAGTGCCATTTGAACTGCCGGTGGCGTCGAGCTGTCCGGTTCCGACCGAATCATTGACGGTCAGCGAGCTCGTTTGGCCAACGTGCAGGCCGGGACCGTCCACGGGGGCAAGGGTCAGCGTGTGGCCGTTCAAATCGAGCGTCACGCCAACTCCCACCGGCACCGACAGGTAGCTCGCGCTTCCCGTGGAGTCGATGTCGGCGCCGAGCATGATGATGTCGCCGTCTGCGGCGGTGCTGAAGGCCGTCTCGAGTGCCGTCCAATCGGAGGCCGTACTTGTCGCCGCCTGCGCTGCAGTCGCAGTGAACGCGAATGCGATCCCGAGCGTCGCCGCGAGTGCAAGCAGCAAAACGTCTCGGGATCTGGTCATGAGTGTCTTCACGTTGTGGCCTCCTCAGCCGGTGGGGTGGTTGCTTCTGAATCGTCGCCATCAGTGATCCGCTTCGGCCGAACGAGCAGGTACATCACGACTGGCACGCCAACGAGGCTGAGCATCCACCACGGGAACGGGGGCGCGGTCGAACTATCGGCGATGACGGTCTCGCCGGCCTTCGTCTCGGCTGGAGCGTCGACACGCTTCGCCCGCACGAGTAGTCGGTGCGTGTTCACACCCGTCGGGGTGCACGTGACAAGGCTCAGATAGTCCTTGCCCTCGACCTGGCGCAGCGCGTCGGTCTCATTGGGCAACACCGTCTGGATCTTGTCGACCTCGTAGTAGAGATCCTCCCCCAGCACGGAAATGACGATGGTGTCGGTGAGTTTGAGGGAATCAATGTGGTCGAAGAGCGTCGCCTTCACGAAGCCGGAGTGCCCCGTGAGAACCGAGTGCGTCCCCACGCCGCCGACAGGCAGTGAACTGCCATACAGGTGCCCGATGCCCCGCGCGAGCGTCGCTTCACTCGTGCCGTGATAGACCGGCAGATCGACGTCGATGGCGGGGATTCTAATCCGCGCCATGGTGTCTGATCCGGGAGGGGACAGCGTCTTGAAATACAGATCGCTCCCGCCGTCGACCGCGGTCTGTTGCCCGTTCTCGCCGAGCGCGTAAGGGTCGCGGAGAGGCCCCGCCGGAAGTTCACGGTTGTATTCGCGGGCAGCGGCGAGCAACTTTTTGCTCTCGGCCGTGGGCAGACTGTCGACCGAGTCGACGTAGCCATCGACCTCTGTATTGTGCTTCACGTTCGAAATCCAGGCCGCTGCCGTCGGGTAAATGAAAATAGCGATTCCGAGGATTGCAACCAGCATGGCCACCGATTGGCGCCATCCCCACTTTTCGCGCGCTGCCTTCTGCCGCGGCCGCGCGCGGTGACGCGGCGCCGAAGCGACGGGGCGTACGTCGTGGGGTGATTCGATGACCATCGGTGTGTCGACTTTCAGATATTGCGAGGACTCGGTGAAAACTCCAAAAGGTTGTGGGCGGACCGGGAGTTCCCGATCCGCCCACAACCCTTTCAGCGCTTAGGCTGCGGAGCGGTTCTTCCGGCGGCTCTGCACAGCGAAGTACGCTGCGCCCGCGAGGAGGAGCGCGCCAGCACCAACGAAGATCGCGGTGCCGGTGCCACCGGTGAGGGGCAGCTCGAAGCCGGCGTTGCTCGGCACGTTGACAACCTCGAGGTCGACGCCGACCGCGGTGGTTGCCTGCGTAATCGAGAACTCGATCGGGTCGGCAAGCAGCTCGAAGCCGTCAGGGGCGACGATCTCGGAGAGCCAGTAGTTCTGGTAATCAGCCTCCGAGGCAATCTGCGCCCCGTCTTCCCAGTCCGAGTACCGCAGACCCGAGATGGTCACGGTGCCGTCTGCGGCAACCTTGAACTCGGTAGCTCCGCCGAGTGAGATCGGGTTGGTGCCAGCCTTGGCGTCAGCCTCGGTCAGGTACACGGAGAAGACTGCACCGGTCAGCGCTGCGCCCGACTTGTCGACCTTTGCGACGGTGAGGTCGCCCCACTTGGTAACTACCTCGGGGGTCACAACCGGGCCGCCGGGCTCACCGGGGTTGTGTGACACCGAACCGGCGTTCGGGTAGAGCAGCGCCGTGTTGGCGATCTCGCCGACGGTGTTGACCTTGGTTGTGACCGTGGCAACGACCTCGGTGTCAGTGTGAGCGGCGAGAACGAGCAGGCCGGCAGCGGTGAAATTCACGGAAACCGTGTTGGTTGCTGCGTCGTAGGTCACGACGTAGTCGCTGGCTGCCAACGCAGTGCCGTCGGCCAGGGTCACAGCGGTCGACACGTAGTCGAGCTTCGAGTCGAGCTTGTCGACGATCTTGTAGCCATCGATGATCGCCACGTTCGGGATATCGCCGGTGATGGTGAAGTCCACCGCGTCGCCGAGCTTCACGTCGTCAGAATCCTCGACGGTCTTGGTGACGTTCGTGAGCGCGTTCTTGGGGTACACGTGCACGTCGTAGAGCCATGAGTCGTCGCTGTTCGGGTTCGTCAGCGGGACGGTGACGAGGAACGGCGCGACACCGGTCGATCCGGGCAGCGGGCTGGTCTCAACGACGTAGTAGAGACCGAGATCGAGATCAGAGGTGACGATCTCGCCGTTGGCATCGGTGAACTGCTCGCCACCGACAGCGGTGACGGTGTAGCCCGCGTTGGTGATCGAGGCGGTCGTGCCGTCGAACTTGTCGGAAAGATCCGAGGCGGCGGTCCAGCCCGCGTTCTCGGTCAGGTCAATCGTGTCGACCTTGTAAACGGTAAAACCGACGCCCGCGAGCGGGGGCAGGTCGACCGACTGCTCGGTGCCGTCGTTCGGCAGTCCGGTCGGGGTGACCGGAGCCTCGTGCTTGTGGATCGTGATCGATCCCGTCTGTGATGGATCGATGAGGTTGGGGCTCACTGCGCTTGCAGATGATGCCAGCGTCAGCGTGCTGATCGCCGCGGCCAACACAATGGCGGCGACGCGCATACCGCGCGACTTGTGGTGCGTACTCATGGTTCTACTTTCTTGAGGGTGTAACTGAAAAGGACAAACTTTGGGGCGAGGGGTGCTCGCGGACGCATGACGGTCGGGGGCTACATGGAACTCCCCGGCGTCCTGTTCTTCGGACGGCGTCGAATGAGCCACACGAGTCCTCCGGCGACGATGAGGAGACCGAGTCCGCCGACCACGTACGGGATCGTTCCGGTTCCGCCGGCCTCCGGCATCACCAAGGCAGGCACGTCACGCACGGTGATGAGCTGCCCCGTCGCCGTCACCGCGTCGCCGCCGCCGCTGACGATGGTCACGGTGCGGTCGGAATTGATGGTGAACTTCACCGGATCGGCGAGCAGGTTGAAACCGTCGGGCGCGGTGAGCTCAGTCAGCCAGTACGTTCCGGCCTCAATGCTGTCGATTTGGAAGAGGCCAGTTCCGGCCCTGGTGATCTTGGCTCCCACGGATGCTCCTGGCGCACCGTTCGTATCCTTCAGGATCTCGAACGTCGAGCCGTCCATCCGCACCCAGCTGTTGCTGCTCGATTCGCCGATCTTTTCGATCTGCAGCGGAATGCGGAACAGCGAAATCGGGGTCTGCGTGCTGTCGTCGTTCGACTTCACCGGCCCGCCCGCCGGGTCGGTGCCCGTCGAATACGCCGTGTTGACAACAAGCTTCGCGTCGACGTCGGCCTGAGTGATGATGTACGGCGAGTTCGCTGTACAGTGCGCGACCTGTTTTGGTGCGAGGGTGGTCGGAGTGCAGGTGACACCGATGTTCAGTTTGGTCAACCGGTCGTCAATGACCTTCACGTTCGCCACCGTCACGTTGCCGGTGTTCGTGACATCGAAAGCGTACTTGATCTGGTCACCCAGCCCCGTAACCCCGTCCTTGTCGACATCAACCACAGCTGCGGTCTTATCAATGAGCAGCTTCGGCGACCAGACCGACGGAATCACTTCGTCGTCGGTGTCCGTCACGTTCGGACCGACTGTTGGCGTACCGGTGGTGCGACCAACATTCGTGAGGTTTTTCGCGTCAAGATCTTTCTGCTGCACGACGTACTTCGCCGTACAGGTCAGCTTCGCGCCACTCGCGAGCGTCACCGGAGCCGGCTTGTCACAGGTGATCGTGCCCATGGGCCCAACTCCCGTAAAGCTGTCTTCGGTGATGACCACGTTGCTCAGGCTCGTGTTCGCGACGGTGTTCGTCGCAGCCTTCGGAGTGGTGTTCGTCGCCACGAACGTGTAGGTCGCGGTGTCGCCCACCGCCGTGTAGCTCGTGATGTTCGAGGTCTTCACGAGGTCGATCGACGGCTGGATGACCTCGAGGGTCGCGTTCGACGGCGGGTTGAGATTCGTCGTGATGTTGGCCGGGCCGTTCACGTACGTACCATTCACGCTCGATGTGACGTCGACGGTGATGGTGCACGAGGCCTGACCCAGCGCGAGGTCGCCGCCCTTCACCGCAACGCTTGTGCCGCCGGCGGGTGCCGTGACGCTGTAGGCCACACCGGCCTTCTGCACACAGGTGCCGCCGACGTTCGGCGTAGCCGCAATCTTGAGGTTCGCAGGCAGGGCGTCGGTGATGAACCAGTCGGTTTTCGCCATCAGGTCAGAGGTGTTCGTCACGGTCAGCGTCATTTTCGATGTCGCACCGTTGAGGATCAGGTTCGGGGTGAAGGCTTTATCGAGCTGCGGCGTGACATCCACGATCTGTGGCAGGTCGAAAGCCGCATCGTTGCCGGATCCACTGGCGGTCGCGTTGTACAGCGACAGGCCGAGGCTCGCGGTGGTGCCGACCGGAATCTGGTACGCGGCAGACTGCAACTTTGCGACCTGCGGGGCCCAGACCGTGTTGTTCGTGCAGGGGTTCAACCCCGAACTCAATACGATCGGCGAACCGTTGACGATGAGGGAGAACGTCTCCTTTGGCTGGTTCGCACCACCCGCGGCCGGGCAGCTCACCGCCGCGAAATACGCCGACACGGCGTAGTAGTGACCGGCGGTTGCGGGAATGGTGCTGGTCGTGCGGAACTGGGTACCAGCGGCGATGACTCCAGAGATGGCGTTCGTGTACGCCGAGAGCACCTGGTTCGTGGCCGCTTGGGCGGGGGTTTGGCCCTGCGCCGTGCCGAGGGCAATCGCCATGTTGCGAATGTCTTGCCAACCGGCAGGCTGATTGTTGACGCAACCAAGGTCCGTGAGGGGCAGCGGAGTGGTCGAGTGGAGAATCCAGCCGTTGCACTGCTGGCCGAGTGGGGTGTACTGCGCGTCAGCGGTGTACGTACTGTTTGCGGCTGCTGCTCCACCGACGTAGGTGTTGATGGGGATCGCGCCGAGAGTGGCACTCATGTTCGAGAAGTTCTCGGTGTACACCGGCGTCCCCGCCTGTGGCGTACCCGGGGTACCCGGCACGGTTGCGAATGCCGTCTCGACACCCTGCCCGAAGCCGCCGCCGATGAGCACCGCTGCGAACAGCGCAGCGGCGGTTCCCCAGCGCAACACGCGACGTGTTGAGCGTTTTGGGGCGGTTTTCGGCGGTTTTTGGGCGCGTGAGTACCGTGTACGGGATCGCAAGCGCATGCGGTTCCTAACTGGTGAAGGGGGTGTCTGTACGCGCGCAGGCGGTCCGTATTGCTGACGGCTGCGTCGCTGAGCGTTAGCTGATGAGAGCCAAAACTTCAACCGAATTTCATCGGCACACACATCACACGCACTTTGGGGGTATTCATGACGCTCAGGTTTCAGGTTTTTTTTCGTGTTGTACGGAACCGGAAAGATGCACGTGCATCTATGGTGTTCTTTGGGAGAGATCCCACAAAACCTCTGAAGCCAGTGTGATCGGCGCGGCGGGTGCACCCAAGGCAAGTGATCCGCGTTTGGCAAGCTCGAGTTCTCGACCATGAGCTTGCCAAACGCGGATCACTTGCAGAACGCAGACGTCAGAGTGGGCGCAGACGCACCCGAAGCGGTGGCTGCTACAAAGGGAAGCGTCGGCTCGGTGATAGGCTCCGAGCTATGAACCAGCAACGCCACCGCCCTGTGGGGTCGACCAAGATCGTGGGGTCGAGCAAGATCGAGGAGTCGAGCAAGATCACGCGAGACGCCGCCATCTGGGGCTTCGCCGGGGTCATGTTCGCGCTGGTTGGCATCCAGTCGCTGCTGAGCGCAGACGCCTGGTATCTCACTGTTGGCGCGATCATCATGCTCGTGGGTGCCGTGTGCTTCGCCGCCCGTGCGATCATCGTGCTCCGTTCGGGTCCGGCCAGAGACTAGAGCGGCCGCGGGGCCGCATTCGCAACGCACGCTCTCGCACCCCGCCACAAACGCACAACGTGCAGGGGGTTCAGAGAACCCCCTGCACGTTGACCACGCGCGCGCTCGGCGCGATCCTGCGCGTTACTGCTGCGCGGTCTTTCGACGGCGCAGCATCAGCAGGCCACCGGTAACCAACAGCCCAGCAACGGTCATGAACCCGCTGGCCGCGAAGCCAGTGACCGCGAGGGCCTTCGGGTCAATGCTGCCGTGAGGTTCCACAACGCCCGGAATAACGGGCTGCTCGGGGACCGTCGGCGGCGCAGTCTGCTCAGTGACCGCAACCGACGCGTCGTCTGACGCATCGACCTCACTGCCATCGACCGAGGTGCCCGACGCGTCTGCAACGTTGGTGAACCCCTCGGATGTCTTCTCCATCGACAGGATCACCGTCTTGCTCTCGCCCGCAGCGAGCGTGCCGACAGCAATGGTCTGGTCGAGCTTCGCATCGGTCAGAGTCACGTCGTTCAGCGTGGAATTGCCGGTGTTCGTCACCGTCACCTTCCAGTATGAAGCCGCGTTCTTATCGATCTCAACCGTTTCATCCCAGGGCCCGTCAGCGGAATCGCTGACCAGCTTCTCGACCGAGAGACCCGGCACGTTTCCGAAGTACCAGGAATCGTCAGCGGCCGTGAGCGGCTGCCCACTCCCCGCTGGGTCTTCCGCGGTCGCGGTGACCGTGTTGTGGTACTGACCCTCGACCGCCGTGCCCGCCTGCGACAGCGTCACAGACTCGCCCGGCGCAAGACTCGCGACCGTGTCAGTGAAGACCGAGTTGCCGTCGGCATCCACATCTTTGACGAGGATTTCAGTGAGCGGCAAGGTACCGGTGTTGGTCACCGTGTACTTCCACTCAACATCGGCGCCGGGCTTCAATGGCAAGCCGGGTGCGCTCTCCACGTCTTCACCGTTCGTTGTCTTCACGATCGTCAGACCAGAGACTCCCGCGAGGTACCAGGATTCGTCGGTGGCCGGTGCGGGCTGCTGCGGCAGCGCCGTCCCGTCCGTCGTCACGGCGGTGCCCGTTGCGGTCGCGGTGTTGTGATACTGACCCGCTACCGCGATTCCGGTCGCGGTAAACGTGCGAGTCTCCCCCGGTAGCAGCTGCCCGGTCGCAGACGACGTGGGCGTCTGCGTGCCGGTCACGCCAGCACCGTCAACGAACTCATCGCTGACAGCGACACTATCGAGCGGAGCGTCGCCGGTGTTCGTCACCTCATACGTCCAGGTCACCGGAGAGCCCTCGGCAACGACAGCACCGGGGGCAGCATCGTACGCAACACCGTTGGTCTTCTTCACGATCGCCAGCGCGGGCGATGCGAGTACGGTCACATCTGCCGAATTCGAGCTGAACGACACCGGATTCGAATTGTACGTGCCGGTCGCAGAGACGGTGTTGTCAGCCAGCTCGCCGTAGCTGAGATCGCCCAGGTTCGAAGTGGGCACTACAAGCGTGAACTTGTCGCCGCTCGTCATGCTCGGCACGGTCACGCGGAACGCCGTCGCACCAGCGGCGGTCGTGGTCCAGGTGCCGTTCGTCGCGGTGGTGGCGTCCGTCGAGTATTCGACGACCGCGCCGGCCGGCGCACCCGTGACCGCAGCCGAGAGCTGCGTATCGAAGTCATCGCCGTCGGCAACGCTCGGAAGCTTGTCGAAGAACGCGATGTTCGTCACCGGGTTCGGCAGCACGTTGCTCACGTAAATCTGCCAGAACGAGTCGTCACTGACGACGGAGTTCAGTGCCCACGGGCCGGTCGCCGACGCGCCCGACAGCTTCGAGATCAACAGACCACCGGCCGTATTGATTGTCGTGTTGTCCTTCGCTACGGCGACGGAGGTGCGTGCCGGGTCGAGGTCGTACACGTCATTCCCGAAGAACGGGTTGTACCCAACCATTGGCACTGTCGCAGTCGCCGTGCCACCGTCAGCAACGGCGATAAAGCGCGGGTCGGCCACGGTTGCGAACGACGTCGATACGACGGACGTCGCGTCGGGATCGTAAGCCTGCGCGAGGACGCGCACCGGGATATCGTACGTCCAGCCAAAGCTCTCAGCCCAGCGATCGTTAACCGTGCCTGGCGCGCGCATTGCCGGAAGCTCATCAAAGCTGAACTTCACGACCTGCTGCTCGCACCCGTTCGCGTCGGTAATGCGACCGGTGGAGTCAACGGTCGCGCCGGCACCGATCGCGGGCGTCGCGGGTACACCGACGGTCGAAGGCGCCGGAGTGATCGCCTGCGAGGCATCGTAGAAGATACCGCACGGCAGCACGACGGTCAGCGCGGAATCAGTGTACGTCTCTGACGGATTTTGATTCACGATGCCCGCCGAAACCGTTCCCGAGGAGCCTACCGATAGTGACGAGGGTGCAGTCACGTGCGTCGTCACGAAGACCGAGTCGGTCGGAGTGTACGAGCTTGACGCCTGCGCCTGCTGATCGTCTGCCGTCACCGTCACGGTGTTGGTCTGCGGCCCGGGCGAGACGCCAGCGGCCGCGTCGACGCCCTGCACGCCCGCGTCCGTTTCACGGAAGACCGGCTGGAACGACATACGAACCTTAGCCTCGGAACCCACTTTGACCGTCTCGGCACCGGGGGCAACCGAGAGTCGCCAGCCTGTGAGCGTCGAGCCCACCGGGATGTTGAGTACGTCCTGGCCATTTGCCTGCCAGCCCGACGAACCCGCGTTTTGCACCGCGAGCGTCAGCGACTGATTCGTCCTGCCGCTCGAAACGGCGTAGCCGGTGTACTCGGTCCACGCCGCGCTTCCGTCGACCTGGTACTCGAGCTTGTACGGGAGATTCTGCGCTGCGAGCGACGTTGAGAAGGTCACGAAGATCTGATTGATGTCAGCGTGCTTAAACCAGGGTTCGTTCGCTTCGCCGGCCGCGCCCGAATCAGTAAGCACCAAAGAGTCGAGGTCTGGCGAGCTCGCGGGTCCGACATAGGAGCCACCAGTCTGCGTGGAGTGAACGAGCTGACCCGCCGAACGTCCGCCTGCGTCGGTCTTCGAGGCACCGACTGCCACACCGCCCGTGGGGGTGAACGCGGGGCCCTGCGTGCTTCCCGGGGTGCCCACGTGCGCGACGTCACTCGCGTCTGCCGTGTTCAACGTCACGGTGTTCACCGGTGGGCGTTTCCCATCCTCCCACCCGGCGACGGTCGCGGGATAGTAGACCGTCAGCCAGATGTGCTGCTTTGAAGGATCGAACGACGTGTTCGACGGGCCATACATTCCGTCGCGAGTCCACTTCGCATTCGGCCAGGCCGTCGTGTCCCACGAACCGCCCTGAAAGCTCGGCGATGCTTCAACAAGCACTGCACCGGCGGGGAAACTGTCACTGAGCTCTTGCATCCACGAGGTGAACGTCGAGTGCGTGTCTGGGTGGGATGTGGCCATATCGAAGTGATACGTCACGGTGCGGTTGTCGCCGCCCGTGACGACCTCGCTGGTTTTCGCCGCGAAGTATTCGTTGTCGCCCTGCACCGTCGTCGTCACGGTCTCGGAGGTGGCGTTGCCACTCGGACCGCCGGTTCCGGTCATGACGGTGGTCAGCTCTTCACCCAGGTACTTGTGGGGCAGGTCCGTCTGCTTCGCGGTGTACACGATGGTGAGCAGCGGGTTTGTCGTGTCTTTCAAGACGATCGTCAATACGCGGGTTGCCGGATCGTAGGTGTAGCTTGCAACCGGCGAGTCGGCTCCGGTCGGCATCGAGTCGAAGGCAGTTCCAGCGGGCAGCGTCGTGGAGAGTTGCACGCCCACTGCCGGACTGGCGGCGTCCACGCCCTCGAACTGCAGCGTCGCCGCGTAGTTGTATGTCTCACCGACGTTCACCGTGTTGGGAGCGTCAAGCGTGATCGTGTAGTCCCCCGTCGCCGCGTGCGCGGCGAGCGGTGACGTGATGACACTCATTGCGCCAATGAGCAGTGTGAGCACGACGGCAAAAATAGCCCGAGGCGATAATCGCCAGGCGTGCGACGGGGCGCTAGTAGTCATGTGTTTCCTTCAATCATGTGCAGATTCGAGGAAGCGTCTCGAGTGTCTGAAACCGAAATGGGCAGAAATATGCCCGCACATATTCACACGACAAAAAGCGGATTTCGTGACGGAGTTTTGGCCGATAACTTAAACTTTATTTACACATCTCGGCCAGATTATTTACTCACGTGAGCGGTTTCGCACTGTACTGACCGGCATTCCGCAAGCAATCCGCGTTTGGCAAGCTCGAAACGTGAAGTTCGAGCTTGCCAAACGCGGATCACTTGCGAAACGCGGCGGCACCGGGGCCAGCGCGCATTGGGCCTAGCTCACCGTCACCGCGCGGATCACGCACTGCGTGTCATCCGCGACGGCGAACTTTTTCTTGGCAGACCACTTTCCCTGCTCCCCCGCAGCGACGTCGACGGTGGTGTCTGCCCAATCGATCACTGTCGCGGACGCGGTCGTGAAGTACACCGTGATGGCGTACGTCACATCGTCCTTGCCGGGGTTCGATGCCTTGCCGGCAGCCTGCCACCCATCGTCTGTCGCCTTGCACGAGCTCAGGGTCACCTGCGAGCGCGCCTTGGCGTCGTTTTCCACGTCGGTGGGCACATCGTCGGCGGGAGTCACGCCGTCGGGCAACCCGGCCGTCGCTTCAGTCGACGGGCTGGGCTTCGGATCTGCGTCGGGCGCCGAACACCCCGCGAGCCCGAGCAGCGAAACCGCTGCCAGGGTCGCAAGGATTCGGCGCCGTGTCGTTGCTTCACTCATCATGAGGCCATTTTTCCCTGCTGCTGATTCCGGTGCGACCGGAACCGCCGACTGCGGGCGAACAGGATGGTCGCTCCGCCGAGAAGCAGCAGGAGTGCGGCTCCGCCGATGAGCGGCAGACCCGAGCCGGAACCTGTCACAGCGAGCGGCCCACTCGACGGCGTGACCGGCGGCACCGGCGGCACGCCCGGCTTCACGGTCTCGACCGTGGCGGTAGACGGCTGTGATACCGGCGGCGTGCCGGTCGTCGTCGTGCCCGTGGCCGTGGCCGTGTTGGTGAGTGGCTTGCCCGTGAGATCGGCGGCTTCAACGCGGTACGTTGCGGTGCACTCGACCTGCGCGCCCGGTGCCAACACTGCGGCTTCCGGCGGGCACGTGACCTGTGAGAGCTCGCCACTGCCCGAGAATTCACCCTCGGCCACCGTCGCATCGTGCACGGTCACATTGCCGGTATTCGTCATCGTGAACGTGTACGTAATCAGCTGACCAGCCTTGGTCACCTGCTGCTTGTCAGCAACCTTCACCAGGCTGATGGCCGGTTCGGGATCAGAGGGAAGCTGCACCGTCGACGGTGTCGACTCGGTGGGTGGCCCCACCGGCGGTGTGCCCGTAGCAATCGCCGTGTTCTCCACACTGCCGGCATCGACGTCTGCCTGAGTGAGCGTGTACTCGGCGGTGCAGGTTACCTGGTCGCCCGGAGCGACCTCGGCTGCCTCAGCCGGGCACGTGATTGCGGACATCGAGCCAGAGCCGGTGAACTCGGTTTCGCTCGGCACCACGTCGGTCATCGTCACGTTGCCGGTATTCGTGATCACAAACGTGTACGTGATCTGGGTACCGGCCGTGAACGATGCTGCGTCATTCGGCGTCGCCGACTTCACGATCGACAGCGCGGGCGCCGGCGTCAGCGTCACTGTTGCCGTCGACGGCGGCGACGTCACATCCGGCTCATCGCCCGGGGGCGTTCCCGTTGCCGTCGCTGTATTCGTAAGCACCCCTGCATCGACGTCAGCCTGCGTCACCGTGTATTCGGCGGTGCAGATGACCTCATCACCGGCGTTCATCGATGTCGCTTCATCCGGGCACACCACCTCGGGCGCATCGCCCGCGCCGGTGAACTCGATCTCGTCGATCGCCACATCCGTGAGCGTCACGTTTCCTGTATTGGTTACCAAGAAGCTATACGTCACGGTGTCGCCCGCGGAGAGAGGCTCCCCGTTCGCGGGTGTTGCCGACTTCACCACGGTGAGTGCGGCATTCGGCTCCACCGTGACCGTCGCGGTCGACGGCTCGGACACCGCGTCTGAGCCTGACGGCGGCGTGCCCGTTGCGGTCGCCGTGTTCGTGATCTCACCGGAGTTCACGTCAGCCTGCGTCGCGGTGTAGCTTGCCGTGCAGGTTACCGAAGCAGTCGGCGCGAGCGAATCAGCTGCACTCGGGCAGGTCACCACGAGCGCTTCGCCCGTGCCACTGAATTCCGTCTCGTTCACCGTGATATCGGCGAGCGTGACGTTACCGGTGTTCGTGACGACGAACGAGTAGTCGATTTGCTGACCCACCGAGGTAATCACGGTCGGATTCGCCGACTTCGCGATGGTGAGCGCTGGCTGGCTGCTCACGTCGACCACGGCGGTCGAGGGCGGGCTATCGACCGAGCCGCCGGTGGGCGGATTTCCGGTCGCGGTCGCAGAGTTGGTGACCGACCCCGCGTCGAGATCCGCCTGCACGATCGTGTAGCTGGCCGTGCACGTGACGCTATCGCCCGGAGCGAGCGATGCGACCTCTGCTGGGCACTCAATCTCGGGTGCGGTGCCCGCGCCCGAGAAGTCGCCCTCGTTGACGGTGATGTCAGTGAGGGTGACGTTACCGGTGTTCGTGACAACGAAGGAGTAGTTCACGATTTCGCCGATGTTCGCGACCATTTCCGGCTCAGCCGATTTCACGAGCGATAGCGAAGGATCGGGTTCGGCGTCGAGTTCAACCTCCGACGGCGGCGACACGATGGTCTCGCCTCCCGGCGGGAGCCCTGTCGCGGTTGCGTCGTTCACGATCGAGCCGCGATCGACGTCTTCCTGTTCCACCGTGTAGGTCGCAGTACAGGTGACCGAGTCACCCGGAGCAAGCGACGCCGCCTCGGGCGGGCAGCTCACTGCGGACAGTGTGCCCGAACCCGTAAACGATCCCTCAACGACCGTGATGTCTGTCAGCGTCACGGTGCCGGTGTTGGTCACCTCGAAGGAGTAGGTCACGTCTTGACCCACGACCAGAGCCGTTGCGTCATTCGGCGAGGCTGTCTTTTCGAGCGCGATCCCTGGAGTGCCCTCCGCGTCGACCGTGGCGGTCGACGGCGGCGAGGTCACTGATGGGCCGCTCGGTGGAGTACCCGTCGCGGTTGCCGTGTTCGTGATCTGTGTGGCGTCAATATCGGCCTGAGTGACCTCATAACTTGCCGTGCAGATGACGACGTCATTCGGAGCCATCGTTGCGGCTTCTGCGGGGCACTCGACCTCGGGCGGCGTTCCCGTGCCGGTGAAGGCGAAGTCCTGAACCGCGACCCCGGTGAGCGTCACATTGCCGGTGTTCGTGACCTCGAACGAGTACGAGACGACATCACCGACGGCGTTTACGGTCGTCGGTGTCGCCGACTTCACGATGCTGAGCGCGGGAGTGGGCGTCGCCGTCACGACGGCGGTCGAGGGATCCGACACAGTCGGCTCACCCGCTGGAGGGTTACCTGTTGCGACCGCTGTGTTCGTGATCTGACCAGCATCCAGGTCAGCCTGCGTCGGCGTGTACGTCGCCGTGCAGGTCACCTCGTCACCCGGTGCCATGAGTTCGAGCCCGGCCGGGCAGGTGATGTCGGGCGGGGTGCCCGTGCCCGAGAAGGATGTCTCAGAAACGACCACGTCGGCCAGCGTCACATTGCCCGTGTTCGTCACCACGAACGAGTACGCAATCTCCGACATGTCGGTGATCGTCGTCGGAGAAGCCGACTTCTCAATCGTGAGCCCCGGGGTGCTCGTCGCGGTGACGATAGCGGTCGACGGTCCCGTCTCAATCGGACCGCCAGTGGGCGGCTGCGCATCGGCCACGGCGGTATTCGTGATCTGGCCAGCGTTGAGATCGGCCTGCGTTGCGGCGTAGGTCGCGGTGCAGACCACCTGCTCCCCCGGCACGAGAGCATCGGCCTCGGGCGGGCACGTCGCGACGGGCGGCGTGCCCGTTCCCGTAAATACTGTCTCCGAGATATCGATGTCGGTGAGCGTGACATTGCCGGCGTTCATCACGGTGAACGAGTAAGTCACCTGCTGGCCGACCGCCGAAACGGTTGTGGGAGTCGCCGACTTCACGAGAGTGAGGGCGGGCTCCGGATCGGACGGGATGGCGACTTCCGACGGCGGCGACGTGACGTCGGGCCCCGTCGGCGGAGTACCGGTCGCGGTTGCTTCGTTCGTCAAATCGCCGCGATCGATGTCGTCCTGTTCCAGCGTGTATGTCGCCGTGCAGGTCACCGATGCCCCCGGCGCCAGGGAGGCGGTGCCTGGCGGGCAGCTAATCGCTGACAGTGTGCCGGCCCCGTCGAACGACGTCTCATTGATGGCGACATCGGTGAGCGTGACGTTGCCGGTGTTCGTTGCCACGAAGTTGTAGGTGATGACCTGACCCACGGTGAACGAGTCGGCGTCGTTGGGCGTCGCCGACTTCACGATCGAGATCCCCGGGGCGCTGTCGGCCGTGACGACCGCGGTCGACGGATCCGACGTGACGTCAGTGTCCGAGGGCGAGGTACCGGTCGCGGTCGCGGTGTTCGTCACGATCCCGGAATTGATGTCCGCCTGCGTCAGCGAGTAGCTCGCCGTGCAGGTGACGGTGTCTCCCGGGGCGACGGGCGCGGTGGGGCAGGTCACGACCGGGGCGGTGCCCGTTCCCGAGAATGCAGTCTCTTGCACCGTGATGTCGGTGAGTGTGACGTTGCCCGAGTTCGTGACGGCGAAGGAGTATGTGACGACGTCGTTCGCGGCTGACACCGAGGTCGGCGAGGCCGACTTCACGAGCGTCAGATCCGGATTCTCATCAGCGGTGACCGTCGCGGATGACGGGTCAGACACCACTGCGGGGCCCGACGGTGGAGTGCCTGTCGCGGTCGCCGTGTTGTCGATACTGCCGGCGTTGAGGTCAGCCTGCGTCACTGCGTACGTCGCGGTGCAGTCGACCGATGCGCCGGGCGCCACGGGGCCGCTCGGGCAGGTGACAACGGGATGGGTTCCGGTTCCCGTGAACGTCACTTCATTCACGCCAATGCCGGTGAGGGGAACGTTCCCCTCATTGGTCACCTCGAAGTTGTAGGTGATCGTGTCACCGACGGAGTCGTAGCTCGTCGGCGAGGCAGTCTTCAGCACACTGATATCTGGCGCCGACGTAATTGGTTGTGTCGCTGTCGATGTGTCCGTGACAGCGGGGCCGCTCGGTGGCGTTCCGGTAGCGGTCGCGGTGTTGTTCACCGACCCATTCAGCGTGTCTGCGAGGGTGACCGTGTAATTACCCGTGCAGGTGACCGCGGCCCCTGGCGCGAGCGTCGCGGGGGTGGTTGGCGTACAGGACAGGGTCATTGCTGGACCCGCTGGAGCTGTAAGAGCGTCGGTCACTGTGACGCCTGTCAGGGTTGATTGGCCAGTGTTGGTCGCCACGATGGAGTAGTGAATCACGTCAGACGTGTCGGTGATGCCATTGCTGTTGGTGTCGGTGACCGAGGTGATCGACTTCACTGCGTCAATTGCGCTGCCCGCGGTGGTCACCGTCGCCGAACAGCCGGCACCGGGAGCCGGTGGGCACCCAGGGTCTACAGTCGTGACGGGGGTTGTAGACCCGGGAACCGGGTTCGGCCCGCCGCCGGGCTGATTCGGCACCGGCGTGTTCGCGGCCGGTACCACCTTCGCCGTGTTCACCAGGGGGCCGGTCGTACCGGGAGCGACGGTGCCCGTGATTGTGTAGGTAATCGTGCCGCCCGTGTTCACGCGGACGGTGTTCGAGATCGACCCCGTGCCGCTCGCGGGGCAAGCAGTTGGGCCTGTAGGCAAGATGTTCGGCGTACCCGGAGTGGTCACGGCGCAGGTCCAGCTCGCGCCGGTGATTGACGCGGGGAGCGGGTCGGTGACGGTCGCCCCAACCGCGTCGCTCGGGCCGTTATTGTGCACCGTGACGGAATACGTGATGGGCTGACCAGGAGTGTATGACTGCAGCGCCGTCGACTTGGCAATGCTCAGGTCGACGACTGGAAGCACCGTCAGCGGCGCGGTGCCCGGAGGGTTAATTCCCGTCGTTGTCGGGAAGTTGCTCGTGCAATTCGGGATCGCAGCGCCCGTGTTATCTACGCAGCCCGAGTTGTTGTAGACGCCGGGAGTATTGCTGATGACGTTCACCGTGATCGTGCACGAGGCGGCGCCGGCTGCGAGGTTGCCAGTGACATCGATGGTGCCACCCGTCGCTGACCCCGCGGTGCGTACGCACGTCCCACCGAGCGGGCCAGTCGCGCTCAGACCGGTCGGCATATTGTCAACGAAGTGCCACCCATTTTTCGCGAGCAGATCACTCGTGTTGGTCACGGTATACGTCAGCGTGGTCTGCTGACCCTGCGCCACGACTGCCGGGCTGAACGACTTGTCGAGCTGCGGGGTGACGTCGAGAATGCGAATGTTATCGAAGCCGCCATCGTTGCCGAGGGTGACACCGGAGGCGTTGTACATCTTCACGCCGAGCGTCGACCCGTTGTACTGAAACGGCGCGTTCGCAATGAGCGAGCTGACGTGGGTGGTCATCGTCGTTGACGTTCCTACGGGATCCGGTCGGTTCACGACAAACGTCTGTCGCGTCGGACTCGGCCGGCACCCATTGAGAATGGAGCCGACGTTGGCGGCGGTGCCGGACGCGTCGATCAGCTGGAACTGGTATTGCGGGTCATCGGCCTGAGTCGTCGGACTATTGAAATTCGAACAGTTGCCGTAGACAGTGTCAACACCAAAGGTGTAGAAGTGCCCCGGCGTGACAGGCTGCAGCGTCGTGGTTTGGAACAGTACGCCGTTGGTCGGTCCGCTCGGAATCACGTCGCAGGTGGTGCCGTTGCCGACGGCGTCGAGCGCGCACTCGGTGTAGCTCGAGACAATGTGCTCGTTATCACCATTGCCGGTGAACGCGCCCATGCCGCGGGCGAGCGTACGAATACCGTTGTAGCTCTGCACGCCTGCCGACAGACTGCACTTATTACTGAGTGCCGGTGTCGATGCCCACGCAGGGCTCGTCGAATTGCTGTAACTCAACACGACGCCATTACACCGAGCGCCGTTGATCCAGTTCGGCGATCCGGTGTACGTCTGCCCCGTAGCGCTCACATACTGAGCGGCACCGTTCGTTGTCGTGTACGACTTCGCACCGGTTGCGGTGTTCGTCATACCGTTCTCGAAGTTCTCGGTGAACACCGGGATTGGAGCTTGCGGCGCACCCGAGGTCCCCGGGACCGCGGCCGCCGGTGCGGCGTCGACGGACACGTTCACCACGGTGAGGCTCATTGCGACGATCGCCGTACTGAGTAGTACGCGAAGAATTGATGCCAAGCGTCCGTTTCGGCGCGCCGGCGACTGTGATGGCTGCACAAATGCTCCCTGAGAAAGGCGCCGTACCCCAGAGAGGATTTGATTCCCCAACCTCTTCAGCACCTCTGCAACGACGCGAGATTTCCACATGGTAGCAGCGCGTGAAGCCATTCACCAGGCCATCTTGCACACCTGCAAGATTTGTTACAAAAATCATGCGAAGGAATACACATAGCGCACACAGGCTCTTGCGCGTCGCCCCATTTTGTGGAGAATTGCCGCATGGATCAGTATCTGTGGGTGCTCAAAGACAAAGAACGCGACCTCATTCGTGAGCTTGAACCCGAGCGACTCGAGCCGCTCGATGAAGAGGAACTGCTTGCACTGCATAAACGCGTGCGACGCGCCCGCAACAAACACACGACGAACTATCGTCGCGGTGCCGCAGAGCGCGTTGAACTGGCCAGTGGTCGCGGTGCCGCCGCTGCCGGGTCTGATAAATCACGAGGACGCGCTTACGTGTTCGAAGAGGCGCTCTCGATCGTGAGCGATCGGCTAGCCCGGGTCGCGCGAGAGACCGCTGAGGAGCTCAAAGATGAGCGTCTCGCGCGGGCACGGGCTGGCAAGTCGCCGGGGCCAGACATCTCGGCGGACTCGGTGGGCGGAGGCGGAGGACGTCAGCGTCAGCATGATCAGACCACTGGCGGTATCAAACGCGATGCCTCAAGCCAGGCGCAGGGAGCGAAGCGTCAGGCCAAGCGCGACTCGCGCTAAGCGGTCGTCCGAACACCAAACGGCCCCCTATCGCGCTGAGCGATAGGGGGCCGTTCGTGTGAACTACACGTCGGTTAGCGCGTTGCCGTCCGAGCGCGACGCGCCGTCACAGCGCCGATCACAATGAGTGCCCCTGCGAACGCCAAGAGGCCGAGCGGCTGTGCGCCACCCGTCGTGGCGAGCGTGTGGTCGCCTGTGCCATTCGGTGGCTGCGGAGTGGCGGGGCCGCCGGGAGTGCCCGGATTGGTTGGCGGCGTCACCGTTTCATGATCGATTGTGTTGGTGACCGTCACCGACACGACCTCGTCCGCACCAATCGTCAGCGCATCGGTCGACAGCACCGAGTCCTTCCAAACAGCACCCTCGATGGCAGCGGGAGCGCGCTCGCTCAGCGCGAGCTGGGCGCCGACCGGCAGCTCAGGTGACGTCACAACTGTGCCGTCTGCTGGCAGTTCGAGCGTGCCCGAACCCGCAGCGAAGCCCGGGCCAGCCGGGTAGCTGTAGTCGAGCATGAACTTCGCATCGGACGGAACATCACTCGCCGCGTCCCCTGCAAGCTTCTTCGAGGCCGAGAACTTCCCCTTCACCAGACTCGCTGCATTCGTCAGAGTTACCGCGGTCGTCGTACCATCGCCAACGACGAAATCGTTGCTCGAGAGCACCGGCTCTGCCCAAGTGATGTTTGCGGGATCTGTCGGCAAGATCTCGTCGATGTGAACGGTCGAACCGGTGACGAAATTACCGCTCGTCCAGGTAGCCCCGTCCTCAACCGCGAACGTGCCGGTCGACTCCTCGGACGCGGGCGACGTCACCGTGTACGTGCCGGTGAACTCCAGACCCGCGACAGGCTGATCCTCCCAGACGACATCCTTTGTGATTGAGAAGTTCCCGACGCTGTCACCAACACCGGTGCCGCCGCCGCCAAGGCTTTCGACCTCACTGCCGACCGATTCGTCAACGCCACCGACAGTGACCGTCGCGTCGTTTTTGTAAGTGCCGGAGGCGCCCCCGTCGGTAGCCTTCGAGACATAGCGAATGCTGTAGTAGTAACCAGCTTCGGCGGTCCACGAGACAGTTCCGTTATTCACCGTGTACTGATCGCTCGGCACATCGACCCAGTTTCCCGGCTGCTGCACGCCTTCGCTCGTTACGACAAGCTCATTGGTGTACCGCAGATTCGGGTACGTGACGCCATCAAACTCGGTCAGCATCTCCTGGTTCGGTCCGAGCTGATCCGCGACCGACATTTCTTCACCGCCGGTCGCACCGTCCGCGTCACTTCCGACTCGCACGACCCACATGATCGTGTCGGTATTTCGATCGTAGGTGCCCGTCTTGTTGCTCGGGCGACCCTCGAAATCACAGTTCACGGTGCAGACACCGGGCTGCGGGTTGACTACAACAGTGACGGCCTCACCCTCAATATAAAACGTCTGCGTCTCTGAAGAGTCAACGGTGTCACGAATGTGCGCCCAAAAGTTGAACGTCCCCGACAGGTTGAGCGGATGCTCCTGAAGATAGGTGTCGTCGAAGTCACAGACGATCTGCGTCGCCGTCACCACGCACTGCCCCATTGCTACCCCATCAGGGTCGAGCAGCGGGAAGGTATCGGTCAGTCCCTGCAGTTCCGGCGGAAGATCCACCGTAAAGCCAGCGGGTGTCGTCGGATTGTCGGGGAGTTCCCATGTCCCCGTTATTTCTGCGTCCCAGCCTCCAACAACCTCGTCGTTGACGAATTGGAATGACGTCAGCGAAGCTTCAGTCTCGTAAGGAGGTGCTGCCATGGCGGCGGTAGAACCGCCAAACATGAGCACTCCCGCCAGGACCGCTGCTCCCCATCGCCAAATCGATTTTCTCGTTTCCCCTTGTTTTTGTCCCATGAATGGATAACGACAGATCTCATCATTCGTGACGCACGGTTGAAAAAGTGTTTAAAAACAGGAAGTCATGAGACTTGCTCTCAGCTTCGAACGTCCCGGTACGGCAGTCCGCTCGATAGAGCAACCCCGTCGTGATTCTGCAACCGGGGGTGTGAGCTGTGGACATCGCAGTTCGCAGAGTCGCCGGCCCCCGGCGCTCCGGTCCGCGAGGGAGAGGAATCGCACGATGTACGTTCACCGCCAGGAACTCCAACACAGATCTACCCCGGATAAGCCGGATGCCATCTACGCCCGCAAATTGCAGGAGGTGCTGGGTGGCCAATACGGCGAGATCACGGTCGCTCTGCAATATCAGTTCCAAGCCTGGAACATGCATATCCCCGGCAAGTATCGCGATCTAGTATTCGGGATAGGCGCCGAAGAAATGGGACACGTCGAAATGCTTGCCGTGATGATCGCGCAGTTGCTCGAGAAGTCACCGCTCGGCCTCACGGAAGACGCAGTGCAGAACGACCCGACCGTGGCCGCCATTATCGGCGGCACCGACGTGCAACAGGGCATCGTGGCCGGCGCTGGCGCTCGCCCGGTCGACAGCAACGGGAACCCGTGGATGGGCAGTTTCATTACGAGCAGCGGCAACCTGCTCGCTGACTTCCAGGCCAACGCGAACGCCGAGATGCAGGGCCGAGTGCAGGTGGCCCGGCTCTATCACATGACCGACGATCACGGCGTGCGCGATCTATTGAGCTTCTTGCTCGCCCGCGACACAATGCATCAGAACCAGTGGCTCGCTGCGGCGGCCGAGTTGCAGGCCGAGGGCGTCGAATCACTGCCAGTGCCGAGCAACTTCCCGCTCGAAAACGAGCAGCGAGATGTGGCGTACCAGTACATCAATTTCTCGGACGGCGCTGCAGCCAGCGAGGGCAGCTGGGCTTCGGGGCCAACGCCGGACGGGCTCGGCGAATTCAGTTACCTGGACGCCCCCGAGGCGGGCGTTCCAATGCCGGGCCCCACGGTCCCCGATCCTCGCTTCTACGGCACTACCGCGCTGCCCAACGAAGCTGAGCAGGCCGCGGGAAGCAAGAAAGACAAGCAAGACACAAAGGAGAGCGCGAAACGGAGTACGGCCAAGAAGGCCAAGCCCAAGAAGCGCTAGTTACTTCGAAGCACCACTGCCGAGAGCACACGTTCGGCTCATCCGGGTTTCCCACTGGGGCCCGATTGTGCTCTCGGCAGGAGGCGCGAACCCTCACGAACCCGCGCGAACCCTCACGAACCCGCGCGAACCCTCCGACTCCCCCAGATCAGCAGCGCGTCAATGCCGATGATGATCCCGGCGATCGCCACGACGTACACGGCGACCGCACCGTACCCGCCCGGCTGCGCCGGATTCAGAAACGGATACGGATACCAGCCGGTCAGCGCGCCGCGAATGAGCGTGTACACGGCCCACACCACGGGAAATACGGCCGCGACGAATACGTGCGACCATCGCAGCGCGTCCCGCCGTTGCACGAGCAGCCACAGTCCAACGACCAAGATCGGCCCGACGAGGTGCAGTACCTCGTTCGACCAGCCAAGTGTTGACTCCTGGTCGAGCGAGACGCCGCGAAGCAGAGTGTTATAGACGATGCCGGTCGCGGCCATGTACGTCACCGCCGCCGCGAACGCGGTAACGAACCACGTCGGAAAACGCTCGGCCCGCCACAGGTACCAGGCACCCCATGCGAGCGCGAGTACGGCCGAGATGTTCGACAGGATCGTGAAGAAGCTGAAGAAGTTCGTGAGGAAAAAGGCGACGTCCGGGGGCTCGAGACTCAGACTGAACACGAGCTGACCGATGATGGCTGCGGCGATCAGGATCGCCGCGAGCGCCTCGGCGATCGCGGCCCTCCGTCGAATCGAGCCCATCCTGTCACACCCGGTCGTTGGGCGAGGTCTCCACGACGTTCGAGGCCCCCGTGCGCCGCGCGTTCCAACGCGCTAGCAGGTGCAGCAGCACACCGACCGCGATCAGGATCGCTGCGAACAGCCACACGTGCCCGCTCTGCTGAGTCATGAGCATGATGCACGATGCGATGCCGAGCACCGGCACAAAAGTCCACACCTTGAAGTGCGGGTGCTCGACGCGGTCGCGACGCAGCACGAGCACCGACACATTGGCGCTCAAGAATACAAAGAGCAGCAGCAGCACCACGGTCTCCGCGAGCGTCGCCAGGTCGCCCACGAGCGTGAGCAGCGCGGCGACGAGTGTGGTGGCCAAGATCGCAACCCAGGGGGTGCGGCGCTTCGGCAGTACTCGCCCGAGCTGCGCGGGGAGCAACCCCTGCTCTGCCATGCCGAACGCGAGCCGGCTCGTCATGATCATCGTCAGCAGGGCACCATTTGCCACGGCAATCAGCGCGATCGCGCTGAACACCCAAGACGGAACGTGTGAACCGGACGCTTCGACCACTGAGAGCAGCGGACCGCTCGATGACGCGAGCTCATCGGCTGGCAGGGCGATAGCGCTCGCGAGCCCCACGAGCACGTAGACAACACCGGCGACGCCGAGAGCCGCGAACAGTGCGCGCGGGTACGTGCGTGACGGGTTACGCACCTCCTCGACCATGTTGGCCGAGGTCTCAAATCCGACGAACGAATAGAACGCGATGATCGCTCCCCCGAGCACGGCGGCGGCGGTGCCGACCCCCTCTGGGCCCTCGACGACCCGTGAGATGTCGCCGCCGCCCCGGCCGAGCAGCAAACCAACCACCACGACCACGATCACGAGACCGCTGACCTCGATCGCGGTCATTACGAGGTTTGCGCCGAGCGACTCACGGATGCCGCGCGCGTTGAGCGCCGCGACAATCACGAGGAAGATGATCGCCACGAGCGTGGTGGGCAACTCGATGAAGGTGTGCAGATATTCCCCGGCAAACGCGATCGCTAGGCCAGCGGCACTGGTCACCCCAGCGGCCAGCATGCAGAAACCAACGAGAAACGAGATAACGGGGCGCTTGAACGCGCGCTCAGCGAACACCGCGGCGCCGCCGGCCTTCGGGTACTTCGTCACGAGTTCGGCATACGATCCCGCAGTTAACAGGGCGAGCAGTAGCGCAAGTAGCAGCGGTGCCCACAGCATGCCACCGACCTGCTCCGAGAGCACTCCCATGAGCGCGTACACGCCGGCCCCCAGCACGTCGCCCAAAATAAAGGCAAATAGCAGAAGACCGGAAACCGACCGGCGCAGCTTCGTATCTGTTGACTGCTCGGCAGCCGGGGATTCACGCGTCATTGCGCCAGCGTATGACCTGCCCGGATGCCCGCGCAGGCCCTTGACAGGGCCATGCAGCGTTCGTTATTTGCTCCTGAACGAGCGCGCTAGTGATCGACGCCCTAGTGATCAACGGCGGTGCGCGGCGCGTCACCGTCTGACCGCTCGGCAGCCGAGCTGTCGAGCGGCGAGCCGTCGGCGCCGCCAGCCGCTGTCGACAGCAGCGCCAGTGAGATGGCGCCGCTCGCGGCGAGCAGGAGTTGATTTTCTGACATGGCTTGATCGTAAGCAACAGCGGCGTTCTCGGCGAGGGGGTTGTGTTTTCAGGTGACAGAGCCCGTTATTCGCCGATGCATGCCGACCGCACCTGCCCGCCTGAAGCCCAGCGATTCATACACGCCCACTGCGGCGTCGCTCGCGAACAGCCCGACGAGACCAGCGCCGTGGCGATCCCCTCCCCCTCGACTCGAGGGTCAACGATCACGTCTTGCACGTATGCGTACTGCAGCCCATCGCCCACGGCCCGCGCCATGCCGACGGGAGTACCCGTCTCGTCTACACACACGACGCCCGCGAGTGAAGCTCGCAGCGACGCGGCGCGCACCTCGTCATCAAAATGGCTCTCCCGCCCGACGGCTGCGGCGAGCGCCGCATGCTCGGGAGCCGTCGCGACGCGATCTTCAATGCGATGCTTCATGCCGCCCACGGTACGCGCGTGAAGTCAAGCGGGCGAGGCCCTTGCGCCGCGATCCGCTAGCCTCGACGCATGGATGACCGCGTGCAATCTGCCGCTCGAAAGACCGAGCGTTCGTCGCCGTTTCGCGGTATGGCCCGGGGCGGTTACGTCGCGAGCGGCATCGTGCACGGGCTGATCGGGGCGCTCGCGATCACGGTCGTGGTGCGCCGCGGCCGCGGCGAAGCGGACCAGGTCGGCGCACTCACCTCGATCGCTAACGTGCCGCTCGGGTTCGCTGCACTGTGGGCGATCGCCGCACTGCTGTTCGCGCTCGGTGTGTTCCACGTCGTGCACGGATTCGCTCTCAGCCGCGAAAGTCGCACGAAGCGCTGGGGACGGCGGCTCGCCGAGTGGGGGCAGGGTGTCGCGTTCTGCGTGATGGGCGGCATAGCGATTGCCATTGCGACGGGCGCGCGGCCCGATCCCGACAAGACAACCCGCGATGCGAGCCGCGGGCTCCTGACGTTGCCGGGCGGCACCGTGCTGCTCGTGCTCGTCGGCGTCGGAGTCGCAGTAGTCGGTATCGCGTGGGTGACGATGGGAGTCACCCGCAGTTTTCGGAAGCAGATGACGATCCCTGAGACGGGTCGCGGCCACGCCATTGCCGCGCTCGGTGCGACGGGATTCGTGGCCAAGGGCGCCGCATTGCTCGTCGTCGCTGTGCTGCTCGCCGCGGCGGGTTTTCAAGGCGACTCGAGTTCCGCCGGCGCCCTCGACTCGGCCATCACCTCACTCTATGATCTGCCGGGCGGTCCGGTCTGGATCGTAGTCATCGGCATCGGCTTTCTGGCGTATGGCCTGTTCTGCTTCTTCCGCGCGAAATACGCGAAGCTCTAGCCCTCGGAGCGGTGCGCCGGGCGCGAGCCGTTCGTCACCGCGTCTGCGGCCGGATCCAGCACGACCTTGATGCAGCCGTCCTGTTTCTTCTGAAACAGTTCGTACATCTCTGGAGCGCTCTCGAGCGGCACGCGATGCGTCGTGAGATCTGCTGTGCCGAGCGGATCGTCATCGCGTTCGACGAGCGGTAGCAGGTCGCTGATCCAGCGCTTGACGTTGCACTGCCCCATCTTCAGCGTCAACTGCTTATCAAAGAGGGTCTTCATTGGCAGTGTGTCGGCGTTGCCCACGTACACACCGCTGATCGAGAGGGTGCCACCGCGCCGCACGAGATCGATGCCCTGCAAAAGCGCTGCGGTGCGGTCGATGCCGGCGTGCTCCATCATTGGCTTCGCGAGTACGTCAGGGAGCACCCCGATTGCCGTGTGGGCCGCGTGCGCGCCCGGGCTGCCGTGCGCTTCCATGCCAACGGCGTCAATGACGGAGTCTGGCCCGCGACCGTCCGTGAAATCTGCCGCGGCCTCCGCGACCTCGTCGACGTCGCAGACCGCGATGCCGTGACGGGCTGCCATTTCACGACGTTCAGCGACCGGTTCTACTGCGAGCACGCGTGCGCCACGATGCGCCGCGAGCCGCGCAGCGAACTGCCCCACCGGGCCGAGACCGAGCACGAGTGTCGTGTCGCCCCGTTCGATTCCGGCGTACGCAACCCCCTGCGCTGCCGTGGGCAAGATGTCGCTCAAGAATAGGTAGCGTTCATCGGGCAGCTCCTCCCCCACGACAATCGAGTTGTGATCGGCGAGCGGCACACGCAGTAATTCGGCCTGCCCACCTGGCACCTGTCCATATAGCTTCGTGTACCCGAAGAGTGCCGCCCCAGAGCCGTACTCGGTGACCTGCGTTCGTTCGCACTGCGACTGCAGACCACGCTGACACATCCAGCACTC
This sequence comes from Leucobacter sp. NPDC058333, assembly GCF_042726155.1. NCBI lineage: Bacteria > Bacillati > Actinomycetota > Actinomycetes > Micrococcales > Microbacteriaceae > Leucobacter > Leucobacter sp. NPDC058333. Next base: position 250,296 of record NZ_JBHXHV010000002.1, read on the forward strand.
ACCGCAAGCGATATTGAACGGGATCACCACGCGCTGACCGACCCGCAGCGTCGAGACCCCCGGGCCCACCTCCTCGACGACTCCCATGGTCTCGTGACCCAGGATGTCGCCCGAATCAAGAAACGGGCCGAACAGTTCATACAGGTGCAGATCGGAGCCGCAGATGGCGGTCGATGTGACGCGCACGATGGCGTCGCCCGGCTCCTGAATCACCGGATCCGGCACCGTGTCGACTGATATCTTTCGCTTGCCCTGCCAAGTGACTGCGCGCATGTTGCTCTCCTGCTCTGTCGTAGTGAATTCGTGCTGGGGTGCGTACGTTCGTGAGTGGCCCCGAATGCGGGGCGCGGATCGGGATCAGCTGGCTCCTGGCTCCCCACGGACCTCGAGTCGAGCGAGCATCACTTGCAGCGCAACCTCGATGGTCTGCTGCATGACCTCGACGGGATCGCCCGAAAACTCGCGTTGCGTGACGCTTGTCGGCGTATCGGAACTCGTCACCGCGAGCACAACGGTGCCCGCAGGTTTGCCCTCGTCGGGGTCGGGGCCTCCGACCCCGGTGACCGCGACCACAACATCTGCGCCGAGCAACCGCGCGGTGGACTCAGCCATGGCAATTGCCGTCGGGCCGGTCACGACCGGCCCCCTGGGTGCGCCGAGGAGCGAGTACTTCACCTCGGGGTGGTACGCGACGACGCCGCCTCGAAACCAGTCGCTCGACCCCGGCGCGGATGCGAGCGCCGCCGCGAGCTGCCCGCCCGTGAGCGATTCGGCGACCGCGACCGAGTGGCCCGTCTGCTCAACGCGTTCTGCGATGCGGTGCACCAGTCGGTCAACGTGTCCGTCGAGTGCCGATTCGGCCATGGCGTATGCGTCCCTTCTCTCGCCGCGCTGTGCGCGATGAATCATCGTCATCCGGTCGTGTGGCAGCGACGCTACGGCGTCATCACCGGATGCACACGGGGCTTGACGCGTCGCCGGGCAGTGCGCAACCCCCTGGGCAATTGGGGGCAAAGGCCGCAAGGTAGACAGTACGAGCGACTCGAGGAGGACAGCAATGCCTGAACAACCCCAGTCCATGAACGATTCGGCAGCAACGTCACACCAGGCGTCTCCGAGCGAGCCACTGCGCGTCGCGGTCGTCGGTGCCACCGGCAACGCCGGCACGGCCCTCCTGCGCGCGCTTGCCGAAGCACCCGAGATTGGCCCGGTGCTGGGAATCGCGCGGCGCATGCCAGACGTCACCGCCGAACCCTACGCATCGTGCGAGTGGGCCGCGATCGACATCGGTGCCGCATCAACCGAGGCCGCAGCGATGGCCGAACTTGAAACGGCGTTCGCCGGTGTCGATACGGTCGTGCACCTCGCCTGGTTGATTCAGCCCGTGGCCGAGCGCGAATTGCTGCGCCGCGTCAACGTCGAAGGCACCCGCCGCGTGCTGCTCGCCGCAGCGTCCGCCGGCGTGAACCACGTCGTCGTCGGATCGTCGGTCGGCGTCTACGCGGCCGACCCCTCACGGGCGCTGCGTGACGAGCACTGGGAAGTCGGCGGTATTGAGTCTTCGCAGTACAGCGTCGACAAGGCCGCGCAAGAGGAGGTGCTCAACGCCTTCGAGGCCGAGTTCCCTGACATCACAGTGACGCGAATCAGGCCGGCGCTCACGTTCCAGGCCGCCGCGGCGTCTTCGATCCAGCGCTACTTCCTCGGCAGCGCCGTACCGGTGCAGGCACTCGGCCGCGCTCAACCGCCCGCGCTGCCGGTACCGAAGGGCCTGCGCGGCGTGCAGGCCGTGCACGCCGACGACGCTGCGAGCGCGTACGTCGCCGCGATCGTGCGACGCGCGCCCGGCGCGTTCAACGTCTGCGCCGACGATGTCCTCGGCGCGCAGCAGCTCGCCGACATCATCGACCACGGCCGTTTCTTTGAGCTGCCCACCCCGGTCGTGCGCGGATTCGTCGTGGCGGCGCACCGCGCCGGAATTGTGTCGGTCGACGCCGGCTGGTTCGATCTGGCGCTCGGCGCCCCCCACATGGACAACACGCGAGCGAAGCGCGAGCTCGACTGGCAGCCGAAGCACTCGGCGGCCGACGCGCTGCGCGAGCTGCTACAGGGCATGATCGAGGGCGAGGGAGCCGCTTCCCTTCCGCTGCGGCCGCGCGACGTAGACGACGCCCGTCTCGCATCGATCGACGGTCGCACCGGGGACGGAGCTGACGCCGCTCACGCAGCGGGCGACGCTCACGCAGCGGGCGACAGCGCACCCAACGCCGAGGCACCAGCAGAGGACCCGGGAGCCACTCAGCAGGAGTGGCCGCGCGACGCTGCCGAGGGTCTCGACTGGGAGCTCTTCGGGCTCTACCTCTCGGATCACCTCACGGGCGCGACGGCGGGTTCCGAGCGGATGGAGAGGATGTCGGCCGCCTACGTCGACACCCCTGTCTATGCGGCCCTGTCTGAACTCGCAGAAGAACTGCGTCTCGAACGCGCCTTCCTCATCCACCTCATCGACGACCTTGAAGTGCGACGCAGGTTCTACCGTCAGGCAGCCTCGTGGGTCGGAGAGCGCGTTGGGCGGCTGAAGCTCAACGGGCGCACGTTCACCCGTTCGCCGCTCTCACTCCTGCTCGAACTCGAGCTGCTGCGCAGCGCCGTCATTGGAAAGCTCGGTCTGTGGCAGGTGCTGAGCGAGCACGCCGCCGACCTTGAGCTCGATCCGGCGGTGTTCGATGAACTCGGTGAGCGGGCACTCGCCCAGGCCGAGGTGCTCAGCGAGGCTCACGCCTTCGCGCGCAGCCGCGCATTCCGCGAAGATCGCGAGCTGTTCGGTGTCGCCGATGAGCCGCAGCCCGGCCAACCAGGGGCCGGCCAATCAGAGCCCGGCCAATCAGAGCCCGGCGATCCCGGGCCCGGCCAAACCGAGCGTGCTCCCGAGCCCACGACCGGGCCGACGGTGGTGGGTCACGATCATGACGACGAACTCGCGGACGAGTGGGGCAAGGAGTCGTTCCCGGGCAGCGACCCGCCCTCCAACTACTGAGCGGGTCGTGACTGGTTATCGCGCAGCGGCGTCGCTCGTTCGAGTGAAGGTGATGTGGGTGACGCCGCTCGGTGTCGTCTCAGACTCGACGCTGTAGTCGCGCTCCCAGCCTTCGAGACCGGCCCACAGCTGGGACCCGCGCCCGAGCAGAATGGGCACCTGCACGACGTGCAGCATGTCGACGAGCCCGGCGGCGAGAAACTCGTTCACCGTCGTCGGGCCGCCGCCGATGCGCACGTCGAGGCCACCCGCGGCATCGCGGGCGGCCTCGAGCGCCTCTTGTGGCGTCGCGGTCATGAAGTGGAACGTCGTCTCGCCCAGGGTGAGCGACGGGCGCGGGTGATGGGTCAGCACGAACACCGGTGTGTGGAAGGGGGGCTCGTCGCCCCACCAGCCTTGCCAGTCGGCGTCTTGCTGCCACCCGGGAGGGCCGTACTTCGCCGCCCCCATGATCTCGGCGCCGACGGCGACGAGCGACCTGGCCGCGTATCGGTCGTCGGCCTCGGTCGCCGGATCGATGGCCGTGCGCTCACGGCTTCCGCTGATTCCCTGAAACGATGCCGTCGGAAAAAACCACTCCATAAGTCGCATTCCCGCGTGCCCGAAGGGAGACTCGAGCGACTGATCGGCGCCCGCACCGTACCCATCGAGCGAGATTGCCAGATTGTGGACGCGTGCGAGCGACATGTGCGCTCCCTTCCTGCAGGAATGATGTGGGAGTCAGTCTACGAAGGCACGCGCGACGTAGCCACATCGGCAGCGTCGCGATCCCTCGTCCCGCCCACTCGCGACCGCATGCCGGCCTCATCATCGAGCCAGTTCGCGCTCTTGTTCTTGAGGAAGAAGATGTAGACGAACAGCGAAACCGCAATCACCGCGGTCACGTAGACAATGAACCAGGTGACCGTGTCGGTCTCTCCCGCGGCCTGGTAGAGCAGCGGCGCAGTGCCGCCGAACGCGGAGTTGGCGAGCGCGTATCCGAAGCCGACGCCGAGCGCGCGAATGTGGGTCGGGAACAGCTCGGCCTTCACGACCGCGTTGATCGACGTGTACCCCGTCAAGATCACAAAACCGACGACCAGGATCGCGAAGGCGATATAGGGGTTGTGCTGCTGAGGTAGCTGCGTGAGCAACACCCAGGTGTAAAGCACACCGCCAGCGCCGAAAAACACGAGCAGCGACTTGCGCCCGACGCGGTCGGAGATCCAGCCGCCGAGCGGCTGCAGCAGCATCAGGATGGTGAGCGCGATCAGGTTAATAATCGTGCCCGCCAGCACATCAGTGCCGGCGAACGCGCCCTTCACGATCGCGGGGCCGGTGACCGAGTAGGTGTAGAACGCGACCGTGCCGCCTGCTGTGACGAGGAAGCACGTGAGCAGCGGGCGCCACTGACGCACGAGCAGTTCGCGCATCGACCCCGACTCCTGCGATTGCCCCGAACGCACGGCGTCGAGCGTCGCGGTATTCAGCGTCTCGTCCATCGTGCGACGCAGCCAGATCACCACGAGTGCGCCGAGTCCGCCGATCGCGAATGCAACGCGCCAGCCCCACGAGGCGATGGCGTCGTGCGGAAGGGTGAGCACCATGATCATCAGCGTCAGCTGGGCGAGCACGTGACCGCCGACGAGGGTGACGTAGTGGAACGACGACAGGAACCCGCGGTGCCCCGAGATTGCGGTCTCCGACATGTACGTCGCGCTCGTGCCGTACTCGCCTCCGGTTGCAAAACCCTGCAGCAGGCGCGCAAACACGAGAATGATGACCGAGCCGACGCCGATTGATTCGGCCGTCGGCGAGAGGGCGATCAGGATCGAACAGGCGGCCATCAGCGAAACTGAGATCGTGAGTGAGAGTCGGCGACCGTGGCGGTCGGCGAAGCGACCAAAGAACCACGACCCGATCGGTCGCATCAGGAACGTCACCGCGAAGATTGCCCAGATGTATATTGACGAGTTCTTCTCGTCAGCGGGGAAGAACTGCGATTCGAAGTAGGTGGCGAAGACCGAGTAGACGTAGACGTCGTACCACTCGACAAGGTTGCCCGCTGAACCCTTCAGCGTGTTAGAAATCGACCGACGAATCGTCGGTGAGGTCGCCGTCGACGTTGACATTGACAGTCCAATCATCAGAGAGGGGAATGACGCTGCCCAAAGCGGGCAGCAGACCCATTCTGCGAGGACGGGCACTGCGGCGAACAGAACTCTTAACACTGCCTTAACACTCACGACGCACGGCAGTGAGCGCGCGGCATACTAGGGAGCATGCGTGTACTGGTCGCCGAAGACGATGCTTCGGTGTCAGCCGCGCTCGCGAGCGCACTGACGCGGGCCGGCCACACGTGCGTGCGCGTGGCTCAGGGATCGGCCGTGCTGCGGCAGCACCGTGACGTCGACATCGTGTTGCTCGATCTTGGGCTCGAAGACATGGACGGGCTCGCCGCGCTCGAACAGCTTCGCGCCGTCAGCGATGTTCCGGTAATCGTCGTCACGGCCCGCGGCGACGAGCGCTCGACCGTGCAGGCGCTGCGTCTCGGGGCCGACGACTACCTGGTGAAGCCAGTGCGACTTCATGAACTGCTCGCGCGGCTCTCCGCCGTGGCCCGGCGGTACGCGGGCCTCACGAGCGACCGCATCGAGCTCGGCAGTCTGGTGCTCGACGAAACGGAGCGGCGGGTCTCGCACGGCGGGGTCACCGTTTCACTCACGCCGACTGAAAGCGCACTGCTCGCCGCCCTCGCGCGGCACGCGGGCGCCGCGGTGAGCCGACAGCGGCTCCTCGACGCGGTCTGGGGCGACGCATACACCGCAACGTCGCGGGCCTTCGATGTGCACCTCGCCGGTCTCCGCCAGAAACTTCCCGGGCTCACAATCACGACGATTCGCGGCTACGGGTTTCGACTTGAGATGCCCGAATGAGGCTGCGGGTTCTGGTGCCGCTACTGCTCTTCGGGGTACTCGCCATTACCGCGATACTCATTCCCGTCGGTGCTTCGATTGCGCAATCACGCACGCAGGAGCTGCAATTGCAACGGGCGGCGGCCATGCAGCACATCGTGCAGCGCGCCTACTCCGCGTTTGACACGGGCGACCCATCGGAGCTCGAGCACTATCTCGAGCGATTCGTTGACACCTACGGCGAAGCGGTGATGGTCGTCGACGCGAGCGGTAATGCGGTTGTCTCCGCCGGCGACATCGCTCTCGACAACGAGGTTGCCGCGGTGGTCGCGGGCGCGCTGCGCGGTGTGCCCCAGTGGCGGCTGCCCACCATCACACCTTGGAGTGCCGGGTACGCCGTCGTGGCCGAACCAGTGACGCTCGATGGCCGCACGCCAGAGGGCGCCGTCGTACTGCGCGTCGATCAGGAGTCAGCGCAGCGCGACGTCGCCGGCAGTTGGGCAACGATTCTCGCGGTGGGCGCAGCACTGCTCCTGGCGGTGCTGCTCGCCTCGGTCGCCTGGACACGGTGGGTGCTGCGGCCGGTCTCAGCGCTCGATGCGGCGGCGAACGCGCTCGCCGAGAACCGCGGATTCGCTCTCGATGAGGCGGCCGGGCCACCCGAGCTGCGCCGGCTCTCTCGCTCGTTTGCCCGCATGGCGCGCAGCGTGGAGCTCGCGCTCGACCAGCAGCACGGCCTCGTCGCAGACGCCTCGCATCAGCTGCGCAATCCCCTCGCCGCGATCAGGCTGCGGATCGACGCGCTCGGTGGTCGGCCCCCTGATGACCCCGAAATCGACGAGATTTTGGCAATCGAGCGAGATCTCGACCGCCTCGAACACACGGTCACCCGGATGCTCACGCTCGCGAACGCCGAGCACCGCGCAACGGCCGCTTCGAGCGGACACGGGGCCGCAGCGCGCGAAGCGTCTCCGCGGGACATCGACGAGGCACTGCTGCACGTCTCTGCGGCATCGCTGATCGATCCACACCGCGCGCCGCTCGCCGCCGCGGGCGTCGCCATTGTTGCCGACGAGCGAGTGCACCCCGTGCGCTTCCGGTTGGCCGATCTCGAAGAAATCGTCGAGCTTCTCGTCGATAACGCCGCCAAGTACGCAGCGGGAACGACGCTCACTGTTGAGTTCCAGGCGCGCAATGCTGGCGGTTCGCGAGACGCACGCACCGCGCTGGTGTTCAGCGACTCGGGCGCCGGGCTCGCGACGACCGAGCTGCCGCTCGTCGGCACCCGCTTTTGGCGAGCACCGGCGCATCTGCGGCAGCCGGGAACCGGGCTCGGCTACGCCATTGTCGTGCAGCTCGCGCGCGCGAACGACGCAGAGATGGTCGTCGATCACTCCCCCGCCGGCGGGCTGCGCACGACGATCATTGCGAGCGCGTCGTGATGACAACCGGAGGGGCCACAGGTGCCGGAGGGGTGGCGGTCACGCGGCGCGGCCTCCTCGGCGGCGCGGCAGCCGTGTGGGCATTGACGCTCATCGGTTGCGCGCCCGACAACGCTGGACCGTTCGCGATTGCCTGCGGCGAGCCCGGCGGCGCGTACCTGCAGTTCGGCGAGCTGCTGCGCAACGCGCTGCGCGAGCGCTCGCGCGTGGAGCTCACCCTCACGGTCACTCACGGCAGTGCCGAGAACCTCGAGCTGCTCACCAGCGGCTCCGTTGACCTCGCGCTCTCGCTCGCGGACACGGCGAACGAGGGCGCGGCGCAGCACGGGTTCGTAGCGATCGGCCGCGTGTACCAGAACTATCTGCAGTGCCTTGTACTCGAAGACAGCGACATCTCTTCGCTCGCCGATCTCGCAGGTCGCCGGGTATCAGTGGGAGCTCCGGGCTCAGGCAGCTCGCACACCACTCGTAGGCTACTTGCGGCGATGGCGTCACACGGCGGCGAAGCGAGTGCGGGCCGGGCCGCCCCCGTGGTGGCCGAGCTCGAACTCGCCCCAGCGTTGCAGGCGCTCACGACCGGCAGCATCGACGCACTGTTTTGGTCGGGCGGCATTCCGACGCCCGAAATCACGGAGTTCTCGGAGACGACTCCGCTGCGGCTCGTCGATCTCGCCGACGGGGTCGCCCCGCTCGAGGCGGCACACCCGCGCGAGTACCTCGATACCCGCATCCCGGCCGGGGTATACGGGTCACCGAAGAGCATTACGACGATCGGCATCTCGAATCTGCTGATGGCGCGCGCCGAACTCGATGCGAGCGCCGCCCGCGCGCTCGTCGACGTGCTCGTCGTTGACGCCGCGCGTCTCATTCCGAGTGGCTCTGTCGGGCTGCAGTATCTGACGCTCGCCACCCTCATCGACACGGGCAGTGTGCCCCTGCACCCCGCCGCGCGCAAGCGCTATCGCGAGCTGTACCGGTAGCGCGCCTCGTCACGCCCGGGCTCAGCGGTCGTCGAGCGCCGTCCCCCTGCGATCGACAAGCCCCCAGGCCGCGCCCGCGGCCACGACAAAGAACACCGCGAACACGGTGAAGGTCAGCCCCGGACCGCCGGCGGTCAACAGCACGGGAACGAGCAGCGGAGCGGCAATCGACGCGATGCGACCGACCCCTGCAGCCCAGCCAGCGCCCGTTGCCCGCAGCGACGTCGGATAGATCTCGGGCGTCACCGCGTACAGCGCGCCCCACGCTCCGAGGTTGAAGAACGACAGCGCCATACCAGAGGCGATGATCGCGGTCTCCGAGTGCACCGTGCCAAACACGATCGCTGATGCGGCCGATCCGACGAGGAAGACCGACAGCGTGAGCCGCCGCCCCCACACCTCAATGAGCCAAGCCGCCACCGCGTAACCCGGCAGCTGCGCGAGCGTGATGATGAGCGTGAACCCGAACGACCGCACGAGGCTGAAGCCCGCGTCGACGAGAATGCTCGGAATCCAGATGAACGCGCCGTAGTACGCGAAGTTGACGCAGAACCATACCACCCAGATCGACAGCGTTCGGCCACGAAACTCGCTCGACCAGAGCGCACGGAGCCGTCCACTCGTCGAGACCGCCACGGGCGCGGCGGCGGGTTCAGTCACCGCTGCGGGCGCGGCCTCGGCTGCGGATCGGCTGCGCGATCCGGCAGCGGTCTCGAAATCCGCAACGATGGCCTCCGCCTGCGCGGTGCGCCCGCGCCCGGCCAGCCAACGTGGCGACTCTGGCAGGCCCCACCGCACCACGAGGGCGTAGATTGCGGGCACCGCGCCGAGCGCAAACGCCCACCGCCAGCCATTCTCAGAGGCGGGAACAACGAAGTAGCCGATGAGCGCTGCGGCGGTCCAGCCCACCGCCCAGAAGGCCTCGAGGATCACGATGAGGCGGCCTCGAATGCGCGCGGGCGCGAACTCGCTGACGTACGTCGACGCGACCGGCAGCTCGGCGCCGAGCCCGAGCCCGACGAAGAACCGCAGCACGAGCAGCAGCCCGATGCCGCCGACCAGGGCGCTCGCGCCCGTCGCAACACCGTAGATCAGCAGCGTCACGGCGAACACCTGCCGGCGCCCGAAGCGGTCCGCGAGCAGCCCGCCGAGCGTCGCCCCGATTGCCATGCCGGCGAAGCCAACAGAGGCGATCAGGCCGCTCTGACCTTTGTCAATACCCCACTGCTGAGTGAGGGCGGCGATGATGAACGAGATGAGGCCGACATCCATGGCGTCGAGTGCCCAGCCGATGCCAGATCCACCCAGGATCTTGCCGTGCTTGCGTGTGAAGGGCAGCGCGTCGAGGCGCTCTGCGAGGGAGCGCTGCTCACCCGTCGAAGTTCCGCTCATGGGAACATCGTAGAGCCCCGGCCGCCCCGACCCGCGATCGTCAGCTCACTGATTGCTCACGACACTGCGGTGTCAGCACTCGATGACGTTCACTGCGAGGCCGCCGAGCGCGGTCTCCTTGTATTTGTGGCTCATGTCGCGCCCGGTTTCTCGCATCGTCGCGATGACCTGATCGAGACTCACTCGATGATCGCCGTCGCCCATGAGCGCCATCTTGGCGGCGTTCACGGCCTTCGACGCGGCGATCGCGTTCCGTTCGATGCACGGAATCTGTACGAGCCCGCCGATTGGGTCGCACGTCAGGCCGAGGTTGTGCTCCATCGCAATCTCCGCCGCGTTTTCGACCTGCTCCGGTGTGCCGCCGAGTACCTGTGCGAGCCCCGCGGCGGCCATCGACGATGCTGATCCGACCTCGCCCTGGCAGCCGACCTCAGCACCCGAGATCGACGCCTGTTCCTTGTACAGCACGCCCACGGCGCCGGCCGCGAGGAGAAAATCTGCGACGGCGCGCTGCTTCTCGTCGTCGCTCCAGTCGGTGGCTCCCGGGGTGTAGTGCGTCGCGTAGAAGAGCACCGCTGGAATGATGCCCGCGGCTCCGTTTGTCGGCGCCGTCACGACGCGGCCGCCAGTCGCGTTCTCTTCATTGACGGCGAGCGCCACGAGGTTGATCCACTCCTGCCAGTAGACCGGGTCACGGTGCGGGTCGCGCTCCGTGAGCCTGCGATGCCACTCAGGCGCGCGCCTGCGCACTTCCAGACCGCCAGGCAGCACACCCGTGCGACCGAGGGCGGAGTTCTTGCAGGCCTCCATGACGTCCCAGATGTGCGCGAGTCCGTCGCGAATCTCGGTCTCGGAGCGCTGCACGCACTCGTTTGCGAGCATCACCTCGGCGATCGTAAGCTCCGCGGCATTCGCGTGTCGCAGCAGTTCGACGGCGGTCGTGAACGGATACGGCTGCACGGCGGCCCGCGAATCAAGCGCGTCGCGCAGCACGTCTTCCGCGCCCTCGCGCACGATGAAGCCGCCGCCGACCGAGAAGTAGGTCTCGTCGGCAATGACCTCGCCCGCGGCGTCGACCGCGGCGAAGCGCATGCCGTTGGTGTGACGCGGCAGCAGCGTGAGCGGGTGCAGCACGATGTCGCTGACACCGAAGCGCAGGGGCGCGACGGGCGGTGTTTGCGCGTCACGCATTTGTTCGTCCAGTTGCTCGCCCAGTCGCAGCTCGCCGGTGCGCTCGAGTCGTTCGAGGGCCTCTTCGACCTGCTCAGGCATTATCGTCTCGGGGTCAAAGCCCTCAAGGCCGAGCAGCACGGCCGGGAACGTACCGTGACCGTGACCGGTCGCGGCGAGCGACCCGTACAGGTCGACTCTGAGTTCAGTCACCCGGTCAGCGCCGCCGAAAACGACCTCGACAAACGCCTTCGCGGCGCGCATCGGGCCCACCGTGTGTGAGCTGGAGGGCCCGATGCCGACCGTAAAGAGGTCGAAGACGCTGACGGTCATGGTGTGATCGCGGGGCTCTACGCGGCCGAGATGTCCGCGCCGTTGTCGGCCGCGTACTGCTCTGCGTCGAGCAGCGGGCCCTCTTCGGTCACGGCAACCTTGAACAGCCACGCGGCACCGTAGGGGTCCGAGTTCAGCAGCGCGGGGTCGTCGACGACCGCGCTGTTCACCTCGACGACCTCGCCGGCGACCGGCGAGAACAGCTCTGAGACGGACTTGGTCGACTCAACCTCGCCGACGACGGCGCCGACGGCGATCGTTGCGCCGACCTCGGGCAGATCGACGTAGACGATTTCGCCGAGGGCGTCGGCGGCAACCTCGCTGATGCCGACGGTGGCCGGGCTGTCGCCCGTGATCCACTCGTGTTCTGCGGAGTAGCGGAGGCCGGGCTTGACGTTGCTCATGATGGTGGGTTCCTTAGCTGGTGGGTCGTGTTCGGGTGCGATTGGGGGTGCTATCGAGGTGCTGCTGAAAGTGCTGACGCTCCCGCTGAGGGTTACGCCTCGCGGCGGTAGAACGGCGGTTCGACGACGGTGAATGGCTCGGCCTTGCCGCGCAGGTCAACGTCGAGGCGCGCGCCCACCTCGGCGTGACTCGGAGCGACGTAGGCGAGCGCGATCGGGTAGCCGAGAGTCGGGCTCGGCTGGCCGCTCGTGATCTGGCCGACGGTCTCGCCGTTCGCCAGCACGGCGTAGCCGCCGCGCCCCGCGCGACGGCCGTCGCCGCGCAGCCCGACGAGCACGCGCTCGGCTGCGGCGTCGCGGCGCGCTTCGAGCGCCTCGCGACCGATGAATTGCTCGGTCTTCTTGAACGAGACAACCGGGCCGAGGCCCGCGTCAAACGGGGTGACGTCGCGGCTGAGTTCGTTGCCGTAGAGCGGCATGCCCGCTTCAAGTCGGAGCGAGTCGCGCGATGCGAGTCCCGCGGGAATCAGGCCGTGGGCCTCCCCCGCCTGCACGAGCGCGCGCCACAGTTCGGCTGCCTGTGAGTTCGGCACGTACAGCTCGAAACCGTCTTCACCCGTGTACCCGGTGCGCGCGAGCAGCACGGGAATACCGGCCACGGTCGCGAACTCCGCCGCGTAGTAGCGCATCTCGCTCACGAGCGCGCGCTGATCCTCTGGCACGAGCGCGTGCAGGATCGCCACGGCGTTCGGCCCCTGCACGGCAACCAGGCTGGTGTCGGCCGACTCGTCTGCGACGGTGACGTCGAATCCGGCGGCCCGCTCCGCGAAAGCGGCTGCGACGGTGTCGGCGTTTCCGGCGTTCGGCACGACGAGGTACTCGTCGTCTGCGAGTCGGTAGCTGATCAGATCGTCGATGATGCCACCGTCTTCAGCGCAGATCAGCGAGTACTTGGCGCGGCCCACGGCGATTGCGCCGAGGTTACCGACGAGCGCCGTGTTCAAGAAGGTCGCGGCGTCGGGGCCGGACACTCGAATCTCACCCATGTGGGAAAGGTCGAACAGGCCGGCCGCGCTGCGCACGGCGCGGTGTTCTGCAAGCTCGGAACCGTACTTCAGTGGCATGTCCCAGCCACCGAAATCGGTGAACGAGGCGCCGAGTGCCGCGTGTTCGGCGTGCAGGGCGGTGTGCTTCGGGGTGCTCATGGTCATCCTCAGTTCTCGCTCAGTTCTCGAACGCTTCGGGGGCGGGGCAGGCGCAGATCAGGTTGCGGTCACCGTACGCGCCGTCAATGCGACCCACCGGCGGGAAGTACTTGTCGGTGCGCAGAGCTGCAACGGGGTACGCGCCCTGCTCGCGGCTGTAGGCGCGATCCCACTCGCCGGAGATCAGGCTTTCGGCGGTGTGCGGGGCCAGGCGGATCGGCGACTCGGCGACTGCGATATCGCCCGCGATGACGGCGTCGATCTCAGCGCGGATCGCGATCATGGCCTCAATGAAACGGTCGATCTCACCGAGATCCTCCGATTCTGTTGGCTCGACCATCAGCGTGCCAGCGACCGGGAACGCGAGCGTCGGTGCGTGGAACCCGAAATCGATGAGGCGCTTCGCCACGTCTTCAGCGGTGACGCCCGACTTCGCCGTGAGTTCGCGCAGATCGAGAATGCACTCGTGGGCGACGAGCCCGGTCGATCCAGTGAAGAGCACGGGGAAGTACTCGGTCAGCCGGGCCGCAATGTAGTTCGCCCCGAGCAGCGCGGTCTGCGTTGCTCGCGTCAGCCCCTCGCCACCCATCATCGCGATGTAGGCGTACGAGATCGGCAGCACGCCGGCCGAGCCGAACAGCGTCGCGACGACCGGCACGCCGCCGCTCACCGAGTAGGTGCCGGTCGGATCGTTCGGCACGAATGGCAGCAGGTGCTCGGCCACGCCGATCGGGCCGACGCCCGGGCCGCCGCCGCCGTGGGGAATTGCAAACGTCTTGTGCAGGTTCAGGTGCGAGACGTCGCCGCCGAATCGGCCCGGCTGTGCGAGCCCGACGAGCGCGTTCATGTTGGCGCCGTCGATGTAGACCTGGCCGCCAGCCTCGTGCACCTGCTCGCAGACCTCGCGCACGTCGTCGTCGTACACGCCGTACGTCGACGGGTACGTGATCATGATCGCCGCGAGCTGGTCGCGGTGCGCCTCGATCTTCGCCGTCAGGTCGTCGAGGTCGATGTGGCCCGTCTCGGTGTTCTGCACCACGACGACGCGCATGCCAGCCAGCACGGCCGATGCCGCATTGGTGCCGTGCGCCGACGCCGGGATGAGGCAGACGGTGCGCTGCTCATCGCCGCGCGAGCGGTGGTAGCCGCGAATCGCGAGCAGCCCGGCGTATTCGCCCTGGGCGCCCGAGTTCGGCTGCAGTGACACACCGGCGTAACCGGTGATCTCTACGAGTCGTCCCTCAAGATCGGTGATGAGTTCGCGCCAGCCCTGCGTCTGGTCTTCAGGGGCATACGGATGAATGCCGGCAAACTCGGGCCACGAGATCGCCTCCATCTCGGCTGTCGAGTTTAGCTTCATCGTGCACGAGCCGAGCGGGATCATGGTGCGATCGAGCGCCAGGTCCCTGTCCGCGAGGCGGCGCAGGTACCGCAGCATCTGAGTTTCCGAGTGAATCGTGGTGAAAATCGGGTGTGTCAAGAAGTCGCTCGTGCGGGTGAGCGATGCGTCGAAGCCGAAGTCACCGGCCTCGCGGGCGGCGGCGAGCTCGGCTCCGAACACGTCGACGACGGCCGCGACGTGGGCGGCGGTCGTGGTCTCGTCGGTCGAGACGCTCACGGTGTCGGCGTCAACGCGGCGCAGGTTGATGCCGGCGTCGGCGGCGGCCGCGATTACGTCGTCGGCGCGACCCGGTACCGAGGCGCGCACGGTGTCAAAGAATGACGCCGACGCAAGCTCGACGCCGGCGGACGCGAGCGAGTCGGCGATCGTACGAGCGTGCGCGTGAGTGCGCGCCGCGATCGCGGTCAGGCCGCTGGCGCCGTGGTAGACGGCGTACATCGACGCGGTGATCGCGAGCAGCGCCTGCGCGGTGCAGATGTTGCTCGTCGCCTTCTCGCGGCGAATGTGCTGCTCGCGCGTCTGGAGCGCGAGGCGGTAGGCGGTACGGCCAGCGGAATCCTTCGAGACGCCCACGAGGCGGCCGGGCAGTGAGCGCTCAAGCCCGGTGCGCACGGCGAGGTAGGCGGCGTGCGGGCCGCCGAAGAAGAGCGGCACACCGAATCGCTGCGTGTTGCCCACCGCAACGTCGGCGCCCTGCTCCCCCGGCGGCACGATCAGCGTCAGCGCGAGCAGGTCAGCGATGACCGTGACCATCGCGCCGCGCTCCTTCGCCTCGGCGATGACGCCAGCGTGATCGACCACCGCACCGTTGTCACCCGGCTGCTGCAGCACGACGCCGAAGATCTCACCCTCTGGCAGACCCTGTGACAGATCAGCGACCTCGATCTCGAAGTCGAGTGCTTCCGCACGGCCGCGAATCACGGCGATTGTCTGCGGGAAGAGATTGGCGTCAACCACGGCGCGCGCCGTCGCCGGCGCCCGGCCCGCGCGGCGCATCAGCAGCACGGCTTCGGCGGCGGCGGAAGACTCGTCGAGCATTGACGCGTTCGCGATGTCGAGGCCCGTGAGGTCCGCCACCATCGTCTGGAAATTCAGCAGTGCCTCGAGACGACCCTGCGAGATCTCGGGCTGGTACGGGGTGTAGGCGGTGTACCAGGCTGGGCTTTCGAGCACGTTGCGGCGAATGACCGGCGGTGTGTGCGTGTCAGAGAACCCCTGGCCGATCATTTGCGCCTTCACGACGTTCTTTGCGGCGAGCGCGCGCAGATCGGCGAGAATCTCTTCTTCGCTGCGGCCTGCGGGGAGGTCGAGCGGCTCGGTCTTGCGAATCGCGGCGGGCACCGCCGCGTCGACGAGGGCATCGAGCGAGTCGTAGCCGAGCTCGGCGAGCATCGCCGAGACGTGCGCCGGGTCAGTGACGCCGATGTGGCGATCGGGGAAGGTGCGGGGAGCGGGGATGGCAGTCACAGGGATCTCCGTCGGCTGTCGCGCGGGCGCGCGGGTGGGCTGGGATCCTCCCCGCTCTGTACGGAACCTGAGAGATTCGGTCGCCGCCTGAGCGGGTTCCTTGCACCGTCGGTGAGCGGCCGCACGCGTCCGCTGCTTTCCAGAGTTGCCGCGCTGCAGCGGTACGGGGGCCTGAGAGATTCCCGGGGAGGGATTGCTCCTACGGCGCCAGGGCTCCGTTGCCGGATCCTGAACTCTCCCGCCACAGCTTGATGGCCGATATTCAGAAGTCACGCTCACTCTAGCAGCCCGCCACACGGGGTGGGGTGGCTGAATGAGCGGCGACGGACGGGCGGACGGCGGCGAAGCGCACGCCGCCGCCCGCCCGCGTCAGCTATCGAACGGTTTCTTCTTCGTCGCGGCCGTCGAGCGCCAGCAGCTCCTCTTCGACCTGCCCGCCGTAGCCCTCGTTCTGCGGGTCGCCGTGCAGCCCGCCTGAGACGGCGTACTCCTCTTCCGGCGAGAGCACGAGGCGGTGGCGGGTGTACACGTAGAAGATGATGAGGCCGATGACGTAGACGACGACGATCGCGACGATCGCGGGCCGGAACGTCTCGTTGAGCAGGAACCCGACGAAGATCAGTGCCGAGATGATCGCGGCGGCCACCGCCCCGAAGACTCCCCACGGGCTCACATAGGGGCGCTTCGCGTTCGGGAACTTACGGCGCAGAATCACGAACGACAACATCTGCATGAAGTAGGCGAGCACGGCGCCCCAGACGGCGATGTTCAGCACGATCGCGCCGCCAACACCCGTGTCGCCGCCGGTGAGTTCAACGACGACGAGCGCCACGAGGCCGATCAGCGCACCGGCGATCAGGGCGACCCAAGGCGTCTGCCGCTTCCCGGTGAGCGACAGGAACTTCGGATAGTACCCGGCTCGCGACAGCGAATACATGTTGCGCCCGTAGGCGAACATGATGCCCTGCAGCGACGCGAGCAGGCCGAACAGCGCGAAGAGTGCGAGGAGACCCGCGACCCACGCGAGGCCGTCGCCGAGAATTGCGCGGAATCCATCGAGCAGGGGCTCGCCGGCGGTTCCGGTCGCCTCGGCGCCAATGACTCCGGTGTTCAACACGAGCACGAGCAGGCCGGTGACGATCAGCGTGCCACGCGCCCAGAGACCGGCGCGCGGGATATCGCGAACGGGATTGTGCGATTCCTCGGCCGCGAGCGGCAGCTCTTCGATGCCCAGGAAGAGCCACATGGCGAACGGCATGGCGAAGAGAATCGGAAGCACGCCGTGCGGCAAGAAGAGGCTCTGACCCGGATCGGGCTCGATGTTGAAGAGGCTGCCCCAGTCCATGGTGCCGCTGCCGAGCGCCATCACAGCGAAGAGCACGAGCACGCCGATCGAGATGAACGAGACGATGATGGCGAACTTCAGCGAGATCGCGGCCCCGGCGGTATTCAGGCCGACGAAGGCGGCATAGAGAATGATCCACCACAGCCAGTTCGGCAGGCTGAAGCCCATCAGCCCCTCGGTCACTCCGTTTGCATACCCGGCCGAGAAGTAGACGATGACCGCCGTCGTCGCGACGTACTCGATCGTTTCGGCGAGGCCCGTCACGAACCCGCCCCACGGCCCCATTGCCGCGCGACCGAACGAGTAGGCGCCGCCGGTGTGCGGCATCGCGGCCGCCATTTCACCAATGGAGAACACGAGGCCGTAGTACATCACCACGAGAATCGCGAACGCGATCAGCATGCCGCCGAAACCGGCCGCTTCGATGCCGAAGTTCCAGCCGGAGAAATTGCCGGAGATGACGGCGCCGACCGCGAGGCCCCACAGGCCCCACACGCCGGCGGCGCGTTTCAATTGGCGTTTCTCGAAGTACCCCGACTCTGCGGTGGTGTACGTGGCGCCCGAAACTTTCAGGGTGTCCTTGGCCATGTCGACCTCTTTCACTTCAGTGTGATTGATACGAACTGCAGCGCGTCGATCCCCTGCGCTGGGAATCCGCTGAGCGGTGTGCCACTGCCGACTATAGCGATCTATTGGTCGTTTGCAACCACCTTTATCGAAATGTTTACACTCACCGCTTGCGTGCCAGGGCCCCGGATGTGATGTAATGGTCTTGAAACCGACCTTTCACTTCTCGCTCGCTCGGCACCCCCGCCTCGAGTACCGCGTAAGGCCGGGTCAGCAATCTCAACTCGATGACGAGCAGAAGGAGAGCACATGATTCCCGCGAGCGGAAATCTCACCCCCGACGAACTTCGCGAGGCGGTCGCCAGCGGCGAAATCGACACCGTCATCGTCGCGTTCACCGACATGCAAGGCCGTCTCGTCGGCAAGCGCATCTCGGCCAGACTCTTCCTCGAAGACTCGATGGAACACGGCGCGGAGTGCTGCAACTACCTGCTCGCGGTCGACGTCGAGCTGAACACGGTCGACGGCTACGCGCTCACCAGCTGGGAGAGCGGCTACGGCGACATGGCGATGATTCCGGATCTCGCCACCCTCCGTCGCACGCCCTGGCTGCCCGGCACCGCGCTCGTGATCGCGGATCTCACCCTCGCGAGCGACCACTCGCCCATCTCGGTATCGCCCCGCCAGATCTTGAAGCGACAGATCGAGCGTCTCGCCGAGCACGACCTCGTGCCGTTCGTCGGCACCGAACTCGAGTTTCTGGTCTTCGACGACGATTACCGCAGCGCGTGGCGCAACGGGTATCGCGACCTCACGCCCGCGAGCGACTACAACACCGACTACGCGCTGCAGGGCTCCACGCGGCTCGAACCGCTCCTGCGCGACATTCGCAACTCGATGGACGCCGCCGGCATGTACTGCGAGGGCGTGAAGGGCGAGTGCAACCTCGGCCAACAAGAGATCGCGTTCCGCTACACCCACGCGCTTCCCACGTGCGACAACCACTCGATCTACAAGAGCGGTTCGAAAGAGATCGCCGAGAGCCACGGCAAGAGCATCACCTTCATGGCGAAGTTCAACGAGCGCGAGGGCAACAGCTGCCACGTGCACGCGAGCCTGCGCAATGCAGCGGGTGACCCGGTCTTCGCGGACGCCTCAGCTCCCGACGGGATGTCGAAGACGTTCCGCCACTTCATCGCCGGCCAGCTGGCAGCGATGCGGGAGTTCACTCTGCTCTACGCCCCCAATATCAACTCGTACAAGCGCTTCGTCGACGGCAGTTTCGCACCGACCGCCGTCGCCTGGGGCCACGACAACCGCACCTGCGCGCTGCGCGTCGTGGGTCGTGGCCAGGGCATGCGCGTCGAAAACCGCGTGCCGGGCGGCGACGTCAACCAGTACCTCGCCGTCGCCGGCATGCTCGCCTCCGGCCTCGCCGGTATCGAACAAGAGCTTGAGCTCGGCGAACCCCTCGCCGGCAACGCATACACGAGCGACGTGTCGCGCGTACCGACGACGCTGCGTGAGGCCGCCGACCTGTTTGAGCAGTCGGCACTCGCCCGCGAGGTGTTCGGCGACGAGGTCGTCGAACACTACACGCACGGTGCACGAGTCGAGGTCGCGGCGTACGACGCCGCCGTCACCGATTGGGAGCGGGTACGTGGCTTCGAACGACTCTGAGAACACGCCCCAGTCAGCGACCGCTGCGCCGCTGATCGGCGTTACGAGCTACCTCGAGCAGGCGCAGACGGGCGTGTGGGACGTGCAGGCGTCCTTCCTCCCCCGCGTCTACCTCGACGCCGTTACCGACGTCGGCGGCATCGCAATTGTGCTGCCCCCGCAGCCCGCGACACCCGAGATCGCGCGGAGCATCGTGGCGCGGCTCGACGGACTCATCCTCTCGGGCGGCGCAGACGTCGATCCGGCACGCTATGGCCAGCCAGCGCACGAGCGCACCGGGGCCCCGCGCACCGACCGCGACGCATTCGAGGCGGCACTCGTCGAGGCCGCGATCGAGGCGCAGCTGCCGCTCCTCGGCATCTGCCGCGGAGCCCAGGTCATCAATGTCGAACTCGGTGGCACGCTCATTCAGCACCTGCCCGATGTGGTCGGCGACGACCGGTATCAGGCGGGCAAGGGCGTTTTCAATGAGATCGACATTGAGGTCGATCCGGGATCGCGTATCGCCGACTTGCTCGGTGAAGACCGCATCGCCCGCGCCTCCCTCTACCATCACCAGGCAATCGAAGAGCTCGCGAACGGTGTCACTGCCACCAGCCGCACGGCCGACGGCGTGATCGAGTCGATCGAGCTCGACGCGCTACCGTTCGGCGTCGCGGTGCAGTGGCATCCTGAAGAGAACCGTGAGGATCGCCGGCTGTTCGCCGGCCTCGTCGCCGCGGCGCGCGACTACCGCGCACACCTCACCGGCTCGGCGAAACCCTTGACCCCTAATAACCTCACGACCCCAGAACATCCCGAGCACCCGACGCACCCGAAGGAGCAGCCGTGAGCTACACCGTCATCAACCCAGCGACCGGAGCGGCGGTCACCGAGGTCGCCCACCTCGACGTCGCCGAGACAGACCGCGCAATTGAGGCAGCAGCTCGCGCCCAGCGCGATTGGGCGAACGTGGTCCCCGCCGACCGGGCCCGCGTACTGCGCCGCTTCGCAGACGCCGTCGACGGCGACATCGAACACCTCGCGAGCCTCGAGACCACAAACTCGGGGCACCCCATCACCCAGTCTCGCTGGGAAGCCGGTCACGTTCGCGACGTGCTCGAGTACTACTCGGGCGCACCAGAACGACTGATCGGACAGCAGATCCCGGTCGCGGGCGGCATGAACGTCACGTTCCACGAACCGCTCGGCGTCGTCGGCGTCATCACCCCCTGGAACTTCCCCATGACCATTGCGTCGTGGGGCTTCGCGCCCGCGCTCGCCGCGGGTAACGCTGTCGTGTTGAAGCCGGCGGAGTGGACCCCGCTCACGAGCCTGCGGCTCGGCGAGCTGGCCCGTGAGGCTGGCCTCCCAGAGGGGCTGTTCCAGGTGCTCGCGGGGCGCGGCTCCGTTGTTGGTGAGCGCTTCGTCACGAACCCGACCGTGCGCAAGGTCGTGTTCACCGGCTCGACCGAGGTCGGCAAGCGCATCATGGCCGGGTCGGCCGAACAGGTGAAGCGCGTCACCCTCGAACTCGGCGGCAAGAGCGCGAACATCGTGTTCGCCGACGCCGACATCGAGCGCGCGGCGGCGACCGCACCCTATTCGGTGTTCGACAACGCGGGTCAGGATTGCTGTGCACGCAGCCGCCTCCTCGTGCAGCGCAGCGTCTATGACCGCTTCATGGAGCAGTTCGAGCAGGCGGTGCAGGGCGTGAAGGTCGGCGACCCGACAGACGAGGCCACCGAGGTCGGCCCGCTCGTGACGCAGGCGCACCGCGACAGTGTCGCGTCCTTCCTCACAGACGATGTGCCGGTCGCGTTCCGGGGATCCTGCCCCGATGGCCCAGGGTCATGGTTCGCCCCCACCGTCGTCACGCCCGAGCGCGGTTCGCGCATCGTCACCGAAGAGGTGTTCGGGCCGGTCGTCGCTGTGCTCCCCTTCGAAGACGAGGCCGACGCCGTGCAGCTCGCGAACGACACCGAATTCGGTCTGAGCGGTTCGATCTGGACCCGCGACCTCGGCCGTGGCATCCGCGTCGCACGCGGCGTCGAAGGCGGCAACCTCTCCGTGAATTCGCACTCGTCCGTGCGTTACTCCACGCCGTTCGGCGGGTTCAAGCAGTCGGGTCTCGGCCGCGAACTCGGCCCCGACGCCGCCGAGCACTTCACCGAAACAAAAAACGTCTTCTTCGCCAGCGAGTGATCGCGCCGTTCTCTCACCTCTCAGCAGCAAAGGACTCATCATGAGCGACATCACCCCCATTGATCTCACGCAGCGGCTCGCCGGCAAGGTCGCCGTCATTACCGGCGGCGCGAGCGGCATCGGTCTCGCGACCGCGAAGCGGATGCGCGCCGAGGGCGCGCAGATCGTCATCGGCGACATGAACCCCGAATCGGGCGAGGCCGCGGCGGCGTCCGTCGACGGCCTGTTCGTGCAGGTCAACGTGACCGACGAGGCACAGGTGAATAACCTGTTCGACACGGCGGCGCGCGAGTTCGGCTCGGTCGACATCGCCTTTAACAACGCTGGCATCTCCCCCGACGACGACGACTCGATCGAGATCACCGAGCTGCCCGCCTGGGAAAAGGTGCAGGATGTCAATCTGAAGAGCGTGTATCTCTGCTCGCGCGCCGCGCTGCGGCACATGACGAAGCAGGGATCCGGCTCGATCATCAATACGGCATCGTTCGTCGCGATCATGGGCTCTGCCACGTCGCAGATCTCGTACACCGCGTCGAAGGGCGGCGTGCTTGCCATGACCCGTGAGCTCGGCGTGCAGTTCGCCCGCCAGGGCATCCGGGTCAATGCACTCTGCCCGGGCCCGGTGAACACGCCGCTGCTGCAGGAGCTGTTCGCAAAAGATCCCGAGCGCGCGGCGCGGCGCCTCGTGCACGTGCCGGTCGGCCGCTTCGCGCGCCCCGAGGAACTCGCGGCATCGGTGGCGTTCCTTGCGAGCGACGACGCGTCGTTCATCACCGCTTCGACGTTCCTCGTCGACGGTGGGCTCACGAGCGCCTACACCACACCGCTCTAGGGAGGCGCGCCATGACCGGGTCGAGTGACGAAATCGAACTGCTCATTAGGGCCGTTCGACCGACGAACGCGTACGAAGAGACCATGCAGCGCCTGCTGCAGTCCATTCGACTCGGCATGATCGGCCCGGGTGAGAGACTCCCGGCCGAGCGCGATCTCGCGACCATGCTGAAGGTCAGTCGCGACACCGTGCGGGAGGCGATCGCGACCCTGGCAGATGCCGGGTACGTCGTCTCCCGCCGCGGCCGCTACGGCGGCACGTTTGTGGTCGACGCGATACCGCTCGACTCCGCGCTCGACGTGTCGGGCGCGCGACTCGGCGTCGCGGAGGTCGAAGACGTAACGACGCTGCGCCGCGTGCTCGAGGTCGGAGCAGCGAGAGAGGCGGCCGGGCGCGACCTCAGCGCCGACGAGCGCGCCGCACTGACGCACGTGCTCGAGGAGTGCTCCGGATCGGCGAGCCCCGATCACCGGCGACTCGATTCCCGCCTGCACCTGTTGATTGCCGAGCTGTCAGGCTCGACGAGCCTCGTGCCGCTCGTTGCGAACCTTCGCACCCGCGTGAACGCGCTGCTCGAAGAGATCCCGATGCTGAAGCCGAACCTCGCCCACTCGGACGCGCAGCACGAGGCAATCGTCGCCGCCATCTTGGCCGGCAGGCCAGAGTCGGCAGCGGAAGCCATGCTCGAACACATCGAGGGATCGGCCGCGCTGCTGCGAGGCTTCCTCTCGCGCCACGAATAAGACGACTGAGATTACTCCCCGCGTTATTTGTCGGGAACGACGTGCACGTCCTCCAGCACGGTGAACGGTGACGGCGGTTCGCCTGGACCCGTGTGATCCGGCTCGAACGCCGGGGTAAATGACACTCCGACTGCGAGGGCGGCGCAGGCGAGACCGATGGCGCACCAGCGCACGAGCACGGGGTCAGCGCGATCCCGAAACACGCGTCGCGCGAGCGCAACGGTCGCAATCCCGAGGGCACCGCCAGCGGTGTTCACGAGCAGATCGGTGACGTCGGAACTGCCAACGGCGAAGACGTACTGCGCGATCTCCATGCAGAGGCTCGCCGCGGCAATGATCGTGATCGACCTCAATACCCGCCCATGGCGCGCGAGCAACGCGAGAAACACGCCGAACGGCACGAACAACACGAGGTTCGCGAGCACCTCGACCGGCGCATTGCCGCCCAAGCCGCCCGCTGCGACGAACGGCACCAGCTTGATCTGCCGCATGGTGCCATCACCGAACTGCGGCACGTCGAGCTTCCACACGACCGCCCACACGAGCAACATCAGGTACCCCGAGAACAACGCGATCGTCACCCGTCGGCCGTGCTTCTGCGTGACACTCATCGGGCCTCCTGAAGCACAACCGTTGCGATCAGTCCGCCGTCTGAGCGCGGTCGGAGCTCCAACGAGCCGCCGTGCGCCCGCACGACGCTCTGCACGATCGCGAGCCCCAGACCGAACCCGCCGTGATCGCCTCGCACGCGTTCCACCCCTCGTTGAAACGGTTCCGTCAGCATCGCCAGCGTGTGCGCCGCAATGTGAGCGCCCGAGTTTTCGACGGACAGTTCAACCTGTGGTGGTGCTTCTCGGTCGCTGCGCACTCTCGCGGTCGTGACTCGCACGAATCCGGCCTCGGAGTTGTGATTGATCGCGTTGTGCATGAGGTTCATCGCGACCTGCAGCAGCAGGGCGGGCGACCCAGCGGCAATGGCCGCGTCTCCCGCGACCTCGAGTGAGAGTCCGCGCTGTTCGGCCAGTGGCAGCAGCGACTCGGCCGCTTCCTCCGCAATCAGCGAGAGGTCAACGCGCTCGGCCGTGAAGGCACGCTGCTCCGCCCGACTCAGCACCAGGAGCGCCTCGGTCAGGTCGATCGCACGAGTGTTCACGCCGCGCAGCCGCGCGAGCAGCGCGGCGCGATCCGAGGTTGGGTCGCCGTCCGCGACGTCGAGCAGTGTCTGCGTGATGGCGAGCGGCGTGCGCAACTCGTGGGAAGCGTTCGCGGCAAACCGCTGCTGCTCGGCGATCTGTGCTTCAAGCTGAGTCAGCATGGCGTCGAAGCTGTCGGCGAGCTCGCGAAATTCATCGCGCCGCCCCGCCAGCTCGATGCGGTGCCCGAGCGAGCCGGCGGCAGCGCGTCGCGTCGCACGAGTGATGTGCGTGAGGGGTGCGAGCATGCGCCCAGCGAGCAACCAGCCACCCAGCAAACTGATACCGAGGAGCGCCGCCAGTGCCCACGCCGCAGCAGGCAGGAACGCTCGTATCAGGTCGGTGCGCCCCGGAACGTAACCGCTCATCGTCGGCGTGGCCGCCGATGGCACGTACCGCAGCAGGAACACGTAGACGACGGCGAGCAGCAGTCCACCGGTGAGCATCAGTACGGCGACGTAGCTCAGCGTCAGCTTCCAGCGCGCGCTGAGGCCGGGGCGACGAGCCTGACTCAGTTCAGGTGTGCGCGGCATCTGGTACCTCACTCACGGAAGCGGCTTCAATGCGGTACCCGACGCCTGCCACCGTCGCGATGATGCCGGGTTCGCCGAGCCGCTTGCGCAGCGCCGACACCGTGATGCGCACGGCATTCGTGAACGGGTCGGCATTTTCGTCCCACGCCCGTTCGAGCAGGGTTTCGGCGCTCACGACGCCGCCCTCGGCGGCCACCAGTACCTCAAGCACAGCGAACTGCTTGCGCGTCAGTGCGACGTACTTTCCGTCGCGCGTCACCTCACGACGAAACGCGTCGATGCGCAGACCCGCAATTTCGCGCACCGGCGGCCGATGGTGTGCGCGCCTGCGGTCGAGTGCGCGCAGTCGCAGCACCAGTTCCCGAAGCTCGAACGGCTTCGTCAGATAGTCATCGGCGCCGAGTTCGAACCCTGAGGCTTTGTCATCGAGGCGATCCGCCGCGGTGAGCATCAGGATCGGCATCCCCGATCCCGACGCGACGATCTGTGCCGCGATCTCATCACCGGAGGGGCCGGGAACGTCGCGGTCGAGCACGGCGATGTCGTACTCGTTAATGCTCAGCAGTTCGAGCGCCGTGTCACCGTCGGGCGCGATATCGCCCGCGATCGCCTCGAGCCGCAGCCCGTCACGAATACCCTCAGCCATCAGGGGCTCGTCTTCCACGATCAATACACGCATGACCCCATGCTACGAGCGAGGGCCTATCGTCACCGTATCGAAAAATGCGTACGCTGTCGCAACAGTCCGATGGGTGGACTGACTGCATGACCGTATTTCATACCAACGAGCATCAGCCATCATCGAACCGCCCCCGCCTGCACCGTGGCACCGTGATCCTGGCACTCAGCGTCGCCGCGACCGTCATCGCGGTGTGCACGGCGGCGGTCGTGTCGCAGTCCGCGTGGACCTCGACACGACCGGACTCGAAAGCCACCGCCGCGTCAGCGACGTCCGCTTCCGCCCCGGCGTCCGACTCCCCCGCAGACAATGGCGAGTTACCCGAAGGGGCCTCGGTGCTCGACACGTCCCTTCCCGGCATCGCTCGTCTCGACCCCGCACTGCTCTCGGCGCTGCAATCGGCGGCGATCGACGCCGAAGCTGACGGCGTGACGTTCGTCGTCAATAGCGGCTGGCGCTCGGGCGAATACCAAACGGCCCTGCTCGACGAGGCCGTGTCGACGTACGGGTCAGCCGCCGAGGCTTCCCGGTGGGTGGCCTCGGCCGCAACATCCGAGCACGTAGCGGGGCGGGCCGTCGACGTCGGTGGGCTAGATGCCGTCGACTGGCTCACGCAGCGCGGCGCAGCCTACGGGCTCTGCCAGACCTACGCGAACGAGTCCTGGCACTTCGAGTTGCAGCCCGATGCGCCGGCCATCGGCTGCGCAGCGCAATACCCCGACCCCACCTACGATCCCCGGATGGCGGGCTGAGCTCAGCTCAACTCAGCTCAGCTCAGCTCAACTCAACTCAACTCAGCTCAGCCACGACATCGGCTGCGGGGCGCACTCGCGTAAGGTGCCCCACGCCCTCGCCAGCGTCGACCGGCACCACGGAATAGTCCCCCGCGACGGCCGCCGCCCGAAACTCGGCGCGCGCCACCTCATCGGCTGCGAGCTCGTCTTCGCGCCCGTGCCAGCGATCGATGAACGGGGTGCGCAGCAATCGCTCGGGAAACCGCGCGGGCCACGGCCGCTCCAGCGCGACATCGTAGGCGCGCGTCACGAGAGTCTGCTCGGCACCGCCCCGAATCAGCGCCGCCCTCGCCGCGTCGGAGGTCAGCGCTTCCTCGCACGCGGCGAACGCCGTACCCACCCAGGCCGCCGCTGCACCGGCGTCGAGCACTCGATCGACGTCTCGCGATGTACTGATTGCCCCGGCGGCGAGCACCGGAATATCAACGGCGGCAATGATCTCCGCGAGGAGCGAGTGACGCGGTTCGCGGTGGTCGCCGTGACCGCCGCCCTCGCTCCCCCGCGCGATGACAGCGTCGACTCCAGAGTCGGCCGCGCGCCGAGCCTCGTCGGCGGTCGCCGCCTGCGTCACCGCGAGGGCGCCAACGGCCTGTGCGCGTGCGATCCACGCGGTATCCGCCTGAGCACCGGCACGGTCGGCACTCCAGTCCCCGAAACTCACTGACACGAGTGACGGGCGGGCGGCGATGGCCCGTTCAAACAGCTCGGGATCCTGCGCGATGCCCCACGCCACCAGACCGATCCCGAAGGGCGCTCCGCCGTCACCAAAATCGTCTCCGAGCGCCGCGAGCTCACGTTCAAGCGCCGCGACCGACCCCGCGCTCCCCATGCCGATCATGCCGAGTGCGCCAGCTCGCGACACGGCGGAGGCGAGTCGCCCGCCCGCGACGCCGCCCATCGGCGCGCACACGATCGGGGTGGTCAGGCCCAGCGCGCGGGCCCAGTCGGTCAGTCTGCCGTCGGTCATGGCACACACGCTACCGCTGCGTGTGCAACTGTGGCTATGCCTGCGCGCGGCGGTACGTGAGGTCGCGGATGTGGCGATCCTTGTCGATGCCCTTTTCTTCGAACGCCGTGAGAATGCGGCCCTCGAAGCGGTCAGCCCACTCGCCCGTAAAATCGCGCTCGAAGCCCGCCTCAGCGTCGAACACCTCGCGCATCTGCTCGGCGTAATTCTCCCAGTCCGTGGCGAGGCGAAGCACGCCGCCGGGCTTCAGCGCCCGGTACGCGACCCGCGCGAAGTCGGCGCTGACGAGACGGCGCTTGTGATGGCGCACCTTCTTCCACGGGTCAGGGAAGAACACCCAGATCTCGTCGACCGACCCCGCGGGCAGGTATTTTTCGAGGAGTTCCGGCGCGTTCACCTCGGCGAGGCGCAGGTTCTCGACGCCAGAGACCGCGGCGCGAATGATCGTCCGCGCGAGCCCCGCGCGGAACACCTCGATCGCAAGAAAATTCGTATCTGGCCGGGTCTGCGATGCGTGCAGGATCGCGTGACCCTGCCCCGATCCGACCTCGACAACGAGTGGCGCCTCACGCCCGAAGATCTGCACCGGGTCCCCGGTTTCACCGTCGGCCACGCTGGTTGCGGCCGGGCCGTGCGCGATTTCGAGCACGTAGGTGTCGTGGTGATCGGCCCACGCGCGCTCCTGCGACGGCGTCATGCGCCCGCTGCGACGCACGAACGAGACCGGCTTCTCCCGGAATGTCGTTGGGTCGAAGCTCTTGTATGGGAGGGGCTGCTGCTCGGTCACCCCATAACGGTAGTCGCGGCTCGGCTCCCGTGCCACCTCCCGCGCCGCCGGTAGCATGGGATCAGTCGCGCCGCGCGGCTGCCGAGCGAAGGAGTGGACCATGACCAGACGAATCCTGCTGGTGAACGGGCCGAACTTGAACCTGCTCGGCACGCGCGAACCCGAGATCTACGGTAGCGACACGCTCGCCGATGTCGAGGCGCTCGTGTCGCGGGTCGCTGGCGAGTTCTCGCTCGAGGTGCGCGCGATGCAGAGCAACCACGAGGGCGAGATCATCGACGCCATTCACGCGGCCCGCGAGGACTGCGCCGCGATCATCATTAACCCGGGCGCGTTCACGCACACGTCTATCGCGATCCGGGATGCGATCACCGGCGTCGAGCTGCCCACCGCCGAGGTGCACATCTCAAACGTGCACGCGCGCGAGGAGTTTCGCCACCACTCGTACCTGTCGGGCATTGCCTCGTGCGTCATTGTCGGCTGCGGCGTGCAGGGCTACGACTTCGCGGTCCGCAGACTGGCGACGCTCCTCGCGGGCTAGCCCTTCCCTTCCCTTCCCTCCCCTGTTCTGTCGTCGCAAAGTGTTGCTTCACACGGCTGAACGGATCATTTGCGACGACAGAAGCGGGGGCGAGAGAGGGGAAGAGGGGAAGAGAAAGGTTAGCCCGCGGTCGGGAACCAGTCGAAGAGGGTGGGCTGGTGCGCGTGGACGAGCACCGCGAACACCACCGCGTCAAACAGCAGGTGCACGGTCACCACATACGAGAGCGACCGCGTGCGCAAGAAGATCATGCCCTGCACGAGCGCAAAGGGAATGGTGAGCAGCGGTCCCCACGCGCGGTAGCCGAGTTCCCACAGGAATGACACGAATACGACGGCCTGCAGCACATTCGCCAGCCACACCGGAAAATGCCGCAGCAACACGGCGAACACCGTGCAGATGAAGAACAGCTCGTCCCAGATCCCGACGGCGCCCACGCCGACGAATAGGCGCGCCACGAGTTCAGGAGTGTCGACCACCGGCCAGTTCGTGTAGACCCCCGAACTGATGAAATACCAGGGCAGGATCAGCCACGCCAATACGATCACGGCGACGAGCCAGGCCCAGTGATAGCGCCCCCAGCGTTCTCCGCGCGCGCTACCCGCACCCCGCCACGGGAACCCCGTCGCGCGATCCCGATAGACGAATCGTGACACGACATACGGCACCGCGACCGCTCCGCCGAGCGCGAGTGTGAACTTCACCATCGACAGATTGTCGAGGTGCGCGGCGAGCGGAATCAGCCTCACGATGCCGAGGCCGATCACGATCAGCGAGAGATCTCGCAGCAGCGACGGCGGCCGTGTAGCGCCCACTACGGGCGCGTGAGGGTTCTCGCGGGCCGACGCGACGGAGCCTCTCCCCGCGACGGCGGCGAGCGCGAGCCCCGCGATACCGAGCGCGATCCCGAGCCAGATGGCGTGCAGCACGAACCAGGCGGGCGCCATCGCGCACACGCACGCGGCGGCCGCGATCGACGTGGCGCGCTGCTTCGGCAGAACGCGCCCCATCAGCTGAAGGCGCTGCGGACCGCGCCGGGAGCGTCGGCGAACGGCACCAGGCGATCATCGATGGGGAACGGCACGCGGTAGCTCGAGACGGGCGCGCCGACGTCGCCGAAGTCGTCTTCTTTCACGCCGATGTCGGTCGTTGAGACCTCGACGATTCGCGCTCGCACCCAGCCGCCATCCTCGACGCGCAGGGCGTAGATGTCGGCGAGGTATCCGATCCCGATTTCTTCGAGGGTTTCCTCCGCTGGCAGCCAGTCGATCGGCGCTTCCGCGCGGGGTCGACCGAGCAGGTCGAACGGTACGAATCCGTCGCCAACGGGTTCGATCCAGCCGACGAGTTCGCCGTCTTCGCGGCGGTGCGGAATCCAGGTCTCGGGAAGTGACATGGTGCGAGCCTAGCAATCGGTCGCAGAGGAGCCGCGAGACTCCCCCGCCTCCATCGCAGCGTCACAGCATTGCCCGAAACACTGATCAGGAATCAAGAAGCTCGACGACGGCGGAGACCACTACTCTAAATTTCATGACCTCCACGCACATCGCAGATTCGCACGACCGCATTCGGGTTCAGGGCGCGCGCGAACACAATCTGAAGAACGTCAGCGTCGACCTCCCGAAGCGCCGCCTCACGGCCTTCACCGGAGTGTCTGGCTCGGGAAAGAGCTCGCTCGTCTTCGGCACGATTGCCGCCGAGTCGCAGCGACTCATCAATGAGACTTACAGCGCGTTCGTGCAGGGATTCATGCCATCGCAGAGCCGCCCAGACGTCGACGTGCTCGAGGGCCTCACGACGGCGATCATCGTGGATCAAGAGCGCATGGGCGCGAATCCTCGTTCAACGGTGGGCACCGCCACAGACGTGAACGCCATGCTGCGCATTATCTTCTCGCGTCTCGGCAGCCCGCGCATTGGCGGCACGAATGCGTTCTCCTTTAACGTCGCGTCGATTAGCGGCGCGGGCGCGGTCACGCTGGAAAAGGGCGGTAAGCAGATCAAGGAGCGCCGCAGCTTCGAGATTCTCGGCGGCATGTGCCCGACCTGCGAGGGCCGCGGCACGGTCAGCGACTTTGCGCTTGAAGAGCTCTACGACGCCGACAAGTCGCTGAATGACGGCGCGCTCAAGGTGCCCGGGTTCAGCATGGACGGCTGGTACGGGCGCATCTTCGCGGCGCTCATGCCGATGGATACGCCGATCCGCGAATTCACCGACGAGCAGCTTGAGCTGCTGCTCCACGCTGAGCCGCGCAAGATCAAGGCCGACGGCGTCAACGTGACGTATGAGGGCATGATCCCGCGCATTCAGAAGTCGATGCTCTCGAAAGATCGCGAGGCGATGCAGCCGCATATTCGAGCTTTTGTGGATCGCGCAATCGTGTTCCGTGCGTGTCCCGATTGCGCAGGTACTCGCCTGAACGAGACCGCGCGCTCCTCGAAGATCGACGGCAAATCGATCGCCGATGTCTGCGCGATGCAGATCTCCGATCTCGTCGAATGGGTGCGTGAGATTGACGACTCTGGCATCGCGCCGCTGGTCGCAAAGCTCGTCGACACGCTCGATTCATTCGTGCAGATCGGCCTGGGTTACCTGAGTCTCGAGCGCCCAACAGGAACCCTGTCGGGCGGTGAATCGCAGCGCACGAAAATGATCAGGCACCTGGGCTCCCCCATCACCGACGCCACCTACGTCTTTGACGAGCCCTCGATCGGCCTGCACCCGCATGACATTCAGCGCATGAATCAGCTGCTGCTGAAGCTGCGTGACAAGGGCAACACCGTGCTCGTCGTCGAGCACAAGCCCGAGATGATCGAGATCGCTGACCACGTCGTCGACCTCGGCCCGCGCGCCGGTACCGCGGGCGGCGAAATTTGCTTCGAGGGCACCGTTGAGGCGCTGCGCGCCTCTGGCACTCTCACGGGCAAGCACCTGGACGACCGTGCGCGGCTCAAGGACTCGGTGCGCAGCGCGACCGGGGCACTCGAGGTGCGCGGCGCCGATCGCCACAATCTGCAGAACGTCGACGTTGACGTGCCCCTCGGCGTACTGTGCGCGGTGACGGGCGTCGCGGGCTCCGGCAAGAGCACACTGATCGGCAACTACGTCGCGAATCGTCCGGACGTGGTCGCCGTCGATCAGGGCGCGATCAAGGGGTCGCGCCGCTCGAATCCGGCGACGTACACGGGTCTGCTCGACCCGGTGCGCACCGCCTTCGCGAAGGCGAACGGGGTGAAGCCCGCCCTCTTCAGCGCGAACTCGGAGGGCGCGTGCCCCGAGTGCAAGGGCGCCGGAATCATCTACACCGATCTCGGCATGATGGCGACGATGGAGAGCGTCTGCGAAGTCTGCGAGGGCAAGCGTTTCGACGCCGCCGTGCTCGAGTACACCTTCGGCGGCAAGAACATTGCCGAAGTGCTCGACCTGTCCATGTCCGACGCGCAGCAGTTCTTCTCCGCGGCCGAGTCGAAGATTCCGAAAGCCGCGAAGATTCTGGAGCGCCTCGTCGACGTTGGCATTGGCTACATCACGCTCGGTCAGCCACTCTCCACGCTGTCGGGCGGCGAGCGCCAGCGGCTGAAGCTCGCGATCCACATGCTCGAAGACGCAGACATTTACGTGCTCGACGAGCCGACCACCGGTCTGCACCTCGCCGATGTTGAGCAACTGCTCGGCCTGCTCGACCGCCTGGTCGACGCGGGCAAGAGCGTCATTGTGATCGAGCATCACCAGGCCGTGATGGCGCACGCCGACTGGATCATCGACCTCGGGCCGGGCGCCGGCCAGCAGGGCGGCACGATCGTGTTTGAGGGCACGCCGGCCGACCTCGTCGCCGCAAAGTCGACGCTGACGGGCGAGCATCTCGCGGGGTACGTCAGGGCGTAGTCGCGGCGGGCGCCGATGCCAATTCGTTCAGAGCGCGGATCAGACGGTACAGGTCGCCCACGGCGCGCCGCTTCGGCGTGAACACGATGCGCGGCAGGTCGAGCGCGTCGTGGTCGGCCACCTCGACCGGCAGCGGCGCCGTGCGCGCGATCTCGCCAACCTCGCAGAGACTTGCGAATCGCCGGTTCAGATCAGCGAGCTCGGCGTCGCTCGGCGCCGCGCGCAGGCGCATCACGAGCTGTGCGCCCTGCCACCGCAGCGAATCGTAGTTGCGCCAGAATCCGGCGACCTCGGCAATCGCCGCGTCGGGCGAATCGGTGATGAGTACGCGGTCGAGGTCGTCGGCCGCGATCAAGTCGGCGCCCGCGAGCTCCTCAACGACAAACCGTTCGAGCCCGCGCCAGTAGGTGCCGCCCGCACGATCGAGCAGCACGATCGGCATCGGCTCCATCTTGCCGGTCTGCTGCAGCGTCAGCAGCTCGAACGTCTCGTCCATAGTGCCGAAGCCTCCTGGCAGGCACACAAAGCCACGCGACTCCTTCACCAGCATCAGTTTGCGCGTGAAGAAGTACTTCATCGCAATGCGGTGCCCGTCGTCGGCGGCGCTCCCGAGCGGCGTCTCCTCGAACGGCAACTGAATGGAGATGCCGAGCGACCGCTCCGGCCCGGCTCCGGTCGCGGCGGCCTCCATGATGCCGGGGCCTGCACCCGTCACGACCATCCAGCCGAGATCGGCGAGCCCGCGCGCGGCGGCCTCCGCGCTGAGCCACAGGGGATCCTGCGATTGCGTGCGCGCCGAACCAAAGATAGTTACCTTGGGCACGTCCTTGTAGGGAGCGAACAGCCGGAACGCGGCGCGCATCTCAGCAATCGCCGACGCGGTGATCTTGAGGTCGAGCCGCCCGGTGCCATCGTGTCCGAGGCCAAGGCCGGTCTCAAGGATGCGACGGATCAGGCTTCGCTGCCCGGTCACTCCCGCCTCGGCGATCAAGTCGTCGAGGCGCTCGCGCACGTCAACGGCCTGCGGATCTTCTGGGTGTTGCTGCGTCTCGGTCGTCACGATCACAGTCTATGAGCGCAGAGCAGTAGGCTGGCCGCATGCCCAACCGGCGCGCCCACCTCGCCCCACAGTCCACTCACGGCCAGCTTGCGGCGGCGCTCGCCGCGCTTCGCGTGTCGAACGAGATTCCCGATGCCTTTCCGGCCGACGCACTCGCGGAGGCAGCGGCGGCCGAGACCAGCATCCCCCCGCTGGATCTGCGCGAGGTCCCATTCGTCACGCTTGATCCGATCGGATCGAAGGATCTCGACCAGGCGTTTCACATCGAGGCGCAGGGCTCGGGCTTCCGCGTGCGCTACGCCATCGCTGACCTGCCCGGGTTCGTGCGGCCGGGCGGTGCGCTTGACCGCGAGGCGCAAAACCGCGGCCAAACGCTGTACCTGCCAGATGCCCGCGTGCCGCTGCACCCCGCCGAGCTCAGCGAGGGTCGAGCGTCGCTGCTCGCGGGCGAAGACCGCGTGGCATTCGTGTGGACACTCGATCTCGACGCGAACGGCGCCGAGACCGGGGCGCAGGTCGAACGCGCGCGGGTTCGCTCGCGCGCGCAACTCGACTATCCCGCCGCGCAGGCGGCGATCGACGCGGGTGGAGATGCGGCGTATCTCCCGCTGCTCGAACTCCTGCGCACCGTCGGCACCTTGCGCATCGCACAGGAGCGGGCTCGCGGTGGTGCGAGCCTGAACATGCCAGACGAAGAGATCGTGCGCGAGGCCGACGGCTACCGCATCGTGCGCAACCCGGCGTTGCCCATCGAGGAGTGGAACGCCCAGTTGTCGCTGCTCGCGGGCATGGCGGCGGGCAGCATGATGTTGAAAGCGCGCGTCGGCATCCTGCGCACCATGCCCGCGCCGGAAGCCGACGCGCTGCACACGTTTCGCGCGAGTGTCGCCGCGCTCGGGCACCCGTGGTCATCGGATCAGAGTTACGGCGAATATCTGCGCGGTCTCGACGCAGCGTCTCCGATGACGGCGGCGGTGCTCCAGGCGGCTGCGGCGCTGTTTCGCGGAGCCGACTACACCCCCTTCGACGGCGAGCTGCCCGATCAGACTCTGCAGGCGGCGATCGCCGCGCCGTACGCGCACGTGACGGCGCCGCTCAGGCGCCTCGTGGATCGCTGGGGGCTCGTGATCTGTGAGGCGATCAGCGCGGGTCAGCCGGTTCCGGGCTGGGCACGCGAGTCGCTCAATGAGCTCCCAGCGCTCATGCGGGCCGCGAGCCAGCGGGCAAGCCAGGTCGGATCCCAGGCGCTCGACCGCGTTGAAGCCGCGCTGCTGCGTGACCGTGTGGGTGACGAACTCTCGGCGGTCGTCGTCGAGGTGCGCGGCGAACGCGCCCGCGTGCAGCTGGACGACCCGGCAGTCACCGCACAGGTGTCTGCGGCGGGCTTCACCGCGGGAACCCGCGTGCGCGTTCGCGTCGTCTCGGCAGACATAGCGACCGGCACGGTCGAGCTCGCACCGGTCCCGGCTCCGGCCTAGGCGCGTCGCGCGCCGGGCCGCGCGGCCGTGCTGCGCGCGCCGTGCCGCGCGCCATGCCGCACGCACCGTGTCGCGCGCACCGTGCCGTGTCGTGCGCGCCTAGGCCGCCGAACCCCTTGCTCGGCGCCGAGCCCCTCCCGAAAACGCGCTCTGGCGGGAGGGGCTCGGCGTGCAAAGAGGGACTCGGCGTGCAACGCGGAGTCGGCGAGCGCAGCGAGCGCAGCGAACGCAGCGAGCTAGCGCGCGGTGACGACCTCTGGCGTGCCGGTTCCGGCAGACGCCGGCATTTCGGCGGCGAGGCGGTTGGCCTCCTCGATGAGCGTCGCGACGATCTCGCTCTCCGGCACGGTCTTGATGACCTCGCCCTTTACGAAGATCTGCCCCTTGCCATTGCCCGAGGCAACGCCGAGGTCTGCCTCGCGAGCCTCTCCGGGGCCATTCACGACGCAGCCCATCACGGCAACGCGCAGCGGCACGCTCATGCCCTCGAGCCCCTTGGTAACCTCTTCGGCAAGCGTGTAGACGTCGACCTGGGCGCGGCCGCACGACGGGCACGACACGATCTCAAGTTTGCGCTCGCGCAGGTTCAGCGACTGCAGAATCTGCAACCCGACCTTCACCTCTTCGACCGGGGGCGCCGACAGCGACACGCGAATGGTGTCGCCGATGCCCTCTGAGAGCAGGATGCCGAACGCGGTCGCGCTCTTGATCGTGCCCTGGAACGCTGGGCCCGCCTCGGTGACTCCAAGGTGCAGTGGCCAGTCGCCGCGTTCGGCGAGCTGGCGATACGCCTGCACCATCACGATCGGATCGTTGTGCTTCACCGAAATCTTGAAGTCGTGGAAGTCGTGCTCTTCGAACAGCGATGCCTCCCACACGGCGCTCTCAACGAGCGCCTCGGGCGTCGCTTTGCCGTACTTCTCCATCAACCGCGGGTCGAGCGACCCGGCATTCACGCCGATGCGCAGCGACACACCCGCGGCCTTCGCGCGCCGCGCGATCTCACCGACCTGGTCGTCGAACTTGCGAATATTGCCTGGGTTCACGCGCACGGCTGCGCAGCCGGCATCGATCGCAGCGAAGACGTAGTTCGGCTGAAAGTGAATGTCAGCGATCACTGGAATCTGGCTCTTCATCGCGATGATCGGCAGCGCCTCGGCGTCGTCGCGGCTGGGGCAGGCCACGCGCACGATGTCGCAGCCCGACGCCGTGAGCTCGGCGATCTGCTGCAGCGTCGCATTGATGTCGGTCGTCGGCGTCGTGGTCATTGACTGCACGGAAACGGGGGCGTTCCCGCCGACCGTCACCGACCCGACTTTGATCGCCCGAGACACGCGACGCGGTGCAAGCACCTCGGCGACTTTCGGCATTCCCAAGTTGACTGCTGGCACGGCGACGAGTCTACTCGCGCTCGCTGCGTGTCTCAGGCGAGCGTGTCTCAGGCGCTCGCATCAGCGGCAGACGCATCACCCGAACAGCGACACCGGCTTCACGATGTCCGCGTACACGAGCAGCACCGTCATCGCGCCGAGCACAACGGCGACCGCCATCGTCACCGGCACCATCTTTGCCGTGTCAATCGGGCCGGGGTCGGGCTTGCGGCGCAGTTTCGCCCAGCCGCGCTTCAACCACTCGTACACCGCACCGATCACGTGGCCGCCGTCGAGCGGCATCAGCGGCACGAGGTTGAACACGAACAGGGCGACGTTGAGCGAACCGAGCAGTCCGATCATTGTCTGCGCGCGGGCCGCGACGGGCGCGTCTTCGAGGCTCACGATCTCGCCGGCCATGCGCCCCACTCCCACCACACTGATCGGGCCGTTGGGGTCGCGCGCTTCGCTGCCGAAGGCTGCGTTCCAGACGTCTACCATGCGCTCGGGCATGCGCACGATGATGCCGGCAACACTCTTGACGTTGTCACCGACGAACGCGGGTACGGCCGTGATCGGCTGCGGCACGTTTTCGGTGGCCGGGGTCGCTCCGATCATGCCGACCGACTCCGTTTTCGCTGAGCCGTCTGCATTTGTCACGATCTTCCCGTCGGCGTCGGTGACGGTGCGGGAGTTTTCGACGGGCGCGAGCGTCACCGTTTGTTCAGCGCCGTCGCGTTCAATGTGCACGTTGAGCAATGCGCCGGGGGCATCACCGATGAGCGAGCGAAACTGCTCCCAGCTGGTGATCTTCGTGTCGTCCACTGAGATGATGCGGTCCCCCGGGCGCAGCCCGGCGGCCGCCGCCGGAGCTGCAGGGTCGTCGGAGCTGCAACTCGTCGCGGTGCTCGATGCGGGAACGAGGCACTCGTTCACCTGCCCAAGTGTCGTGCTGTTCTGCGGCGTACCGAATCCGACGAGCACGATCGCAAAAAACACGAATGCGAGCACGAGGTTCATGACGGGCCCACCGAGCATGATGATGATCTTCTTCCACGGCGGGAGGCGATAGAACGTGCGGTGATCCTCCCCCGCTTCGATCGATTCGGCGCTCGCGAGCCGCGCATCCTCGACAACGCCCGTGATGCCGCGCTTCAGTTCCGTATCAGCGTCGCCTGAAATTACGGGGCCGGTGCCAGCATTGCCGAGCGCCGAGCCCTCCTGCATTACCGTGTTCAGAAAGCCGGTCGTTGACGCCCGAGCGGCCTCACCCGGCTTTTGCGGAGGGAACATGCCCGTCATTGCGACGTAGCCGCCCAGCGGAATCAGCTTGACGCCGTACTCGGTTTCGCCCTTGCGCTTCGACCAGATCGTGCGCCCGAAGCCGAGCATGTACTGCGTCACCTTGACGCCGAACAGCTTGGCGGGGACGAGGTGCCCGATTTCGTGCAGGCCGATAGAAACGGCGAGACCGATCACAAAGATCAGAATGCCGAGCACATAGAGCAAAACCTCAGTCACTCGCACAGGCTACTGCGCAGCGCTGTGGAATTTCAGGGAGGCCGCCGCCGAAGGGCCCAGTGCGCAATCGGTGCCGGATCGCCCGGCCGCCATGCACCCTCAGCGTGTGCGGGCGGTGATCGCCTGCTGCGCGCGCTCCCGAGCCCAGCGCTCGGCATCGGCGAGCGTGTCGAGCGTGAGCGTCGAGGGTGTCTCGTGCGCTTCCACCACCTGCCGCACGGTGTCGACAATATCGAGAAAGCCGATGCGCCCCGCGTGGAATGCGTCGACGGCTTCCTCGTTCACGGCGTTGTACACGGCCGGGTAGGTGAGCCGGGCGCGACCCACCTCCTTCGCGAGTTCAACGGCTGGGAACGCCGCGTTGTCGAGCGGTTCAAAGTCCCACGACGTCGCCGACCGCCAATCGAGCGGAGCCCCGATGTTGCCAATGCGATCCGGCCACGATAGCCCGAGCGCAATCGGCAACCGCATGTCGGGCGGAGACGCCTGCGCAATCGTCGACCCGTCAATGAATTCGACCATCGAGTGCACGATCGACTGCGGGTGCACCACCACCTCGATATCCCCGTACGACACACCGAAGAGCAGGTGAGCTTCGATCACCTCAAGTCCCTTGTTGATGAGCGTCGCCGAATTTGTGGTAACGACGCGGCCCATGTCCCAGGTCGGATGCGCCATCGCTTCCGCAGGGGTGACGTCGCGCAGCTCTTCGCGCGAGCGACCGCGGAAGGGCCCGCCAGAGGCGGTCAATATGAGCCGACGCACCTCGTCGCGACTGCCCGCTCGAAGCGCCTGCGCAATGGCCGAGTGCTCGGAGTCGACCGGCACGATCTGCCCGGGGGCAGCGAGGCCGGTCACGAGGTCGCCGCCGACGATGAGCGATTCCTTGTTTGCGAGCGCCAGCGTGCGCCCCTGCTTGAGCGCCGCGATGGTGGGGCCGAGTCCCACGGAGCCAGTAATGCCGTTCAGCACGAGATCGGCCTCGACGTCGTGGATGAGCTGCACCGCGGCGTCGGCGCCGAGCGCCGTGTGCTCGACGTTGAACTCATCCGCCTGCTCACGCAGGCGCTCCGCCTGCGTGCCCGCGACGAGCCCCGACACTTGATACTTGGCCGGGTGTTTGCGAATGACGTCGAGCGCCTGCTCGCCGATCGAACCGGTGGACCCGAGAATGATGACCCGCTTCATGCCCCCAGGCTAGTGGCAGGTACCGAGAAGGGCCCCAACGCGAACCAATTCGCGTTGGGGCCCTGACTCAGACGCTGCGCACTCGGACGCAGCTCTTCTCTCGTGCCTTACTCGGCTGCAGAATCCGCGTGGACCGTGCCGAGGATGTCGAGCACGAAGACCATCACGTCGTCTTCCTTGTGACCCTGCTGCTTCAGACCGGCGGCACCGTACCCGCCGTCTTCTGCAGGAACGACGGAGATGACCTGGGAACCGACCTTCTGGCCTTCGAGGGCCTTCTGGAAGCCGCCGATGACGCCGGTTGTCATAAAGTTGGCGGGTGCGCCGCGGCTCCAGCTCGAGTCGAATTCTTCGCCGGTGCTCCAGATCACGCCGCGGTAGTTGACGTACACACGGTCGCCGGGCTTCACCGTCTCGCCGTCGCCCTCGATCAGCGTTGCGATCGAGAGCTTGGTAGGTGCGTCGACGCCCTTCGGAATCGTAATGGTGGGCTCGCCGTTATCAGCCAACTTCACCGTCGGGAAGCCAGCGGGTGCCTTGACCGACTTGCCTTCTGCCTTCTTGAGCAGCTCGCTGTCTTCGAGCGTGCCGGGCTCGCCAGTCGCCGCTGCGGCGTCGGCAGCGTCGCTGATCTCACCGAACTCCATGACGATGACGAGCGAGTCATCAGCCGTGATGTTGTCGAGGCCGGTCTCCTTCGGATCCTGATCGCCGAACACGTCGGCGTACGGTGCGGCGAGGGCGACCTGTTCGCCGGCGGTGGCGCAGCGAAGGCCTTCGTACGCCCAGTCGGCGAGGCCACCCTTGTCAACCGTGATGGCGTTCGCGGGCAGCTGCTGCAGCACCGATCCGTCGGCGCCACTGAAGAGCGTCATCGAGGTGAGCACCGACTGGCCCGCCTCGACGACGTCACCCTTACCCTCCTTGATCACGGAGCGCT
This sequence comes from Leucobacter sp. NPDC058333, assembly GCF_042726155.1. Taxonomy (NCBI): domain Bacteria; kingdom Bacillati; phylum Actinomycetota; class Actinomycetes; order Micrococcales; family Microbacteriaceae; genus Leucobacter; species Leucobacter sp. NPDC058333. The sequence continues at coordinate 290,309 of NZ_JBHXHV010000002.1, forward strand.
CAATCTTCTTCGTCGACACCGGAGTATCAGAGGTGAGCTTGAGGTCATCGCCCACGGAGCCCGAGACCTTCACGCTCGAGCTCGCCTTGCCAGAGGCAAGGCAGTCGGTGCCGTCGGCGTCAGCCTTCGCCGATCCACCGCCAGAACAACCGGCCAAAAGGAGTGCGCCCACGAGGGCTACGGGGGCGATGGCGCGCGTCAGTTTCACAGTAATAGCTGTCCTTCGAGTCTGGAGAGGCCGCTCCCGAACGCAGCGTGCTGCGGTGAAAGTGCGCCCGGAGCGCGGCCATACATGCACAACGAGTATGTCGCACCGCTCTGCCTGCCGCCTGAGAAGCGACCGACTCGCAGCTGTGGGTTAGCCGCGATCGGCGAGTGCCGCCGCGTAGAGATCCCTTGCCGACAGTCCCGTTGACTCGGCCACCGCCCTCGTCGCATCCTTCAAGCGTTCGCCAGCTTGCACCCGCTGTTGCACCTCAGCGAGCGCGGACTCCGGCGACACCGCGACCTCGGGCGCTCCGCCAACGACGATCACTATTTCGCCGCGCACGCCATCGGCAGCCCACTCAGCGAGTTCACGGAGCCCGCCCCGGCGCACCTCCTCATGGAGCTTCGTGAGTTCACGGCACACCGCTGCAGGCCGCTCGTCACCAAAGCCATCGGCGAGGTCGCTCAGTGAACTTGCGAGGCGTGTCGGCGCTTCGAAGAAGACGAGCGTGCGCCGTTCCGCCGCCAGCGAGCGCACAGCGCGACTGCGCTCCCCCGACTTCCGCGGCAAAAACCCTTCGAAGGCAAACCGGTCCGTCGGCAAACCCGCAACTGCGAGCGCGGTGATCATCGCGCTCGGTCCGGGAATCGCGGTGACGACCACGCCGCGCTCAGCCGCGAGCTGCACGACGCGAAAGCCCGGGTCGGAGACGGTCGGCATACCGGCGTCACTGACGAGCACGATGTCTTCGGTTGCGGCGCGCTCGACCAGCGCGGCCGCTCGGGCGTGCTCGTTGTGGTCGTGCAGTGCGATGAGCTCTGGACGATTCTCGATGCCGAGCAGTCTGAGCAGCTGGGCCGTGTGGCGCGTGTCTTCCGCGGCGACCACGGTCGCCTCCTCGAATGTGCTGCGCAGCCGGGCAGAAGCGTCGCCGAGGTTGCCGATCGGGGTCGCCGCGAGAAGGATCATGCACCAATCGTATGCGCCGTGGCCAGGCGGCTCGGTCCCCGGTCGCGACGCGGGTACTGCGAGAATGAAACCATGACCGATCCCCAACAACCCGCAAGCCCGCCGCCCCACCCGTATGCCGCGACTGCCGGGGCGCCCCGCACCCCCCGCGGCACTGGCGCACTGTCGATTGCGGCAATGGCGGTCGGACTTGCGGCGCTCGTCACCGTCATCATCTCGGCGCTGTACCTCGGCTGGGGCGCACTCTTGGCCGCCCTACTCGGGTTGGTCGCCATTGGGCTGGGCATTTTCGGGCTGCTGTCTCGGCGGAAGCGAGTGCCAGCGATCGTCGGGCTGGCCTCGGGTGCGCTCTCGGTGATCGCCGCCGTTGCGATTGGCGCGATAGCCGGGATCACACTCGCTAGCGCACTGGTCACGCACGCGACTGACGGTTCAGGCAGTTCGGGATCGACGCCCGACGCCTCCTCCGATGCGCCGACCGCGGCGGTCGAGTGGCCCGAGAACATGGCAACAGGCGGCATCGTCTTCGACCGCGACGGAGTCGTGCGCTCAGACGCGCCAGCTTCGGGCGAGCCCGAAACGACCACCTCCGATTCCTCATCTCACAGCATTCGCGTTTACGTTGACTACCGCTGCCCGTACTGCTCACAGTTCGAGACCACGAACGGTGACACCCTGCAACAGCTTGCGGCGAGCGGCCAGGCCACGGTTGAGATCACCCCATTGGCGTTTCTCGACCGCGTCTCCCCCGATCACTATTCCTCGCGCGCTTCAGCCGCGATGGCGTGCGTCGCCGATGCGCAGCCCGCGGCGGCGTGGGACGTCAACAGCCACCTGTTCGATCCGGACGTGCAGCCGTCTGAGACGAGCCCCGGGCTCACGAACGACGCCCTGGTCGACGCCATCGACGAGGCAGCTGGCGGGTTGAACGACGACGCGCGATCCTGCATTGAATCTGAGAAGTTCGTACCGTTCGCTCAGGCTCTGAACACCTGGGTCTTCGACAACCCCGTTCCGGGCGCGAAGGATCCGAGCACGACCGTGACCGGCACCCCGTTCGTGCTCGTTGACGGCGTGACGTATACGGGCAGCCTCGACGATGAGAAGGCGTTTACCGATTTCCTCGCGGATCAGGGAATGGTGCTCGGCTCAGGCTCATAGCTTGACGCCGCTTTTGCCTCGGTCTCGCGCGTGTGGCTGCTAGACTCGGTCGGCTATGCACCAAATGAGCGAGCACCCCAATCAAGCGCCAACGAACAGCGCGACAACGCTCATCGGGCGCACCGGAAAACTGTATTTCCCGCTCGCACTCGTGTCTCGTCTGCCGTTCGCAATGATGGTCATTGGCGTCTTAACGCTCGTGGTCTCCGCGCGCGGTTCGGTCGAGCTCGGGGGCCTTAATTCCGCCATGGTCGGCCTGGGCGTTGCCTGTTGCGGCCCACTCATCGGGGCGGCCGCCGATCGCTTCGGTCAGCGTCCGACGCTCCTGATTTCGGCCGCGGCAAACAGCGTGCTGCTCGGCGCGCTCGCCTGGGTTGCGTTCAGCTCGCTGCCGATTTGGGTGCTCTTCATCGGTTCTTTCCTTGCTGGCGCGACCGTGCCGCAGACGTCGCCGATGTCGCGCTCCCGGCTCGTGGCGATCGTCGCGAACGACCTGCCGCCGCAGCGACGGCCGCGAGTGCTGTCGAACGTGCTCGCCTACGAATCAGCAGCCGACGAGGTCATTTTCGTGTTCGGCCCGGTGATCGTCGGCGTCCTCGCGACGACGCTCGGCGCCTGGGCGCCGATTGCCGGCGCCGCCGTGCTCACGCTGCTGTTCGTCACGGCATTCGCACTGCACCACACGAGTGCCCCCGCGCAGTCCGCGGAGCAGCGCGCGGCGGCGCTCGCTCCGGCTTCAGAACTGGCGCGGCCCGCTTTGCTTGTCACCGTCGCTGGAATCATCTCGGTGGGCCTGTTCTTCGGTTCAATGCTCACAGCACTGACATCGTTCATGCAGGATCGCGGCGACCCCGAGAGTGCTGGGCTTATTTACGGCGCCATGGGCGTCGGGTCCGCGATTTTCGCGATCGGCGTCGCCGCACTGCCAGCCCGATTCTCACTGCGCGCGCGCTGGCCCGCCTTCACGCTCTGCATCATCGCCGGGACGGTGCTCCTGCAGTGGGCGAACGACGTGCCGTTCATGATCCTGAGTCTCGCCATTATGGGAATCGGCGTCGGCCCGCTGCTCGTCACGCTGTACAGCTTCGGAGCCGCTCGCAGCCCCGTCGGGCGCTCGGCGACCGTGATGACCATGTTGGGTTCTGGCCTCATGGTCGGGCAGTCAGCGGCCGCGGCGCTGACCGGCGTGATCGCCACCGACCTGGGAACCGCGGCAGCTCTCACGATCCCACTCGGCGCGGCACTGCTTGCGCTCGTCGCTGGCGGGGTGAATTGGTGGTTGAGCGGCTCAGACGATCGGGCCGGGCGAGGCCCGAATACGGCTCCGGTCACCGTCGTCGCGCCGGCGCCGTGAATCACTCAGCGAGCTGAGGAAATGCCGGGGTGACGCGCCCCCGGCGGAATATCGCCGTCCGCTGGGCGTTATACCGGAAGCCTGCACCGCCACCTCAAGAGGTGGAAGAATGGAGATTATGCCTGCCCCCGTGGTCACTCCCGCACACACTTCAGCCGCCGCGCTCAGCGCGGCCGACGTCGCCCTGCTGCGCGCGGAATTCCCGTACTTCGCGGCGCACGACGAGCTCGATGTCGCCCCGGCGTATCTCGACTCAGCAGCCACCTCGCAGCGCCCCACTCTCGTGCTCGACGCCGAACGACGATTCCTCGAGTCGTCAAACGCCGCGGTGCACCGCGGCACGAGCGGCGCGGTCGGCGCCGCAACCGAAGCCTTCGAGGGCGCGCGCGCCACGGTCGCTCGTTTCGTCGGGGCCGAATCCGCTGACCAGATCGTGTGGGCCGAGAACGCTACCGACGCCCTCAATATTGTCGCGCTCGGCATCGGTGAGGCGAACGCTGGCCTCGGAGTGCCAGGCAGCGAGCGCTATGCGCTTGACACCGGCGATGAAATTCTCATCACCGAAGCCGAACACCACGCGAATCTCATCCCGTGGCAGCGACTCGCGACCAAGACGGGGGCGACCCTGCGCTACATTCCAGTGCGCGCCGATGGCACCTGGACCCTCGACGATGCGCGCGCGGCGCTCACCGAGCGCACGCGGGTGTTCGCGTTTGCCCACGTCTCGAATGTGACGGGGTACGTCGCGCCCGTCGCAGAACTCGTCGAGCTCGCCCACGCAGTCGGCGCCATTACCGTCGTCGACGCCTGCCAGTCCGTGCCGCACCTGCCGGTCAATTTCACGGAGCTCGGCGTCGACTTCGCTGCGTTCTCAGGCCATAAAATGCTGGGCCCGAACGGCATTGGCGTGCTGTACGGGCGCCCCGAGCTGCTCGATGCACTGCCGCCAGCGCGCACCGGCGGCTCGGCAATCACCAAGGTCACGATGGAGACCGCGCTGTTCATGCCGGCCCCGCAGCGCTTCGAGCCCGGCACGCAGCCCGTCTCGCAGGCGGTCGGACTCGGCGCTGCCGTGTCGTTTATGGAAGCCATCGGTGTCGCCCGCGCTGCTGAGCGCGAGCACGAGCTCGTGGAGCGCCTCGTCGCAGGCATTGTCGAGACTCCGGGGCTGCGACTCCTTGGCCCAGCCGATACCTCACAGCGCGTCGCGCTGGCGGCGGTGTCGGTCGACGGAGTGCACGCCCACGATGTTGGGCAGTATCTCGACGAGCAGGGGGTGCTGGTGCGCGTGGGTCACCACTGCGCTCAGCCGCTGCACCGCGCACTCGGCATTACGTCGAGCACGCGTGCGAGCGTGCACGTGACAACGACTGAAGATGAGGTCGACCGATTCGTCGACGCGCTCCGCGGCGCACAGCGGTATTTCGGAGCGGAGGTGTCAGCGTGAGCGCGCTTGACGGGCTGTACCAAGAGGTCATTCTCGACCATTCAAAGCGCCCCATCGGCAAGGGTGAACTGACGGAGACCGAGGCGGCGCTGACCGCCACGCACCACGAGTTCAACCCCAGCTGCGGTGACGAGATCGACCTCTCGATCGCCGTCGACCCCGAGACCGGCCGCATCCGCCAGGTCGCGTGGGAGGGTCAGGGCTGCTCGATCTCGATGGCGTCCGCGTCGATTCTGGCGCAGCTCGTGCGCGATGACGAGCTCACGGTTGACGAGGCACGCGTGCGCATCGGCGCCTTCAGAGAGATGATTCAGGCGCGCGGCGCGGTCGAACCCGACGAGGAGTTGCTCGGCGACGCAGTCGCCCTGCAGGGAGTCTCGAAATTCGTGATGCGCGTGAAGTGCGCAATGCTCGGCTGGGTCGCGCTCGAGGCCGACCTCGCCCAGGTCGAAGCCCGCCGCTAGGCGGCGTTAGACGCCCGGCGCCCGGCGTTCCGCAAGCGATCCGCGTTCCGCAATACGGAAACCACCAGTTCGAGCTTGCGCAACGCGGATTGCTTGCGGAACGCGGCACCCGGATCGCTGATCCAGCGCCGCGGATCGCGCGTTCCGACCCCCTACCCCACCCGCGTCACCAGGCTCGACAGCTCGGCCCCTGGCGCGGTCACGCGGTCGGCGATCTCCCGGATCACGGCCTGCAACGCCGCGCCAGCGCGCGTGGGCGCCATGTCTGACCGGCGGGCGATACTCACGGTGCGCGCGAGCGCCGCATCCGCAAGCGGAGCGGTGCGCAACGATGGATGATCCGCTGCGACCATCGCCGGCACGACAGCGACACCGATCCCGCGCCCGGCGAAACTGAGCGCGGCATCCATCTCGGCCCCCTCGACCGCGACGAGGGGCGTCAGCCCGCGCGCCCGGAATGCCGCGTCGACCGTGACCCTGAGGTCATAATTCTCGGGGAACACGACCTGCGGCACCCGCGCGAGTTCGTCCAGCTCGACGGGAGCGGCGACGCGGGCCCCCGCCGCGCTGCCCCCGTCACCGGTTCGATCGAACGGATCGGGGCGCGTCGGGTCAGAGACCACCACGAGGCGTTCACTCAGGATCGGCTCCCGTTCGAGCACCGCACGCGCCGCCCCCGATGACACGCTTGTGACGATCAGCGCGAGATCGAGTTCGCCCGCCATGAGCGCCGCGATGAGGCTGCGCGAACCACGCTCGCGGATCTCGATGTCGATACCCGGGTAGCGATCCCGAAACTCGGCGAGTACATCCGCGACGAGGCTGGTGCAGAGTGTGGGCGTGGCCCCCAGCCGAATACGACCGCGGCGAAGCCCTGACAGATCGGACATTTCGTCGCGCGCGGTGTCGGCGTCTGCCAGCATGCGCCGCGCGATGGGCAACAGCCGCTCTCCCGCTTCGGTGAGCGCGACGTGGCCGCGTGCGCGATGCAGCAGTTCGACGCCGAGATCGGCCTCGAGCGTGGCGATCTGGCGACTCAGTGAGGGCTGGGCGACATGCAGCCGATCCGCGGCACGCGTGAAATGTTTCGTCTGAGCGATCTCGACGAATCCGCGCAACTGTTCGAGGTTCATATGCATAGCGTAAGTGCATCATCATGATTAGGACTATTCATTGGAGTAATCATGGCGATGCTTCTAACGTGGACCGCATGAGCACCTCAACCTCCACGGCCCCCACCTCGGATACCGCCCGCCCCGAACGTCTCCTCTCCACTTCCGTCCTCGTGATCGGCACCGGCGGTGCCGGGCTGCGGGCTTCCATCGAGCTCGCCGAACGCGGCGTGCAGGTGCTCGCAGTCGGCAAGCGCCGAGCCCACGACGCACACACGACCCTGGCTGCTGGCGGCATCAACGCCGCGCTCGGCACAATGGATCCTGAAGACAGCTGGCAGCAGCACGCGGCAGATACGCTGCGCGAATCGTACTTCCTCGCCGATCCGGCAATCGTCGAAACGGTCACCCGCAACGCGGCACGCGGCATTGAAGATCTCGAGCGGTGGGGCATGCCGTTCGCGCGCGAGTCCGACGGCCGCATCAGCCAGCGCTTCTTCGGCGCGCACAAGTATCGCCGTACGGCATACGCAGGCGACTACACCGGACTCGAGATCCAGCGCACTCTCATGCGCCGCGCCGCCGAACTGCGCGTCTCGATCATCGATACTGTCTACATCACGCGTCTACTCGTTTCCGAAGGGCGCATTTTCGGCGCCTACGGCTTCGATATCGTCGATGGCGGCCCGGTGATTATTCACGCTGACGCGGTGATTCTCGCCGCCGGCGGGCACACGCGCATCTGGCGCAACACATCGTCGCGGCGCGACGAGAACACGGGCGACTCGTTCCGTCTCGCGGCGCTCGCTGGCGGCAAGATCCGCGACGCCGAGCTCGTGCAGTTCCACCCGTCAGGCATCCTCGAACCCACCGACGCCGCTGGCACGCTCGTGTCAGAGGCGGCACGCGGCGAGGGCGGCATTCTGCGCAACGCACTCGGCGAGCGTTTCATGGAGCGCTATGACCCAGAGCGCATGGAACTCTCGACGCGCGACCGCGTCGCGCTCGCGAGCTACACCGAGATCTCTGAGGGCCGCGGCACCACGAACGGCGGCGTCTTCCTGGACGTTTCGCACCTGCCGCGCGAGCAGATCCTCTCGAAGCTGCCGCGCGTCTACCGGACCCTGATTGACCTGCAGATGCTCGACATCACCGAGGAGCCGATCGAGATCGCCCCCACGGCTCACTACTCGATGGGCGGCGTGTGGGTGCGCCCCGATGACCACGGCACGGGTGTCGATGGGCTTTATGCAATCGGCGAGGCATCGAGCGGGCTGCACGGCGCCAACCGACTCGGTGGCAACTCTCTCATCGAGTTGCTCGTCTACGGCCGCATCACCGGAGCCGACGCCGCCGAATACGTGACCGGACTCACGGAGGTGCGGCGCGACCCGGGCGCAGTCGCTGAGGCACGCGCCGAAATGCAGAATCTGCTGGTCGGCGATGGCACCGCTGGTAAGAGCACTGAAAGCCCGCGGCGGTTGCAGCGAGCGCTTCGCGACCTCATGACCGAGCACGCGGGCGTCGTGCGCAGTGAGGAGGGGCTCGCGGCGGGCCTTGAAAAGCTCGCTGCCCTGCAGGATCGGGTTGAGCGGGTGACGGCCCATCCCGATATTGCCGGGTTTGACGACCTCGCCCACGCATTCGACCTCTACGGGTCGATGCTCGCAGCGCGCGCAACGCTTGAATGCGCGCGTGAGCGCCGGGAGACCCGCGGCTGCCACAACCGATCCGACTTCGCTGAGCAAGATCCGGCGCTGCGCGGCAACTTCGTGTGGACGCCTGAAGGCGGCGCAGTGTTCGAGCCGCTGCCAGAAGCTCCCGATTCATTCCGGGACCTCGCGACCGCGGCGGCGGACGACTCGGTGAAGGGCAAACTGGTCGAGTAGGATCACCGACCGCTGGTAATGCGGTCTCGTGTGCGGCCTGGTTTACGGTCTGGCGCGCGGCCCTGTGTGCGGTATTTCCGTCCACAGGGCCGCGAATCTATGCGTTCCGGACCATTCAGCACGACTTCTGTGCACAACTCCGAAGGCCTGTCCCCTCGGGCTCACAATCGGTGTATGACCACACACAATCTCGCTTCCGGCCCCATTGTCCGTTGCCGAGGAACCGCCGATTTTCTCGCCGCGCTCCCCCACCTCACCGGCTTCACTGCCGACGACAGCGTGTTCGTCGTGTGCTTCATCGGGGCACGCTCGGGCGCAGCCGTGCGCTTCGATCTCCCCGAGAGCGAAGCGCCGTCTGACACGGCATCGCTCCTCGATTTCTTGAGCGGACTCACCTCCGACATCGCACACACGCATGGCGAACCCTGCGCGGTGGCGATCGTTATTACGAGCAGCAAATCGTTCGTTTCAGAGGGTGGGCCGCCGTGGCGACAACTCGCGCAACAGATTGAGCGGCGGCTCCGGCGCGACGGAGTCGCCGTACGGGAACTTTGTGTGGTTGCGTCAGACGGGTGGGTGAGCTTTCTCGATCGGCGGGCGCCGTCGTACGGGCGTCCGCTCAGTGACATCACGAACAGTCCCGTAGCGCGCGACGCGCTCCAACACTCCGAGCCTCCGGTAGCGCTCGACAAGCTGGGTGAAATTCCCGCGGCCGACCCCGAGCGCGCCTCAGCAATTGCGCGGGAGATTGCCGCGACCCACCCCTTCGACTCCCCGGGTTCAGAGCGGACCTCCCCGCCGCCTCTCGAACCCGGGGCCCACTCTCGGCCCTCGCCGGCCCGACTCACCGCCGCTGCCGCTGCCGTGCGTCAGCTGCGCAGCTACGATCCAGCAAGCGTGAGCGATACCGCCCGCCTGGCTCAAGCCGCGACGCAGTCAGATCTCTGGCTTGTCATCGCCCTCGGAGTGCTGACGCGACCCGAATTTCCGCTCGAACTCGCGGCCGATCTACCGCTCGGAAATTTCTCTGGTGTACCGGTCGACCTCGCGTGCGACGTGCAGGCCGACACTGAGGCAGACCGTGATGCCGCACACGGGCCTCCGCCAGGTTGGTCCATTTATCGGATCCTCGCGAGTATTTGCCCGGGGTTCACCGAACAAGATCGACTTCCGCACCTGTGCACGCGTCTGGGCGAGGCAATCGCCGAGACGCCAACGCGGCTGCGGCCGGGGTTGCTCGCCCTCAGCGCGTGGGTCTGGTGGCTGTATGGCAATCAGACGGTCGCGCAGCGTCAGCTTCGCGCAGCCCTCAGCATCGATCCGGCTCACGCAGTCTCGCTCATGGTGGAGCGTCTGACCTCAGAACCGCTGTATGAGCGCCTTATCTCGGCCGGAGCCCCGCGCCGCGTCGCCGATCAGCCGCCGCAGTCTCGGCGCACAGCACAGCAATGATGCGGTCAGTGAGCGCCGTCGAGAGCGGTTGCGCAAGGGTGAACCGAATCGCGGTCTGCGCGAGCTCCGGCGAGTACCCTAACGCGAGGAGCACGGGCGACGGTTCATCGGACCCCGCGGCGCACGCCGATCCAGACGACACCGCGAGCCCGGCCGCATCGAGCGCGACGAGCATGGACTCGCCGCTCACACCGGCAATCACGAACGAAGCGTGCCCCGGCAACCGTTCATCACGGTGCCCGGTGAGTCGTGCGCCCGGCACCTCAGACAGCACCCGCGTGATCAACGCGTCTCGCGACTCCATGAGCGCGACCGCGCGCGTGCCGAGGTGCGCCTGCGCCGCGACTACCGCCGCTGCGAACCCTGCGACGCCGGCGACGTTTTCTGTGCCTGAGCGACGGCCACCCTCGTGCCCCCCGCCGTGCATCAGCGGCTCCAACCGCAGTCCCGCTCGCACGAGCAGCGCACCTGTGCCCTGCGGCCCACCGAACTTATGACCGGCGATGGTCATCGCATCGATGCCAGGCCCGGGCCACGCAGCCCCGGCCTCGTCAGAAAACCGCACGGGCAGCGCTGCGGCCGCTTGCACGGCATCCGTGTGTACGAGGGCCCCCCGGGCGCGGGCAATCTCCGCGATGCGCGGCAGATCCTGCACCGTGCCCACCTCGGCGTTGGCCAGTCCGACGGTCACAAGCGTGGTGTCGCCTCGCGTGAGCGCAGCGACCGAGGCGGGGTCCACGAGTCCGTCGCCGTCGACCTCTGCGATATCTACGGTGAACCCGAATACCCGCTCGAGGTACCGGCAGCTCTCGATGACAGACGGGTGTTCGATGGGCGTCGTCACGATGTGGCGACCGCGCGGGTTCGCGAGCGCGAGCCCTATCACGGCGAGGTTATTTGCCTCCGTGCCGCCAGAGGTGAACACGACGTCAGCGAGCCGTGCACCAAATGCGTCGGCGATCGAGCTCCGCGCGGCTTCGACCGTCGCCCGAGCAATGTGCCCTGCCTGGTGCACGCTTGAGGGGTTCGCCGCACCGGCGTCGAGCGCAGCGATCATCGCAGCGCGTGCTTCGGGCCTGAGCGGCGCGGTCGCAGCAGCGTCGAGATACCCTGTGGCCCCGTCCTCACTCATCGCCGTGCCTCAGTCAGCATCAAGTCCGAGATCCAGTGCACGCGCGCCGTGGGTCAGCTGCCCCACGGAGATGACGTCGACGCCCGATTCAGCGATCGCCGCAACGGTGTTGAGGGTCACGCCTCCGCTCGCCTCCGCGACGACCCGTCCGGCGATGCGATCGACGGCGGTGGCGAGGTCGTCGGTGCTGAAGTTATCGAGCAGTACTCCGGTGACGTTCGAATCGAGTACGGCGTCGAGCTGGTCAAGACGATCGACCTCCACGATGATCGACGTTGTATGCCCGGCGCGCTCCCGAAGATGCTGCAGGGCAGCTGTCGTTGACGCCGGGTCTACGGCACCCAGCGCGGCAAGGTGGTTGTCCTTCACCATGATTGCGTCGGAGAGCCCGAACCGGTGGTTCGACCCGCCGCCCACCCGCACGGCGTGCTTTTCCAGGGCTCGCAGCCCCGGTGTGGTCTTTCGAGTGTCGGCGATGCGCGCTGAAGTGTGCGCTACGGCGGCCACGAAGCGCGATGTCAGCGTCGCAATGCCACTCAAGCGCTGGGCGAAGTTCAGTGCGACGCGTTCCCCCGTCAACACACCGCGGGCCGGGCCGTTCACCCGTCCGAGCACTTCGCCCGCACGAAAGGCGGTGCCGTCGGCGACGAGCTCGGTGACGCGCACGCGCTCATCGACCTGGCGAAAGGTCTCCCGCACAATCTCCCCGCCCGCGAAGACCCCGTCTTCGCGGGCTATGATGCGAGTCGCCGTTTCGAGTTCCGATGGAATCGCGAGCTCGACCGTGAGGTCTCCCCAGGGTGCGTCTTCGATGAGGGCCGCGCGCACAACCGCTTCGATAGTGGGTCTGGTCAGCATGCGGCAACGCTCCTCTGCTCGTTCGCGTGATGCGAGAGCCCACGCATATCCACCTGCGCGGGCAGCACAGCACGCGACGCAATGTGAAACGCTCGCCGCCGGGCCTGCGCCGGGTCGGTATTCGGGTGATCCGAACGGAACTGCGCACCCCGGGACTCGGTTCGTGCGGTCGCTGCGGCGCAAATCATGGCGGCGAGCGCCGCGCTACGCTCAGCACCAGCCTCGGAGCCGGTCCCAGCGCCTGGCTCCGTTCCGTGGCGTGAGCGGCCGTGCGAATTGCTGCCCAGATGAGCAAGGATCCTCGCGGCTGTCGCGAGCCCATCTCCGCTTCGTTCAATGCCCAGGTGCGCGCCGACGACGCCCGAGACCTCATCGGCGTGACCGACGGTCTTGGAGGCGAGATCAATTGAAGTCAATTCGCGAGCATCGGAGGCGAAGCCACAGCCGCCGCGCGCTTCGCCAGCCGGGAGTTCGATCGTGTCGGCGTCCCGCACGAGTCGTCGCATCCCGTTGCCTTCCAGTGCCCAGTCGCCGCGGTGCGGTTCGAAGGCGGTCGCTTGGCGGCCAGCTCGTGCGCCGAAGACGAGCCCCTCGAGCAGCGAATTCGACGCGAGCCGGTTGGCTCCGTGCACGCCGGTTGCGGCGACCTCGCCGGCTACAAACAGTCCGGGATGGCTGGTGCGTCCCTGCAGATCGCTCGCGACGCCGCCCATCGTGTAGTGCGCGGCCGGAGCAACCGGCACGGGCTCAGTTCGCCAGTCGAGCCCGAGTTCGGCGAGGATCCGCGAAATTCCGGGGAATTCGCGCGCGAGCGCGCCAGCGCCGGCGTCGCGTTCGATCGCTGTGGCGTCGAGCCACACCTCCCTGTCGCCGCTGCGCTGCAGTGCGCGGTGCGTCTCGAGCGAGACAATGTCGCGCGGAGCAAGCTCGGCGAGCGGGTGCTTGCCGAGCATGTACCGCTCGCCGCTCGCATTCCGCAACACGGCTCCGGCTCCGCGCAGGGCCTCCGATATCAAAAATCCGCGGGCGCCGTCTGGGCCTCCCACGAGCACCGTGGGGTGAAACTGCACGAATTCCAAGTCGGCCACAAGCGCCCCAGCGCGCGCGGCGAGCACGACTCCAGCACCGCGCGCCGCCGGATGGTTCGAACTCACCGGGTAGAGGGAAGCGTATCCGCCCGTCGCCAGCACAACGGCGTCCGCACGCAGCTCGGAGTGGCACCCCGTCGCATCGCGCACAATCGCTCCGCGCACGACACCTCCGGCGACGAGCAACTGCTCGACACTCGTACCCTCGATCAGGGTCAGCGCATTCCCCGCTGCGGCCAAGCTCTGCACTCGGTCGACGAGATAGGCGTGCAGTGCGGCACCCGTGCGGTCGCCTCCGGCGTGGACGATGCGTGCGCGGCCGTGCGCCGCCTCGAGTCCGAGCGACACGGAGCCGTCGGCGTCGCGGTCGGCCGGGAAGCCGTCAGCGAGCATGGTGCGCACGATTCGGGCCCCGTCGCGCACCAGAGCCGCTGCAGCAACCGGGTCGGTGAGACCCGCACCCGCCACCAGAGTGTCGGCCAGATGATCGGCCTCGCGATCCTGCGCTCCGATGGCCGCCGCAATTCCGCCCTGCGCGAGCGGGGTATTGCCGAATGGCCCCGGGGTCACGAGCACCGCCTCACCGCCGTGACGCACCGCGGTGAGCGCCGCCGACATTCCGGCGACACCCGATCCGATGACCAGGATCATGGCTTCGCCGCCAGCATGCGTTCGAGGGCAACACGCGAGTCTCCTGCGACCGACTCCGGCACGGTGATCCGGTTCGGGTGTTGACCCGCGAGCAACGATTCGAGCGTCCAGGCAAGGTATGCGGGGTGTATCCGGTACATCGTCGAACACGGGCACACCACCGGATCGAGGCAGAAGATCGTGAGGTCGGGGTGCTGCTGTTGCAGCCGGTTGACGAGGTTGATTTCAGTGCCAACCGCGATGACGCTGCCGGGCTCCGCGGCCTCAATTTCACGACGAATGTACTCCGTCGAACCGGCGCCGTCGGCGGCTTCAACCACCGCGGCCGGGCACTCGGGGTGCACGATCACCCGCACACCGGGGTACTCGGCACGGGCGCGCTCGATCTGGGCAACCGTGAAGCGCTTGTGCACCGAGCAAAAGCCGTTCCACAGGATCACTCTGGAGTCGCGCAGCTTCTGCTCGGTGTGCCCGCCGAGCGGCAGGTGGGGGCGCCAGAGCGCCATCTCATCCTCGCCGATGCCCATCGCCTTGGCGGTGTTGCGCCCTAGGTGCTGGTCGGGGAAGAACACGACGCGCTGACCCCGCTCGAAGGCCCACTCGAGCACGGTGCGCGCGTTCGACGAGGTGCAGACGATGCCACCGTTGCGGCCGCAGAACGCTTTGATTGCCGCGGAGGAATTCATGTACGTGACCGGGATCACGGCCTGCCGCCCGTCGGCGGTCGTTTCACCCAGCGTCGAGGTGAGTTCGCGCCAGCACGCCTCGACCTGGTCGATCGTGGCCATGTCCGCCATCGAGCAGCCTGCCGCAAGATTCGGCAGAATCACGGCCTGGTCGGGGCCAGAGAGAATGTCGGCGGTTTCGGCCATGAAGTGCACGCCGCAGAACACGAACGCCTCGGCCTCGGGGCTCGCCTTCGCGGCTTGCGCGAGCATGAACGAGTCCCCGACGAAGTCAGCGTAACGTACGATCTCGTCGCGCTGATAGAAGTGGCCCAGAATCTGCACGCGACCGCCGAGCGCCTCGCGGGCCGCAGTGATCCAGGCGTCGAGTTGTTCATCGCTCGCCTCCGTGTAGCGCACGGGCAGCGGGCCCTGGCGCGGCGCGTCACCCGGAATCTGGTCAACCGTCGAAGCGCCCGGGCCGTACCCCGGCTCGCGGTCGATCTGCCACGGATCCTGCGAGAGACCCGAGTCGCAGCTCGACGCCCCGGTTGCCCGGAGCGCAATGGGGCGACGCGATGCTCGGGGTCGATCTGTTCCACGGGCGGGCGCGGGATCGCCCCCCACCGCCTGTTCGCGCTCCGCTGCTCCGCGGATGAGTTCGTGCACGCTGGTCATGATGACCTCCTGGGTTGCGCTAGATCGCTTGGAACATCGGATGTCGTGTCGCCCGCGAAGCGGTACAGACGGGCGGGGCGGTGAGGGGTGCCGATCTCACGTTCACCCGTGTCCACGAGCGAGCCCTGCGCGAGCGCCTGCCGCCTGAAGTTCGCGGGGTCGAGCGCAGAGCCGAGTACCGCCTCGTAGACCGCCCGAAGTTGACCGAGCGTGAACGTCGGTCCGAGAAAGCGATGAGCGACGGCCGCGTACTCCGTCTTGCTGCGCAGGCGGGCCAGCGCGTAGGCGACGATCTCCGCGTGATCGAACGCGAGGGCGGGAAGGCGGTCCGCTGAACACCACGCCACGTTCGGATCGGCGGCGGTCTCTGCGGTGGCGGTGCCTGCACCGGCGCCCACGTCATCATGCAGAACCGCGGGCGTGGCATCGTCCCAGCGTCGCACCGGCGCTGATCCGGCATCGCTCGCCGCGTGAGCCGCACCATCGCCCGCCGGTCCCAGCGGCGCCCCCGCCAAATCGGCCTCCCCAAGCATTGCCCAGTATGCGATCGTCACGAGCCGCTGTGCGTCGGCCGAGCGCTCCACGCCGCCGAACGCATACAGCTGTTCGAGGTATCCGGGAGTCCGCAGGGCCGCGGCGCGAATCGAGCGCAGCGCCGTGTCGGTGAGAGTTTCATTCCACCGAGTCGGGCCACCGGGTAGCGCCCACTGGCCGCGAAACGGCGCACGCGTGCGGCGCACGAGCGGCAACCACAGGGTCGGGCCCGTGACCGAATGTTCGCCTGCGGACGATGAATCAAGCTCGAACGCGCCCATCGGGGGCCGCAGCGCAAAAGCCACCGTCGACACTGCGACAGCGGGCGGCAGGTACTGCCGTACACTCACGCTCGCATCCGAGAAGCTCACCGTAGCACCTCTTTTTGCCTTACGCTGCTTAAGATTTCAGTTATGGTCAAACTGACCTTAAGTAGCATATGCCCTGGGACGCGGCTGTCAAGCTCGGGTTCGCCGATATCCACAAGACAAAGAAATTTGCGGTTAGGCCTCGCGTGATGCCAAACGGTGGGATAAGCTCAACGGGTAAGACCAGTAATGCCGAACGTAGGGATTCTCCAGCACGTTTTATTTGCCGCGAACACGCGGCACGCTACCAGTCTCCACGTCGGCGCCGTCGCCGTGGCACCCCGGCCGCTTCAGCGGCCAGCAACACAAGAAGGAAATACAGTATGGCCACCGGCACCGTTAAATGGTTCAACTCGGAAAAGGGCTTCGGCTTCATCACCCCCGACGACGGAGCATCCGACGTCTTCGCGCACTTCAGCGCAATCTCGGGTAACGGCCGTCGCGACCTGTTCGAAGAGCAGCGCGTCGAGTTTGACGTCGAGCAGGGCCCCAAGGGCCTGCAGGCAAGCAACATCCGCGCACTCTAAGTCGCGCAACTCAACGAGGTGCAGGGCGAAAGCCTTGCACCTCGTTTTTGTATGTTCTGCACACCTGACTCGATTTGCGTTGAGAGCATCGCTACATTCGGATCACACTGACCCTGACACGGGAGCCGCATGTCGACGCTGACGTACCCGAATCTGTTTTCGCCCCTCTCACTGGGCAGCATTACCCTGCCGAACCGCATCATCATGGGCTCAATGCATATCGGCCTCGAGGAGGCTCTCGGTGGCTTCGATCGCCTCGCGGCGTTCTACCGTGAGCGCGTCGTCGGCGGCGCTTCACTCATTGTGACCGGCGGGGTCTCCCCCAACGTCGAGGGACGCCTCACCGAGGGTGCGGCCACGCTCGCGTCAGAGACCGACATCGCCAATCACCGCATCGTGACGGACGCCGTGCACGACGCCGGCGGGTACGTCGTACTGCAGATTCTGCACGCCGGCCGATACGGTGCCCACGGCAACATCGTCGCGCCAAGCCCGCTCCGTGCCCCGATCTCCCCGCTCACGCCGCGCGAACTCGACGAGGGCGACATCGAACGCACGATTACCGACTTCGCACACACCGCGAAGCTCGCGCGCATCGCCGGCTATGACGGCGTCGAAATCATGGGCTCTGAGGGGTACCTCATCAATGAGTTTGTCGCCCCCCACACCAATCACCGCACCGACGGTTGGGGCGGTGACGCCGAGCGCCGAGGACGTCTCCCAGTCGAGATTGTGCGGCGCGTTCGCGCCGCCCTCGGAGACGACGGGTTACTCATCTATCGGCTCTCCATGCTGGATCTTGTGCCCGATGGCTCGACCCTCGACGAGGTCGTCGAGCTTGCCCGCCGCGTCGAGGCCGCCGGCGCGGATCTCATCAATACCGGGATCGGCTGGCACGAGGCGCGCATCCCCACGATCGCGAGCTCAGTACCGCGCGGAGCATTCACGTGGGTGACGCGCCGCATCATGGGAGCCGTATCTATCCCGCTCATCACGACGAACCGCATCAATACGCCGGAGAGTGCCGAGGCCATTCTCGCCGACGGCCGCGCAGACATGGTCTCGCTCGCTCGCCCGTTTCTCGCCGACCCCGCATTCGTCGCGAAGGCGGCGGCGGGCACCCCCGAACGTATCAACACCTGCATCGGCTGCAATCAGGCGTGCCTCGACCACACCTTTGCCGGCAAGACCGCGTCGTGCCTCGTAAATCCGCGCGCGGGTCACGAGACTGACTTGATCATCGCGCCCGCGCTAGACCGCAAGCGCATCGCGGTCGTCGGTTCGGGGCCCGCGGGCCTCTCCTGCGCGACCACGGCGGCATCGCGAGGTCACGACGTCACCCTTTTCGAGGCGAGTGACCGTATCGGCGGCCAGTTGAACGTGGCGTTGCAGGTGCCAGGAAAGAACGAGTTTCGCGAGACGCTGCGCTACTTCGCGGTGCGGATCGCCGAGACCGGTGTTACCCTCCGCCTCGGCGAGCGGGTCGACGCGGGAGCGCTCATCACCGAAGGATTCGACGAGATCGTGCTCGCGACCGGCGTACTGCCGAGGCGGCCAGAGATCGACGGCCTCGACCACCCGAGCGTCGTCGGGTATCTCGATGTGCTGCGCGACAAGGCTCCGGTGGGCAAGCGGGTCGCGATCCTCGGTGCCGGCGGCATCGGTTTCGATGTGGCCGAATTTCTCACGGCGACGAGCGACGAAGATCCAGAGGACGTCGCGGGCTTTCTCGCCCACTGGGGCGTCGACGCCGAGTACCGGCGGGCCGGCGGGCTGACCGCCGCCATCGAGGAGCAGCCCGCTCGATCCGTCGTGATGCTGCAGCGCAAGGCGGGCAAACTCGGCGCGGGGCTGGGCAAGACGACCGGCTGGATCCATCGCACCGAACTCGCACGCCGCGGCGTGCGCATGGTGCCGGCAGCGGAGTATCGCGCCATCGATGATGCCGGCCTGCACATCGGGATCGACGGCGAGGCCGTGACGCTCGAGGTCGACACGGTCGTGCTCTGCACCGGGCAGGATCCGTCGCGCGACCTGTTCGATGATCTCGAGCGTCTCGGGGCCGCAGCCCACCTGATCGGCGGGGCAGACATCGCAGCCGAGCTCGACGCGAAGCGCGCCATTGACCAGGGCACGCGACTCGCGGCTCGATTGTAAAGGAAGCCATGACGACCGCACCCGGCGCAGCGCAGCGCCTCTCACGGATGATCCAGATTCCAACCGTCTCGGCTGAGATTTCCGAGCGCGGGAGTGCCCCCTTCGAGCAGTTCATCACACTGCTCGAAGAGCTATATCCCGGAGTGCATCGGCACCTCGAACGCGAGCGCATCACCGAGCTCGGTCTGCTGTTCCGCTGGCGCGGCGCCGACGCATCGCTCGACCCCGCCGTGCTCATGGCCCACTTTGACGTCGTGCCGGTAGACCCGAGCGACGCGTGGACGTATCCGCCATTCGACGGGCAGATCGCCGATGGCTTCGTCTACGGGCGGGGCGCGCTCGACGACAAGGGGCCACTGCTCGTCGTGCTCGAGGCGGTCGAATCGCTGTTGAGTGAGGGGTTCACCCCGGCTCGGGACGTCTATCTCTCGTTCGGCGGTAATGAGGAGACGTTCGGCGATGCTGCTCGCACGATCGCACAGACGTTCATCGACCGCGGCATCACGCCGTGGCTCGTGCTCGATGAGGGCGGTGCGGTGGTAGACGCTCCGCTCCCCCTTGTACGCGGCCTCGCCGCGATGGTCGGCGTCGGCGAAAAAGGGGCAATGACCGTGCGCTTGAGCGCTCGGGGCGACGGCGGTCACGCTTCGGCACCGCCCGCTCGTACCGCCGTAGCTCGCGTGGCGCGCGCGGTCTCCCGTCTCAGCCCGGGTACCTTCCCGGCACGCACCCCAGCCGGAGTGACGCGCATGCTCGAGCACTTCGCCGCCCGCCGCGGTCCCGCGCAGCGGCTCTATCGGCTGCTCGCGGCGAGGCCCTGGCTCACGGCTCGCGTGTTCTCCCGACTTGGCGGAGAACCTGCTGCAATGGTGCGCACCACGGTTGCCCCCACGATGTTCGAGGGCGGCTCGGCAGCAAACGTGCTCCCCTCGCAGGCAAGCGCGACGGTGAATCTGCGCGTCGCGATCGGGGAATCGGTCGCCGGAACGGCCGAACGCCTTCGGCGACGCATTGCTGACCGGAAGGTCAAGGTCGACGTATTGGAGGGTGAAGATCCCTCGCCGGAATCCGCCACCGACAACGCTCAGTTCGCGCTAATTGCGACGGCCGTGCACGCGTCGCACCCCGCGGCGAGCGCGGTGCCGTACGTCATGATGGCGGCCACCGATTCGCGCCACTTCCACCGTTTCACACCTGCCGTGTACCGCTTTGCTCCGCTCGCGATGTCGTCCGAGCTGCGGGCAACGATCCACGGTGTCGACGAACGCGTCGCGATCGACGAGCTCGAACGGGGCACGAGATTCCACCGCGCACTGATCACGGGTCTCGGCGTCGCGGAGCCACGCCCATGACGCGGGTGAAACTCGGCGTACTCGCCGGAGTCGTCGGGTTTCTGGCGTTCGTAGAATTCACCAGCGGGTTCATTCAGGGGTATTACACCCCGATGCTCTCGGATATTGCACGCCACCTCGACGTGCCAGACGCCGACGTGAACTGGCTTGAGGGCTCGCAGCTCATGCTGTCGGCTCTCGTCGTGCCGGTGCTCGCGAAAATCGGCGATATGGTCGGCCACAAGCGGATCCTGCTCTGGTCGACCGCGATTACCGCCATCGCAACGCTCGCCCTCCCGTTCGCCAACAGCTTCCCACTCTTTCTCGCCGCGTGGACGCTGCAGGGCGTGTACGTCGTGTGGTTACCGCTCGAAATCGCTCTCATCTGGTCGCGCACCGCTGGCCGCGACGGACGGTCGCTGCTCACGGCACGTGCCGCGGGCATGCTCGTTGCTGCGCTCGAGGCCGGCGCGATCTCGGGGGCGCTCATCGGGGGCCAGCTCATCGACTCGTTCCCGATTTTCGGCGTACTCGTGATTCCTGGAGTGCTCGTGGCACTCTGCTTTGTCGTGATCGCGTTCGGAGTCACAGAATCCCCGGTGCAGCTCGGAGGCAAACTCGATTACGTCGGGCTCATGCTCATCACGTTCGCGCTGCTCGCGTTCACTGGCGGGCTCAGCCTGCTGCGACTACTGGGGGTCGGGAGCCCGCTCGCGTGGGCCACCGTCGTGCTCGGTGTGATGCTCGTGATTCCGTTTGCCCGGTGGGAGCTACGGCACCCCGATCCGCTCATCGACGTGCGCCTCTTCCGCTCGCCCGCGCTCGCCCCAGTGTTCGTGACCGCCGCGCTCTTCGGTATGAGCGTGCTCGGCGCGCAAGCCCCGCTCTCGACCTTCATTCGCACCGACCCCGAAGTCGCCGGCTTTGGTCTCGGCATCGGTGGCTTCCTCACCTCGCTCGTGATCGGCATGTACCTCATCGCGATGGTCGCGGGAGCGCTGCTCTACCCGCTCGTGGCCCGCCTCACGACTCCGCGGAACACGCTCGCGGGCGCCGCGCTGCTCGTCGCCATCGGGTACTTCATGTTCGTACCGTTCCACACCACGTACACGCACATGATCGTCAACATCATGATCGCCGGGCTCGGCTCGGGGGCGCTCGTCGCGGCGCTTCCATCAGCGGCCGCGGCTGGCGCGCCGGAGCGGCTCACCGGCGTGGCCACGGGCCTCACGAATTCAACGAAGACGGTGGGTGGCGCGATTGCGTCGGCGATCTTTGGAATCGCCCTGATGCACGGCGTCGCGGGGGCGACCGGCACCGCTGACAACGCGGCGGCCGCGGCCGGCGGTACCGCTGGGTCGTTCACCGGGTACGTGATCGTGTGGTGCGTGTGCGGCGGGTCAGCGTTGATCGCCGCAATTGCACTCAGGTTTGTGGTGCCTCAGCGGGCGTTTCAGGATCGGCAGCCGTCGCCCGTGGCGTAGCGAGTTCGCCCAACTCACTGGTCGTAGCCGCAAACACGCTCTCGGCCACGCACAACGATTTCTCGAGCAACGCGTCGAGGCGGTGGCGCCCAGCCCCCATCAGCGCCCACCGCCACACGGTGCCCACGAGTGTCGCTGCGTACCCCGCGGCCGTGATCTCGGTGCGCAGCTCATCGAGCCCGTCGCGCCGCAGCCGCGCGCCGATCGCCTCAGCGAGGCGCAGCTGACGTGCGGCGCGGCCGGCCGCCAGTTCATCTTCGACGTCCATAGTGCGACTCTCCGCGATCGCCAGCGCCAGCGTGTCGGGTGCCTCGCCCAGCACAAAGGCGCGCAGCGCTTCTGGGAAGCCTCCGCCTGCGTCGTCGTGAGCCGCGCTCTTCTCGGTGCCAACGAGTGCGTTCTCGACCGCGGCGATTCGACGGTCAAACACGTACCAGAGAATCTCCGACTTTGACGTGAAGTAGTTGAAGAAGCTCGAACGGCTCACGCCGGCGCGGCGCGTGATCTCGGCGACTGAGGTCGATTCGTAGCCGCGCTCAAGAAAGAGCTCACACGCCGCGTCGGCGAGCATTTCGCGGGATGAAGCATGCGGGCGTCCGCGCGTCGGAGACATGAAGCCCACTGTAGCGAAAAGTCGTATTCGTGTGCCGTGTTTCCCGCGTTAGAGGTGCTTTCCGCCCGTCACCGGCAGCACAGCGCCCGACACAAACGACGCGTCTTCCGAAGCGAGATAGACATACGCGCCCGCGAGCTCCGCTGGCTGGCCGGGGCGACCCAGCGGAGTGTCCTCACCAAAGTGGACCTGCTTCTCGTCCCAGCCGGTGGCGGGAATGAGCGGGGTCCAGATCGGGCCCGGGGCGACAGCATTCACGCGAATCCCGCGCTCGCCCTGCTGTTCGGCAAGCGCCTGCGTGAACGCGACCAGGCCCGCCTTTGTCATGGCATAGTCGAGCAAATCGGGCGAGGGGTTATAGGCCTGCACCGAGGCCGTCACAATCACGCTCGAACCGGGCTGGAGATGCGGAGCGGCTTCGCGGAAGAGCAGGATCGGCGCCACGAGGTTCGTCGAAAACACCTCTTCGACCGCGTCGCGAGAAATGTTGGCGTTCGGCTCGCGCTCGCGCTGTGTTCCGGCGTTCAACACGAGGATGTCGAGCCCGCCAAGTTCGGCGACGGTGCGCTCAATCGTGTCGACGCAGTCCGCTTCTTTACGCAGGTCTCCCGGCAGCAGCACCCCACGGCGATTTGCGTGTTCGATCTGCGCGAGGGTTGCCTGCGCGTCCTCCTGCTCCTCCGGCAGATACGCGATCGCCACGTCAGCGCCCTCGCGGGCAAACGCAATGGCCACGGCACGGCCGATCCCGGAATCGCCGCCGGTGATAAGTGCACGCATCCCAGCCAGTCGGCCGCTGCCCGTGTATGTGTCCTCGCCGTGGTCGGGTCCGGGCTGCATGGCGGCTGTCAGGCCGGGCTGCGACTCCTGCTCCTGCTCGGGCAGCGGGGCCTTCGGATACTTTGTACGCGGGTCAACATTCGGGGTCATGAGTCCTCCTCGGTCGTGCGGGGTGGCGGGTGTCGGGTGTCAGATGAGCGAGGCCGCGAGCTGTCGCTAGTGCGAGCGAAGCCGGTCGATGAGCTGCTGCTTGCGCAGCTTCGAATAGCCGGTCAGCCCGATCTCCTTCGCGCGCTCGCGCAGTTCAGCGACGGTGCGCTCGTCATAGTCTTCGGCGTTTCCGCCGCGCTTACCCAGCTGTGAGCGGCCCTCTTTCGCCGCCGCGTTCGATATCCGCGCGGCCTTCTCGGCCGACGCCCCATCGTCGCGAAGGCGTTCGTACAGTTCGGGATCCTTCAGCTGCGGTGTCTTCGTTTTCGGCATGACCGTCCTTTCTACTGTGCTCATACTGCGCCCCCTGTCGGGCGCTACACCTTCGAAGCTACGCCCGCCCCAGCCGAGGTGGCAGCCCCTCGACAGCCACCCCGCCGCCCGCTAACCTCGCCCGCCCGCCCGCTGAACCTCCGCCGAGAACACCCAAAGTGTCATTAAGACGGCCGATACTGACCATTTGCGTCCGCTCGATAGGGGCCGCAGCGAGAGTTACGGGCGGGGCGCAGCGGGGGTCAGGTTCGCTACTGCCGGGCCCTCCAGGAGTTCGCCGTCGGGCGCGAAGCGCGACGCGTGGAGCGGGCAGTCCCAGCTGCGCTCCGCCGGGTTCCAGTTCAGGATGCCGCCGAGGTGCGTGCAGACGCCCGAGACGCGGCAGACGCGGCCGTCAACCCGTGAGACCGCGACGGGGTGCGCGCCCTCCCGCACGACCACGCCCTCCCCCTCGGCGACGTCATCATCGCTGATCGGGCCGGTGAACATCGCTTGTGCCCAGTCGCTCGCGACGTGCGCGGCAACCTCTGCATTTGTGCGCACCGCATCGACGACGCCGGCGACGCCCGGGCCTGCGTTTCGCAACGTCTCCGCCCAGTCGAGGCGGCCGCCGAGCATCTGCGACACGAGCGAAAGGCCTGCCGCGACCGCGTTCGTCATCCCCCATTTGTGGTAGCCGGTCGCGGTGAAGATACGCCCGCCGCCGCCCGGCAGCGGGCCCGCGAACGGGAGCGACGAGTGCCGCTCGTAGTCCTGAGCGGCCCACCAGGCGACCCGATGCCCCACTCCGAGGCGATCCCGCGCCCAGGTATCGAGTTCCGCGAGCGTGCGCACCGTGTCGCCGCCGCGACCGGTCGTGTGCGCGCCGCCTCCCACAAGCACCAGAGTTTCACCTCGCGTGCCCCGCGCGGTGCGCAGCGACCGATCGGGGGCGTCGATCGAGACGTGCATGCCGCGAGGAGCGCGCCCATCGGCCACCTCGTAGGCCGTGACGAACGACCGCGACGGCGCCAGGCGGGCAAAGAAAAGCCCGCGGTCGAGAATCGGCACGCCCGTCGCCAACACGCAGCGGTCGGCGAGCACGGCTCCGTCCTCAGTTTGCACGCGCAGCCCGTCACTCGCCGTCTCGACCTCGCGCACGCGCCGGTGCTCGTGGATTTCGCCCCCACGCTCGAGGAGCTCGGCGGCGAGCGCGGCGAGCACTTCGACGGGCTGCAATTGCACCTGCGCGGCGAGTCCGATTGCTCCTGCTGTTTCAAACGGCAGCCCCGTGTCGTCCGCCCAGCTCGCGGGAACACCCGCAACCTCGCACGCCGCGAGCTCACGCTCAAGCGCATCGCGATTTCCCGCATCATGCACGAACGTAACTGCGTCTTGACGTTCGACCGGCAGGCCGAGCCGCTCAAGCTCTCGCACGAGCCAGGCCTGCCCCTCGCGGTTCGCTTCTGCGTACGCTTGCACTGCTTCGTCGCCCGCATGAGATCGCACATCCGAGAGCACGCTGCCCTGCAACAGGCTCAGTTTGCCTGTCGTGTGACCGGTCGTCACGGCGCCGACCGTGCGCGCCTCAAGCACCGCAACTCGCTGCCCGGCCCTCGCGAGCAACACCGCCGTCACGAGTCCGGTGAGCCCAGCGCCCGCGACGACCGTGTCGAATCGACGTTCGACGGGCGCGGGATCGGGCGGTGACACGGGTATGGAGGGGCCAGTGAGTTGCCACAGTGCTGTCATATGGCTCACGCTACGAAGCGCCGCGCACACACGGCAGCCCCTTGACAGCGTTCATCCTCGCGATGGTAGGTGGAGTTTGCCCCGCACGCAAGGCGCTGCCCAAGTCACACATGAACGGCGATGCTGGAGTTGAGGCCCACCCGGTGTCGCGATGCGACGACAACCGGCGCGAGGGCCGATCGCTCACCACGGTGGGACACAGCTGGGAAGGAGAGGCACCATGAACATTGTCGTTGTTGGCGACACCATCGTCGATGCTCGCACACCCCAGTTACGGGTCGACGGCGCAGACCTCGTCGCGCGGATGCTGCAGCGCGACGGCCACCGGGTACACCTCGTCACCGCGCTCACGGTCGACGCGCCTACGAAGTTACTCAGAGAGTACCTGGCGGGCGTACACATCGTCGCTGGCGTTCTTTCCACGAACACCACTGCTGAACCGAAGTTGCCCCACGTCACTCGCGAGATGCTGTCGACGATCGCCAGCGCAGACGCGCTGATCGTGTCTGATCATGGACGCGCGATCACCGATCACCCTGAAATTCGCATCGCGCTGCATCGACGCGGCGCCCGTGTGCCGCTCGTGTGGGATCCGCACCCGCGGGGCGCCACCCCGGTGCCGTCGGCGTGGCTCGTGACGCCAAATCTGACCGAGGCCGTTGCGACGGCCGGCGGGCGCGCCGCGGTGACGACCGAAGACGAAGAGGTGGCCACCGCGGGACGCGCTGCGGCCCGACTGCGCGAGCACTGGGGATGCATTGCCGTCGCCGTAACCCTGGGGAACCGCGGTGCCCTGTTTCTCGACGCCGATCATGGCCCGATGCTCATCGCGCCGGATCGGGGCGAAGCGCCGAGCGTATCCGAAGCCGCCGACCCCGGTGACGCAGAGCCTGATGAGGCAGAACTCAGTGGCTCAGCCACGAGCGGCGCAGAGCCTCGTGACGCAGAAACCCGCGGTGCGGGCGATCGCTTTGCAGCCTCGGCACTCCTCGCGCTCGCGGCGGGCGACCCGCTGCCCCACGCGGTGCGTGCGGCGGTCGTCGCCGCACGCGACTACGTGGCGAGCGGCGGCGAGAGGGCTATCGCCGGCCCCGTGTCGCGAGCAGTGTAAGCAGGCACTGTTCGTCAACGCTGAGGTGCGCTCGAGGGCGCATCTTCGTGCGCGCTTTCCGGAGCCGTGCGCGCGCGTCGGCGTCCTCCGCGAGCGCCAGTACGCGCGGATCTATGTACGACGATCGCGTCACTGCTGGGGTATTGCCGAGCCGCGTGGCGGCGTCGCGCACGGCGTCGCGGGCGGCGGCCGCGGCACTCGTCTCGGTACGAAACGCCTCCTCGTCGTGTTCGAGCAGCGAGGACAGTGCGAGTCGACTGCCGCCCCACGTGCGAAAGTCTTTTGCAGTGAACTCCTCGCCCATGACGCGCTTTACATAGGCGTTCACGTGTTTGCTACTCACGCGCCGTGAGACGCCGGTGTCTTCGAAGAACCGAAACACTTCGTCGCCGGGCAGTGCCTCGAGTCTGGTGATCAGCCGGGCGATCCGCGGATCGGCTACCCGACGCTCGTGCCGCTTCCCGCTCTTCCCCACGAAATCGAATCGCACCGAGCGCCCCGTCGCCTCGATGTGTTCCTCACGCAGCGTCGTGACCCCGTAGCTTCCGTGCTGCGCCGCATACTCAGCGTTGCCGACGCGAAAGAACTCGAGATCGATGAGCCGGATCACGCAGGCCACGACTCGCTCGCGGCTCAGCCGCCGCCGACGGAGATCGCGGTCGACGCGTGCTCGGAGTTTCGGCAGCGCGGTGCCGAAGCGGCCCAGCCGCGCGAACTTCTCGCGCTCCCGCCGCTGCCGAAACCGCGGGTGATAGATCATCTGCGTACGCCCCGCGGCGTCGATACCGCGCGCCAGCACCTTAGCCGCGGGCGATCGGGCGATCTGCACATCCGTCCACGCAGGCGGAATCACCAGGGCTTCAATCCGTGCGATCTCTTTCGCGGCGGTCAGTCGTCGCCCATCCCGGCGGTACACGAACTCATCGTCAATGCGGTGACGCGTAATCGGCCCGCCACGCCGCCCGCGACCGCTCGCCGCGCTCACCGCCCGGCGACCTTGGGCGCCCCGGGGATGCCGCTTTCGCGGTAGAGATCGAGGAGGCCAGCAATTCCGCTCTCGTGGAAGCGAGCAAGCTGACGCTGAGCAGGCCCGCCTGAGAGACGGAGCTCGCCGAGGTATCGCTCCACCCGATCCGCGTCACCGAAACGGGTGAGCGCTCCCTCTGCATACGCGAACAGCTCATCGAGCGCCGCCGCGGCCGGTTGCGCAATGCCTACAGCCGGATCAACGAGCGAGGCCGACAGGCCGTCACGCGCGGCCATCCAGATCGCACCGTTGACAAGACCGGGAAGCGCCCGCGGCGCCTCGGACCCAGCCTCAGCGTCAGCAAGAACCTGATCAACCAGCGCGCGCACGAGCAGAGCGAACGAAACCGCGTCTTCCGGGGCGAGCTGCGCATCTGCGATGCGCAGCTCTATCGTCGGATAGCGCTCAGACAGTCGCGCTACCCAGGTTACGATTCCCGGATCGATCAGCACACCCGTGCTCACCAACCGCCCAACGGTCTGTTCGTACTCGTCTCCGCCCGCGAACTCCGGCGGGTACCCGGCCAGCGGCCACGACATGCTCTTAATGTGTCGCCAGCTCGCGAGCCCCGTCTCCTCACCGCACCAGATCGGCGAATTCGCGCTGATCGCCAGCAGCGCCGGCGCCCACCGGGCAAGCCCGCGCAGCGCCGTCACCCCGGCGTCACGCGAGGGCATCGAAACGTGCACGTGCGTGCCCGTCACATACTGATGGGCGGCGGCAGCGCGCAGCTCAGAACGTATCTCGCGGTACCGCTCGCGCGGCGTCACTGATCCGGCGCGCTCGCCGCCGACCGGCGGCAGGCCAGTTCCCGCAAGCACTGCGCCGAGCTCACGCGCCGCGCCACCCGCGACCTCGCGAAACTGGCGAAGTGCCGCATCGGCTTCTTCGGCCTCGGTGCAGACCGGAGACGCCGTCTCGAGCTGACTCGCGAAGAACTCGCGGTCGGCTTCGCGGCGCAGTTGCGGTCTGAGCTGAACGATCTGCGCAGCCCGATCGACGGGCTCGCCCGATGAGGCGTCAAGCAGCAGGAATTCTTCCTCGACACCGAAGCTCCGCACTGCGAGCTCGTCACGTGCCACGCTCAGAGCGCCTCTCCCGCGTCAATGTCGGTGTCTTCTGCGCGGCGGGCCGGCGACGACGCAACATCTTCACCGAGTTCCTCCAGCGCATCACGCGGATCACTCGCGGTCGTTTCCACGGCCTGTTCGTCATCGGCGGTCACGAGCGGGCGATCCTCATCGCGATGATCCGTCACAGTAAGATCCTCGTCGCCGTCAATCTCGTCGGTCGGTTCCCAAATTTCAGCCATGTCCGTCCCCATTCGTCGATGTCGTGCAGCATCGAGCGTATTGCCCCGCCACTGGCCCTGTCATCGGGGTTGATTTCGCAGGTGAGCGTCGGTTAGCGTCCGACTCGGTCTCAGGGAGAGGTAACCTGCCACGCGTCAGCCCGGGCGACGAGCACCCCGACCACTGCGGCCGACGTCAGTCGGAGCCGATGACGATGCCCGTGCGCAACTCCACCAGGCGCGCGAGCACGGCTGCCACAGCAGCCGGATCGGGGACGCGACCGGTTGCAGCCGTGTCACCATCGCCGACCTTGATGCCGAGGTCGTCGGGGCCGAGCACCTTGAATGCGTCTTCGTCAGTGACGTCGTCACCGAGAAACAGCACGGGACCCACGGGAAGCGCGTCGCGAATACTCTGCAGCACCGCCCCCTTGTCGGAGGCGCGCACCGAGAACTCACGCACTTGCTTGCCCTCGCGCACGTGCAGCCCCTCAGCGACGCCGAATTCAACCGCCGCAGCGAGCAGTTCACGGGCGTGCTCGGCATCGGTGACCTCGCGCGTGTGCACGGCAATGCCGAATGGTTTACGCTCGAGCCGCACCCCAGGTTCAGATCCGAGTACACGCTCAAACCGACGCGTAATCTTGTTCAGGCGCTCGGTTTCGTCATCGGTCGGTTCACCGAATCCGCTCGCACCCACGATGCCTGAGACATCGAATCCCGTGAGCTCGGAGCCGTGTGATCCCGAGATGATCCAGCCTTCGCCACCGGCGCCCGTCTGGGCGAGGCCGTCGAGCGACCGGCCGGTGAGGAGCGCCACGCGCACTCCGGGCGCTGCGCTCAACATCTCGAGCGCTTGCCGCGCGCGGGGCAGCATGCGCGCGTCTTGCGGACGCGGCACGATCGGCGCGATGGTGCCGTCGAAATCGGTGGCGACGAGCAGCGACGATGCGGTCGCGATACGACGCAATCGATCGCCGACGCTGCGCGGTACGAATGCCTGCGGCACGAGCGATACCGGCCCGGTCGCACCCTCCTCAGCCCCGCTCGCCTGCGCGGTGGCCCGCGCCTCGGAAATCGAGGTCATCGAGCCCAAGAACGCGGATGCCCAGTGAGCCACGTCGTTGTCGTACACCGCTCGGCGCATGCCCTGCATGCGCCGTCGCTGCTCTTCCGCGGGCATGTGCATGGCGCGCAAGAACGCGGCCTTGAGCCCTTCGATGTCGTGGGGGTTAACCTGCAGCGCGTCTTTCAACTCGTCGGCCGCGCCAGCGAACTCGCTGAGCACCAGCACGCCGCGCTCGTCTTCGCGACAGGCCACATACTCCTTCGCCACGAGGTTCATGCCGTCGCGAAGTGGTGTGACGAGAAGTACATCGGCTGCGAGGTAGAGCGCCACCATCTCCTCCCGCGAGTAGCCGCGGTGCAGGTAGACGAGTGGCGAGTGGCCGATGGTGCCGCGCTCACCGTTCAGTCGGCCGACGGTCAGCTCAACTTCGTTTCGCAGCTGGCGGTAGGCGTCGACACGCTCGCGACTCGGGCTCGCCACCTGCACAAGCACGATATTCGACGCGTCTATTTCGTCGTCGGCGAGCATCTCGTCAAACGCCTTGAGGCGGTGACGAATGCCCTTGGTGTAGTCGAGCCGGTCGACGCCAAGCATCACGGTCTTCGGGTCGCCGAGTTCGGCGCGAATCTCTCGGGCACGCGCCTGCGTCTCGGGGCGCCGAGCGACATCGGCGAACGCGGCCGCATCAATCGAGATTGGGAACTCCTGCGCAAGCACGGTACGGCCCGGAGCATCAGTCGTCGCGGGCAGCACCATCGTGTTCCCGAGTGCCTGGGTGTGCGTGTAGCGCTCCGCGATCGTGCGGAAGCTAATGGCGTCGGGCACGCGCTGGAAGCCGATCACGTCGGCGCCGAGCAAGCCCTGAATGATGCTGCGCCGCCACGGCAGCTGCTCGAAGAGACCTCGCGGCGGGAAAGGAATGTGCAGGAAGAACCCGATTGTGAGATCGGGTCGCAGCTCGCGCAGCATCGCAGGCACGAGCTGCAATTGATAATCGTGAATCCAGGCGACAGCGCCCTGCGACGCGGTCTCGGCGACCCGCTCGGCGAAGCGACGGTTGACCTTCACGTAGCGGTCCCACCACTGCCGGTGAAACTCGGGCGGGGCGATGACATCGTGATAGAGGGGCCACAGCGTGCCGTTCGAGAAGCCCTCATAGTAGAGCTCGACATCGTCGGCCGAGAGGTCGACGGGCTCAAGCCGCATGCGTCCGATCTCGAACGGATCGATGTGTTCGTCGGTAGCCCCGGCCCAGCCGACCCAGACGCAACCAAGCTGCTCGACGATCGGCTCAACGGCTGTGACCAGCCCGCCCGGCGACGCACGCCACGACGTACTTCCGTCTGCCTCGATCACCCGGTCGACGGGCAATCGGTTCGACACCATGACGAGCTCGCGCCCTCCGGTCAGATCCTGCATTCCGGTCATCGCACCTCCCAGCGGTTCACCCGAAGTCTACTCAGCGCTGTCGAGGCCCGCTCCCCCTTGACCAGCCGCGACGCAGCATGAAACGCATAAGCGGAGAGGACTACAGTGGTCGAGTGAACCGCACACCTGCAGCAGAACGCGTCCGCTACCGAGCGGAGCCTTCGGTGCTCACCGCACTTCGCTCGCCCCGCTTACTGACGCGCGAGGCACTCGCGGGCATCGTGGTCGCCCTCGCACTCATTCCCGAGGCGATCGCATTTTCGGTGATCGCGGGCGTCGATCCGAAGGTCGGCCTGTTCTCGTCGTTCATCATGGCGGTCACCATCGCGTTTGTGGGCGGTAGGCCGGCGATGATCTCTGCCGCTACCGGTGCTGTGGCGCTCGTGATCGCACCAGTCGCTCCCACCTACGGCATGGACATGTTCATTGCCACGGTGATCCTGGCCGGCATCTTCCAGATTCTGTTTGCGGTGTTGGGCGTCGCCAAGCTCATGCGTTTCATTCCGCGCAGCGTCATGGTGGGGTTCGTGAACTCGCTCGCCATTCTCGTGTTCCTGTCGCAGTTGCCGCACCTCATCGGCGTGCCCTGGCCCGTCTACCCGCTCGTGGTGCTGGGAATCGCGATCCTCGTGCTGTTTCCGAAGCTCACGAAGGTCGTCCCCGCTCCCCTCATCGCCGTCGTCGTCGTCACGCTCGTCGTCGTCGTTGCGCGCATCGCGGTACCGACCGTCGGCGACCAGGGCGAGTTGCCCCGCAGCCTGCCTGAACTCTTCATTCCCCATGTGCCCATCACGTGGGAGACGTTCACCATCATCGCGCCGTTCGCGTTCGCGATGGCTCTCGTCGGGCTCATGGAATCGCTGATGACGGCGAAACTCGTGGACGAAATCACGGACACGCACTCGAACAAAACACGAGAGAGCTGGGGTCAGGGCGTCGCGAACATGGCGTCGGGACTGTTCGGCGGCATGGGCGGCTGCGCGGTGATCGGCCAGACGATGATCAACGTGAAGGCGTCGGGCGCCCGCACCCGCATCTCGACGTTCCTCGCCGGAGTGTTTTTGCTCGTGCTCATTGTGGCGCTCGGCGATATCGTCGCACTGATCCCCATGGCCGCACTCGTTTCCGTGATGATCATGGTCTCCATCGGCGCGTTCGACTGGCATTCAATTCAGCCCGCGACCCTGCGCCGGCTTCCGAAGAGCGAAACGCTCGTGATGCTCGCCACCGTCGCGCTCGTCGTCGCGACGCACAATCTCGCGATCGGAGTGATCGGCGGCGTGCTCATCGCTTCGGTGCTGTTTGCGCGGCGGGTGGCGCGCGTCGTGGATGTGCGGCGCGAACTCAGAAGCGAGGGCGGGATCGCCGGCTCCCTCGCCCACTACACCGTCACCGGCGAGCTCTTCTTTGCCTCGAGCAACGACCTCACGACGCTCTTCGAATACCACCGTGACCCCAAACACGTCGTCATCGACCTCACGGGCGCGCACGTCTGGGACGCCTCGACCGTCGCGGCGCTCGATGCGATCGAGACGAAGTACGCGCAGTACGGAGCGACGGTCGAGTTCGTCGGTATGAACCCCGACAGCCAGACCATGCACCGCCGCCTCACGGGCGAGCTCGGCGGGAGTGTGTAGGGACCCGGCTGGTGGAGGCCCGTTTGCTGACAGTAAACATGGCGGCTGCCACGTCCCGATCCCATACGTATAGTTCTCGGGCAAGCACACGATCGCCGCCCGCTTCACCGAGATAGGTTCCCAAACGATCGGAAGAAATCGCGGCTTCGAGTGCAGCGAATCGAGACTCGTCGTCTGCTGTCATATCGCTTATGCTGGAGGCGTAGTCCCCGGATAGGGCCTCTCCCGACTAGAGCGGTGAAGCCCTCGGGGTTCTTTTATTTCAGCCACCTACTGATCTGCGAAATGCTCGGGAGCCCCTCTTTCAGCTCACGACTCTCGTCCGGCGCGCGCGTTCGCCCTCCTGCGAGAATGTTGACGACGATGCCCGGAGGTGACGGCATGAGTGATGGAAGCGGACTGACCGTTGGCGGGGTCGCCGACCTGGTCGGGGCGAGCGTGCGAACCCTGCACCACTGGGACGAGATCGGGCTCATCACACCGTCGAGCCGCACCGCCGCCGGTTACCGAAGCTATTCCTCCGATGACATCGGCCGCCTGCATCGGGTGCTCGTGTACCGGGAGCTGGGGTTCAGCCTGGCGCAGATCGCAGAAATACTTGACGACCCCGAAGTTGACGTGGCACAGCACCTCCGCGAGCAGCGCCGCCTCCTGGATGTGCAGATCACGAACCTCAGCAGGATGGCCGCGGCCGTCGACCAGACTCTCGCTTTCAGAATCTCTGGGACAACAGTGAGCGTTCGGGAGCAGGCAGAGATTTTTGGCCGCGGTTGGAGGGACGAGTGGGCCGACGAGGCTCGTGACCGCTGGGGCAGCTCAGACGAGTGGCGGCAGTTCGAGGAGAACGCTTCCGCTCTCACCGCGTCAGAGCGAACGGAACTGCACCGCGCAGGCGAGGCGTTATACGACGAGGTCGCGGCCGCTATGCGATCTGGCACTGCACCAGCGAGCACGCACGGGAGAGCGCTAGCAGAGCGGCATCGAGCAATGATCGGGAGCCTGTATTCGTGCACCCCGTCAATGCACGCGGTTCTCGGTCGCATGTACGTTGATGATCCTCGCTTCCGCGACTCCCTCGATGCGACCGAACCCGGTCTGAGGGTGTGGCTGTGTGAAGCGATCTACGCGGCCGTCCGAGTGCACGGCGTCGACCCAGCCAGTGCAAAGTGGGAATAGCTGGGATTTGACCCTCACGCGGCGTGAGGCTCGACGCTGGAAACATGACCAGCGCGACCACCTTCAATGCCTTCGCCACAGCGGATGCGCGTACCTGTGATGCCATTGACAGTGTGCGTCATCCCGCCGTTGCTCGCGTAGCCGACGTGCTCCGCTCTCGGTCATCCCGCCCGCGAACCGTGCTCATCGACGATGTCGAGAACATCGCTCAAGCCGTTCGTGCTGGCGTCCGCGTCATCGCGGTGTACACATCGGCGACGGAATGCCACCGAGCTGCAGACCTGCAGACCGTCGCTCCGAGTGCAGAACTGCACATCCTTGCCGACGCCCTGTTGCGGTCCCTCTTCGGGCGAGACAAGCACGCGCGCATCTTCGCCCTCGTACGCGCGCCGCGGCCAGCCTCCTGGCGCGATGTCGCGGCGCGCCAGGGCGACCTGCTCGTGCTTGATGGCGTGCGGATCGCCGGGAACATCGGAGCGATCATTCGTACGGCATGCGCATTCAATGCGGCCGGCGTCGTACTCCTCGACAGCGGGATCACCACCGCCTACGATCGACGCCTGATTCGAGCAAGCCGCGGCCTAATGTTC
This sequence comes from Leucobacter sp. NPDC058333, assembly GCF_042726155.1. Taxonomy (NCBI): domain Bacteria; kingdom Bacillati; phylum Actinomycetota; class Actinomycetes; order Micrococcales; family Microbacteriaceae; genus Leucobacter; species Leucobacter sp. NPDC058333. The sequence goes on from NZ_JBHXHV010000002.1 coordinate 324,774, forward strand.
ACGATCCCGGTACTCATTGCCACAGCGAGCGAGCTCGAAACGTTCATCCGTTCCGAACGAATTCCACTCGCGAGCATGACGTCAGAGCCTGCTCAACCGCTGAGCAATATCGCGGGTGTCGACGGCCGAATCGCGATGCTCATGGGCTCTGAACGAGCCGGTGCTTCCCGCATGCTCGACGCTCTCGCCGAGCACCGCTATACAGTCCCCATGCACTCACCGGTCGAATCGTTGAACGTCTCGGTGGCCGCAGGAATTGCCCTGTATGAACGTCGCCGAGCAGCCGCAGCATGATGACGCGGGCGCCCGGACATCGCCCGGCACGTTCCCACAACCTAAAAAGTCGCGGAAACCATGAGGTTTCCGCGACTTTCGTGGTCGGGATGACAGGATTTGAACCTGCGACCCCGTCCATCAAAATCCATGATCAAAATTGATTTCGAGACCATGCGGATGGCTACGGTTCCCTCGTGTTGCTTGGAAATGTGGCGCTGCGCCAGTTCTGAGTGTAGCCGGTCGATTCGGGGCCGTCACGGTTGATTCTCATGGGTTGTGCGTGGCCTATCGACCAGGCCGACTCGCCATCAGACTCGGCACCTTCGAGTTGTTTCGGAGCCAGTCGGCGAGATTGAAATCGATCATGTTCGCCGGCCTGAGACAGGCGAGATGTCCTTCCTCCGCGGTGAGGCGTTCTGATCCTTGCCCGGGCAGCGGGAACCCCCGCAGCAACGGCTCGTGGTGCGCGACTCGATTGCGAACCGCATGAACGATGTCGAACTGTCGGAGCACCCAGTCGCGAGAATAGGTTTCGCCCATGTTCTGGGCCGTAAGGCGCCCGCCCGGGAAGGCGCGGTGCAGCACTGTGCGCCAGTTCTGCTCATAGTCGATCTTGACCCGTCTGGGCTCCTTACCTACGTAGCCGCCCGAGTCGAAGAGATCACGCCAGAACCTGAGCATGAGTCGCGCCACGAGCTTGCCCGGCACAGCGGGTCGCTCAGGGTTCGCTCGATCATGAGCAGGCAGCCGCTCCCATGCCTTCTGCAAGTTCGTAGTGGCGCGCCAAACAAGCGGCATGCCACCCAGTTCGTACCAGCGCTCCCCGAAATGCGCCGCAAGCACGTCGTGGATCGAGTTGCGAAGTGCCACTTCGATGATCGTGATGTCCGCAAACATGGCGGCAGCAACATCTCGATCCCACGCGTAGAGCTCGCGGGCAAGCATTCGATCGCCGCCCACCTCGCCGAGATAGGTGCCCAGACAACCGACAGAAATGGCAGCCTCGAGTGCCTCGAACTGAAGGTCGCCGTCTGCCGTCAAAGCGCCTATACTAGGCGTGTAGTCCCCGGATCTGGACTCTCCCGACATGAGCGGTGAAGCCTCCGGGGTTCTTCTTGATTCCGCGCAAGTCGCCTTTCTGGGATACCGGCCAAAATGAGTGGATAGCACCTTGCGTGGCAGGCATTGCACGAGGCGTCAGCGTGTACCCAGAGGCCTTCCTCTGCACTGAACCCTCTGATTCCGTCTGGCTCACTGAGCGCTGGCAGTGCGGGCTTCGCGGGTCGATCTTTGTGGTCGTCGAGCACTTTGGCAGGGCCTGGATGCTTGCTGTTTGAAGCGCTCTGGGTATAGTTCCGTCCCGGGTGTCTGTCAACCGGCATTGCTCACAGGCTGACGGGGTTCAGCATAGTAGGTGTTCTCAACCTCGACCGGGGTGCGGTAATCGAGCGCTTCATGGCGGCGCTGATGGTTCCACCGCCACACGTACTCGAGGGTCGCGAGTTCGACTTCCTCGACCGTGCGCCACGAGCCCCGCCTGCGGATCAGTTCAGCTTTGTAGAGCCCGTTGACGGTCTCCGCGAGAGCGTTGTCAAAACTATCGCCGACATAGCCCGTCGAGGGCAGCGCGCCGAGCTCTCGCACGCGTTCGCTGTACACCAGCGACAAGTAGTTCGATCCGTGGTCTGAGTGGTGCGTCACCCCGGTCAGATCCCCACCACTGTTCCAGGCCGCCATGTCCAGCGCCTGCAACGGCAGCACGTCCGCTTTCAATGTCGCAGCTACGTTCCAACCGACGATCCTTCGCGAGTACACATCGGTGATGAACGCGACGTTCGCGAACCCCGACCAGGTCGCGACATAGGTGATATCGGCGCCCCAGAGACAGCGAGGAGCGGCCGCGCTGAAGGCGCGGTTCACGAGATCCCCGGGCAACTCCTGCCTACGACCCGGGCGGGTCGTGAACGCCTTCGCACTGCGCGTGACTCCCCGAACTCCCGCGAGCCGCATGAGTCTGCCGGTCTGGTCCCGACCGATCTGCCACCCTTCGCGGTTGAGGAGCGCATCTTCCGAAACCCGTACACGCTGTAGGTCTCGGCATGCAGTCGCTGGATCTCGTGGATGAGCAACTCGTCACGCAGCTGCCTCGCCGAGGCCTGCCTGGTCTTCGCTGCCCGATAGCCGCGAGACGTGAGAAACCCACGAACAGCCACATGCAGGGTCCGGCAGACGAACTCGACCCCGAAACGATCACGGTACTCGTCGATGAACGCGATCATTTCGTTCGTGGGCGGTCGAGTTCCTTCGCGAAAAACACCGACGCGGCCTTCAAGACCTCGTTCGCTTTCCGCAGTTCCGCGTTCTCGCGCTGCAAGCGCTTGTTCTCGGCCGCGAGATCGGTCGTGACGCCTGGCTGGGCACCGGCGTCGATCTCGAACTGCCGGTACCAGGTGGGCAGCGCTTCGTGACCGACGCCGAGAAGATCAGCGACATGTCGAACCGCGCTCGTCCTGTTCGGATGCTCGGACAATGCCTCCGTTACCATTTGGACCGCGCGGGCCTTGAGTTCTGGATCGCACTTTCTGGGCATGGTATTCCTCATTCTCGTATAGAGATCTGAACTAAACCCAGAGCGCTTCAGTTCTATCGTTTACGTGATTCGTTCATATGTGCCGGAATGCATCGCCGTGAATGTCGCCGGTCAGCTGTATGGTTCGAGCCATGAATGAATCACCTACTTCTGACACCTCAGATACTGGGCGCGATGTCGACGTGCGTGCACAGCACTGGTTCCATACATCGACTCAGCCTGACTGGCCGAGTGAGGCGTGGGATCCGGGTGCCCGACTCGACGCAGCGGCAGAAAGTCGCATGCGCCGCCTGCTCCCCGCTGGCCGTTTTGAGCGATGGCAGGAGGAGCAGCGGCGCAAACTCTTACACATTGGCACACTCACATCAGCGCTGGAGAATATGGAACGTCGGCGGCGCAATCAGGCGGACGAAAATAGCAAGTTCTGGCTGTACCGAGTGCGGCTAAAGCCAGACGTCTCAGTACGCTCCGGCGTAAGGGCCGATCCCGGTGGGCTTGTCGGCGACGTTCTGCCCGAGAAGGTTCTCACAGAGCATGAGTCAATCTTGCGATACGCGAACGCTCACGAAGATCGTGGATCAATATCACTCGCGCTCCGCCGCTGCGCCATCGCCGCCGTACAGCGCATGCCTATCCCTGACGCATACAACGAACCCGCTCTAATGCAGGCACTGGATTCAGCGGAGTGGGAAGACAGGTAGGCAACTTCGATGAATCTTCCCACGGATTTCGAAGCGCTCCGAGCACTGCTGGATGAACTCATCAAGGCGTGGGAGGAACACGGTGACCCACGTGATTTGACGCAGCCAAAGGCACGCCGAGGGCAGCGGATTAACTCCATCGACATTGCCCGGATGGAGTCCGTGCTCGGTCTGAGCCGCCACGCCTACGAAACTGCGTACTCAATCCGCCTCCTCCTCGACAATGGGCACATACTCAGCGCGATCCCGCTTATTCGCCCGGCTTACGAGTGTGCACTCACGTCCGTGTGAGCGAAGGTGTCGAGGCGGTGAAAGCGTTCATTCACGAATTCGCACTGAACAACCGCAGTATGAAGATCAGCCTCCGAAAGGCCATGTCCGCAACTTTCCGCAACAACGCTGAGTCAATCGCTGATGCAGATGTCGTAGCATACAGCGCCTCTCTTGACAATGCTCAACGCTTCGACCTGATATGCGAAGATCTCGCACCCGGTAGCGCAGACGCTTATGTGTATTACCGCGCTCTGAGTGGTTTCAGCCATGCTGGTGTTCGATTGCTTGAGCTGTATTTTGAACCCGACCCTGCCGGAGGGCCGACGCCAGCTGTCCGGTCCAAACCCTGGGAGCCGTTCGGGGACAACTATCTGCTGTTTTTGACCTGCGCCTCACTCGTGTGGGCGGGTCGACCGATCACGTATCTCGCAGAAAACAAGGTATACAGGAATTATCTCCGCCGCGCTGGAAACCAGATCAGCGTGAACTCAGAACTCAAGCTGAGCCCAAAGTACTACCAGCGGCATGCAGAGGCGAAAGCAAAGTCCAGGAATGTTGGGCACTGACCTCGGTTTTCCAGAACCCGCCTCCCTGGCTTTTGCGTGGTCTATTGCCGAGCTTGCTTCCGCCGCACCTAAAGCCACGACCATGCTTCGACTTCCAAGAATCAGGCTCACGGTTTCTCGTAGTGGGGACGCGACTGGACTCAAACCGAATGCGTGGAAGCGCATCGATCGGCTGAGTGTGGCCTGGATCCGGGGTGAGGGCAGGCCTTACTGTCGAGGACTTACCCACCGATCTGGTTCTCTATCCACGTAAGGAGATCGAGTCTCTCGATCGCCAGAAAAACGGAAGAGGTGCCAGGTGTCCATCGATTGTGCTGACAATGGAGTCCGCCAGCCCGGAAATGCAGTATCCAATCGGCTCGCCACCTCATCCGGAACAGTCAAGCCGTCTCCTGCGAATACCGATCGCGTCTCCAGGTAGCTCTCCCAGGCAGTCTCTCCCGCAGAAAAGTGGTGATGGAAGGTCGTCGCGAAGATAAGGGCGATGTGGTCGTTCACCGGCGCTGATGTCGATATGACCGTCCGGCACCCCTTCTCCAGTGCTGCGACGTCGAGGGGAACGGATCGCGCAACTCGCCCAGGTCGGAACACGCCCAGCCCAGACTCACATGCAGACAAGAACGCCAGCTGAGTTTTCGTCGCATCGACAGATCGCAGGATGCCTGGCGCTGAGAGCACATCGTTCGCAAGCCTGATCCCCGTTTCATATTCTCTGGCGCCGGCGATACCGTGTCCCGCCACGTGAAGCACTCGTGGCCACTGACCCCGCCAATCTGATAGCGAGTGCCCGCCGGTGAGTGCGCGCACGATGTCAAGCTCGGCCGCCGCGGCTCCAAGGTATTCCGCGCCAGCGCCCGCGTACCCAAGAACAGCGCACGCATTCTCTTTCACATCGGCTGGAAGCGACTGCAGAGGACGAAGCGAGTGCGAGTACGTCGCCGAACGAAATCCCATACGCAAAGCAGCCTCGTGAATGGGTAAGTCGTAGGCACCAAGCCCCGCCGAGATGAGCAGATCAGAAACTCCTTCATCGAGGAGAAGGCGCAGCGGTGCGAGCAGTTCAATCAGAGACTCACCCAAGGTCGTGTAGCTACGCGCTATCTCAAAGTGTGCAGCCGCAAGATCCAGCATGTTCCCACGTAGGTCACCAGCCCCAGTACGGTATACGACTGCCGCCGAGAACCAGCCGGTGTCTTCCATTACGGAGATGTGCAGGAGCGCTTCACGTTCTTTCACCCACACGGGGTCCGGATGCCACGTCATGCGAGGCGTGGTGGCTTCCGCAAGCCGAAGCTCTTCCTCCGATTCAGACAGCAGCCTTTCATCGATCAATCCGCCACCCGCATGAGTCTGTGCGGCATCCTCAAGAACCTGCAAACGACGGCTCCAGGCCCCGGAAACGGGGGCTTCAGAAACGGAAGCTTCTGCAAGCGGTATGGTCGATTCGAAGAGTGCGCGCTGGCGCTGATCGATCATCTTCAAGAGTTCGATCGGCGAAGGAAGAAGATCGAAACGACCGCGTATCACACCGCTCCACTGAGCACGATGTTCACGAAGCGGCTCGAGCTGGCCCATCGGCAGCCCAAAATTCCAGAGATGGCGAAGTTCACCGTCTTCACGCAGGCGATAGAACTCCACGCGAACCAGCCCGACCTCCAGGAGGACGTCCAACTACTGAGCCGTGCGATAGTCGTCATAAGCGAAACTAAAGGGCAAATAAGCTGGATCGTCATCGGCGTCAAGCACCATGAACAGGTCGACAGATGAATCAGCCGGAAACTGTATACCTATGTCCGGTTGGTAGCACCACCGCTGCAGGCTTCGCTCATCTCGGTTGGTTTCGACGACGACCGTGAGCGTCAACACGTACCCAGTGGATGCTCGCCAGAGTCTCGCACCCCCTGTCGCGACAGTATCCCGAAGCCATCTTGGAGTCATGTCTCCGGGGGACCTAGGCCAAGAGCCCGGAGCTGACAACCAGAGATAAAGATCGACGCGAGCGCTCTCCAAAGCTTCGCGGGCCGCATCACGCGCCGGATCCGCACCGAGCAACCGCGCTTCAAGGGGAGTTAAGGTCATCAACCAGTCAGCGCCGGCCTGCTCGACGCACAGCCAGGTGTAGAGTTCGTCCATCGACTGATGATCCGGCGAGTCACTGCCTCGTATCGCGAGGCGCGATTCGAAGTCCCGTTCCCTGGCCCAGCCCTCTCCCCACGCTTCCGAAATGCGGCGTTCCAAATGTGAACCCGCGAACCACGAACCGATCTCAGAGTCTTCCCAATTCTCATAGCGCCGAGCTGCCCAGAGCAGGGACAGTATCGATGGCATCAGCCACGCAGCAAAATCGGGATCCACATCGCCACCGCGCCACCCAGTGTTCACCAGGGTCGTGGCCTCATCTTCGGTGAGCAGGTTTCCAAAGGTCAGATCTGCAACGTCCACGCCGAGGAGGTGCCCTGCCCCGACGCCGAGGACAACGGTGCAACAGGTGATCGGTTCCAAGTCAGAAAGCCCGGCGAAACGTGCCAAAACCCTTGGGGGAAGCACCTTTCGGCTTACTTCACTGAACCAATCTCGTCGCAGCTGATTCAGAAGCTCAGGGGTCATGCGATAAATTCTGGCATCCTCTGAGTGTCACTCTTCAGGGTCGGGCCGAGCGAACTAGCAGCTGAGCCCAAAAGACCCGGAACCCCGCTGGTCGCTCAGTAGCGTCCTGCCCTTGAAATTGGGAGACAATTCAAACCCACATCCGTCAGAACCTCTGATCAGAATTACCTTCGAGGCCACGCAGATGACTACGACTTCCTAGCATTGGTAGGGATCTAGCGTCGCACCACTTCCGAACTGAACCTGTCGGTTCAGAATCGTCGCGGTTGGGTTCCATGAGATCTGCGTTACTCCAAGCAACGCAGCTCAACAAGTGACGCGGGATCTGATCTTCTCCACGGCTGGTCGTGTTGGCTACCCCATGACTCTCCTGAGAAGATCTGTGTTATGGACAACGAGATCCTCGCCGTCGCTGAGATCAACTCGCTGATAGGCAAATGTCCCCGTCTGAAAGCTCTGATCAACAGCAACGATAAAACGCCCCTGATCGATGGTCAGATCGACATTTACGACGGGATCCTCCGCAGCAACGAGGAATGGGTCGGAAGTGTCGATGTGCAGGTCAAGGGCAAGCTCACACCTCAGCGGGGAAAGTTCCGCAAGTCATATCCGATCTCTCGAACCGACCTCACGGCTTACATGAACAATTCGGGAGTCCTATATTTCGCGGTCTCGATTGACCGCAACACCGGGGACCGGGTGCCATACTATGCTTTTCTCTCCCCGGCAGCCATCGAGCGCATCCTGGACCGCGCTGCACCGACCACGAAACAGATCTCGGTAGCGATCAAGCCCTTCCCTAGTGACGCAGCTGAGATTGAACGTATCGTTCGAGTCGCTTATAAAGCCAAAGCGGAGCGACCAAGTTCTGAGGGCGTGTTCGCCTTGCTGCCTCAGATGAAGAGCATCACCGTGCATACAGCAGAGCCCCTGGGTTTTGACTCGCCGGTGGCGCTGATCCCCGGACTGAGTGACCACACGCTCGTGTTGAACACGCACGACGGGCTGTCGCTTCCCATTGGCGGTGAACTTCATATCTACCCGGGCTTGTATTCACCGCAGGAAATCGACATCTCGGTATCTTGCGGTGACGTCTCATTCACTCAAGCTACGGTACAAAAGATCGATGAAGAACATCTTCAGCTCACACTTTCAGACGGCATCACACTGGTCCTGCACTATATGGATGGGCTCCAATCCATGAACGCCAACTTCACGTCTGTGAGCAGTTTCCCCACACGGCTGCAGACACTTGAGTTCTACGCTGCCCTCGTGGACCAGAAACCCCTCATGATCGACGGTCAAGCCGCATCTGAGTTTGAGGTTCCAGACGGCGAGGACGATCAGCAGATTGCCCATCTGGCGTACCTTCGTAAGCTCTCGGAGCTTTTCGAACTGCTAAAGGTCGATACACAGATTGTCGAGTACTCCGAAATCGATGACTCGCAGCATGCGGAGCTTCAACGAATATATCGAGCACTCACTACGAAAGAAGAGTTCACTCGATCGGAAGATCGGATCAGCTATCTCATGCCTAACATCGGGCATTGGAAACTCATGCTGGTGTTTCTACCAGGCTCGACACCAGGAACCTGGCGGTGCTTTGATCCGTTCGCTGCGGAAAACAGGGACCTCATCAAAATCGGGCGCAGGGAACTCGAGAACGGGGAAAGCGAGGAAATGCCGGTAACGGTCTACGAGATACTTGACCGAGACAACCTTCCCCTGGTACTAAATCTTCACCTTGATGAGGTAGTCAAAGCATACGAAGTTCTCGAGAACCAGGCTGAGGCCATTTCAATGGCGACTCAGATGGTACTTCGTCTCCTCTCGACTGCCGACACGGAAAACCAACGTAAGTACGAGTTTCTCGGGAGCGCCGAACGACTTAACGAGTGGATCATTTCAAGAGACGGTGAGGCGCCCAACCATCTCATCAACCGCTGGCAGATCATGCATCGTCGTAAACCGCTCAGTCCCGAAATCAAAAACATGGTACGCAGCCTCAGGCGAAAAATACAGAGAGAGCAGCCTCTGGGAGCAGGTCATATGGAGGTTGCCTGCGCATTACTTCTGGGAGATCAGGAAGAAGCCGCCTATTGCTTCTCCAACCTCACCGCTGACGAAAAGGATCAGTTCAAAAACTGGCCGATCTGGACCCTCAGCAACTCCGCTGCGCAGGGCGACTCGCAGGAACCGGCCGAGATAGTCGATGTCCGCTCGATACAGCTGGACTGAACTGGCATACCACGCGCCGAGCGTACTGATACCTCGCCGGTTCTATCTCCAGCAGACGAGACAGGTCCAGGATCTTGCACTCCTGTAAAAAGCAGCATCGAATGCAGAATTAAACAATGAATCGAACCTTTCCTAGCGATGAGCGCGGAGCAGGAAACTTGGGCCCTCCTCCCTGCTACATTGCTCCTGTTCCTGATGGAACGGCGACTGCCCAATAATTTGGGGGCTCTTCGCAGTTGAGGGTGTAGCCGGGGTTCGGGCGGTGGTGGCCGGATAGGGGTCGAGGTCTCACAAGGCTGGAAGTTCCTAGGATCGGTCAGAAAGGAAGACCAGTACTGAGCGCGTCGATCACATGGCGAGCAGCTTCGCTTGCTTCGTCAGCCACGCCAGCTGACACACCTGCGGAGATCGGAGCGAGGAGACCCTTGATCATCGTCAATCCCCGCTTCACCACGCCCTTGTCTGGATCCGGCTTCACGACCTCCGCGAGTACCTTCTCTGCTTGCCCCTTTGCTTCGTTCTCGTCATCCCCTAGATCGAGTGTTGCGAGGCTCGCTATCAAGTCTGTCAGGGAACGAGCGATGTTCTCGTAGCCGGGTGCGATCTGCTGAGCATGATCATTATTCTGAGTGACGTCACCATCTGCGTTCCAGACGAGCTGCGCGTTGTCACCGTTCACCGTGACAACTGGCCCATGGTAGTTGTTTACCGTCGTCCCGCTGCCAAGGATCAGATTTGACGGATCAGCCGCGACAGGAACGCGAACCGGATGTTTCGCGAACTCACGTTCCAGCTCACGAGTCATCTGCCTGATGCCCTGCTTGTTGATCTTGAAACCACTAGCCATGTTCTCGTCCTTCTTCCGTCACAAAAAGGATCTCACAGACCACCGACACCCACACGAAGCCGAGTTTGGACCGCACTTGCAAGACGCGTGGCAGCTCTTGAGCAGGGCGCCGGCGAGGCGTGGCAGTAGCACGTTGAGATGGCTATTCAGGCGGCGTTCTGCCGGATTCGCTGGAAGTGGAATTACGGCTCGACACGCGCATTCGGAAGTGCCGGCAAGCTACCAAAAATCATTGGAGCACGCAGCGAGCATGAGGGGTGGAAGCTGTGTTGGTGTCTTTTTGGCTCTTGGCTCAGTTCCTCGCGCTGACGTTCTCTGTGGCTCTCGGCTCCCTCCTCCCACAGCATTCAATGCCGACGTTGCTTGCGGTCGCGGTGTTTTCGTTCGTGCTCGCATCGGCCACCCCGTGGGTCGTTCGATCGATGACTCGGGCGCTCGTGCTGGCCCCGAACGCACCACCTGCTCAACTCGTGCCCGGTGTTTCGCCAGTAGCTCGGCTCCGCGGTGCACCGGGTACCCGTGGCACCACCCAAGCTCGTGCCCCGTCAGGTGAGCCGTGTCCGCACCGTTCGGGAACGACCGGAGGCGCTTGGCACAGACTAGACATCGACCCAGGGGTCGGCGGAGTAAGGTCGGGAATCACATGGTTTTTACGTGACTGTATCAAGTTCCACAACCTAAAAAGTCGCGGAAACCGTGAGGTTTCCGCGACTTTCGTGGTCGGGATGACAGGATTTGAACCTGCGACCCCGTCGTCCCGAACGACGTGCGCTACCAAGCTGCGCCACATCCCGATTGCGTTTTTCACGCAAGGAATACTCTAGCGGCTTCCCTCACGAATACGAAAACGGCCAAGCCCCGGACGTGTCGCGGCACGGCACGGCCCGGCACGGCACGGCACTCGCAAAATCCGCGAGCACGTGTGGCGAGCGCCCGTTACACCCGGATCGACGCGAGCAGTGCCCCGCTTACCCCGTCCCAGCTGCCGCGCAGGCTGTGGGTGCCCTCCGGGTCGGCCCCGGCATCCACCGACACGATTCGATTGATCGCCAGCAGTGCGAACTCGGTTTCGGCCACCGTCGCGGAACCCTCCTGTGCCACGTGCACCGCTGCGAGCTCCGGGCTGATCGCCTGCGCGTCTCCCCCGGTACCGCGCACGCGCACCGACGGCTCACGCTCAGTCGAGGTGCCATCGGCGTCCTGCGTGAACTCGCGACTGCCCGCGTCGCCGCGCAGCATCGCGCCCGCAAACACCGCTCGGGCGACCGGATCGCCCACCGCGTCAAGCGCGTACCGTGTGCCGAGCACCCCGTGTTGCATCGCGCCCACCACGAACTCCTCGCCGCCTTCAAGCACAGCCGAGCGGTACGTCAACGGCACGTGGTACACCGTTCGATCACCGGCCGTGAAGAGATGCCCTTCGATACCGACCTCGCCCTCCGGGTCGTCGAAGCGGTACGCACCGATCGGCTCAAGCCGGCTGGCGTCGCCCGCGAACCAGTTCTGCTGCGGCAGCCAGGCCGCGAGCAGCTCGTACTTTGAGGGGCTGAGAGTGGTGCGGTGAATGATCGACATGCCCCGATCCTACGACCGCGGAGCGGCCGTCACCAGCGCCTAAAACGACGAGGGCCCCGGCCACGCGTGAGCGTGAACCGGGGCCCTCGGCCAAAAATCGAACCGGGTTACTTCTGGTTCTTCAGGCGCGAAGCCGAGCGTGCGCGCAGGGTGGCTGCGAGCTCCACCTTGCGAATGCGCACGTACTCGGGGGTGACCTCAACGCACTCGTCTTCGCGAGCGAACTCGAGGCACTCCTCGAGCGTGAGCCGGCGGGGCGGCGTCATCGACTCGAAGTTGTCGGCCGCGGCCGAGCGCATGTTGGTGAGCTTCTTCTCGCGGGTGATGTTCACGTCCATGTCTTCCGAACGTGAATTTTCGCCGATGACCATGCCCTCGTAGACCTCTTCGGTGGGCTGCACGAAGAAACTCATGCGCTCCTGGAGGTTGATGATGGCGAACGGCGTGACGACACCCGAACGGTCAGAAACGATCGAACCGTTGTTACGGGTCGTGATCGGGCCCGCCCACTCGGCGTAACCGTGCGAGATCGCGTTCGCGATGCCGGTGCCACGCGTGATGGTGAGGAACTCCGAGCGGAAGCCGATCAGGCCGCGCGACGGAACGATGAACTCCATACGCACCCAGCCGGTGCCGTTGTTCACCATGTTCTCCATGCGGCCCTTGCGAGCAGCGAGCAGCTGGGTGATCGCGCCGAGGTGTTCTTCGGGCGTATCGATGGTCAGGTGCTCGTACGGTTCGTGCTTCTTGCCGTCGACCTCCTTGGTGACCACCTGGGGCTTGCCGACGGTGAGCTCGAAGCCCTCGCGACGCATGTTTTCGACGAGGATCGCGAGCGCGAGTTCACCACGGCCCTGCACCTCCCACGCGTCGGGACGACCCACGTCAAGCACGCGCAGTGACACGTTACCGATCAGCTCGCGGTCGAGGCGGTCCTTGATCATGCGCGCGGTGAGCTTGTGGCCCTTCACCTTGCCGACGAGCGGCGAGGTGTTTGCACCGATGGTCATCGAGATCGCGGGCTCGTCGACCGTGATGGTCGGCAGCGGGCGCACGTCTTCTGCATCGGCGATCGTCTCGCCGATGGTGATGTTCTCGATGCCAGCGATGGCCACGATGTCGCCGGGGCCAGCCTTCTCAGCCGGGAAGCGCGTGAGTGCCTTGGTGAGCATGAGCTCGGTCACGCGCACGTTCTGAACGGTGCCGTCGTGCTTGACCCACGCGACGGTCTCGCCCTTGTTGATCCAGCCGTGGTGCACGCGCAGCAGCGCGATGCGACCGAGGAACGGCGACGAGTCGAGGTTCGTGACGTGCGCCTGCAGCGGGAACGTATCGTCGAACTTCGGCGCGGGCACGCGCTCGAGAATGGTCTGGAACAGCGGCTCGAGGTCCGGGTTATTCGGCAGCTCGCCGTCGCTCGGACGATCGTGCGATGCAGCGCCCGCGCGACCCGAAAGGTACACGGTCGGCACGTCGAGCACAGCGTCGACGTCGATGTCGGGGTGATCTTCTGCGAGGTCCGATGCGAGACCGAGCAGCAGGTCTTGGGCTTCGCCCTCGACCTCTTCGATGCGCGAGTCGGGGCGGTCGGTCTTATTGACCGCAAGGATCACGGGGAGCTTCGACTCGAGCGCCTTGCGCAGCACGAAGCGGGTCTGGGGCAGCGGACCCTCGGAAGCGTCAACGAGCAGCACAACGCCGTCGACCATCGAGAGTGCGCGCTCAACCTCGCCACCGAAGTCGGCGTGGCCCGGGGTATCAACGACGTTGATGACGATCTGCTTACCGTCCGAGTGCTTGCCCTCGTAGGTGATGGCCGTGTTCTTGGCCAGAATGGTGATGCCCTTCTCGCGCTCGAGGTCGTTCGAGTCCATGACCCGATCATCAACCTCTGAGTGTGCGTCGAAGGAGTTCGTCTGACGCAGCATGGCGTCGACGAGTGTGGTCTTGCCGTGGTCGACGTGTGCGACGATGGCGACGTTGCGGAGGTCTTCGCGGGTGGCGAGAGCCATAAGTAGTAGAGTCCTAACGAGACGAGGTGGCGTCGGCGCGGCGGGATGCCGGCCACGGAGCGGGATCGCCCCGCGGGTGACGCCGAAAGACGCCGACGCACTATCCTAGCGGGTCAACCCGCGAATTCACGCTGAACTGTGTGAAGAGGGCCCGGGCGTACGCGCGCCAGGGCCCTCTTCACTTTGGGTGTCTACGCTCCAGCCCGCAGCGCCCGCGATGCCTCGCGCCTGCGTCTCTGTTCAACGGGGTCAGGCACCGGAATCGCCGCGAGCAGCTCCCGCGTGTACGGGTTCGTCGGGTTGCCAAGCACCTGCGCTGTGGTGCCCTGCTCCATGATGCGCCCCTGCTGCAGCACGATGATGCGGTCGGAAACCGCGTCGATGACCGCAAGGTCGTGGCTAATGAAGAGCGACGCGAAGCCGAGCTCCGCCTGCAACTGCACGAACAATTCGAGCACCGTTGCCTGCACGGACACGTCGAGCGCACTCGTGGGCTCATCGGCGATGAGCAGCTTCGGATCGAGCGCGAGCGCGCGTGCGAGTGAGGCACGTTGCCGTTGCCCACCTGAGAGCTCGTGCGGGAACCGATCGCCGAAGTTCGTCGGCAGCCGCACCGCGTCGAGCAGTTCGTTTACGCGCACGCGCGCGGCCGCCTGGCTAGCCGCGCGGCCGTGCACGATCAGCGGTTCGGCGATGCACTCCGCGATTGAGAGCAGCGGGTTGAAACTGGTCGCCGGGTCTTGGAATACGAAGCCGATATCGGGCCGCAGCGGTGCGAGCGAGCGCTGCTTAACGTCGCGCATCTCGTGCCCGAGCACCCGAAGCGATCCGTCGACAACCTTCGTTAGGCCGACGATGGCGCGGCCAATCGTCGTCTTGCCCGACCCCGACTCCCCCACAAGCCCAACGACCTCACCAGGTCCGACCGAGAAGTCAACGCCGTGTACCGCGACTACCGCTCCCCGGCCGAAGCGCGACGGATACCCGATCTGCGCGTTATCGGCGACGATGAGGTGTCCGCTGGTGTCGCGGGAGCGCCCAGCCTCGCTGACGAGTACCTCTTCTGGGGTCTCGCGCGCCTGCGTACGCGACTTACCGTGCCCCACGTGCGGCACCGCCGCCAACAGATCACGGGTGTACTGCTCGCGCGGTGACGCAAAGAGCTCGGCGACGGGCGCCTCCTCAATGATCTCCCCGCGATACATCACGATGACGCGGTCGGCGAGATCGGCCACCACCCCCATGTTGTGGGTGATGAGCACGATTGTCGCCCCAAATTCATCGCGACAGATGCGCAGCAATTCGAGGATCTCTGCCTGCACGGTGACATCGAGCGCCGTCGTTGGCTCGTCGGCGACGATCAGGCCAGCGTTCAATACGAGCGCCATCGCGATCACGATGCGCTGCTTTTGCCCGCCCGAGAACTGGTGGGGGTACTCGTCGATGCGCCGATCCGGGTCAGGAATGCCCACACGACGCAAGATGTCAATTGCCTGCGTGCGCGCTTCTTTCTTCGAGATGTTCTGGTGTGCGCGCAGCCCCTCCGCGATTTGCCACCCGACGGTGTAGACCGGATTCAGGGCGGTTGACGGCTCCTGGAACACCATTGCCGCGGCCCCGCCGCGCATCTTGCGCAGCTCGGCGAGCGATGCGTGAACGACGTCAGTCTCGTCACCCGCGCGCGAGCGCACCACAACGGCGCCCGACATGGTGGCGGTTTCGGGCAATAAACCGAGCAACGCGTTCGCGGTGACAGTCTTGCCCGATCCTGATTCGCCCACGATCGCCAGCACTTCGCCCGCGTGTGCCGCAAGCGAGATGCCCTTGACCGCGTCGACGGGATCGCTGTCGGTCGCAAACCTCACGCGAAGATCGGTGATTTCAGCAATGCGATTCATGACGTCCCCTTCGCCCGGCGACGCTGGCGCAGTCGCGGGTCTGACAGATCGTTCAGGCTCTCGCCCACGAGGGTGATGCCGAGCACCACCAGCACGATGGCGATGCCTGGGAAGATGCTCGTCCACCAAATGCCACTGGTGACGTCGGCCACCGAGCGGTTGAGGTCGTAGCCCCACTCCGCGGCTGACGTTGCCTCGATGCCGAACCCGAGAAAGCCGAGGCCCGCAAGGGTGAGCAACGCCTCAGAGGCGTTGAGGGTGACGACGATAGGCAGCGACCGCACCGAGTTGCGCAGCACGTGGCGTACGAGAATGCGGCCCGTCGGCACACCGATCACGCGCGCGGCCTCGACGAATGGCTCGGAGCGTACGCGCACCACCTCCGCGCGAATCACGCGGAAATACTGCGGGACGAACACGACGGTGATCGAAAGCGCGGTCGCGAGTATGCCGCCGAACAGCGTCGACTGGCCTCGGCTGATCACGATCGACATCACAATGGCGAGCAGCAGCGACGGGAACGCGTAAATCGCGTCGCACAGCACGACCAGGATGCGGTCGAGCCAACCACCGAAGTAGCCAGAGACGAGCCCGAGCGCGATACCCAAAAAGATCGAGCAGACGATCGCCGCAGCGATCACGAAGAGCGCGGTTTGCGCCCCCCAGATGACGCGCGACAGAACATCAAAGCCAGACACAGTCGTGCCGAGCAGGTTCACCGAGTTCGGCGGTTGCTGCGTGCCGAACGCGACACCGTCGACCGACTGCTGCGCCCAGCTGAACGGGGCGAGTAGCGGTGCGAACAGCGCGAGCAGCACAAACGCGATGGTGAGGGCGAGGCCCGTGATCAGCATGCCGCGCTGGAGGCCGACGCTCTGGCGCAACTGCGACACGACCGGCAACCGGTCACGCAGGCGCCGACGCTTCGGCACGGCGACGGCCAGTGTGGCCGTCGAGGGTGTGGGGAGGTCTCGTGAACTCATGATCAGTACCTCACCCTCGGGTCGACGGCGGCGGCGACCAGGTCGACGACAAAGTTCGTCACCGCCACAATCACCGCGATCATCACCACGATGCCCTGCACCGCGACGAAGTCGCGCGCCTTCAGGTACTCAGCGAGCATGAAGCCGAGCCCCTTCCATTCGAATGTCGTTTCCGTCAGCACGGCGCCGGCGAGCAACAGCGCGACCTGCATGCCCATCACCGTAATGATCGGGATCAGCGCGGGCCGGAACGCGTGCTTCGTCAGCAGTCGATACTCGCTCACGCCGCGAGAACGCCCGCTCGTCACGAACTGCTGACCGAACGTGCCGATCACGTTCGTGCGAATGAGCCGGAGGAAGACACCAGCCGTAAGCAGGCCGAGCGCGACGGCGGGAAGCACGGCGTGCCAGAGTACGTCGCCAACGAGCGCCATGTCGCCGAGCCGCAGCGCGTCGAGAAGATACAGGCCCGTCGACGAATCGACGCCGCCCATCACGAGTTCGGTGCGCGTGCTGGCACGGCCGGCAACCGGCAACCAGCCGAGCCACACCGAAAAGACCAGTTTGAGCAGCAATCCGACGAAAAAGATGGGGGTGGCGTAGGCAAGAATTGCCATGATTCGCAGCACCGCGTCTTGCCAACGATCGCGGCGGTACGCGGCGATCAGACCGAGCGGAATACTGATCACGAACGCGACGATGAGTGCGTAGAAGACGAGCTCGAGAGTTGCAGAGCCGTACTGGAACAGAATCTCGAGAACGGGGCGATTGTCGGTGATCGAGGTGCCGAAGTCACCACGGAAAATACCGCCGAGATAGTCGAAGTACTGCACGAGCAGCGGGCGGTCGAAGCCGGCCTCGTGCACGCGCGCCGCGAGCTGATCGGGTGGGAGGCGGCCGCCGAGCGCCGCGGTGATGGGATCACCCGTCATGCGCATCAAGAAGAAGACGACGGTGACGAGTATGAAGACAGTGGGGATGATGAGCAGGAGGCGGATCAGAACGTAGCGTCCGAGCCCACCCCCCGTCGGCGCGCGTCGCGCTGCGACGACAGAAGCAGGAGCAGTCATGATTGAAACCTTTTCGCGGGGTTCATGACAGCGGGCTCCATCCCGAGGGTGGAGCCCGCTGGCACGATGTGCGCTACTTGGAGATCGGTGCGTACCGGAACTTGAAGGACGCGTCGAGGGTCGTGCCGTCGACGCCGGTGCCCGTGTAGGCCACCTGCTTGCCCTGCAAGAGCGGCAGCGTCGAGAGATCGTTCGCGACGAGATCCTGAATCTCACCGATCTGATCCATCCGCTTCTTCTCGTCCGTCTGCGTCTGCTGATCGACGATCAGGTCTGCGACCTTCGGGTTGTCATAGTGGTTCCCGAGGAAGTTCTCCTTGAGGAAGAACGGCGACAGGTAGTTGTCGGCATCCGAGTAGTCGGGGAACCAGCCGAGCTGGTAGGCCGGATACACGTCGGCGGTGCGGTCCTTGGAGTACTGCACCCACTCGGTCTGCTGCAGGTTGACCTTGAAGAGACCGTCCTTCTCAAGCTGCGTCTTTACCATGGCGTACTCATCACCCGACGACGGACCGTAGTGGTCGCCGTTGTACTGCAGGCTGAGCTCAACCGGGGTCTCGACGCCAGCGTCGGCGAGCCGCTGCTTCGCCTTGGCCGCATCGGGGCCACCATCGCCGTCGCCGTACAGACCCTTCAGCGGCTCCGTCGCTCCCGTGAGTCCGTCTGGAACGAACGAGTACAGCGGGCTGTAGGTGTCTTTGTAGACATCCTTCGCGATCGCCGCGCGATCGACGAGATCGGCCGCGGCCTGGCGCACGGCCTGTGCCTTCGCCGGATCAGCGTCTTCAGCGGTAGCACCGTAGGGCTGAGTGTTGAAGTTGAATACGATGTAGCGGGTCTCGCCGCCGGGGCCCTCAACCAGCTTGACCTTGTCGTTCTTCGCCAGCTCGTCGTTGTCGGTCGCCGACAACGAGCGGAAAGCGACGTCGATCGCACCACCGGCGATGTCGAGCTTCATGTTCGATGCGTCGGCGTAGTACTTCACGTTGACGCCGCTGTTCTCAGGCTTGCCGAGGTTGCCCTGGTATCCGTCGTACGGCGCGTACGCGATGAGTTCGTTGAGCTTGTACGAGGTGATCTCGTACTGCCCGGCGAACGCCTTGCCTGAGACAATGTCGTCATCGCTCGTGAGCGCATCGGCTGCGAACACGTCTTCGTCGATGATCGGAGCGGCCGGGCTCGACAGAATGAGCGGCCACACTTGGTCATCGCCGTTCTTCAGCTTGAAGACGACCGTGAGATCATCCTGCGCTTCGACGCTGTCGAGGTTTCCGAGTAGCGAGGCGGGCCCGTTCGGGTCGTTGATCGCAACCTGGCGATCGAACGAGAACTTGACGTCGCTCGCGGTGAGATCGTTGCCGTTCGCGAACTTCAAGCCCTCCTTGAGCTTCACCGTGTACTCGGTGGGCGAGGTGAACTCGGCCGATTCAGCAATGTCGGGGGTCACATCTGCGGTGCCGTACTCGCTGTTGAGCAGGAACGGATACACCTGGTTCATTACCGCAAATGATCCGTTGTCGTACGCGCCGGCCGGGTCGAGTGACGTGACTTTATCGGTCGTACCGATCATGATCTCGCTGCCACCCCCGTCACCGTCTCCGCCGGAGCCCGTCGTGCTGCTGGTTGCGCAGCCAGTGAACAGCAGTGCGGCGCCCATCAGCGCGGCCGCAGACATCAGTGTCTTCTTCAATGGTTTCCCTCTCACTACCCGGGGAGCGCGCATCACTACGTTGTCGATGCGCCCGGTCGTTGAACACTGGCAGCTTAGCGAAGCCGTGTAACGATGAGGTACCAGAAGGCAAAATCTGTCAGGCAGGTCATACTGGACCCCTCCAGGCTCAGTATTGAACGAGCCTTGAAGGTCTTACAGCAGGCGCTCCCCTTTTCGCCACACAGCGTGCGTGAGCGGCATGCCGGGTCGATACGCGAGGTGCGTCACCGACGGCGCATCGAGCAAGTGAAGATCGGCCCGCGCGCCGGGGCGCACGACGCCAACAGCCCCCTGCACGTCCCCACGAGGATCGCGCCAGCCGTCCGACTCCATGCCGAGCGCGATCGCTCCGCCGAGCGTGGCGGCGCGCACGGCCTCCTGCACCGTTAGCCGCATTTGGAGCACCGCGGTCGCCACACAAAACGCCATCGAGCTCGTGTACGACGTGCCGGGATTCGCGTTTGAGGCGATCGCGAGCACCGCCCCGGCATCGAGCAGATCGCGCGCCGGGGCGAGCGGCATGCGGGTCGAGAGGTCGCAGGCGGGCAGCACGGTCGCGACGGTGCCGCGACGACCCGCGCCGCCATCCCAAGCTCTCCACGAACCGGCGAGCGCCGAGACGTCGTCATCACTCAGAAAGCCCAGGTGGTCGACGCTCAGTGATCCGGCGCTCACCGCGAGTTGTACCCCCGGGCCGTGCCCGAGCTGGTTCCCGTGCACGCGGGACGCGAGCCCGGCGCGCGCTGCAGCCTCGAGCACACGACGGGAGGCAGCCTCATCGAAAGCACCCTCCTCGCAGAAGACATCGACTGCGCTCACGTGCGGCGCGACCGCGTCGAGCATTGGCCCCGTGACGAGGTCGAGATACGACGCCGGATCGTCTCCCGCGGGCACAACGTGCGCCCCGAGAAACGTCACGGCGTCAGCGTAGCGACCCGCGATCACTGCTGCGCGGCGCTCGTCTTCGACGGTGAGCCCGTAGCCCGTTTTGGTCTCGAGCGTCGTCGTGCCCCCGCTCCGCGCCTCTTCGACCAGGCGCGCAAGGTTCGCCGTGAGTTCGGCGTCAGTGGCGGCACGCGTGGCCTCGACGGTGACGTTGATGCCGCCAGCGGCATACGCCTCACCCGCCATGCGCGCCTCGAACTCGGCCGTGCGATCGCCAGCGAATACGAGGTGCGTGTGGGAGTCGACCCAGCCGGGCAGCAGCGCGCGGCCCCCAGCGTCGAAGCGTGAATCGGCCGCGGGCGCGTGGGCAGCCGGCCCGACCCACGACACCCGATCCCGCTCGATCACGACGGCCGCATCGCGAAGCCTCCCCCCGTGCGCATCATCGTTCGTCGTGAGCTCACCGATATTGTCGATGACCAGGCTGCCTCGATTGGACGGCACTCCGCCCCCGCCACTCACGGTGCTACCAAGCCTGCTCGGTGTTCCGAATGACGGGCGCGACCGGAATACGCACGCCGCGTTCGGCAGCCACGTCTACCGCCCGCTGGTAGCCAGCGTCGACGTGTCGAATCACGCCCATGCCTGGATCGTTCGTGAGCAGGCGCTGCAGCTTCTCGGCCGCGAGCGGCGTGCCATCAGCCACCGACACCTGGCCCGAGTGGTTTGAGCGCCCAATGCCCACACCGCCACCGTGGTGCAGCGACACCCAGGTCGCGCCCGACGATGCCGCCGTGAGCGCGTTCAACAGAGGCCAGTCGGCGATCGCGTCAGAGCCGTCAGCCATCGACTCCGTCTCACGGTACGGCGAGGCCACAGAGCCCGAATCGAGATGATCGCGGCCGATCACGATCGGTGCCGACAGCTTGCCCTCGGCGACCAGTTCGTTGAACCGCACCGCGGCCTTCGCCCGGTCGCCATATCCCAGCCAGCAGATTCGCGCTGGCAGGCCCTCAAACTCGACGCGCTCCTGCGCGGCGCGGATCCAGCGATGCAGGTGAGCGTTCTCGGGGAACAGCTCAAGGATCGCCTCGTCGGTGACGCGAATGTCTTCCGGGTCCCCTGAAAGTGCAGCCCAGCGGAAGGGCCCGAGCCCCTCACAGAACAGCGGACGAATGTATGCCGGCACGAAGCCGGGAAATTCGAACGCGCGGTCGTATCCGCCCGTACGGGCCTCATCGCGGATCGAGTTGCCATAGTCGAAGACCTCGGCCCCCGCGTCTTGGAACTCAACCATTGCACGCACCTGCGCGGCCATAGACGCCTGCGCGACGCGTGTGAACCCCTCGGGGTCGGCCTCAGCACGAGCGAGTCGTTCGCCGACCTCGTACCCGATGGGCAGGTAACTGAGCGGATCGTGCGCGCTCGTCTGGTCGGTCACAACGTCGATCGTGATCTCTCCTGCGCGGTGGCGGCGAAGAATCTCGGGGAAAACCTCGGCGGCATTGCCCACGAGGCCGACCGACCAGCCGCGCTTTTCATCCTTCGCCTGCTGCACCTTGGCGAGCGCTTCGTCGATGTCAGTGACGACCTCGTCGAGGTAGCGCTTGCTCACGCGACGCTCGAGACGCGACTGGTCCACGTCGACGATGAGGCAGGCGCCGTCGTTGAGCGTCACCGCGAGCGGCTGCGCGCCGCCCATCCCGCCGCAGCCACCCGTGAGCGTGATGGTGCCCGCAAGGGTGCCACCGAACTTCTTCCGGCCGACCGCCGCAAACGTCTCGAACGTGCCCTGCAGAATCCCCTGCGTGCCGATGTAGATCCAGGAGCCCGCGGTCATCTGGCCGTACATCGTGAGACCCTCTGCCTCGAGCCGGCGAAACTCCGGCCAGTTCGACCAGTCACCAACGAGATTCGAGTTCGCAATAAGCACGCGTGGCGCCCACACATTCGTGCGAAAAACACCGACGGGCTTTCCCGACTGCACGAGCAATGTCTCGTCGTCTTCAAGATCACGCAGCGTCTCGACGATGGCGTCGAACGCCTCCCAGCTGCGGGCAGCACGGCCCGTACCGCCATAGACGACCAAATCATCGGGACGTTCGGCGACCTCTGGATCGAGATTGTTCATCAGCATGCGAAGCGGTGCCTCGGTCTGCCAGCTCTTCGCTGTGAGCTCGGTTCCTCGAGGGGAGCGGACGGGACGTGCGCCGGGAAGTGCCATCATTGGACCTTTCGCTGAAGTTCGGGATCGCGGGGCGTCGCCCGCATACCCCTATCCCAGCGGTTCCGAGGCGTCCCGACAACGCACTGACGCCCTCGACTGTCCGGGGTGCCGGACAGTCGAGGGCGTCAGCGGAGAAGGGTGACGCTAGCTCGCGTGCGCCTGGGACCCGTTAATCCCAAGCTCGATGTGAGCGCCAGGGATCGCTGCCAGCAGGTTCTTCGTGTACTCCTCACGAGGATTCTCGAAGACCTCATCTGTGGTCGCCTGCTCCACGATGCGCCCCTGCTGCATCACGCACACGCGATCCGCAATCAAACGCACCACCGCAAGGTCGTGCGTGATGAAGAGGTACGTGAGCCCGAGCTCACGCTGCAACTCGGCGAGCAGATCCAGGATCTGTGCCTGCACCAGCACGTCCAGCGCCGATACCGCCTCATCGAGCACGAGAATGTCGGGTTTCAGCGCGAGGCCGCGCGCGACAGCAACGCGCTGTCGCTGACCACCCGAGAGCTCGTTCGGATAGCGCGACGCCAATTCACGCGGCAGCGCGACCTGATCGAGCAGCTCGAGCATGCGAGCATTGCGGCTCGCGGCGTCGCCCACGTTGTGAATCTTCAGCGGCTCGATGATCGTGTTGCCGATATTGTGCAGCGGGTCGAGCGATCCGTACGGATCCTGGAACACCGGCTGCAGGGTGCGGCGCAGGTCGAAGAGTTCACGCCGCGACATCCCCTTCGTCTCTTTCCCGGCAATCTTCACCGAGCCCGACGAGGGTTCTTCCAATTGCAGCACCATCTTCGCGATGGTCGACTTGCCCGATCCCGACTCCCCCACGAGGGCCATGGTCTCGCCGCGATTCACCGTGAAGCTCGCGCCCGCCACCGCGTGGAAGTCCTCTGAACCGAAGTTCCCCTTCCGGAGCTTGTAGACCCTGCCCAGGTCAGTGACCTCGATCATCGGCTCGCCGTGCTTTACCGTCGGCTTCGGCTCCTCAGCAAGTGCTGCGAGGTCGAAGGTCTGAGTGGGGGCGGTCGGCAGCGTCGGATCGTTTCCGATGCGCTTTGACGCGAGGCTCGGGGCGGCCGATACCAAGCGCTTCGTGTACGGGTGCTGGGGGCGCTCGAGAATCTCACGGCTCGGCCCAGACTCCACAATGTTGCCCTGGTACATCACGATCAGCTTCTCAGCTCGCTCAGCCGCGAGCCCGAGGTCATGCGTGATGAACACCACGGCCGTGCCGAGCTCCTGCGTCAGCTTCTGCAGGTGGTCAAGCACGACGCGCTGCACGGTGACGTCGAGCGCCGAGGTCGGCTCATCAGCAATCAGCAGCTGCGGGCTCGCCGCAAGACCGATACCAATGAGTGCGCGCTGCTTCATGCCACCTGAGAACTGGTGTGGATACTGCTTCATGCGCTGTTCAGCGTTTTGCAGACCCGCCTGTTCGAGTACCTGCACGGCGCGAGCGCGCACCTCCTTCTTGCCGGTGGCGAGGCCATTCGCACGGATCGCCTCTTCGACCTGGAAGCCGACCGACCACACCGGGTTCAGGTTCGACATCGGATCCTGCGGCACGAGACCGATCTCGCGGCCTCGGATGCGCTCCATATCGCGGCGGCCGATGCCAACGAGCTCGCGACCCAACCACTGCACTGAACCGCCGGTGACCTTACCGGTGCCGGGAAGCAGGTTGATGACCGCGTGCATCGTGGTCGACTTGCCGGAGCCCGACTCACCCACGATCGCCACGGTTTCGCCCGGATAGACGTCGAACCCGATGCCGTGCAGCACCTCGCGGCGCTCCTTCTTCACGCCGAACTCAACCTGGAGGTCTCGCACGCTCAGAATGGGCTGCGGAGCCACAACGGGTTGCTGATCCGCGTCTGAAATCGGTGTTGCGGCTTCTGCCGCACCCTGGGACATTGGCTGCTGATCACTCATCGCTGCGCCCTCGCTTTCGGATCGAGCGCATCGCGAACAACCTCACCCAGCATGACAAAGCCGAATACGGTGACCGCGAGCGCGAGGGATGGCCAGAGAAGAAGCTGCGGGTCATTGCGCAGATCTCGCTGGGCTGCGGAAATGTCATTTCCCCAGCTAACAAATTCGGCCGGGGGCAAGCCCACGCCAAGGAACGACAGCACGGCCTCCGCAACGATCGCCGCAGACAGCGAGATCGTGGTGACGACGAGCAGCGGCGCGATTGAATTCGGCAGCACGTGGCGAACTAGCGTCTTAAACCGCGACAGGCCGAGCGCCGTCGAAGCCATTACGAAGTCGGCATTGCGGACGCGCAAAATCTCGGAGCGCAGGATGCGCGCCGATACCGGCCACGAGAAGCCGCCAATCGCGAACGCGATCGTCAGTGGATTGCGGAATTCCTGGAACACCGTCATCACGATCACACCCGCGAGGATGTAGGGAATCGAAAAGAAGATGTCACCGATTCGTGAGATCACGGTGTCGACCCAGCCGCCGAAGAACCCGGCGAGTGATCCGGCAATCGTGCCAACCACAAACGTGATCATGACCACGAGGAGGCCCACCGACACGGAGGTGGACGTGCCGTAAATGATGCGGGCAAACACGTCCTGTCCTTGCGAGGTGAAGCCGAGGATGTGCCCCTTGGTCGGGCCTTCCTTCGACATTGCAAGGTCTGCGGCTCGCGGATCCACCGGGGTGAACAGGTGCGGGAATAGCGACACGGCAATCACGATGACAATCACGACGGCGGAGACCCAAAACATCGGCCGCCCGCGCATGTCGCGCCACGCGTCGAGCCAGAGGTTCGACTTCTTCTCATCAATCTTCACCGCGTCGACGGCGGCGACCGGCGTCTCATCGAACGGAGCGACGAAGTGCTCCATGTTCGGGTTCTTGGGCTCAGGCATAACGAATCCTCGGATCGAGTACGGCATACAGCAGGTCGACGATCAGGTTCACGCCGAGGTAGATGAGCACCATGAAGGTAACGAACGACACGACGAGCGAGTTGTCGCCCTTCAAGATGGCGCCGAACAGTGCGTTACCCACGCCGGGCACGTTGAAAATGCCCTCGGTCACGGTCGCACCGACCATCAGAATGCCGAAGTCGGTAGCGGTGTTCGTGATCGTGGGAATCAGCGAGTTGCGGAGTACGTGCACGGGAATGACGCGGCTGCGGCTCAGACCCTTTGCGTACGCGGTGCGAACGAAGTCTTGATTGAGGGTGTCGATCACCGATGATCGCGTAAGACGCATGCTCGTCGCGTACAGCGAGACACCGAGCACGATGGCCGGCATGATCAGGTCTTGAATCGGTGCACCGGTGCCCACCGTCGTGCGGAACCAGCCCAGCTTGATGCCGAGCCCCCACTGCGCGATGAAGGCGACCACGAAGATCGGCACGCTCATGAAGACGAGGCCGATGATCAGGTTGACGTTGTCAAAGATCTTGCCCTTGCGGAGGCCCGAGATCAGACCAACGGTGATGGCGATGACCAGCTCGATGACGATCGCCATAGCGGCCAGCTTGATCGTGACCGGGAACGTGCGGGCCAGAATCTCTGAGACCGGCTGCCCGGTGAAGCTGACACCGAAGTCGCCGACGAGCACTCCCTTGACGTACAGGAAGTACTGCACGATGAACGGCTGATCGAGGTGGTACTGCTCGCGCAGGCGATCCACGATGGCGGGGTCTGGCGTCTTGTCGCCGAACATCGCAAGGATCGGGTCGCCTGGCATGGCAAACACCATGAAGTAGATGAGGAATGTGGTGCCCAGAAGAACCGGGATCACCTGGAGCAATCGAAAGAGGATGTATTTCAGCATGAGACGCCTCCCCCTCGAGCGAAGTTGTTGAACATGGCGCGCTATCTCTCGCAGTGATGATGCGATGCAGTCTCAGAAACGTCGTTGGTTCCAGCCTGCAGGCTTGGTGGACCGGGCGCGGCGCGGTGGCACTGCGCCCAGCGGGGAGGCCCCGGGTGTGACACCCAGGGCCTCCGAGTGGAGCTGTTAGTTCTTGGTGATCTCGTAGTAGAGCGGCACCGAGTTCCAACCGAACTCAACGTTGTCGACGTTCTCGCCGTAGCCACCGTTGACGTTCTGGTACCAGAGCGGGAATGCCGGCAGATCCTCAAGCAGAATCTCCTGAGCTTCCTGGTACTTCTTGTTCGCGGATGCCGGATCGGTGTCGACCGAGCCCTCCTGCAGCAGCTTGTCGAACTCGGGGTTCGAGTAGTCGCCGTCGTTGGAGGATGCGTTCGTTGCGTACAACGGCCCGAGGAAGTTGTAGAGCCCCGGGTAGTCCGCCTGCCAGCCGGTGCGGAACGCCGTCTTGATCGTGCGGTTCGTGATTTCCTCGCGGAGCACGTCGAACTTCGGGTACGCCTTGCCAGCCGCATCGATGCCGAGCGTCGATGCGATGCTGTTGGTGGTCGCGTCGGCCCAGGCCTGGTGACCGCCGTCGGCGTTGTACGCGATCTCAAGGGTTCCGGACCACGGCGCAATGGCGTCGGCCTCGGCCCAGAGCTTCTTCGCCTCGTCGGCGTTGTACTCGAGCACGTCGGCACCCTTGAGCGAGTCGCTCCAGCCGTCGATCACGGGCGAGGTGAAGTCGCTCGCGGGGGTGCGGGTACCGTCGAAGATCTTGTCGGTGATCTGCTCGCGGTTGATCGCCATGGAGATCGCCTGACGACGCAGCTTCCCCTCTTCACCGGAGAAGTGTTCAAGGTTCTCCGGAATGGTGAACGACTGGAACACAGCGGCCGGCTGGTTGACTGCGCGGTCGCCCAGATCGTCCTGGAAGTTCGCGAGCTGCGTCTCAGGGATCTGATCGACGACGTCGACGTTGCCGCCGAGGAGGTCGGAGTACGACGCATCCTGCGTCGCGTAGAACTTGATGGTCACGCCATCGTTCTTCGGAACGCGGGGGCCGTTGTAGTCCTCGTTCGTAACGAGCTCAATCTGCTCGTCGTGCTGCCAAGCGTCGTCACCGGCGAGCTTGTACGGGCCGTTGACGACAGGGGTTTCACCCTGTGCCTTCATGTCGTCAAACGCCGAGTCGGGCAGCGGGTAGAAGGCCGAGTAGCCGAGGCGCTGCGGGAAGTCAGAAGCTGCCTTGTTGAGCTTGACAGTGAAGGTGGTGTCATCGACGACCTTCAGGCCGGGAAGCTCAGCGACGTTTTCTTCGTAGCTGAAGCCCTCGATGTCCTCGAAGAAGTAGCTGTTGAGCTGAGCGTTCTTGGCGTCGGCGCCGTAGTTCCACGCCTTCACGAAGTTCTCGGCCTTGACCGGAGTGCCGTCACTGAAGGTCGCATCGTCGCGAATCTTGATCGTGTAATTCGTGGCGTCGTCGCTCTCGATCGACGTGGCGATGTCGTTGTGCGCGGCACCGTCTGCGTCGTAGTACACGAGACCAGCGAAAATCAGGTCGAGGATCTTGCCACCGCCGACCTCGTTGGTGTTCGTCGCAATCAACGGGTTCTGCGGCTCTGAGCCGTTCGTCGAGATGATTGCCGCGCCGTCATTGCTACCGCCGTCGCTACTTCCGCCGCTTGACGAGCAGCCGGACAGGGCGAGAGCGCTTGCGGCGGCGAGGGCGATAAAGCCGTAGCCGATCCGTGATCGCTTCACTGGTTTCCTCCTTGAAATGTCCATCAAAATGCCCTCGAAAACGTGTGTCCGGGGCACCCGACAGAGTCGATAGTACGGATTCAGAATACAGACCTGTCAGACCGGATTGGCCCAATTCATCAGAGCGTGACGGCTTCGTAACAGAGCTCTGTAGCTCTCCGAGAAAACTTTGGCCCTCAACTTCGCTCGAACTGTAGGCACTCAACATGTCCGCCGAAATGCGGCGCTACGCTACCGCCATGACCAGTCGTGAATCACGCGCCCGCCTGTGGTGGGAAATTGTGATCGTGCTCGCGCTGTCGCTCGGCATGTCAGCCCTGTACTCGATTGTCAGGATTATCGAGCGACTCACACGCGACACTGCCCTGTCTCAGCAGAAGGCTCCGATCAACGTTTCGCTCGATCCGCGCCCGGCGTTTGATCTGGCATTTCAGCTGCTCGGTTTCGTGTCAGAACTCGCGCCCGTCGCTCTCGTGGTGTTTCTGCTCTGGTCGAATGCGCGCCCACATCTCTCGCGATTGGGTCTCGGGCGCGTCGCTGAGAATCAGGGGTGGATCCGCGAGTCAGGACGAGGTCTGCTACTCGCGGCCGTGATCGGTATCCCCGGCATCGCGTTCTACCTCGGGGCGAAGGCGATCGGCATCAACACGACGGTTGTTCCCACCGAGCTCGACGCGTACTGGTGGACGGTGCCGATCCTCGTGCTGCAGGCACTGCGCGCCGCGCTGAGCGAGGAGCTCATCGTCGTGGCGTATCTCTTCGATCGTCTGAAGCGTCTCGGCCTCGGCCCGTGGGCAGTCATCATGTCGAGCGCGCTGTTGCGTGGCACCTATCACCTCTATCAAGGGTTCGGCGGTTTCGCGGGCAATGTGATCATGGGCGTCGTGTTCGGGTGGGCGTACCACCGCTGGGGTCGCGCGCTTCCACTGGTCGTAGCGCACTGGATCCTCGACATAGTGAGCTTCGCGGGCTACCCCTTGGCCAGAGCCCTGTTCCCCACCCTCTTCTAGCTCCCCCTCCTCCTACCCCCCTACCCTCTCTTACCCCCTCTCGGGTGAGCGATTCCTGTCACTTTTCGGCGCATCAGCGTCAAATATTGCTCACCCGCAGGGGGCCCGCAGGGAGCCCGAAGGGCGCGCGGGGCTTGGGGAAGCAGGAAAGCAGGAAAGAGGGTAAGGGGCGAGGGGTTTGGAGTTAGCCCAGGGGCTTGAAGCTCTTTACGAAGGCGTCCGTGAGGCCCCAGAGTTCGTCGTAAAGTTCGGGCGCCGCCTCGCAGGTCTCAGCCGGCTTCAGCACCGTGAACTTACCGTCAGCGCCCTTCGTGACACCCCACTGGGTGCGCATCGCAGCGCACTCCTCTGGCAACGATTGAATCAGTGGGCTCGTGAGCTGGAGGTTCGAGTTGTCGGGAATGTTGTAGCTCGTCATCCCGAACTTTTGACTGAGCTGCGACGTCACTCCCCACGCGGGGATGTCGAGCGTACTCGTCGGCCCGACCTCGACCGCGGGAACCTTGTTCGGATCCTTCGTTTCCGGCTCCTCGGTTTCTTCGGCATCGTCGCTTGGCGTGGCCGACGGGGTCGGCGTCTCGCTCGGGCTCTCAGACGTCGTTGTGGTCTTCGATGAGGTGGCACCGCCCGCGTCATTTGCGCGCGCCATGTTCACCAACACGATGCACACGACAATCGCAATGACAGCGACCACGCCGACAACGATCCAGGGCAGCGCTTTGGGGGCGCCGCGGCCACCCTGTCGCTTCGGCTCGGTCACCAACTGCGCCGTGTGCACGCGCTCTGCCTGCTCGTATGACAGGCGCTCGCGCGCAGGAACTGGACGCGGCTCAGTGTGCGGATCATCGTCCGCTGGCCCGAAGAGTTCCTCGAATGGGTCTTTACTCACGTCGACAGCCTAACCAGGTCAGATGGAAACTTCGCGCAGGGAGCCCGCACCAGCGCCTCCGAGTGCCCGCTCAGCAAGCGCAGCGATGTGCGGCGCGTCAGTTCCGCAGCACCCGCCGAACACGGTGGCGCGCGGTGCCAGGCTCCGCAGTGCAAGCTCAGCGTCGGCAAACGTGACCGGCTCGTCGCGCTCCTCTGTATCGCCAGCGGCCCCAGCATTCAACCGAAAGCCGACGATGCGATCAAGCTCAGGCGCTCCCCCGGTCGCCGCGATACCCGCTGCCACCTCGCGGGGGTGAGCGCAGTTGATGAGGAATCCATCGGCCGCGCTATCGGTGGCCGCGTCGACCGCTGCGATCGCATCTGCGACCGCGCTACCGTCGGCGAGAACGCCGTCTGTGCCGACGACAAACGAGACGAAGACCGGCACGCGAGCGGCGACTGCAGCTCGCACCACGCCGATTGCCTCGGCGTCGTCAAGCGTCGTAACCGACGTCACGCGATCAGCGCCAGCTTCAGCGAGCGCCTGCACCTGCGGCGAATGGTACGCCTCGGCTTCCTCGGCGGTCATCCGCTCATCCGCGACGTACTCATCGAAACGCGGCCCGACGCAGCCGTTCACCGTCACCTCGGGTGAGCCCGCTGGGGCTCCCTCGTCGAGCTCGCGCACGAACGCGACGGCGTCCGCGTTCACTCGCGCGAGCTCAGCCGCCGAATACCCGAGCCCGGCACCCCAATCGGAGTTCGCGCGCCACGTCGGTGTATCGAGCACGAGCGGCAGCCGATGCTCGCGTGCCACCGCCAAGAAGGGTTCGTAGTAGTTGCGCAGCGCGATCCTGCCCGCCGCCGTGTCGAGTAGTACGAACGCCGCGAACTCAGGCAGTTCCTGCCCAAGTCGCTCGGTCAGCGCGGTTTCAATGCCGCCGTCGGTCACGGTGATCGTCATGATGCGTTCTCCTCGTTCGTTGCCGCCAGACGTTCATCGCGCAGCTCATCGCGAAGCTCACCGCGCGACTCATCGCGCAGCTCACCGCGAATCGCCTCGCGAATGCCAGCTCGCCGCCTCGAAAACCCCTCGACGCGAGCGTGGTGACGGTCCATGATGCCCGCGTCGCGCAGCGCCATCGTGCCCGGGTCTTGACGCTCGAGGCCAGCGCGCCAGCGGCCCGAGATGAGCGCCATACGCGCGTCGACGGCGTCCAACAGCGCATCGGGTGACACTCCGCCGTAGGCGCGCACGGCGATCTCTAGCCTTCTGGCGGCGTCGGCGGCCGGGATCTCACGCAACAGCGGCACCCCCGACCAGCACAAAAAGGCGAGGTCGTCGAGGGGATCACCCGGCCCGGCGCGATCCCAATCGATCATGCCCGCGAAGTTGCCATCGACAACGACCCAGTTGTACAGCCCGGGATCGTTGTGGCAGATCACCTGCCCGTCGGCCAGCGACTGCACGCCCTGACGCCATTCGACGGGGCCCGGGTCAAACTGCCGCACCGCATCGTGGAATCGCCGCAACCAGACGGCGGCCGCACCGAGCGCCTCGTCGCTGACGCTCGCGGCCTCTGGGTCGATCGTTTCACCGGGGAGGTAGTCGAGGATCTCGCGTCCGTCGGAGTCAATGCCGTGCACCCGCGGGATGCCGTCGAGGCCCCGCCCGTCAAGATGTTCGAGCAGGGCGTGCACCGCTGGAGTCCACGGTCCGGTGGGCCGGTGCACCCGCGTGACCCCGCTCGGCTCGCGCACGCGCCACACGCCACCCGACCCGCCAGGAAGATGCTCGCGCTCCATGACAGACACCGTACCGGAGCCGCGGGTAACATAACCAGTTGTGCCCGCACCCCTCGAACCTCAGCCGCGCCGGGCGCAGCTCGGCGTTCGGCTTCTGCTCGTGCTCGGGCTGCTCTCGGCGGTGGGGCCGTTTGGCGTCGATCTGTATTTACCATCGTTCCCGGCCATCGCGGCTGAATTCGAGACGAGCGCGACGGGCGTGCAACTTACGCTGACCGGGTTTCTCGTCGGCATCATGGTCGGGCAGCTCACGTTCGGTCCGCTCTCCGATCGCATCGGGAGGCGCGTTCCGCTGATCATCGGCGCATCAGTGTTTGTCGTTTCGAGCGCTGCTGCCGTGTTTGCGCCGACCCTTGGCGTACTCATCGCGGCGCGCGTGCTGCAGGGGTTCGCGGGTGCCGCGGGAATGGTACTCGGACGCGCGATCATCTCGGATCTTTCGGTGGGCACGTCGGCGGCCCGTTCAATGAGCCTCATGATGATGGTGAGCGGTGTTGCCCCCGTGGTCGCCCCGCTGGTCGGCGGAGTGCTCGCCGAGCCGCTCGGCTGGCGCGGGGTACTCGCCGTATTACTCGCGATCGCTGTCGTGATGCTCGTCGCGGTGATCTGGGGCGTGCGCGAATCACTTCCCGCTGGTCGGAGGGCGGAACTTGCCGATGCCCGTCAGACTGAGGGCAATCCCGCGCGACGGCTGTTGTCTCGCCAGTACATCGGGCACACGCTCACGTTTGCTGCGACGTTCACCGTGATGATGGCCTACATTTCGGCGTCACCATTTCTGTATCAGTCCATGCTTGGCGCCAGCGAGCTGCAGTACGCGATGCTGTTCGGGCTGAACGCGTTCGCCCTCATCACTACTGGCGCGATTTCAGCGCGAGCCGTGACGCGGTTCGGTGCGCGTCGGCTCGCCGCATTCGGGCTTGCGGGCGTCACCGCCGGATCGCTGACCGTGTTCATATCAGCGATCTTCTCGGCGTCACCGTGGGTGCTCGCCGCTGCCGTGTTCGTGGTTGTCGCTTCGGTTGGGTTCGTGCTCGGTAACGCGACGGCCCTCGCGCTCGCGGCGGTGCCGCGAGCCGCCGGCACTGCGTCGGCCCTGCTGGGTGCACTGCAGTTCGGATGCGCCGCAGCCGTTTCGCCCTTCGTGAGCGTCGGCGGTGAATACTCCGCGCTGCCGCTCGGAATCATCATGACCTCGGCCGCGACCGTCGCAATCATCGCCTTCGCGAGCGCGCGAGCGCGCACCCTGCACTAGGTCAGGCGCAGGGCGAGCGCGCACCCTGCACTAGGTCAGGCGCAGCGTGAGCCCGTGACCGGGAACTCGTTACACGCGGAAGACGTTGTCTGGCCCCGCGTGCACTTCGATTGGTGACGTGAGCAGGGGCGGTTCGCCGTGCAGCTGCACGTGCAGCCGTTCCATGCGCGTATCGAGTTCTGCGGCCGTCTCGGCAGCGTGCTTGAGTTCGCGAATGAGGGTGTCTGGCACCTGCCGCGCATACTTGTAGTAGATCTTGTGTTCGAGGCTCGCCCAGAAGTCCATCGCGATCGTGCGAAACTGCACCTCGACGGGCACATCGACGCGCCCCGTCGACAGGTACACCGGCACCGAGATGATCGTGTGCAGGCTCTTGTACCCATTTTGCTTTGGCGTCTCGATATAGTCTTCGACCTCGAGCACCGTGATGTCGTCTTGCTGTGTGAGCAGGTCGAACAGCTGGTAGACGTCGCGAATGAACGCGCAGGTCACGCGCACGCCCGCGATGTCGTAGATCTCGGTACGAATCACGTCAAAGTCGGTATCGATGCCGCGTCGCTCTAGTTTCGCGACCAGGCTCTCAACCGACTTCACCCGGCTCGATACGTGCTCGATCGGGTTGTATTCGTGCATGTGCAGAAACTCTTCGCGCAAGATGGCGAGCTTGGTCTCGACCTCTTCCATTGCGAATCGGTACTCCAGCATGAAGCGCTGCATCTGGTCGCCCAGCGTTCGCAGTGCGCTCGGCGAGATAGTGATCCGATCGTCTTCTGGATCTTCTGCAACGTGCAATTCGCGCGTTGGCTCCGTCGGGTCACTCATGGGCTCAGCGTACCTCCCCGCCCGAAAAACCGGCTGAGACTGAGCCAGCAATCCGCATCATCCGAGCCCAGCGACGAGGTTGATCACGGTGGCAAGAATGCCAGCGCCGAACAGGTACGCGAGCATCGTCTGGGCAATGACGAGACGACGAATATCGGTGCGCCCAATGTTTGTGTCTGACACCTGATAGGTCATACCGAGCCCCACTGAGAAGTAGGCGAAATCGACATAGCAGGGGTCTTCGCGCTGGTTGAAGTCGATACCGCGCTTCGCGTCTCCCGCACCGTTTTGCTCGTAGTAGAGCCTGGCGTACCGCAGCATGTAGTCGACGTGGATCAGCGCCCAGGACGCCACAATGCTTACGAGCGCAATCGCGGCGAGCACCAACGCCACGACTCCATCGGCGTGCCGCGCTTGCACGATAACAACAGCGACGGCACCCAGGCTGATCACGCTGCCAATGATGGCGACAAGACGCGCCGTTCGACGGCCGGGATCCTCGGCCGTGGCGTGATCCTGCGTGGTCTGCGGGCTCATTGACCAGACCTGCCGCAGCACCCATCCCGCGCTGATGATCGTGAGCGTGCCCCACCCCGCCAGCACACCGGCAGCAATGCCGAGTGCGAACGACACGGCACTGCCTACGCCGATGCCAATTACCGCCGCAACAGCCCAGCGCACGCGCACCTGGAGCAGAACAGGAAGTTCAGACATCGGCGCCTCAGGCGCCGTCGTGCTCAGCGCGGAACACGGCCACGAGCGCATTCGCGTGCCCGTGCCCCATGCCCTGCTCTTTCAGGAACGCGACCTGTTCCATGTGCTTCTGGCCAGCGACGGGTCGCAAGCGTTCGAACCACTCATCAATGCTGAGGCCATACTTTTGCTCGATCGACGGGAAATACGATTTCGGGCCCTTGACCTGTTCCGTCACGGTCGCCTCCTTGGGAGTGGTGTGGAGTGGTGTGGTGCTGGCACCGCCAAGCTAGCACGCAGCACAGACGTTAACGGTGCCGCGTCAGAGTGCCGTTGCTGCGACTGTAAACTCTTCTCTGGCATAGCGCTGGCAGCAGCGTGACAGCGGCGCTGGCGTCAGCGCCGTAATTCAGTGCAACAGCAGGGAGATTCGTGACCGAGCAGAAGAGCGCCGCAGGCACGTCGGCCGCAACAGAGGGCCGCGGATTCTTCGGCCACCCGTGGGGTCTCGCAAACCTCGCGGGCGTCGAAATGTGGGAGCGCTTCAGCTTCTACGGCATGCAGGGTCTGCTCGCGTTCTACATCTACTACTCCCTGTCGGACGGCGGACTCGGCATGTCCGAGGCCGCGGCAACATCGATCGTCGGCGCATATGGCGGCCTCGTCTACCTCTCGTCGGTCATTGGCGGCTGGGTCGCCGACCGCGTGCTCGGAGCAGAGAAAACGCTGCTCGCCGCGGCCCTCATCATCATGTTCGGTCACATCGCGCTGGCCGTGTTCCCCGGTGCAATCGGACTTGGCGTCGGACTCGTGAGCGTCGCACTCGGGTCGGGATCACTGAAGACCACGACGTCGACCGTGCTCGGCGACCTCTATGACGCGAAAGATGTGCGCCGCGACGCCGCGTTCTCGATCTACTACATGGGCGTCAACATTGGCGGCTTCGTCGGCCCGCTGCTGACCAGCGTCGTGTGGGGTTGGAAGGGCTTCCACTGGGGCTTCGGACTCGCTGCCGTCGGTATGGCGCTTGGCCTGGTGCAGTATCTGCTGCTGCGTCGCCACACCGTCACGGAGTCGGGATCGCGCCCGACGAACCCGCTCACCCGCCCCGAGCGCGTGCGGTGGGTCATCACCCTCGTTGCCGCCCTGGTGGTCATCACGGCGGCCGCACTGTTCGGGCTATTGCGGGCCGAAAACCTCTCGGTCATCGTCGTAGTACTGACGATCATCACCGCAATCGCGCTCTTCACGGTGATCGGTTCGAGCTCGCGAGTCAGCTCCGACGAGCGCAGCCGCGTGTTCTCGTTCATTCCGCTCTTCATTGCGTCCGCCGTGTTCTGGACGCTCTTTCAGCAGCAGTTCACGGTACTCGCGATCTATTCTGACCAGCGCCTCGACCGCAATCTCTTTGGCTTCGAGCTGCCGCCGAGCGTCGTGACCTCTATCAACCCGGTGTTCATCATCATCTTCGCTGGCGTGTTCGCCGCGATGTGGACGAAGCTCGGCGAGCGCCAGCCGAGCACCCCCATCAAGTTCGCTCTCGGAACGATGATCATGGGACTCGCGTTTCTCGCGTTCATCCCGTTCTCGGGCGGCGCGAACGGATCCGTGCCGTTTTACGCGATCGTGCTGATTCTGTTCCTCTTCACGCTCGCAGAGCTCTGCATTTCACCCGTCGGGCAGTCGCTCGCGACGAAACTCTCGCCGCACGCGTTCCACTCGCAGATGGTCGCACTGTACTTCCTGTCGATTGCGCTGGGCTCGGCGGGCGCCGGCGCGCTCTCGGGGTTCTATTCGACCGACAACGAAGTGCCGTACTTCCTCACGATCGGCCTCGCGTCAATCGTGGTGGGCATTGTGCTCGTGACCGTGAAGAAGCCGATCCTGAAGCTCATGCGCGGGGTGCGGTAGGGCAGTTCGTTAGCACGGTTCGTTAGCGCAGTTCGTGAGCACGGTTCGCTAGCGCGGCTTGTGGCGGAGCTCAGTGGACTGAGAAGCCGCCGTCGACCGGGATCGTTTGGCCCGTGACGTACGCGGAGCCCGCGCCCGCGAGGAACACCGCGGGCGCGGCGAAGTCTTGAGGCACGCCGTTCCGTCCGATGAGCGTGCGGGCGGCGAGCGCCGCGACCGTTTCAGGGTTCGACGACAGCCGCTGGTTGAGCGGAGTCTGCACGAAGCCGGGCACGAGCACGTTCGCCGTGACGCCCCGCGGCGACCAGGCCTCGGCCTGAGAGCGCGCAAGCGCCTCGAGTGCCGCCTTCGAGACGCCGTATGCCCCGCTCGCAGCGAACGGGCGCTGGGCCTGCTGCGAGCTGATGTGAATGATGCGCCCGTGGCCGCGCTCTGCCATGCCCGGCGCGAGACGCTGGCCCAATACGAAGGGCGCGTCGAGGTTGACCGCCATAGTCGCGTCCCAGGTGTCTTCCCCGAGTTCAGCGAACGGCGGGCGTAGGTTAATGCCGGCCGAATTCACCAGGATGTCGACGTCACCCGCCGCGTTGGCAAGCGCGTGAGCGCCGGATCGCGCGGCCAGATCCGCCACGACGCCCTCGGCCGCTCCCCCGTTCCTTTCGATCTCAGCGACCGTTGCGTCGATGGTTTCGCGGGTGCGCGCCGCAACGACGACGTGAGCGCCAGCCGCTGCGAGCGCGACCGCGATCGCCCGACCAATGCCCGAGCTGCCGCCGGTGACGAGCGCCCGTCGCCCGGTGAGTGAAAACATATCGGCGAGAAAGTGCTGCGTGGTGGGCATCCCCTCACACTACTGATTGACGCCCTCAGACGCCTCGCGCGCTGCCGCCTCGATTTCACGAACGTGATCGGCCCACCAATGTGCATCGTGATTCGGTAAATTGCTCGCCCCCTCACGCACACCGGCTGACCCATCAAGCTGCTCACGCAAGATGTCTGCCTGCCCAGCATGACGTTGCGTTTCCGAGATCATGTGGACCAGCAGGCGCCGCACGGTCACGATCTCACCGCCCCACCACGGCACGACGCCCTGGGATTCAGGCCCGAGCTCACGCACGGTCGCGTCGTCACTCGCCCAGGCACGTCGGTACAGCCCGACGATTTCATCGCGAGATTCGGAGGCGGTCGCCCACATATCGGCATTGTCGGCTGCCTCATCGGCCATCCAGGGCATACTGATGCCACCATCACGCCCCAGGCACTCGGTGAGATACTCGTACTCGGCGCTGGCGACGTGCTTCACGAGGCCGAGCAGGTTCGTGCCAGTCGGAGTGAGCGGCCGTCGAACGTCGTATTCGCTCAGTCCATCGAGTTTCCAGAGCAGAGCCTCCCGTGAACGCTGCAGATAAGTGAGCAGTAGGTCGATCTCGTCTTCGTGATCCATGCAGTCAGCGTAACGACCACCCTCGACGCTGACGGGGCACGACTCGGTACGCTTGGCGTATGTCGATCCCGTCGCGTCGG
The DNA here is from genome assembly GCF_042726155.1 of Leucobacter sp. NPDC058333. Classification (NCBI taxonomy): domain Bacteria; kingdom Bacillati; phylum Actinomycetota; class Actinomycetes; order Micrococcales; family Microbacteriaceae; genus Leucobacter; species Leucobacter sp. NPDC058333. The sequence continues at coordinate 362,737 of NZ_JBHXHV010000002.1, forward strand.
TCCGTTTCGGGGCGCGCAAAGTCGCGCGTCGGCAATGTCGGCGGCGTGGTGGTCTGCGCGCTGTTCATCACGATCGCGTTCACTGCCTGTTCGGGCGACAGCGTGCGCGGGGACTTTGCGCGCGCGTTCGGGAGTGATCCAGCTGTCGCTCACCTCGATCTCAGTACCGCGGACAACATGCCCTTCACTGGCGGGGTCGGCGGCACCGTGACCATTGCGGATGGCGTCTCAGACGAAGCGCTGCACGATCTCGCGACCCGCATGAGCGCCTTCGCGGCCGATCGCCCGGACGGCGAAGTGTCGATCGTGCTCGATGCAGAGGGCGGAGCCCTCGAAGTGCCGATCTTCGCCGTCGAACGGCTCACGACCGACGCGCTTGACCGGGCGCTCACGCTCCTAGACGATCCCCGAGTCGAAGCCGTATCCCTCGTGGCGGCGGACGGTGAAACCGGCGTTAGCAGTGTCTCCATGCAGGTCGCCACCGCGCCCGACACGTTCGCACTCGCGATGGCGGCACCGGATCAGCTCCGCGCGGTGACCAGCGGCACGCAGCTGTTCGTGCACGTCGCGAGCAAGCAAGACAGGTCACGGGTGAAGGGCGATGCGGGCCCCTGGATCGGTGAGGCCGAGCGCCTCTGGACGACGGTTGCTGCCAGCGTGCCTATCACCGGGGTGCAGGCTGAACCCGAGCGCACCACCTTCACCCTCGCACACGAGAAAGACCTCGCAGCGGCCGAGGCAGTACTGCCGACGTCACAGTCAGCGGCGGGCACGAGCGTCGCATTCGCGAGTCAGCTCGTGTCCTTGGGCTCCGACGCCACAGGTGAGACGGCACGTGCGGTACTCGCCGATCTGTCGCCAAGTGTCGCGGCCACCATCTTGCAAGTCTGGACAAACGATCACGAATCGCGGTGGACCGTCGCCACTCCGGCACATGCTGTGGCCTTGGCCAACGAGATAGCTGGACAGCCAGCCGCCGCCCAGTTCGAGACGTTCACCGTGACCTCCGGCGATCCGGGTGCCCCGGATTTCAGCGTCCAGGCTTCGCCCGCGCAGTTGGCGGATCAGGCGGACCGGGCGGGCGAACTCGCCGCAGATCCCCGCGTCGTCAGCCTGCGCAGCAGCCCCCGCAGCGCCGACCTCCAGCTCATCGAGGACGTTCCCGACGCCGACGCGGCAAAGTTCGCCGACGCGGTGCTGCAGTGGATCAACGAGGGCGCGCGGGTGTGTGTCGCCCGCCCGGACGCCGACGCGCTTTGCCGGGCGGCTGGCGAGACACGGAATTGACTGCGCAAGCGTACACCCCACAGAGTGAGCCGATGATTCTTGAGACCGAACGGCTGGCTCTGCGAGAGATGAGCGTTGACGACTTGCCTGCGCTGAAGCGAATCTTGCAGGACGCCGAAACGATGGTCGCCTACGAGGGGCCGTTCAGCGACACCGAGGTGGACGCGTGGCTCGAACGCATGCTTGAGCGTTACCACTCCGACGGATTCGCGCTGTGGGCGGTCGAACTGCGCGAGACGGGCGACATGATCGGGCAGTGCGGGCTCACCTGGCAGACCATTGGTGACGAGCGCGTGATCGAGGTCGGCTACCTGTTCGAGCGCGCGCATTGGCACCGTGGGTACGCGACCGAGGCCGCACGCGGTTGCCGCGACTACGCGTTTTCGCGGCTCCATGTCGACCAGGTATACGCGAAAGTGCGGGACACGAATATCGCGTCAATGAATGTGGCGATCCGGCTCGGAATGACGGTGCGCACGAGGTTCATTACCCGGTACCGGGGTGTCGACATGCCTCACCTGGCGTTCGCGGTCGATGCTCCGCGCGCAGCCGCTTCGACCTCGCCGACGTAGGCCTCCCACCACTGCGCGTCGTGGTCGGGAAGATTACTCACGCGGGCGCGCAGCCCCGTCGCGCCGTCGAGTTGCTCCCGCAGAATGTCTGCCTGACCCGCGTGGCGGTGCGTCTCGGCGATCATGTGTACGAGCAACCGTCGTACGGTGACCCGCTTCTCGCCCCACCAGGGCACGGTGCCCTCCGCATCGGCACCGAGTTCACGCACGGTCGCGTCATCGCTCGCCCACGCGCGCCGATACAACCCGACGATATCGTCGCGCGACTCCGCCGCGGTCGCCCACATATCGGCGTTGTCGGGAGCTTCCTCAGCCATCCACGGCGTCGCGATGCCGCCGTCGCGCCCGAAGCACTCGGTGAGGTAGCCGTACTCGACGCTCGCGACGTGCTTGATGATGCCGAGCAGGTTCGTGCCGGTCGGCGTGAGCGGCCGCCGCGCGTCGTACTCGCTGAGCCCGTCGAGCTTCCAGAGCAGCGCGTCGCGCGACTCCTGCAGGTACGTGAGCAACAGGTCGATCTCATCTTCGTGATCCATGCCGCCAGCGTACTCGTGGGCTCCGACATTCCTGGCGCAGGCGGGCGCGACCGCGGGCGGGTCGTTGACCGGCTAGGACTTGCGACGCCAAACGCCGTCACGAAACCCGTCGAGCCAAGCACGCTCAGCCGCGCTCTTCGCCATGCGGCAAACTACACGTTGAAGCGCCACTCGCAGACGTCGCCGTCTTGCATGATGTATTCCTTGCCCTCCATGCGAGCTTTGCCCTTGGCGCGGGCCTCTGCGACCGATCCGGCAGCGACGAGATCATCGAACGAGATGATCTCGCCCTTGATGAAGCCCTTTTCGAAGTCGGTGTGGATCGCGCCAGCCGCCTGCGGCGCCGTGGCGCCCTGCTTGATGGTCCACGCGCGCGCTTCCTTGGGGCCTGCGGTCAGGTAGGTCTGCAGACCGAGTGTGTCGAAGCCGATGCGGGCGAGCTGATCGAGTCCGCTCTCCTCCTGACCGATGGATGCGAGCAGTTCGGCGGCGTCTTCGGCGTCCAGCTCGATGAGCTCGCTCTCGATCTTTGCGTCCAAGAAGATCGCCTTCGCGGGGGCGACGAGCGCTGACAGCTCATCAAGCTTCGCCTGATCCTGCAGCACAGCCTCATCAACGTTGAAGACGTAGAGGAACGGCTTCGCGGTGAGCAGGCCTAGTTCCTTGATCGGCTCGAGGTCGATGCCCGCCTGGGAGAGCACGATACCGTCGTTCAGCGCGGCCTGAGCGGCCTTCGCGGTGTCGACGACCGAAGCGTCAATCTTGCGGTTCTTCAGTTCCTTCTCGAATCGCACAAGCGCCTTTTCGAGGGTCTGCATGTCAGCGATGATCAGCTCGGTGTTGATCGTCTCCATGTCGCTCGCGGGGTTCACGGCGCCATCGACGTGAATCACGTCGGGGTCAGAGAATCCGCGCACGACCTGTGCGATCGCGTCAGCCTCGCGGATATTCGCGAGGAACTGGTTGCCGAGCCCCTCGCCCTCGCTCGCACCGCGCACGATGCCCGCGATGTCAACAAAGCTGACGGGGGCCGGCAGGATGCGCTCCGAGCCGAAGATTTCGGCGAGCGCGTCAAGACGCCGATCTGGCAGGTTCACGACACCGATGTTCGGCTCGATCGTTGCGAACGGATAGTTCGCCGCGAGCGCGTCATTCTGTGTGAGTGCGTTGAACAGCGTCGACTTGCCGACGTTGGGGAGACCTACGATGCCGATAGTTAGAGCCACGAGGCACCAGTCTACGCGGCCCGCTCGAGCTCATCGACCGGGCCGCGCTCGACTACCGACAGTCTTAGGCTACGGCTGGCGGCCACACGCCGATGATCACGGCCATCACGATGACAGTGACCAGCTCGTGCGCGATGTTCAACACCGTGAGCGACGCGGGCCGGCCCTCGAATGCGTCGTGAGTGATAAAGCGGGCGGCAGTGAACCCTGCCCAGAGCAGTAGACCGGTCACGAGGGTCGCTGCCAAGAACGATCCGCCGTAGAACTCGAAGGCGATCCAGCTCGCGCCCGCAAACACCCAAGCAGATATGAAACTCACGACGAGCGTGACGAGGATCGGACCCACCGCCGACTTGCTGTCTCCCCCTGGCGTCACCTTTGCGAGGCGCATCCACAACTTGCCAAACACCTTCGGCGTGTACCAAACAGACCCGACGACCATTGTCGACAGCGTCGCGACGACGACGGCCCAGTAGTTAATTTCGGGGATCATGCGGAGCTCCTTCGGCCCGGGGTGAGGCGTCGCCTGTGGGCGGCACCCCAATCATGACAACGTTTATGCGACGACGGTGCCGCGCAGGATCGATGTCATCTTCTTACCTCGTCCCACCTCATCAACGAGAAGGTCCATGTATCTGATCTGCTGCATCAGTGGATCGTCAATTTCTTCCACGCGGATGCCGCAGATGCGACCGGTGATCTGAGAGGCATTCGGGTGCATCTGCGGCGCCTGCGCGAAGAACGCACGCAGATCTCGTTCGTCTGCGATCGCCTGTTCGAGTTGCGCTTCGTCGTATCCCGTGAGCCACATGATTACCCGGTCGAGCTCCGCCTTCGTGTGCCCCTTTCGCTCGACCTTTGCCAGGTAGAGCGGGTAGATGCTCGCAAAGCTCATTGCGTAAATGCGGTGTTCAGCCATGCGGGGCTCCATTTCGTCGGCTCTTCCGGGCGCGTCCGAATTCCCATTCTCGCACCCACTCAACACCCCCGGGAGGCCGAACGACCAACACTGTCAGGGGTGTGTGTCACAGTGGATGCGTGCCCGTCGACTTCACCGCGATCGATTTCGAAACCGCGAACAGCCACCCCTCGTCAGCGTGTTCCGTCGGCCTGGTGCGCGTGCGCGCTGGAGCGGTGGTGGATCGCGTGCACTGGCTTATTCGTCCACCTTCTACGCACGCAGCGTTTCTCCCCTTCAACATTCGCATCCACGGCATTACTGCCGCGATGGTCGCTGACGCGAGCGACTGGGCGGGGCAATTGAGCCAGCTGCGCGACTTCATCGGCGACGACGTGACGATTGCGCACAACGCGAGCTTCGACATGGGCGTTATTCGCGCGGCCTGCGCTGAAACCGTCACGCCTACTCCCCGCCTGAAATACCTGTGCAGCGTGCAGGTGTCGCGCAAGACCTACGAGCTTGCCTCTCACCGGCTCCCGCTTGCGGCCGCGGCTGCGGGGTATGGCGAATTCGCGCACCACAATGCTCTGGCCGATGCCGAAGCGTGCGCGGCGATCATCTCTGATGCGGCGCAGCGCCACGAGGTCGACTCGGTTGCAGCGCTCGCAAAGAAAACCGGGCTGCGCATTCAACAGTTGAAAGCCATTCCACTCAAGCTGTGATTCACGCCGGGCGGCGACGCTCGGCATGAATGTCGGAGCCTCGTGAGACTGTGGAGCCACATCGTCCATCGCTCTCAACGGGCCCAAACCTCGAAAGCTCCGGTCACTCATGAACGCACTCGTCGTCACACTGCTCGGCGCAAATCTCGCGCTGCTCATCGCGGTGCTCGTTATCGTGCTGCTGCGCACCGCACGCCATGGTGACGCTGGCGGCTCCCCCATCGACGCGCGCGGCGTTTCGAGTGAGATCCGCCAAGACCTCTCGGCTCAGCGCAGCGAGATCGGCACCTCACTCGCCGGTATTGGCGACCGCGTGCACGCTGGCGCTCAGGCGACACTGCGCTCGCAGAGCGAACTTCGCGAGACGGTCGAGGCGCGGTTCGACGAGTTGCGCCAAGCGAACGACGCGAAACTTGAGCAGGTGCGCGTCACGGTCGGCGAGAAGCTACAGCAATCGCTGAAGATGTCGCTCGACGAAAACGCGCAGCGCGTGCAGGCGCTTGGCGAGGTTCACGTTGCGAAGCAGGCAGAGTTGCAGCAGGTTCTGCGTGAAGAGCTCGAGAAGCTGCGTCAGGGCAACGAAGCCAAGCTCGAAAAGATGCGCGAGACGGTCGACGAGAAGTTGCAGGGCACACTCGAGAGGCGACTCGGCGAGTCTTTCAAACTCGTGAGCGACAGGCTCGAACAGGTACAGAAGGGCCTCGGCGAGATGCAGACGCTCGCGTCTGATGTCGGCGGGCTGAAGCGGGTGCTCACCAACGTAAAGAACCGCGGCAGCTGGGGCGAAGTGCAGCTGGCGCGCCAGCTCGAAGACATGCTCACCCCCGAGCAGTACGCCGAAAACGTGGCGGTGCGCCCTGGCTCGGCCGATCGCGTCGAGTTCGCGGTCAAGCTGCCCGGCCGCAGTGACGACCACGAGACGGTCTGGTTGCCGATCGACTCGAAGTTTCCGCAGGAAGACTACGAACGACTCCTTGAAGCGCAAGAGCGCGGCGACCGCGCCGAGGTGGAGGCTGCGAGCAAGGTCGTCGAGCGCGTGATCATTACGCAGGCGAAACTGATTCGCGACAAGTACCTTGAGCCGCCGCACACCACTGACTTCGCCATCATGTATCTGCCCACCGAGGGGCTGTTCGCCGAGGTGATCCGCAGGCCAGGGCTCACCAGCAAGCTGCAGTCTGAGTTCCACATCACCGTTGCCGGCCCGACCGTGCTGATGTCACTGCTGAACAGCCTGCAACTCGGCTTCCGCACGCTCGCGATCGAGCGCCGCAGCTCCGAGGTGTGGCAGGTGCTGAGCGCCGCGAAGGTCGAGTTTCAGAAGTACGGCCAGGTCTGGGAAAAACTCGGCAAACAGCTCGCCACGGCACAGAACACGGTAAGTGAGGCCGGGCGCCGCACGCGCGCGGTCGAAAAGCGGCTGCGTGCGGTCGAAACCCTCGAACCGGTGGGGGCGGCGGCTGAAGAAATTGAGGGTGCCTTCGCAGAGGCGTCAGAGCTCGCCGGGGCGTCGGCGCTCGCCGGGGCGTCAGAGCTCGCCGATTCTGCGGAGGTGACCGAATCAAGCGACCCGACCGCGCCCGCAACGGCGAGCCTGTGGGACGACTGATGGCGGCGACGCCCTGCGCTAGCGTATGAGCATGGCCTCTGATGCGATTCCGCGCCTGGCGGACCCCGAGTTAATTGCCGCCGAGTTCGAGGCCGCCGCGCTGCGCAGCTTCGACCACGCAGAGGCGGTCGCGATTGGTGAGGAGATCGTTCGGCTCGGACGTGAACGCTCGTTGTCGTTCGCGGTCTCCGTGAAGCTGGGTGACCACGAGGTCTTCCGTCTGGCGCTGCCCGGCACGAGCACGGTCAATGACGAGTGGATCCGTCGTAAGCGAAACGTCGCCGAGTCGACGCAGCTGCCGAGCTTTTTCGTTGGTCAGCGGCTCGCGGCTGCGGGGCGCGGTGCCAATCCCGACGAGTTTCCCGAAGCAGACTTCGCGACGCACGGCGGGTCGGTGCCGATCCTCATCGACGGCCGCCTCGTAGGCTCCGTGACCGTGAGCGGGCTGCCGCAACAAGACGACCACGCGCTCATCATCGAGGTGCTCGCGTCCCGATGACTGACTCCCCCGCAACCACGGCCTCAACTCAGCGCATCGTCGCAGTGGACATTGACGGCACCCTGACCGACAGCAAGAAGCACATCCTGCCGTTCACCCGCGACGAGATCGCGCGCGTTGTTGATTCCGGCGCGCAGCTCGTTATCGTGACCGCCCGCGCAATCGAAGCCTCCCTCATTATTGAGCGCAAACTCGGCATTCCTGCTTCGCACATCGCGTTCGGCGGTGCGACGATCCACGTGCGGCACGGCGACACACTCGAACTCCTGCACGAGCAGCCATTCAGTCGCGACGACGTTGACACCATGCTCGCCGCGGCGTCAGGGTTCGATGTGCACACCGGCCTGTATACCGCAGCCGAGTGGCACGTCAGCGACATGGGTGTCTGGGGGCTGCGCGAGGCGCGCAATACCTCAATCTGGCCGACCACGATAGGTGCCGGTGCGATCACTCGCCTGCCTGACGACCCGGTCTTCAAGGTGATGTTTCGCGGTGACCACGACGCACTCGCAGGCATCAAATTCACCATCGACCGTGAGCTCCCCGATATCTTTGCGCATCTCACCGATCACGTGCTCGAAATCACGACAGCGCGCAAACACGTCGCGCTTGCGCGACTCAGCGCCCACCTCGACATCCCGCTGCAGCAGTTCATCGCGTTCGGCGACACCGCCGCAGACATCCCTATGCTCGAGGCCGCCGGCGTCGGCGTGCTGATGGGCAACGCCGACCCGGCGCTCACCGTCGCTGGCCACGTCGAACGCACGCTCACCAACGACGAAGACGGCGTCGGCCTGAGCCTGCGCAAACACTTCCCGACCACCGGAGCATTCGAGATCTAGCTCGGCTCGGGGTGGGGTCGAGCTGGGCTGCGTTCATACTCCGCTGAGCACGACGGTTCGCGCTGAACACGAGGGAAAACTTGGCGAATTATCCCTCGTGCTCAGCGGAAACCCTCGTGCTCAGCGGGTTAGAGCGCAGCGCGGCAGCGCAGCGCAGCGCGCTAGAACCAGCGGTTCGGGTCCATGTCGCTGATGACGTGGCGGATGGTGCCCGAGTGGGCGCGCATCACGATGCTCTCGGCGCGCACGAACGGGCCGTTGCGCTTCACACCGTCAACGAAGTCGGCCGATGTGATGCCGGTCGCGACGAAGTAGCAGTTATCGCTCGCGACGAGGTCGTTGGCCTCGAGCACGCGGTCGAGGTCGTGGCCCGCGTCGATGGCGCGCTGGCGCTCCTCGTCGTCCTTCGGCCACAGGCGACCCTGGATGACACCGCCCATTGCTTTCACGGCACAGGCCGTGATGATGCCCTCGGGGGTTCCGCCGACGCCGACGCACATGTCGATGTTCGAATCCCAGCGAGCCGCGTTCACGCCGCCGGCAACATCGCCGTCCATGAGCAAGCGTGTTCCGGCACCGGCCGCGCGGATGTCAGCGATGAGCTGCTCGTGACGCGGGCGATCGAGCACAGCGACGCGCAGATCGGAGACGTCTACCTGCTTTGCACGAGCGAGCGCACGAATGTTCTCCCCGATGGGGCGGTTGATGTCGACGACGCCGACGCCTGCGGGGCCGCACACCAGCTTGTCCATATAGAACACTGCCGACGGGTCATACATGCTGCCGCGATCGGCGACCGCGATCACCGAGAGCGCGCCGGGGCGTCCCTCGGCGGTGAGGCGCGTACCGTCGATCGGGTCGACAGCGACGTCGCACTCGGCGCCCTCGCCATTACCGACAACCTCGCCGTTGTAAAGCCACGGGGCGTCGTCCTTCTCGCCCTCGCCGATCACCACTGTGCCGCGCATGTTCACGGTCGAGAGGAAGCGACGCATCGCGTCGACCGCTGCACCATCAGCGGCATTTTTGTCGCCGCGTCCGATCCACGGTGTCGAGCGCATTGCGGCCGCCTCCGTTGCGCGCACGAGCTCCATTGCGAGGTTGCGATCGGGCTGCCATTCGCCCAGCGAAACAGGTTCAGTCATGGCCCTAACCCTACCCCGTAGACTGGAGCGACGAAGCGGACCACGGCGACAGACCACCGCACAGCGACCACGAAGTCAAGGAGCGCACATGCCCGTAGCAACCCCGGAACAGTACGCAGCCATGCTCGACGCAGCGAAGACCGGAGCGTTCGCGTTCCCCGCGGTCAACGTGTCGAGCTCGCAAACGTTGAACGCTGCCCTGCAGGGCTACGCAGAAGCGGGCTCCGACGGCATCATTCAGGTGACAACGGGCGGTTCCGACTACCTGGCTGGGCACACCGTCAAGAATCGTGCGGGCGGCGCGATCGCGTTCGCGAAGTACGCTGAAGAGGTCGCGAAGGCGTATGACGTGACAGTCGCGCTGCACACCGACCACTGCCCGAAGAACGCGCTTGACGACTTTCTGCTGCCGCTCGTCGCCGCGAGCGAGGCGCGGGTCGCTGAGGGCGGTCTCCCCTACTTCCAGTCGCACATGTGGGACGGCTCGGCCGTGCCGCTGGCCGAAAACCTGAAGATCGCACAGCAACTGCTGCCCCGTCTCGCCGCAATGAACGTCATTCTCGAGGTCGAGATCGGTGTCGTCGGTGGCGAAGAAGACGGTGTCAGCCACGAGATCAACGACCAGCTGTACACAACGCTCGATGACGCGGTCGCCACCGTCGAGGCACTCGGACTCGGCGAACAGGGCCGGTACCTCACCGCACTCACCTTCGGTAACGTGCACGGCGTCTACAAGCCGGGCGGCGTCTCCCTTCGCCCCGAGCTGCTCGCTGAGATTCAGCAGGGCCTGCAGTCGAAGTACGGCGTCGGCGCGAAGCCGCTCGACCTCGTCTTCCATGGCGGATCGGGCTCGTCCGCTGACGAGATCGCCGAGGCTGTGCGCAACGGCGTCATCAAGATGAACATCGACACCGACACGCAGTATGCGTTTACCCGCTCGCTCGCCGATTACATCCTGAAGAACTACGACGGCGTGCTCAAGATCGATGGTGAAGTCGGCAACAAGAAGGTCTACGACCCGCGCGCCTGGGGCAAGGTCACCGAGACCTCGATGGCAGCGCGTGTCGCCCTCGCGGCCGAACAGCTCGGCTCCGCCGGTAAGTCGGTGAGCGCGTAGTGACGCACCCGCACGACGAATCCACGCCGAACGCGCAGCCGCAGCGCCCGAGCGATCGCCCGCAGCCCGCCTACGGTGAACTCGCTCCCGAGGGCTGGGAGTGGAAGCCAGAAACGAGCGACGGCGCTGAGGCCGCCCGTTCAGCGGGCGCATCGCCCGTGACCGGAGTGCCGCACAACCTCGGCGCCCGCGGCACGGACGAGGCAGCCGCTTCGGCGACCGCGCAGGCACCGGCACGGTCGACCACGCCGACGCGCGATCCAGAGCCCTATCGTGCGCCGGCGCCGCAGTCCGGTCAGCAGGCCCCGCTCGCTGCGCAGCAGCCGACGGCCCCCGCAGCGCGGAAACCTCGCATGGCGGATCGCGTCATCACGATCATCCTGCTCGTCATGGGCGTGTTCGGCTCGTTGAACTTCGCGGGATCCATGATGAGCATGCCGGGCAGCCTCTCGCAGGTGGCCAGCGCACTTGACCTCAAGGACTTCTCAGTCCCCGCGTGGGTCGCCACCGTCGGCACTGTTTCGGCGATCGCGATCTTCGCGATTTTCGCGGTGAGCCTGATCTTCTCGATTCAGCGGATGCGCGCTGGCAAGCTCGCGTTCTGGGTGCCCCTCACGGCAGGAGTCATCGTCGTAATCGGCACCATTATCGTGTCAATCGCGATCCTCATGAACATTCCTGAGCTCATGAATGCTGCGGCCGATCCCGGCGCAACCGAGAAGCTCTGGGATTCACTCGCGGACATGTCGCAGCCGTAAACCTCAGCGCACGCGACCGCCGAGGGCGCGGGCATCTCGGTTGCCCTCGGCGTCTTGGCGCAACTCCTTCGGCAGCGAGAACACCAGGTCTTCCTCCGCAGTCACCGCGGCCTCGACGTCTCCGTACCCGGCGTCTGCGAGATCGTCGAGCAATTCCTGCACGAGCACCTCGGGCACCGATGCACCACTCGTCACACCGACAGTGCGCACGCCGTCAAGCCACTCCTGCCGCACCTCGCTTGCGAAATCGACGCGGTACGCTGCGCGCGCGCCATACTCGAGGGCTACCTCTTTCAACCGCACTGAGTTCGACGAGTTGGCCGAGCCGACCACAATCACGAGATCAGCCCGCGGCGCGATCTGCTTGATGGCGACCTGCCGATTCTGAGTCGCGTAGCAAATGTCGTCGCTCGGCGGATCCTGCAGATTAGGGAACCGCTCGCGCAGACGGCGCACGGTCTCCATCGTCTCGTCGACGGAAAGCGTAGTCTGCGACAGCCACACGAGCCGGTCGGGGTCGTTCACTACCAGCCCAGCGACGTCGTCGGGCGAATTCACGATCGTGATGTGATCGGGGGCCTCCCCCGCCGTGCCCTCGACCTCCTCATGGCCGGTGTGCCCAATGAGCAGAATTTCGAGATCCTGCTTCGCGAATCGAACAGCCTCGCGATGCACCTTCGTGACGAGCGGACAGGTGGCGTCGATCGCGTGCAGGCCACGGTCGGCCGCGGCATCTACAACGGCGGGAGACACCCCGTGCGCCGAGAAGACGACGTGCGCCCCCTCAGGCACCTCGTCGACCTCGTCAACGAAGATCGCGCCCATCTTTTCGAGGGTGCTCACCACGTGCACGTTGTGCACGATCTGCTTGCGCACATAGACCGGGGCGCCGTAGCGCACGAGGGCCTTTTCGACCGCGACAACGGCGCGGTCGACGCCCGCGCAGTACCCGCGCGGGGCGGCAAGAATGACCTTCTTCTCACCCGTCACGGGCAAGTCACGCAGTCGCCCGACCTGGCGGCGCAACCGGGGCATCGCCAGGGTCACGACGGGGGCGCCAATGGTGCGCTGATCCCGAAGCCCCGTATCACTCATGCGGCCGATTCTACCGCTCGATCCTGCGCGAAGACCGGCACTGCGGCCGCTGCTGCGACCGGCGCCAGTAGCCATCCCAACTAGTCTGGACGCATGGCAGAGGCAGCAGCGACCGCTCCGGCAACACGTGACGCGCCGTGGCCCGTCGCTCAGATGAGCGAGAAGATCGCGGCCTGGATCGACCGACTCGGGCAGGTCTGGATCGAGGGCGAGATTACGCAGTGGCAGCTGCGCGGCGGGCACGTTTACGGCAAACTGCGCGATCTCAACCAAGACGCCACGATCAGTTTTACCGTGTGGCGTTCCGTGGCACAACGCCTCACCAGCGACTTCTCGCAGGGCGACCGCGTCGTCGCCCTCGTCAAGCCGAACTTCTGGGTGAAGGGCGGCTCACTCACCGTGCAGGTCTTTGATCTGTCGCACGTTGGCATCGGCGAATTGCTTGAGCGGCTCGAGCGGCTGCGCCGGCAGCTGCAGTCGGAGGGGCTGTTCGAACTCGACCGCAAGCGTCGGCTCCCGTTTTTGCCTGGCCTCATCGGACTGATCACTGGGCGAGACTCCGACGCTGAGAAAGATGTCATTCGCAATGCGACGCTGCGGTGGCCCGGAGTGCAGTTCAGGGTGCACTACGCGGCGGTGCAGGGTGACCGCGCGGCGAGCGAGGTCACGGCAGGTATTGAAGCCCTGGATCGCGACCCAGAGGTCGACGTGATCGTCATTGCGCGCGGTGGCGGCGACTTTCAGAATCTGCTGCCGTTCAGCGACGAGCGCGTTGTGCGCGCGGCGAGCGCGGCGACGACCCCCATCGTGAGCGCGATCGGGCACGAGGCCGACCGGCCGCTGCTCGATGAGGTCGCCGATCTGCGGGCCTCGACTCCGACGGATGCCGCAAAGCGGGTCGTACCCGACGTAGGTGAGGAGCTCGCCGGCCTCGACCAGGCCCGCGCGCGGCTCACGACCCGGCTCGGTCAGCTGCTCGCCCACGAGACCGATCGCATCGCTCAGTTGCGCGGGCGCCCGGTGCTCGCGGCGCCGGATCGCCTCATCGACGAGCGTGCCGAAGAGCTTGTGCGGTGGATCGCCCGGGGCACTGAACTCGCGGACCGCGCCATTGAAGATCGTGCGCGTTCAGTTGCCGAGGCCCGCGGACGCCTCACGGCCCTCTCCCCGAGAGCAACGCTGGAGCGCGGATACGCGATCGCGCAGCTCGTGGACGGCGATGCTGCGGGTGCAGGCACGCCCGGCGCTGTGCTGCGAGACCCCGCTGACGCCCCAGCAGGCACCGCGATCCGGCTCTCCCTCGCAGGAGGCGTTCTGGGTGCGGAAGCCACGGAGCCACAGCCGACGGACAGCGCGAACTGACGATCCCGACTGATGCCCCCAACTGAGTGCGACAGCTGATCGCATCGGCTACCGGTGCGTGGCATACTGCACACATGGCGAAAGCACGTAAGCCCGGCGCTGAAGACGGGTCGCAGACGACCGAACACTCTGAGCCGTTTGGTGTGCTCGACGAACTCGACGAACAGCTCATCCTGCTGTTGGAGCGCGACGGCCGCATGAGCTACGCAGACCTTGGCAGCGAGGTCGGGCTCACCCCGGGCGGCGCTCGCGCCCGCGTGAAGCGGTTGCAAGAGCGCGGCGTGGTGCGGGTCATCGGCGTGACCAGCCCAAACGCTGTCGGACTCACAAGCATCGCGAGTCTGCAAATCGAGGTCTCGGGCGACATCGACGCGGTCGCCGATCGCATCGCGGCATTCGAGGGCGTACGTTACGTGGTGCTCGGCTCGGGCCGCTTCAGCATCCTGGTCGAGGTATACGCGACGACCCCCAGTGAGCTGTTCACGCTCATCAACCGTCAAATCAGGGAGATCAGGGGCGTCACCCACATCGAGACCTTTCTGTACGACTCGGTGCACACGCACCGCCCGGTTTTCCCGCTGCTGACCGGGCGGTAGGTGCGGCGGCGTCAGTCGGAGGGACCGCCGACAATGAGGCCCAGCGCGCGGGCGAGCGCCGCCGACTGGTCGATGACGTCCGTCTGCCAGCTGGTGAGCGTGCGGGTCGGCGAGTTACCGACAGACATCGCGAAGGGATCCTCCACACCGGTGCGGCGGCCCGTTAGTACCTCGAGCACCGCGACGCCGCAGAACGGCACGTGTACCGCTGAGTAGCCGCCCTCGTGCGAGAACACAATCTTGCCCCCGCACGCCTCGTCGGCGATCGCGAGGAGGCGCTCGGCCATGCCGCGAAACCCCTCGGAGGTGACGCTCATGCGGCCGAGCGGATCGAGCGCTGAGGGATCGAACCCACTCGACACCAGGATCAGATCGGGCGCGAATGCCCGGATTGCCGGGCCTGCCACCTCGTCAACGACCGACCAGTACGCCCCATCGCCCGAGCCAGCGGGGAGCGGAACGTTGATGTTCGTGCCAGCTCCCGCCCCGCCGCCCTGCTCTTCGACGAGCCCGCTGTCGACCGGAAAGAGCCGGTCCTGGTGCACCGAAATAGTGAGCACGTTCGGGTCGTCCCAGTAGATTTTCTGGGCCCCGTTGCCGTGGTGCACGTCGTAGTCGAAGATCGCGACGCGACTCACCCGGCCCGCAGCGCGCAGCGCCTCGATGGCGACGGGAACGTTCGCAAACAGGCAGTAGCCGCGCCCCTGATCCGGCTCGGCGTGGTGGCCCGGAGGTCGCACAAGCGCGTACGCGTTGTCGACCACACCATCGAGCACGGCCTCGGCGGCGGCGAGCGTGCCGCCAGCGGCGAGGCGCGCGAGGTCGTAGCTGCCGCGCCCAAATGGCGAGAACCCGTCACCGGCGTCCCCGCCAGCGGCCTCCGATTGCTCGCGAATGCGATCGACGTGGCCCGGCGTGTGTACGCGCAGCAGGTCGTCTGCCTCGACCTCGCGGGCCGGAATGCGCACGAGGCTGTCGAGCAGCCCCGATACCTCGACGAGACCCGCAAACCGCGCCTTCGATTCGGGGCTCTCAAAGTTGCGGTACGGCTGCACGTAGCCACCCGACGGGTAGATTCCGGCGTGGGTGCCGGTGTCGTGCCAGGCATACCGTTCGTGCCAGACGTATCCGGTTCTGCGCTCCATTGCGTGTGTCCTTCCACCTACTCACGGCGATCGGCGTGCCTCGTGGCCGTCGATCCCGGTGCGCACCACCCTAACCCCAGAGTTTCACGATCCACAATTGAAAGTCACATTATTGTGTCGAAACATAAATGAAATATTTATCCTGTTGACTAAATGGAGCAAATCATGGTCTTATGGTGACGCTGCGGGCCAGGGTTGGCTCGATACGCGGGCGGCGGTGAAGCCGGCCCAGCATCCCGACGAAGGAGTCAACTGATGAAACGCACCCGTGGAATTCTCGGCGGCATCGCACTTGCCGCTGCCGCAGCCCTCGCTCTGAGCGGCTGCACCTCCGATAGCTCGCAGAGCACCGGCTCCTCAGACGGCGGTGACGCGTCGAAGGGCGCCGTCGCCATGAGTTTCGCCGGTCTCGACATTCAGATCTGGAACGACATGCTGCCGTTCATGGAGACGATCGTGACCGATGCCGGCTACGAATTCGTCACCGATGACCCCAAGTGGAACGCGCAGACGCAGGTCCAAGACTGGGAGTCGTGGCTCGTACGTGGCGACATCAAGGCGATCATGGGCTACCCCGTGCAGTCAGACGCAATGGTCGCTGTCACCTCGCAGGCGACCGACGCGGGCATTCCGGTGCTCGGCTACGGCAGCACGTGGGACGGCGTGACCGCGGCGGTCACCCTCGATCACGAGGCAGACGGCAAGCGGGCCGGCGAGAAGGCCGCCGAGTGGATCGCAGAGAAGTACGGCGACAAGCAGGTCGACGTTGCGTTCCTCGGCTACCCCGACACCGACCTTGGGCGACTCAGGGGCAAGGGCATGCGGGAAGCGCTCGACGCGGCGAAGCTCAACCTGAACATCACCGAGCACAAGGTGCTGAGCCTCGACGACGGCTACGCCGCCGTACAGAACCAGCTCAACGCCGCCCCCGACACCAAGGTCTGGCTCGCGATCGCGAACGACCCGGCTCTCGGCGCGTATCAGGCGCTCACAGACTCCGGGGTGTCGCCGACCGACGACAGCATGCTGCTACTCAACCTCGATGCCACCGATGCCGAACTCGAAGTCATCATGCAGAAAGACTCGTTCTGGCGCTACGCGTACATCGCGCCCGCCCGTCAGCTCGCCGAGGCAAACGCTCAGATGCTCGTCGATGCCGCGGAGGGCAAGCCGGTGAAGGATCAGACCGTGCCCGTCACCGAGGTCACCAGCGACAACGCCGAAGACTTCCTGCTCGCCAACCAGTGATGAGCGACCCCACTATGGCGCCCACCGAGCAACGCCTCGCGTACGACGGCGTGACCGTGGACTTCGGCGCGACGCGCGCGCTCGAAGACATCACATTCGCGGTCGCGCCGGGCGAGATCGTTGGCTTACTCGGGCACAACGGCGCGGGCAAAAGCACGCTCTTCAATGTCACGACTGGCGTAATCGGGGCGACGAGCGGTGGGTTCAGCATCGGCGGGACCCGCATTGACGGGCGGCTCACCCCGCGCGAGGCGGCCCAGCACGGCGTGACGGTGATCCACCAAGAACCCGCCCTCGCACCGAACATGACCGTGCTCGAGAATCTGTTTCTCGCTCGCCCGGCCCCGAGGGCCGCAGAGCGGCGGGTGCTCGCCCGCGAAGCACTCGCCGCCGTCGGCACCGATCTGCCGCTCGACATGCCCGTCGAGGCGCTGGGACTCGGCGAACGACAGCTCGTCGACATCGCGCGCGGCATGCTCGCCGGCGAAATGAAGGTGCTGCTGCTCGACGAACCCACCGCGGCCCTCGGCCGTGCCGAGACCGACGCCCTGCACGCGCTGATCCAGAGTTTCGCGGATCGCGGCACGGCGGTCGTCTACGTGTCGCACCGGCTGCCCGACATCATGGAGGTGTGCACGCGCATTGTCGTGCTGCGCGGCGGGCGGCTCGTCGTCGACGGGCCCGCCAGCGACTTCACCCCGGCAAAACTCGCCGACGCACTCGTACCCGATCTGCGCTCGCTCGACTTCACCCACGTGGCGCCCGGCGCGGAGGTCGCGGTCGTCGAAACCGAGGGCGGCACGGTGCGGGCGCGTGCGGGCGAAGTGGTCGGCCTGTTTGGCATGGCGGGCGGCGAGCAATTCGACATTGCCGCGCAGCTCGCGGGTGCGGCGTCGTCACCCCAGCCGTATGAGCTGAACGGCGAACCCGTGCGGTTTGCATCGCCACGCCACGCGATTCGACGAGGCGTGTTCTTCGTGCCGCCCGATCGCGACACTGAGGGACTCATCGCCTCGGAAACCGCGATCGACAACGTCATGCTGCCCTGGTTTTCGCTCGGTGGCGCCCGCGGGTGGTGGGTCTCGGCAAAGTCGGGTGCCGACGTGTACGCGAAGGCGCGCGCCGCGCTCGATATTCGCGGCCCGTCAGCGGACGCCGAAGTGTCACAGTTCTCGGGCGGCAACCGACAGAAGCACCTGCTCGCCCGGTGGTTGTATCCTGCCCAGCCCACACTGCTGATTCTCGCTCAGCCCACCCAGGGTGTTGACGTCGGCGCGAAACTCGACATCGTCGAGGCCACGCGCGACGCGGCAGCACGGGGAGCCGCCGTGATCGTCGCCTCAAGTGAATCCGACGAGATCGCGAGCCTCTGCGATCGCGCGTACACCGTGCTCGGCGACCGACTCGTTGCCGTGCCCCGATCCGACACCTTCAATGCAGACCTCCTGACCTCGCTGCTCGCCATCGCCGAGCCCGCGCGCGCCTGAACGGACCCCCTCATGAACGCAGAACGCATCAAGATCTTCGCCGCGAAAAACGGCATCTTCCTCGCACTCATCGTGCTCGTCGCCGTCTTCTCCATACTGCGCCCGAACTTTTTCTCGTTCGCCAATGGCCAGAGCATCCTGCTGCAGGCGTCGGAGCTCGGACTGATAGCGATTCCCGCGGCCTTCCTCATCATGTCTGGCACGATCGACCTCTCGGTCGGCTCCGTTGCCTCGGTCTCGGCCATCACCGGCGGTCTCACGATGAGCGCGACGGGCTCGACGCTGCTCGGGTTTCTCGCCGCCATTGGCACGGGGGTCGTTGCCGGAGCGCTGAATGGATTTCTCGTCTCGTACCTCGGCCTGAACTCCTTCGTCGTAACGCTCGGCGCGCTCAGCGTGTGGGGCGGGCTGGCGCTGCTGCTGTCTGACGGTCGCACGGTGCCTCGGGCTGAGCTGCCCGAGGCGTTCCGCAGCATCGGCACGCTCAAGGTCGGCCCCGTGCCGATTCAGATCGTCGCGCTCGTCGCCGTGATTGCGCTCGGGTGGTACGTGCTGAACCACACAACGTTCGGCAAGTCGGTGAAGGCAATTGGCGGCAACGAGCGCGCGGCTCGACTGATGGGCGTCAATGTGCAGCGTTCCCGCTTCCTCCTCTTCGTGGCGACCGGCGCCTTCGCCGCGCTCGCCGGGCTGTTTCTCTCGGCGAAGGTGCAGTCGGCGAACCCCAATATCGGATCGGGGCTCGAACTCGAGGTGCTCACCGTCGTGCTGCTCGGCGGCGTCGCGTTCGAGGGCGGTGTCGGCCGCATCAGCGGCGTCGTCGCCGGCCTGCTCTTCTTCCGAGTGCTGCGCGCCGGACTCGTCTTCATGCAGGCGTCGCCGTTCCTACAGACCATCCTGGTTGGCGCGACCCTCATCGTTGCCGTGGCGCTTGACAGCTCGATTCAGCGAATGATTCGTGCCTCGTGGGCGAAACTCGGCAAACGGGCGGTGGCTGAGGCCCCACCGAACGCCGGCTGAGTCACCGCACGCTCAGTCGGTGAGCTGCTCGAACCCGGAGCCGTCTGCGCGCATTCGAAATGAGATCGACTGGTAGTCATTCGAGACACTGAAGCTGACGCCGACCGGACCGACGTCGCCGCCGAAGGACGCACTGTCGACATCGGAGTCGCTAGTTCGCGCCACGGTGAAACTCACCTCATCAGCGTCTTCGATGCCTGCCTGCTCGGACGCACGATTCATCGCGGGCTGCAGCGCAGCCCACGCGACATCATCGTACGAGAATGCCTCGCGCGATGACTTCGGTTGAATCGTCGCGGCACCGTCGTGCTTCACGGTGCCGCGACGGTACACCCAAGAATCCGCCGCCTGCTCCCCTGGCGCGACGGGTGCCTCCACAATGACGTAGTCCCGATAGACCACAGCGCCAACCAACTGGTCGTGGCCGATCTCGGACCGGAGTGCGCTCATCGCCTCAGCGAGCGGTTCGGGATCGCGCAGGTCAGCGTGCAGCTCCCCCTTCGACAGCGCGACCGCAGTCTGGCGTACTCCGGCGCCGTAGGGCGCGACAACGCCCGCTCCGGCGGCGAGCGCGGCCACCACCGTCGCCGCCACGACGAGCCCAGCTGGCAACGACCGTTCGCGACGCGACGTTTGTGTCGAGCGTCTGCGCGACGATCCCGAGCCGTAGATCAGTGATGCTGCGCCCAACACGAGCACCAGACCGACCGGAAATGACCAGGGCGAAGCGCCCGGCGGCCCCACGACAGCGACCACGGCCGAGCCGAGCAGAAACCCGGCCCCAATTCCCGAGGCTATCCAGAAGGCAAGTCTGCGCATTGCGGCCATCTTAGCCACGGAAACACGCTCAGCACAGGGCGGGTAGACTGCAGGGCATGGCAGATACCGTGGTTCCTGGCCCGGCCTCCCTCGGGTATGAGGAAGCGCGCGACGAGCTCATTCAGGTGGTCAACCGCCTCGAACAGGGCGGGGCGACGCTCGAAGAATCGCTGCAGCTCTGGGAGCGCGGCGAGGCACTTGCAGCCCGCTGTGAGGAGTGGCTGCTCGGAGCGCGTCAGCGCCTCGAAGCCGCACGCAAGAACGTCGGCGAGCCGGCCGGAGGCGACGCGTAACCGATGGCGAAAAATCACAAGGCTCCGGTCGTCGTCGCTGAACTCGGCAGGCCAGAGACTCCCGCGGAAACCGCGACGCGAAAGGCCCGCGACAGCCGGCTGTACCGCGAACGCAAGACCGTCAACAACCTCGTCTTCTCCCTGCTCGTCAGCCTGGGCCTGGTGCTCGTGATCTTTTTGATGGTGCCCCGCGGCACGGGCGGCTTTGCTGACCACGAGGTGAACGTCACGACGCTCGCCGCAGAGGCGTCTCCGAGCGCCGGGCGTGACCTGGTCGCGCCCGAAGTGCCACAGGAGTGGAAGGCAAAGCAAGCTGAACTGCGCGGTGGCGACAAGGTCACCTCTTGGCAGATCAACTACACGACCGTAGACCCCGCCACCGGTCACGAGGCCTACGCTGCAGTGACGCAGGCCTTCACGTCAGACGGCGAGCCGGTCGAAGATCTCTGGATCGCGCAACAGCTCGAGCAGCAGGCACCAACGGGCAATGAGAAGCTCGGCGGCATGGAGTGGATCACCTACGACCACACCGACCGCAGTTCCGACAACTCGAACGTACTGTTCGCACTGCAGTCAACGTGGGGCGACGACACGATCCTCGTCTACGGCACCGATTCACCAGCCACGCTCCGCCTCCTCGCGACCGACGTCGCCAAGTCACTCGCAACATCGAAGGGAACAGAATGACCGGCCCCAGAGTCACGCCTCAGCAAGCATGGGATGCACTCGTCGATGGGAACCAGCGTTTTATTGCTGGCGGCCCTCAGCACCCGCGTCAAGATGTTGAGCGCCGACACGAACTCGCGAAGGGGCAAGACCCTGACGCGGCGCTCTTCGGTTGCTCTGATTCCCGGCTTTCGGCGGAGATCATCTTCGACGCGGGTCTGGGCGATCTGTTTATTGCTCGCAACATGGGTCACGTCGTCGCCGAGTCGATCACGGCGTCGATGGAGTACGCGGTTGCAAATCTCGGCGTTGCGGTAATTGTTGTGCTCGCGCACGATTCCTGCGGCGCAGTCGCCGCCGCGATCGGTCAGATGGAGCAGGACCCCGACGAGGTGCCGACGGCCGTGAAGAACACGCTGGCGCCGATCCTCCCCTCGGTCCAGGAGCTCTGGCTTCGCGAGCACCGCAGCACGCCGTACGTCGACGCCTCAGCGATCGATGCGGACGCCGTGGGGCGCGTGCACCTCGCCGCAACCGTCAACCAGCTGCTGCGCAGCTCACGCATCATCAGCGACGCAGTCGCGGCTGGCACGCTCGGCCTCGTCGGCTGCCAGTACCGCCTGTCCGAGGGGCGCGCGGTTGCAGTCAGCGCCGTCGGCCACCTCGACATCTCGACGGTGGCGCCAGTAGCGGCTGCCTGAGCGCCATTTCGGCCCTCCGCTGCACCGCTAACAACTTTTTGACCCCGAGCAGTATTCACGAAACGAAGGATGATTGTGACTGAAGATCGCAGCGCCGCCGGCGCCGAGACCGAGTACCGCATCGAGCACGACACCATGGGTGAGGTGCGCGTCCCGAAGAACGCACTGTACGCCGCCCAGACGCAGCGCGCAGTGCAGAACTTCCCGATCTCTGGCAAGGGCCTGGAGCCCGCCCAGATCGTCGCCCTCGCGCGCATCAAGCGCGCAGCGGCCATCGCCAACGGCGACCTCGGCATTCTCGACGCGCAGATCGCGAAGGCCATAGTGGCCGCCGCCGACGAGATCATCGCGGGCGACCACCACGACATGTTCCCGGTCGACACTTACCAGACCGGCTCTGGCACGTCGTCGAACATGAACATGAACGAGGTGCTCGCCACGCTCGCGACCCGCCACCTCGGTGCACCCGTGCACCCGAACGACCACGTGAATGCGTCGCAGTCATCGAACGACGTCTTCCCGACCTCCGTCCACATCGCCGTCACCGGCGCGCTCATCGAGCAGCTGAAGCCCGCGCTCGCCCACCTCGCGGAGTCGTTCGAGGCCAAGGCCGAGCTGTGGAAGACCGCCGTCAAGTCGGGCCGCACGCACCTCATGGACGCAACCCCCGTGACGCTCGGTCAGGAGTTCGGCGGATTCGCCGCACAGATCCGCTACGGCATCGAGCGCATCGACGCCGCCCTCCCCCGCGTCGCCGAGGTTCCCCAGGGCGGCACCGCCGTTGGCACCGGTATCAACACCCCGCTCGGCTTCCCCGAGAAGGTCATCGCCGAGATCGCGCAGTCGAGCGGCCTGCCCATCACGGAGGCGCGCAACCACTTCGAGGCGCAGGCGAACCGCGACGGCCTCGTCGAGGCATCGGGCGCGCTGCGCACCATCGCGGTATCGCTCACGAAGATCAACAACGACATCCGTTGGATGGGATCGGGCCCGAACACGGGTCTCGCCGAACTGCACATCCCCGATCTGCAGCCCGGCTCGTCGATCATGCCCGGCAAGGTCAATCCGGTGATTCCCGAGGCCGTGCTGATGGTCTGCGCCCGGGTCATCGGCAACGACGCGACCATCGCGTGGGCCGGCGCCTCCGGCTCCTTCGAGCTCAACGTGCAGATTCCCGTCATGGGCACCGCCCTGCTTGAGTCGATTCGCCTGCTGTCGAACGCGTCGATCGCGCTCGCCGACAAGGTCATCGACGGCCTCGAAGCGAACGTCGAACGCGCCGCAGCGCTCGCGGGCATGAGCCCGTCGACCGTCACCCCGCTCAACCGTCTCATCGGTTACGAGGCAGCGGCGAAGATCGCCAAGCACTCCGTCAAGAAGGGCATCACCGTTCGCGAGGCAGTCGTCGATCTCGGCTACGTGGAGCGCGGCGAGGTCTCCGAGGCCGACCTCGACCAGGCGCTCGACCTGCTGTCGATGACGCACCCCGGCGTCGCGAAGTAGTTCGCCCGCAATACGTCTGAGGGCCGTGGGGGGGGGGGGGGCAGGGGTCCGTGCCACGGGCCTAGCCCGAAGTTGTGGGGGGGGGGCGTGACTTTCGACACCCATGGACCCCCCGGGCGCGTCTGCCGC
>NZ_JBHXHV010000002.1:386024-464216 GCF_042726155.1 Leucobacter sp. NPDC058333
CCCGGCCTGCCTCTGTTGTCCCCCCCCAATCCTCCGTCGGGCCGTCTACCCCACCCACTCTGGGAACGGACACACGGCCCTCAGACGTTGACGGGCGTGGTCACCGACTCATTCACCCGGTGACCACGCGGGTCAGGATCAGCGCACGCGAGCCGCCGCGCGGCGACGCCCGACCATGATCACGAGACCGGCGGCGAGCAGGCCGGCTCCCATGATTGCGAACGGCACGACGTCCGAACCGGTCGAGGCCAGCGCCGCGGAGTCGGTTCCCCGAGCGGCGTCGACCGCGGCCGTTCCGGGCTTGGCAGCTGCGTCAGAGCCGCCGGATGCACCCGATGCACCCGATGCGCCGGTCGAGCCGTCGGCGCTCGCCGAGGCCCCGGCCGAGGTCGCACCGTCGGCGGTGGCACCGGCGCCGGCTGCGCCTTCGCTGCCAGCTGTGCCCTCTGCAGCCGCTGACCCCTCGGCGCTCGCGCCGGGATCCACCGCTGCGGTCACCGTGAGCGGCGTCGACAGCTGTTGCCCATTGGCCAGGGTCACGACGATGCTGTGCTCCCCGGCCTCGGTGTCGGCGGGAATCTCGAGGGGCTTCGAGAAGGTTCCATCTGCTCCCACGGTTGCTTCGCCGAGCGCGACCGGATCGGAGTGCAGCTCCACCGCGAGTTGTGAGTCCGCACTGAAGCCGGTGCCCGAGAGTACGACCTGCGATCCCGCCTCGACCTGCGTTGCATCGAGCTGCAGCTCGGGGCCCGCGGGAATCTCGACGCCGGGCTCGGTCACCCACTTCTCTCCTGTGGCGTACTTCGTGATGGTGACCTCGTCGTACAGATCACCGACGGCCTTGTCAGTCGTCGCGCCCGCGGTCTTCTCCGCAAGATACGAGCGGTAGACCAGCTGATCTTTGCTCACGTCGACGACCTGATAGGTGGTGACTCCCTCGCCGCGCAGCACCTGGGTAGCGCCGTTGCGGGTCCACACGTTGTCTTGCGCGTCGGCAAGATCGTAGTGCTTTGCACCGGAGTTCGAGACGGCGTATACGGGGCCCGTGGTCATCCCCGTGGTTTCTGTCGCATCCGAGTTCTTGAACCCGCGCGCATAGGTGTGGTCGTGGCCCATCATGACGAGGTCGATGTTGTACTTTTCGAACACCGGCACCCACAGATCGCGCAGAATCGGTTCATCGCGCCCGGCGGAGGCCGAGTACACCGGCTGGTGGAACGTCACGACGTTCCACTTTGACGGGCTCTGCTGCAGGATGAAGTCGAGCCACGCGGCCTGATACTTCGTCCACAGCTCAGCGACCTTGCCCGATGGGCACTCCGTGCCGGTGCAGGCGGGCAGCCCGTTCGGCGTCAGAAATGTCGTGTCGCGAGTCGCGTTGAGCGTGATGAAGCGGACGCTCTGGTAGTCGGTGTAATAGACCGTTTCGGCAGCAAACTCTGACCAGTGGTCGAAGTACGCGGCGTACTGACGCGCCACCTCGGTATCGCCCTCGGCGAGTGCGGCGAGCTCCCCGATGGAGTCGCGTCGCGGATTGTTCAGCGGGTATTCGAAATTCGCCTTCCACGAGCTGAGCAGCTTGTCGCCCGAGTACTCGTGGTTGCCCGGCGCCGCCATCACATTGGTCGTCGCTGCGGAGCGCTCCATGCCCGTAAACCAGTTGACCCACTGGGTCTCATTGCTCGCCGAGTCGATGAGGTCGCCGGCGTGCACCGAACCAATGGAGTTCGTCGCGCGTTCTTCAGCCTGCCGCACGACCTCGGGCCAGGTCGTATCCAAGCCGATCTGTGCATCGCCGTAGTAGATGAACTGGAAGTCGGACTCCTGCGGGTCAGCTGTCTCAAACGTGAACCACTCACTCCAGCTGCCGGGAAGGCCGACGCGGTAGCGGTACTCGGTCGCCGGGGCGAGACCCCCGACGGTCGCCGAAAAGTGCTGTTTCGGGTTGCCGTTGACGACGCCAGCTGCATAGGCATCGACCACCTGGGCGCCGCCGCCCGCGACCGGCGCGATCTCAACCTGGCCGGTGCTGTGCGAGGGATCGCCAGCCTGCCACGAGAACGACTGCGACGTCTCCGGGGTCTCGGTCGGGGTGAGGATCACGCGGCTCGGCGGAGCGCCGACCACCTCACCGGGTTCGCCTGCGGCATTCAGCGTCAGCGATGACATGTCGAAGTACGCGTCTGAGGAGGTGTCACGATCCTGGTACAGCGCAACGGCGACCGTGTTTGTGCCGTCGTGCAGTAGATCTCCATTCGCCGAGAACGAGCTGGTGAGCGGATCACCGTTGCTTGATCCGGCGTATTCCAGATTGGTGGTCTCCGTAATGCGTGCGTCTTCGTAGCTCGCGACCTTCTGGCCGTTCACCCAGACGACGAGGGCGTCGTCGTAGCTGACGGTGCTTGAGAGCGACGCCACCTGTTCGGCGACCCCGGCTTCGAGGTCGAACGTCGTGCGGAAGAAGTACGTCGGAACGGTCGGCGCAGCCGTGTCATCGATGTAGTGGCGGAGCTTCGTCGCGGGAGTCAGCGGGCCTACGGGCGCAAGCTTGTTGCTCTTCACGCCGAAGCCGCTCGGCGCGGTCTGCCAGGTGGAATCGTCGTATTCCGGTGTCGTCCAGACTCGCAGCGCCGCGTCACCGCGCGCCGGATCGGTGTTGTCGTCGAGGTACTTCCACGTGGTGCCGGTGCTGATGAGCGGCGCCGCGGGAACCGCGGGCGCTTCCGGGGCGGCGGAAGCGGCGGTGGGAATGACCACCCCACCCCCGATGAGGGCTGCGAGAGCGAGCGCAAACGCGCCCCGCTTCGTGGGTCTTGCGAGCGTCGCTGATCTCGCTGGGTGTGACTCGGGCATGGCTGTCCTTCACATCGTTCGATACGCCCCTCCGATTGACGGGGCCGCACCCATCCCAACAGGCGCGAGTGGCCGCGCGAACGCGGGCGCGTAGCGAGGTCGTGACCGAGGCGTAGCCGTCAGGTGTCCGACAGGTGCGAGGCGTTGTCGGCGTTGCGCCGTTCGACGACAGGCTCTTCGTGGAGCGTGCTGCAACATAGCCTTTGGCTCCTCCCCGTAAATTCGGCAGGCGGCATAGACAAGCATCACCGGCTTCGCGTTTCTTCTAAGAAAGTTGGGGCAGTCTCCATCATTGGGTACTGTGGAATAGATCGCGAGAATGGGGGGGACATTGAAAGGAAAATCAGTGAATACTTGGTTCTGCTCTATTGTTTTCACGGATCGATCCAGCACATTGTGGGCGGAGATGGCATCGTGAGTAATGCCATCTCGTTCAGCTCGGCCTTGTCCACTCGCACGTCGCCACGCTGCATGGGGCGGCCGACTCGTCCAACAGTTCGTCGAGCATCTCCCCCAACTCGGGCCTCCCGGAGCTCTCGGGCATCGATGCTGCGTTCACGAGCGTGAGCTCGAGCCTCGGGCTGCTTGTGGCTGGATATCGCAGCTCTCTCGCTGCTTCTGCCGGCGGAATGACAGAGTCGCTAGCGACCCTCATCGAGGTCGAGCAAGACATTGTCGCGTCACTGTCGAAGATCATCGGAGCGCTGCGATGAGCGGGTTCTTCGAATCTCGGCTAGAGGCGATCGCGAACGCCCCCAGGTATGGCGACGACCTGGCACACGCATCCACGAAGGCAATGTTTGAGGATGCCGCAAACGCATGGACTAAAGCCGCGGCAGATCCCGGATTCACCGGCAAAACAGGTGACGCGGCCTCTGCGAGTTTCGCCCGCAGCGCGTCAGCGATCAAGGAACACATCGACCAGATCGCGCTCCTACCGTCGGTCATCAGTGATGCGAACGCGGCCTTAGACGAGGCGTGGAATATCCTCGACGCGCTCCCCGACACTGGGCCTGCCGAGAAGGCGCTAGCGACGGCGTTCTCGGATGCCGCGAACGGGGGTTCGATCACGACCGTCGCTCAGGTCGCGACTGCGTACTCTGGGGTGCAAGCCGCGCGGGCAGCACGCGAAGCCGCAGCCCTCACCGGATACACCCGCTTGATCGGCCAGCTCGGACACGTGGAGAGCACGCTTCAGAAAATCCTCGCGGCTCTCGGGTTCTCTGGCACTGACTTCGGTGGCGGAGCTGGCGGCACCAAGAAGCTCTCGCTCGACGAGATCCTGGTGAAGTATCAAATCAAGGATGACCCGAGAGATGGAGGAAAACTTCGCCTCTGGGACCCATACGGTATGCCGCATGTCTGGGCCAAATGGGTCTTTGAAAGGTTTGGCCTGAGCTTCAATACAAGGCTGACTGCCGAAGAGAAAGATCTTCTCGAGCACATGGCGATCTGGGAGCTGAAAGATGCGTACAACCTCCAAAAGACGGCTCAGGGAGTCGCAGAGGAACACTTCCCTGTCGGAACTGGCAGGCCCGGCAACTATGACCAAAATGACGCATTCCGGCACACTTATTGGTCGGCAATCATGACGAAGAAGTTTGGCGCTGAGTGGGCGGAACAATTCACGAGCGCGCACGAGGGGTACCGAAGCAACCCCGGGCCTCCAGAAGCGATGGATCTCTACAACAACGAGTTTGGGCGCAAGATCGCAACCGAGCATCCGTTCGCGAGCGATGAGGAGCTCGCCGTCCTGATCGAAGAAGCGGTCCGCAACGGGGACGTCATCACCATCGACGCCGACAGGAATCTGCAATGGAGCGACTACGAGGGGCCTCACCCCGGACCTGACGATTTTGACGAAGTCGGCGGGACCGACAGCCTTCCCGGACGTGATCGCTCGGACTTCGGCGTCGACGACCGGGCACACCACCCCATTCCAAAATCAGGCACGGGCACGGGATACTACTACTACTGGCGATGATGAAACCTAAAACCCGAGGGCACAATAACCGAGTAGTGGCGACAATCGCCGCCCTTCTCGTTACGCTTACTGCGGCCGGCTGCGCGGATGTTATCGAACACGACGTTGCCAACGGCCGCGCCGGAAAGTTTGACGCTGCACTCCGAGACGCGTGCGCGTCCGGCGAAATCGTGCCAGCCACCTCACTGATCCCAGAAAAGTGGGACCGCATGCTCGTCGTTATGGAGGGAACTTACGGGTACATGGTCAACGACACTCTTGGCTTTCACTACACGCACGATGACAGCTACTTTGGAGCAAGCTACACGGGAATCCTGCTCGACGGCGAGAAGAAAGTGGTGGAGATCGACTACTCATTCGGCACCAACAATCCGCCGGTGGAGATGCCAGCACCTGGACAAATTTTCGACGCGGACACCTTGAGGGTGACCCCTCGTTCTGAGACCCCCGAGTCGATGCAGAAGTGGCTCGAGCGACGTCATCAGGACTGCATACTGCTTTCCCCGGACGATGCAGAGGCCTTCAACTACTGATGGGCGACCAGTAGACCGATCAGGATGTTGTTCGGATATCGGGGGTGTAACGCCTGCCGACGGAGCGTGTCGGGTGTGGCAGCAGTTTTCGTCATGCTTTCCGCGAGCGCGTGTGCAGACATTTCGGCCGCATCCAGCCGGGCCGGTGAACTTGACGCCGCACTTCGTGATGCCTGCGCATCGGGTGAAATTGTGCCAGCCACCTCGCTCATCTCTGAGAAATCGGACCGCATGCTTGTCATGCCTGAGGGAAGCTACGGCTACATGGTCAACGGCGAGCAAAAAGTGGTGGAGTTCAACTACACCTTCAGCGATAACGCCCCACCGGCAGAAATGCCAGCTCACGGACACATTTTTGACACTGAATCGCTTAGTGTCATTCCTCGTTCGAAGACGCCTGAGTCGTTGGAACGCAAGCTTAAGCACCGGGGGCCTGGATTGCATTCTGCTCTCTCCGGATGACCCTGTTGCGTTCATCCACTGATGCAGCCGGAAGAGAGGCTCAAGTCCGCACGGATGTGATGCGTGTTTAGGTGACAGCTTGGTCGGGCAGCGGGTGCGACCTGTTTATTCATGATGGCTTATGGTCTTGCGACGTCGTGACCGAGGCGTAGCCGTCAGGTGTCCGACGGGTGCGAGGCGTTGTAGGCGTCGCTCCGCTCGACGACGTCGTATGTGGTGTGACCGCCGTACTCGTAGATTCGGCCCAGCAGCGGCGCGTCGATCGTCACATCGACGCGCTGGGTGGCGGAGTCGTCGTCGTATTGTTCGCGCAGCCGCACGACCGGCGCCAACCAGCGAGGCAACCCGATTCGCAGACGCCCGAGCCGCGCACCGACCGCACGGCTCGTCAGGATCAGCCCACCGTCGCGCACATCGAGATCGAAGGCGGCCGCGACCCTGCACTGCACCCCAGTTGAATGAGTTCCGCCAATTTCGTCAACGAGTCGGCCATCTCGATTGAGCGACACCGAGTCGCGCATCGTCCACGTGCCCGTTGGCAATTCGAAGCGGCGCATGCTCACCGCGCGACCGTTGACTGTCTGATTCTCGATGGTGAACGGCACGTTTTCGGCCCACCCCGCCCACACGATGCCGGCCCGCTGCAGTGTGCGGAGCACGGGAAACAGTAGCCGACGTACCCAGCGCCGGCTGGTCCCGACCCGCTCGAAGGTCCCGGAGCCCGCGCCGACGCCGCCCAACGGGATCGTCGCGAAGTAGCGCTGCAGCGTCGGGTGGAGGTCGGCTGCCGAGTCGGCGTGAGCCGCGAGTGCACGCGCATAGGGCGAACCGCTAGGGGCGCTGCGCTCGGGCGATTGACTCACGCGTCCACGCTAACAGCGAGGTCATCGGTCCCGTTCCGTAAAATACACACATGCACACTGAGGCTCCCGACTGGCAGCAACGCATCGACGCGGTCTGGAACGACGAGCGACTTTCACCCGAGCAGACGGTCGCGCGGATCGCCGCGCTCGCGGCTGAGCTGCCTGCGACGGATGCCCGCGGACCGTTCGAGCTGGGAGGCGCGTTCGATTCGGCCGGGCACGAGGCGGAGGCGGCCGAGCACTACGCGCGCGCCGTCGAGCTCGGCCTCGCGGGTCGTGCACGCGCCGAGCTCGACATTCAATACGCGTCGACGCTCCGCAATCTCGGCCGCTTCGACGAGGCCGTCGCGATGCTTCAGCACAGCACCGACGACCCCGATCTGGGCGCGTCGCGCAGCGTCTTTCTTGCGCTCGCGCTGCACTCGGCGGGTCGGCCCGGCGAGGCGCTCGCGACCGCGTTGGAGGCGCTCGCACCGACGCTGCCGCGGTATCAGCGCTCGGTGCGCGGGTATGCGGCCGAACTGCGCACAGCAGCGCTGCCCACGGAGCAGTCCGGCGATCCTGCGCTCCCCGCCTCGACCGAATCGGGGGTCTGAGCCCGTGATGCCCGGAGGAAACTCACGCGACGGTGCGCTCGCGCTCGCGCGATCCGGCGCGGCCTCAGTCAGCCGGCTGCTGGGCTGGCAGCGATTGCACGAGCGGGTGAACCGCCCCCTCATGGAGCTCGCCGAAATGCAGCCGGTGACCGCGAACTGGTGGCGTGAGCGCCGCAAGCAGAAGGGCGCGTTCAAGTACCTCGCGCTCGGCGACTCGACCGCGCAGGGCATCGGTGCATCAGTACCCGGTCGCAGCTATGTCGGGCAGCTCGTTGAACGCATTGAGGCGCGCACGGGTGGGCCCGTGAAGGTCGTGAATCTTGCCGTATCGGGAGCGACGACGTCGCTGTGCCTGCGCGATCAGCTGCCGAAGGCGGAGAAGGTGCTGACGCACTCCCCCGATCTGGTGACCATCGCGATCGGCGCGAACGACATCGCGGAGTGGAACCCCGTGCGCTTTCACTGGAACATGACGGAGATTCTGTCGGCCCTGCCGTCGCACACCATCGTCGGGGAGCTGCCGTGCTTCCACCTGCCGTGGAACGACCGCAAGGTGCAGGAGGCCAATCGTATGCTGAGGCTGATCGCCGTCGACCGGGGCCTGCAACTCGTGCCGCTGCACGAGGCGACGCACGCCCGCGGTGTACGGGGCGTGCTGACGGAGTTCGCCGCCGACGCGTTCCACCCGAACGACCGCGGCTACGAAATCTGGGCTGACACGTTCTGGCCCTACGTGGAGGCACGCATCACGGCCCTGGGCCGCTAGGGCCCGCCCGCGGTCGCGCCCAGGAGCGCAAACGTCGAGCCCCTCTTTCGTTGCCGAGTCCCTCCTGGAAAGCGCGTTTCGCGGGAGGGGCTCGGCGCTTATAGAGGGACTCGGCGTTTACAGAGGGGCTCGGCGTGCAGCGCCAGCGCGCATGCAGCGCCAACCAGCGTGCAGCGCCAGCCGGCGCGTTACGGGGTGTCGAGCAGGTCCGTGACGAGCGCGGCGATCTCGCTGCGCTCGGAGCGGGTCAGCGTGACGTGACCAAACAGGCGGTGCCCCTTCAGCTTTTCGATGACCGCCGCAATGCCGTCGTAGCGACCCACCCGCAGGTTGTCACGCTGGGCAACGTCGTGGGTGAGCACGACGCGCGAGTTCTGGCCGATGCGGCTGAGCATCGTGAGCAGCACCCCGCGCTCGAGCGACTGCGCCTCGTCAACGATCACGTAGGCGTCGTGCAGGGAGCGACCCCTGATGTGGGTCAGCGGCAGCACCTCGACGAGGTCGCGTGCAACCACCTCGTCGAGCACGTTCTGCGACACGACCGAACCAAGTGTGTCGAACACCGCTTGTGCCCAGGGGTTCATCTTTTCTTGGTGGTCGCCGGGCAGGTAGCCGAGGTCTTGGCCGCCGACCGCGTACAGCGGCCGGAACACCATCACCTTGCGATGCTGCCGCCGTTCAAGCACCGCTTCGAGCCCCGCAGCGAGCGCGAGCGCCGACTTACCGGTGCCGGCGCTCCCGCCGAGGGAAACGATCCCGATCTTCGGGTCGAGCAACAAATCGATCGCGAGCCGCTGCTCCGCGCTGCGCCCCGTCACGCCGAATACTTCGCGGTCACCGCGCACGACGTGCAGCGATCGATCCCCGTCGACGCGGCCGAGGGCAGATCCGCGCGGCGAGGTCAGCACGAGGCCGGTGCCGAAGGGGAGGCCCTCAGCGCCCTCGACGTCGTCGAGTCGCTCGTCCTCCCACAGCGCGCGCATCTGTTCTTCGTCGAGGTCAACGGTCGCGACTCCCGAGTAGGTGTCGTCGCGAGCGAGCTCGGCACGATACTCCTCGGAGCCGAGCCCGAGCGAGGCCGCCTTCAGCCGCATCGGCAGATCTTTCGAGATCACGGTGACGTCGAGCCCGTCCGAGGCGAGATTCTGCGCCACCGCAAGAATGCGGGTGTCGTTGTCACCGAGCCGCATACCGCTCGGCAGCGCATCCACGCTGCTGTGGTTGAGCTCGACGCGCACGGTTCCGCCTGAGTCGCCTACCGGCACGGGGAAGTCGAGTCGCAGATGCTTGTCGCGCAACTCGTCGAGAATGCGGAGCGCCCGACGGGCGAAGTAGCCGAGTTCGGGATCGTGTCGCTTCTTCTCGAGCTCCATCACCACGACGATGGGCAGCACGACCGAGTGCTCGGCAAATCTGAACAGCGCCGCCGGATCGCTCAGCAAAACAGAGGTATCGAGCACGTACGTGCGCTCGGTCTGAGCGACGGGCGAAGGATCGCTCGCCGACGAGGAAGCAACCGGTTCGGGTGCGACCGGAGAGGGTGTTGCGGAGTGGTAGATCTCAGCCACGATGGCTCCTCTGCACCGGGGCAGGGCCCCGACTCAGCGAGATGGCCAGTGGCTTCGAGGTGGTGACCAACCGGCCTCCTCGATCGGGCACCCTGCCCGATGCGTCACACGCTACGCCGCCAATGCCGGGGCCCGCTCCAAGACACGCGCCCCGGGCGTGAACGACTCGTTACATGTTCGAGAACGGGCCGCATCGCGACCCTGAATCACGCCCGTTTGTGGAACTTCACCAGGGGGCGAAATGTCGCGCGATCGTCAGGTATTCTGATGGCTGCGATACTGCCGCCCGCAACACAAAAGGAGCACCGCTTGCGCACGATCGATTGGGTCGACGGAGCCATCGAACTCATTGATCAGACGCTCCTCCCCCAGCGTGTTGAAGTTCGCCGAACTACCGAGCTTCCCGAGCTGATTGACGACATTCAGCGTCTCGCGGTGCGCGGCGCTCCCGCGCTCGGTGTTGCTGGCGCGTTTGGCGTTGCTCTCATCGCGGCAAGCGTGCAGACGGAACACGGCGATGACGAGCTCGACCGCGACGAAGTCCGCCGTCAGGCGGCGATCTTGCGTGAGGCCCGGCCGACCGCCGTCAACCTGTCGTGGGGTGTCGACCGTGCGCTGACGAAGCTCAACCAGGGCGCCGATGCTGTGCTCGCCGAAGCGCTGCTGATCCGCGATGAAGACATCGCGGCCTGCATCTCGATGGGCTTGCGCGGCGCCGATCTCACCCGCGAGCTCGCGGCAAAAGATCGCGTGAGCGTCATGACGATCTGTAACACCGGCAGCCTCGCCACGGTCGAACGCGGCACGGCGCTCGGCGTGATCCAGACCCTCCTCGAGCAGGGATCGCTTGTCGAGGCGCTGCCGCTCGAGACGCGGCCGCTGCTGCAGGGCGCACGCCTCACCGCGTGGGAACTCCAACGTATGCAAGCGCCGTTCCGGCTGCTCATCGACTCCGCCGGCCCCTTCCTGCTCTCGCGCGGCATCGCCGACGCGGTGTTTATTGGCGCGGACCGAATCGCGGCGAACGGCGACACGGCCAATAAGGTCGGCTCGTTCTCGCTCGCGCTTGCCGCGCAGCACGCCGGTGTTCCGTTTGTCGTCGTCGCCCCCGAATCCACTATCGATATGCGCACGCTGAGTGGTGCCGACATTGAAATCGAGGATCGCGGTGCGGGCGAAGTGGTCGGTTTCGGCGGGATGCGCACGGCACCCGAGGGCATTGACGCGGTCAACCCGGCCTTCGATGTCACGCCCCACGAACTCATCACGGCCATCGTCACCGAGCGCCGGGTGATCCTGCCCAGCCGCGGCGAAACGCTCGCGAGCGTGTCGCTGCAGCCGCTGCGCTCGTAAGCTCTACCCATCCCCTCCCGTTCGAAAGGAACACCCATGTTCTTCACCAAGCGTCGCGTTCGCGCGGCTCTCATTGCGGGTGCGGCCACCGCCGCCCTGCTGCTGACCTCCTGTTCAGGCGGCGGCGACACTGCAGACAAGGCGGCCAGCGACGGCCCCCAGTTCATCTACATCACCAGCGACCCGATCGGCCAGAACGAGTTTCTGAAGTCAGGCAAGGTCGGCATCGAGTCGGTCGCCGAGAGCTTCGACGGCACCTCGAAGACGTTCGAGTCGAAGGATGACGCGACCCGCCGCTCCAACCTTGAGGCAGCTATCGCCGAGGCCCCCGAGGTCGTCGTGATGCTCGGCTTCCAGTTTGGCGACGTCGCCAAGGAGCTCGCCGAGCAGAACCCGCAGCAGAAGTTCGTGCTCATCGACACCTTCGTCGATGGCGCACCAGACAACCTGTACCAGGCCACCTTCCGCGAGCAGGAGCCCTCGTACTTGCTCGGCATCGAGGCCGGCCTGCTGACCGAGGCAAACAAGGTCGGATCGGTTATCTCGGTCGACAACGATCTGCTCAAGAAGTACTCGGACGGCTTCGCCGAGGGTGCCAAGAGCGTGAACAAGGACGTCGACACCGTTGACCCGCAGGTCATCGGCGGCGACAACCCGTTCGCCGACCCGGCGCGCGGCAAGGAGCAGGCACTCGCCTTCGCTGCGAGCGGCGTCGACGAGGTCTTCGCCGTGGGCGCAGCCTCGAACGGCGGCATCATGGAGGCCGCGGCTGAAAAGGGCTTCTCGGCCTACGGCGTGGATGCGAACCAGTGCCCGCTGGCCCCCGGATCCGTCGTCGACGGCACCGTGAAGTCGGTCAATCGCGTGGTCGAGACCGTTGTCGGCGAGATCATGGACGGCAAGACCTCGAAGGACGCGACGAGCTCCTTCGGTCTCAAGGAAGAGGGCATGACGATCGTCAGCCTCACCGATGATGCCGCCGATTCGCAGTGCACTGTCATGGACAACAAGGACGTGCTCGACAAGGTGACCCAGGCCCGCGACGACATCGTCTCCGGCAAGATCAAGGTCACCGACCCGCTCGCGTAACCACCTCAACGCCGGTTGCGGCGAACGCAGCGGAGTCGATTCCCACGCAGTACTCTGGGTCTCGGCTCCCTGCGTTCGCCGGGCCGGCGAGTGTCATTCACCACAAACAGAAGGAATGCGGATGGTCGCCGAAGTCTCGATGCGCGGGATCACCAAGCGCTTCCCCGGCGTACTCGCCGACGATAACGTCGACTTCGAGGTCGAAGCCGGCGAGATCCACGCACTCATGGGCGAAAACGGCGCGGGCAAGTCGATTCTGATGTCGCAGCTCGCAGGCGTGTACCAACCCGACGAGGGCGAGATCTTCATCCGCGGCGAACGACGCACGTTCGCCTCCCCGCTCGACGCCATCGATGCCGGCATCGGCATGGTGTTCCAGTCGTTCAAACTTTTCCCCTCGCTCACGATCGCCGAAAACGTCGTGTTCCGCAGTGAGCCCACGAAGCGCGGTCTCATCGACCGCCAAGCGGCGAACCGCACCGTCGCGGAGATCGCCGAGAAGTACGGCCTGTCGCTTGATCCGACGGCCCGAGTCGATTCTGTGCCCGTCGGCGTGCTGCAGCGCGTCGAGATCGTGAAAGCGCTCTACCGCGAGGCGCGGGTGCTCATTCTTGATGAGCCGACTGCGGTGCTCACCCCGCAAGAGACCGAGCGCCTATTCGATGTGCTGCGAGCCCTCAAGGCCGACGGCCGTACCATCATTCTCATCACCCACAAGCTTGGCGAGGTGATGGCGATTTCGGATCGCGTGACCGTGCTGCGCGATGGACGTAACGTCGCCCAGCTCGTCACCGCGCAGAGCTCTCCCGCTGAAATCACGCGCCACATGACCGGTCGCGACGTCGACCTCACGACCCCCGCCCCCGCCAACGATCCGGGCGACGTCGTACTCGACGTGCGTGGTGTGAGCGTGCCCGGTTCTGGCGAGCGCGACGCGGTCGCCGACGCGAGCATCTTTGTGCGCGCGGGTGAGATTGTCGGGGTCGCCGGTGTCGCGGGCAACGGCCAGGTCGAATTCGCCGAGGCCGTCATTGGCATGCGCAAGACCAGCGCCGGCACGGTCGCGGTCGCGGGTCGGGATCTCAGCGGAGCGTCGATCGCTCAGCGTCGTGACGGCGGTATCGCGTACATCCCCGAGGATCGTCACGCGGTCGGCAGCGCCGGCAGTGCTGACGCGATCGATAATCTCGCGCTCGGCCACCACCGCAGTGCCCCGATTCTCCGCGGCGGGCTGCTCTCGCGCTCGGCAATGCTCGATCACGCGAAGCGACTGATCAACCGGTTCGGCGTGAAGATAGCGGGTCCGACGACGGCCGTTGGTACGCTGTCTGGCGGCAACCTGCAAAAAGTTGTCGTCGCGCGCGAGCTCGACTACGGCTCCCCGCTGCTCATCGCTGAGCAGCCAACGCGCGGTGTCGACATCGGCGCCATCGAGGCGATTCACCGCGAACTGTGCGAGTACCGCGATGGCGGCGGCGCGCTGCTGCTGATCTCCGCGGAACTCAGCGAGATCCTGTCACTGTCAGCTCGCATCGTCGTAATGTTCGAGGGACGTGTCGTTGCCGAGGTGCCGAAGTCGGAGGCAAACGAGGCGCTGCTCGGGCTGTACATGGCAGGGCACGAGCCCGAAGCGCGGCACCGCCCGGGCGCTTTCGACGCGCTGCGTGATGGCGCCAGTGGGAACACCGAGATGGGGGCTGCACGATGAACGCCGCACGCAAGGCCGGTCGCTGGCTCGCGGGGCCTATCCCGGTATCAGTGGTGCTCGCGCTGCTCATCGGCGCCTGCTTTATGCTCATCGCAGGCGTCGACCCCGTGAGCGGCTACGTCGCGATGCTCAACGGCTCGTTTGGCAGCGGCGCGGGGCTCGCGAACACGCTGCAGCGCGCCGTGCCGATCATCGGCATCGGCATCGCGATTGCCATCGCCTTCCGCGCCGGAGTGCTGAACCTGGGCACTGAGGGGCAGGCGGGCCTCGGTGCGCTGACGGGCGGCATCGTCGCTGTGTACGTTCCCGGCCCCGCGATCCTCGTCGTGCCGCTCGCGCTCATTGTCGCCGTTGCCACCGGAGCTGCCTGGGGCCTGATCTCGGCGCTGCTGCAGAATCTTCTCGGGGTGCCGATCCTCCTCTCGACGCTGCTGCTCAACTACCCAGCGCGCTACTTTTCGTCGTGGCTGATTCGTTTCCAGCTGAAGGATCCGAGTACCGATCTCGTGGCCACGAAGCAGCTGCGCCCCGATGTGCAGCTCGGCATGCTCGTGCCGAAAGACTCTGCCTTCGCCGATACCCTGCGGTCGACGTTCGGCCCGACGAGTCCCATTACTGCGGTGCTCACCGGGGTCAACTGGTCGCTCGTCGTGCTCATCATCGTTGTCGCTGGAGCGATCTTCGTGAATCGCCGTACCCGCTACGGCTTCGAGTCCGGGCTGAGTGGGCAGAACGCGGAATTCGTGCGCTACGGCGGCGTCAAGCCCGGCCCGCTGGTCACACGAACGATGGCTCTCTCGGGCGGCCTCGCCGGATTGTTCGGCGTCATGCTCATCATCGGCGCTCCGAGCACCCGGCTCATCGAGGGCTACTTCGTGCAGACGAACTACGCGTTCACCGCGCTGCTCGTGACGCTGCTCGCGCTCTATCGCCCGATTGGCACCGCAATCGCGGGCCTGTTCTTCGCCGCGATCATGGTCGGCAGCGATGCGATGGGCCGCGAGCTGGGGCTCTCGCCGCAGATTGCCGCCGTGATTCAGGCGCTCGTGATTGTGCTGCTCGCGTTCCGCGTCGCGCTGCCGCGGTTCCGCAAGCGCGGCAGCGGGCGGGGCGGGGCGCTGGGTGATGGACCGCCGCTAGACGGCCCGCCGCTCGCTGAGGCAGCGCTCGTGGCGCCGCACGCGCCGGTTCCCGTTGGGGCGACAGCGGCGGCCGAGCCGTCAGCGTCTGCTGCCCCGGCAGCATCTACTGACCCTCGCTCATCCGCGCCCGACACCGAGACGAAGGAGTCGGATCGATGAATATGCTCGATCTCTTCGACCAGGACCTCATCGGCTCCGTGCTGCGGTCGCTGATCCCGATCCTGCTCGCCGCTCTGGGTGGCATGCTCGCCGAGCGCGCCGGCATTTTCAATATCGGCCTTGAGGGCATGATCCTCGTGGGCGCCTTTGCCGGAGTTACCGCATCGTTTTTCACCCACAGCTGGTTGCTCGGCGTCATCGTCGCGATGGTCGCGGGCGCGCTGTTCTCGCTGATTTTGGGCTACGGGGCGGTGTATCGCAAGGGCGACCCGATCGTGCTCGCGGTCGCGATGAACATCCTGGCGGTCGGTATGACGAGCTTCCTGCTCGTCGCAATCTTCAATGTGCAGGGCGTGTTCCAAGACCCGGGCATCGTCGGCATTCCCGTGTGGCGCATCCCGGTGCTCGCGGATATTCCGTGGATCGGTGAGCTGTTCTCGCTCACACCGCTCGGCTACCTCGCGCTGCTGCTCGTGCCCGCGACGTGGATCGTGCTGTTCCGCACCCCGCTGGGCTTGCGCCTGCGCGGTGTCGGCGAACGGCCGCTCGCTGCCGCGACAATGGGCGTCGACCCGCAGCGCTACCAGCTCGGCGCGGTCATCGTGTCGGGCGCGCTCGCCGGTCTCGGCGGCGCCCAACTGGCACTCGGCAACGTCGTACAGTTCACCGAGAATATGTCGGCGGGACGCGGCTGGATCGCGGTGGTCGCCGTCATGCTGGCCCGCGCCCACCCTGTCGGAGTGCTCGGGGCGGCGCTGCTGTTCGGCTTCGCTGACGCCATCGGTTTCCGGCTGCAGTCGTTCGGTCTGCCTCAGCAGCTGACCGACGCCGGTCCGTACGTCGTGACGCTGATCGTGCTCGTGCTGCTCAGCAAGCGGTTCCGCAAGACTCGTGAAGCCGCACTCGCGTGAGCGAACTTACGACGCCGTTTCCTGCTGAAGCCGCGCGCTGGATCGAGCGCCTCAGCCTCGAACCGCTCGAGCACGAGGGCGGAATGTTCCGCCGGATGCACCTCGACGAACACTCGAGTGCCATTTACTACCTGCTTGCCAGCCCTGATTTCTCAGCGTTGCACGCGCTCGCCTCGGTCGAGGTGTATCACTGGTACGCGGGTGACCCGCTTCGGCTGCTGCTGTTGCACCCCGATGGCCGCTCCGAGGAGCTCATCGTCGGCCCCAACGCGGACGCCGGTCAGCTGCCGCAGGCGGTCGTGCCCGGGGGCGTAATGCAGGGGTCGTCGCCGCTCGGCAGCTGGAGTCTCGTCGGCACGACAATGTCACCACCGTTTGAGTGGAACGGATTCGAACTCGGCGAGCGCGGAGACCTGCAGGCCCGCTACCCCGAGGTCGCCGACCGCATAGCGGAACTCACGCGCCCCGTCGCCTGACTGTTGCTGCGAGCGGCAGTTGGCGTGCCGGAGCGAAATGCCCCGTCACCACGAGCAGCACGACAACGACGGCGACCGCGATCCAACCGCACGCGCCGAGCGGCATCGCGAGCGCGGGATCGAGCGGTGCCCCCGCGGCGGCGAGCACCGCGATCATCGCCGCCGAAGCATTCAAGGCACCATGCCCGAAGACGGCTGGCCACACTGACCCGGTGCGGAGTCTCGCCCAGCCGAGTAGTGTGCCCCACGCGATACACCCAATAGTCATCAGGGCGACGCCGCGCCAATCGGTGAGGCCGAAGTTATAGCCGAGCAAGATGATGGGCGAATGCCAGAGCCCCCAGATCGCGCCCGTAATGAGGAGCGCTGGCCACGTGCCGAGCGGCCGCAGCGCCGGCAGCAGCCAACCCCGCCAGCCGATTTCCTCACCGAACGCGAGCACGCTGTTTACCACGGCACCAATGGGCACCATCGCAAATTGCAGCGCGACAAGCACGCCGATCGGCGGCATGCTGGCGCGGGCAATGTCTGCCGTCTCTCCGCCGAGCGCAGCGAGCTGTGCGTCAAGCATCTCTTGGAACCCCGAGAATGTGACGAGATCGAGCCGCGCCCATCCGAAGAGCACCGCAACGCCGATCGACACGATCACGATGACCAGGGGCGCAAAGATCGCCGCGATGATCGACCAGACCACCCGCTTTGCGGGGCGCAACGGCCACATGCCAAGGAACTGCAGGCGTGCGGTCTTCGGTGTCTTCGCGAGGAACAGCGCGGCCAGCGTCGCCACGGCGGGCGTAAACATCATGATTGCGGCGAACAGACCGATCATGCCTGGGAATTCGGGCGCGTTCGTATCCATGCGCCACAGTGGCAACACCGCGACCCACGCGAGCCCGAACGCAATCACGACGAAGATCGCGACGGCGCCCCACGGCACGCGGGAGAGAGTTTGCGGGAGCACCGGGGCGAGAGGGGTGTCCTCGGTCGGAGGCAGCCCAGGCACGGCGGTTTCTCGGTCGCCGATGCCCGTCTGCGACTGGGGTCGCTGTTCGATGGTCATGGCGTCTCCGAAGCACTCTGGTCGGTGCGAGCGTGGTTCGTCTCGCCTGTGGATTGATCTGCCGGGACTTCAGTGGGCGACTGATGGGATGCCGCGGCGAGCACTGCCGCGCCGGTCTCCGCGTCGTCCACTGTCACGGCGAAGACGCGGCCGTCGCGCCGCTGAATCACAATGCCGTCACCCGAGCGCAATACGACACCGAAACGGTCGGGCATCCATCTCAACCCCCAACCGCCGAACTCCCCGAGTGGTGAAATTTGCGCGGCCGTAACGGATTTGATGTCACTTGCTGGCACCGCAAACACTGGCCACCCGAGTTTCGACCGCACCTCAATGCCGGTCGCGTCTGCGCGCACCCGGAAGATGCCGAGCATCAGCATCGCTGCGCTGAGCAGCAGACCAATGCCCACGTTGAGCCACCACAGCGGAACGTTGAGCACCAACATCCAGATTCCGCCTCCGGCTGTGAGCAGTGCGGCGGCGCTCACCACGCCGATGAACACACCAGACGCCCGTACGGTGTGCACCCACACGGCGCGTTCGGAGTGTGCAAGTTCGAGCGGCGCCGCACTATCGATCTCGCCTCGAGCGATGCGCACCCGAGGCTGCGCGAACCACGCCGCGACCGTGACGATGGCCCACGTGGCAAATCCGATGGCGACGAACACGTCGATCCCTGGCACGTCGCGCGCGTCTGAAACGTCGAGCTGCACCGCCATTGACACGAGAAGCAGGCCCTGCAGAAATATCGTCGTACCCAGGCTGAACGCCGCCATGAAGCGCTGCGACCCTGACCAGACGGGCATGGCGCCGCCCGCACCGCCGAAGCGAGCAAACGCCCACATCACGAGGGGAATTCCGATGCCGAGACTTGCAGCGATCACCGGGAACGTCCAGGCAGCACCGAATCCGTCTGGGCCGTCACCGCCCGACCAGTGCGTCGCCGCGGGGTCAGGCATACGCGGAAGCAGCAAGACCATGCTCACCACTGTCGCGCTCGTAACGATCAACGGTACGACCAGCCCAACCCAGAGCGCCGCTCGTCGCGCTTCGCGCAATTTGGCCTGGTCCGCTGACGCGGCCGCTGCGGCTGCGGCTGCGGCTGCGTCAGCGTAGGCGCCTGCGCCTGCGCCTGCGGAGCTGCTGCCAGTGTCGGAGCCCACGGCTCGCAGGTGGCGATCGTCTTGGGAGCTGATCATGCGGCGTCCTCCGCTACCGTAAAGTCTTGAGGCTCGGCGGTTACTAAGGGAACCTCGGTGCGAGAGATAAGGGCCGCGAGCGTGTCTGTCGAGACACCCGCCCGCGCGGCACGAGCGACGAGCGCAGCGACGTCATCCTTCAATTCAGTGATCGCTGCAGCGGCGCCCGTGACGACGGCTCCGCGCCGACGTCGCAGGTCGATCAGCCCCTCGTCGCGAAGCAACTGATAGGCGCGAAGCACGGTGTGTACGTTGATGCCGAGCCCGATGGCAAGGCTGCGGGCTGGCGGAAGCGTGTCACCTGCGTGTAGGTGCCCCGCAATCACCTCCGCCCGAACGCCGTCGGCAATCTGGGCATAGATCGGTCGCTCACTCGCTTCGTTGACTGTGATCAGCATCTCGACACCCTCCCTAATGGTCATTAACCCTACATCAACTAGAACTATAGACACATATCGCCCGTTCTCCGCACGGATACCGGCCACCGAAACCGACCCCAGGGACGGCACCCCCTCGCACTTGCACGCGTCACACCCCTAATGCGTGGGCCACGCGCTCGGCGATCTGTCGATGTCCCCGCAGCACCTCGCCCGCATGGAATCGCATCACGAGGTACCCCTCCGCGCGAGCGCGGTCGAGTCGCCGCAGGTCTCTCAGGTATTGGCGCTGGTCGGTGCGGTGCTGCTCACCGTCATACTCGACGATGAGCTTGAGCTCCTCACACACGAGATCGAACCGCCCGATGAAACCCTCTTCGTCGTAGATCTCGCACTGAAGTTGAAAGTACTTCGCAAGCCCGTAGGCCTCGAGTATCAACCGCAGGAGCGTCTCCATGCGCGATTCAGCGCCGGTGCGCGCGAGCGCGAGCGCTCTGCGCGCTGTGCCAATGCCAACGAGACCGCGGCCTCCGAGGTGCTGCCAGGCCTCGCTAAACGAGTCAGGCGTGCAACCGACAAGACCCCTCCGCGGGAGCACGAGATGATCGATCGCGACGACGAGTTCCCGCAGCGGCAACCGTTCTGCGGCTTGAATGAGCGCGAAGTGGGGAGGCGCAACTGGCAGCCCTCGGCTGTCTGCGATCGGCTCCCACGCGTATCGTGTCGCGTGCCCGACCACGCCGGCTGCTCGACGTGCTCGTCGCGGCCATCGAGTCGTGACGTGCACGGGAAACCGCCCCGACTCGTGGCGGATGGGGCACCCCATCAGCACCAGCGCAGTCTCATGACTAAAGGCTTCGCCGTCGCGCAACAACAGAGCGAACGCCCTCGCCTCGCGCACCGGCTGAGAGTCAGGTGAATCGTGCAGCGCCCAAGATTGCGGTGCCCCAGCCCGCCTGCGAACCCCGTGGAATGGCCGGTCGAAGCGCGAGTGCCTGACGACGTTGGCGCCCATCCCAAGATGTTCGGCTCCGGCCGTGCGAAAGGGCCGGTCGCCCCAATTCGGTGGCAGGGGGTTTCGGGGAGTGGGCATACCTCCAGCTTGCCGATGTCACTCCGGCCGCGCCGAGAGGCGGCCCAAGTTGTGCACAACTAGTTCGAAAAACCCAAGATCCTCACCTGTGAGCGTCCTCACCACTCTCCCCGCCCACGAGCTCCCCATTCTGTCGTCGCAAATGATCCGATCGTGAAGCTGAAGGGATCATTTGCGACGACAGAACGAGGGGCAGCGCGGCGCGGGTGAGCAGGGGCAGGAAGGGGCGAGGGCAGGGGCAGGGAAGTAGAGCCAGACCCCTAGAAGGCCGCGATGCCCGTGAGTTCGCGGCCGATCACGAGCTGGTGCACC
This sequence comes from Leucobacter sp. NPDC058333, assembly GCF_042726155.1. NCBI lineage: Bacteria > Bacillati > Actinomycetota > Actinomycetes > Micrococcales > Microbacteriaceae > Leucobacter > Leucobacter sp. NPDC058333. The sequence continues at coordinate 406,529 of NZ_JBHXHV010000002.1, forward strand.
TCGTCAGTGCCCTCATAAGTGCGCACGGACTCGAGGTTGGCCATGTGGCGCATCACCGGGAAGTCGGAGGTGATGCCGTCGCCACCGAGAATGGAGCGCGCGGTGCCCGCGATCTTGATGGCTTCGCGCACGTTGTTGAGCTTGCCGACAGAAATCTGGCCGTGAGTGAGATTGCCCGCATCCTTGAGACGCCCGAGGTGCAGCGCGAGCAGCAGCCCCTTTTCGTACTCGAGGAACATATCGGCGAGCTTCGCCTGGATGATCTGCTTGCCACCGATCGGGGCGCCAAACACCTCGCGGGTCTGCGACCGTTCGACGGCGACCTCGAGGCACGAGCGCGCCGCGCCCATGACGCCCCACGCGATACCGAACCGGGCCTCATTGAGGCACTTGAACGGCGACGACAGGCCCTTCGATCCGGGCAGGATCGCGTCGGCGGGAAGGCGCACGTCTTCAAGCACGATCTCCGTCTGCAGCGACGCGCGCATCGAGAGCTTGTTCTCGATTGCGGTGGCCTGGAATCCGGGGGTGTCGGTCGGCACGATGAAGCCGCGCACGATGCCCTCTTCATCCTTCGCCCAGATGACGCCGAGCTGGGCGACGGTGGCGAGGCCGATCCAGCGCTTCTTACCGTTCAGCACCCACTCGTCACCCTCGCGGCGCGCGTGGGTGAGCATCGTGTTGGGGTCGGATCCGCCCTGCGGTTCGGTCAGACCGAAGAACCCGATTGCCTCACCGCGGCCCATCGGCGGCAGCCAGCGCTGCTTCTGCTCTTCCGAGCCGAACTTGTAGATCGCGCCCATCGCGAGCGAACCCTGCACCGAAAGCGCGGTGCGGAAGCCGGAATCGACAGCCTCAAACTCCATCGCGACAAGACCATAGGCGACCGACGATGCGCCGCGCAGGCCGTAGCCGTTCAGGTACATGCCGAAGGCGCCGAACTCGCCCACCTCGGGCAGCAGCTCGACGGGCAGGCGGCGATCTTCAAATGCCTGGTCGATGATCGGCCGAATGCGCGTCTGCGCGAATTCGCGCGCCTTGAGCTGCCACTCGCGCTCCTCCTCGGTCACAAAGTCGGCGACGTCAAACAGCTGGTCGATGGTGGTGGTCATGAGGCTCCTCGAGTGAGACGGGGGTCGTAGGGGGTGAAGTAACCGGGTGAAGTAACCGGGTGAAGTAGCAGGGTGAAGTAGCAGGGTGAAGTTGCGGGATGAAGAAGTAGGAAAAGCGTGAAGCCCTACCGGGGCAGCCAATCGGCCTCCTGGTGCTCGCCGATACCGGGCGGCGGAACCTCGTAGTATGCGGGCGTCGCCGAGAACGAGATCGGTGTCGCCACGGAGCGCACGACCTGCGCGCTGCCGTCGGGGGCCGTAGCGGTCGTGGCCGCGACCGGTGCGAGCCCGAGTGAGTCCGCGAGTTCGAGCGCCTGCGCGATCGAGTTCACGCGGCCGGCGGGAATATTCGCCGCGGTGAAGGCGTCGATCCATTCAGCGGCGGATCGCGTGCGCAACACCCGCTCAAGCGCCGCCCGCAGCTCGACGCGATGCGCCACTCGCTGCGGGTTCGTGGCGAAGCGTTCGTCGGTGACGAGCTCGGAGATTTCGAGCACGTCGCACAGGCGCGAGAACTGGCCGTCGGTGCCGACCGCGAGCGCGATGGCCTGGTCGGCGGCGGCAAACGTCTCGTAGGGCGCGATCGACGGGTGGGCGTTGCCCATGCGACCGGGAGACACTCCGGTTTCGAGGGTGGACGACGCCTGGTTGGCGAGCGCCGACAGCAGCGAACCGAGCAAAGTCACCTTGACGTGCTGACCCCGCCCGGCGACGGGTGATCCTGCGGTATCGCGCGCCCGCAGAGCCGCCTGAATGCCGATGACGGAGTTGAGCCCCGTGAGAATGTCAACGAGTGCGACGCCCACCTTGGTGGGTTCTCCCCCGGCCTCATCCGCCTGGCCTGTGATACTCATCAGCCCGCCGACGGCCTGCACCAGCAGGTCGTAGCCGGGGAGGTCGCGGCCCTCGGTGTCGCCGAACCCTGAAATCGAACAGAAGACGACGCCCGGGTTCTCAGCGGCGACGGCGTCGTAGCCGAGCCCAAACTTCTCCATGGTGCCGGGCTTGAAGTTCTCGATCACGACGTCGGCACTCAGCGCCAGCTCGCGTGCGCGGGCGACGCCTGCGGGGTCGCGCAGGTCGCAAACGACCGAGCGCTTACCGCGGTTCACTCCCGCGAAATACGTGCTCTGTCCGGCTGCATTCACCGGCGGGCTCCACTGCCGCGTGCCGTCGCCCTCTGGGCTCTCGATCTTGATGACGTCGGCGCCGAGGTCCGCCAAGATCATCGTGGCGTGCGGCCCCGCGAGCACGCGGGAAAAATCGGCGACCCGGATCCCGTGCAGCGCCCCGAACGGGGCGCTTCTAGTCTCGCCTGTGTGCTGCGGCTGCGTGTGCTGCGGCTGCCCGGTGCCCGTCATTGGCGCGCTCCTCGTCATTGATCGTGTGTGGCCTGGGAGCGTCACATCTGCTCCGCGACCGCATTGCCAGTACCGCCAGTGTAGGCGGATTCGTGGAGCCGCCTGCTGCACGGCTTGCATATCTGCGACCGGCTCACCTGTGCAAGAATCACTGCATGGTCGCCTTCTCCCAGCTCCTTGCAATTCAGCATTTGCAGCTACGTCTCGTGCAATCCGGTGCGGGCGATCCTGATATCACGTGGGTGTCGAACACCGAGCTGCTCGACCTAGGTGCCTACTTGGAGGGCGGCGAGATCATTCTGACCACGGGCCTCGCGCTCGCACCGGACGATCACCGCTGGCGCGACTTCGTCGCCGGCCTGAATCGCGCACGGGTCGCCGCAATCGGCTTCGGGGTCGGCGTCGTGCACGAGCGCATCCCGCCCCTGCTGGTGCAGGCGGCCAGCACGTACCGGGTCGCTCTGTTTGAGGTGCCGCTGCCCGTGCCGTTTATCGCCGTGAGCAAGGCCGTAGCTGAGTTGCTGCGGGCCGACGAGCTCGGCGCGGCACGCGGCGCACTGCAGGCGCAGCAGCGCCTGCTCGAGGGAGCCCGCGGCGAACAGCAACCGGCGGAGGTGCTCTCGAGTCTCGCCCAGATGACGGGCAAGCATCTCGCGCTGCTCGGATCCGATGGCACGTCGCTCGCGGCAACCGCTGGCTTCGCCGCTGCCGATGCGGCGGCGGCGACTGAACTCATCGATCTCGATTCCGGCGGACGCTACCGGCTGGCCGTAGCGGGCGGGCCGCCGCTCACGCCCGAGGGTCGCTCCATCGTCGCCGCGGGCGCGATGGTCCTCGGCCTCGCCCTCGGCGGCAACCGCGCAGCTGACGGCCGCGAGCGGGAACGCTGGGAACGTCTCACCGCGGCGCTGCTGGCGGGCGCGCCGGCCGCACACGGCATCGGGATCCTCGCCCCCGGTGTGATCATCTCCGAGCGGATGCGCGTGCTCGCGCTGCAGGGCGCGGCCGAAAACCTGGCGGCGTGGCGGCGCGAACCGCGTTCAGGTCTCGACCGGCTCGTCGCGCCGAGCACAGACCCCGGCCCGGTGCCCGGCGTCGAGCGCGCGTGGCAGATCGTTGACGATGCGGCGGCCTGCATCGACGCGGCGCTCGCTGCCGCGTCTGCACACAATCTCGACGTCGTCGTCGGGCGCCCGGCCGCGCGCGATGAGGTGGAACTCAGCCGCCGCTCCGCCGCCGCACGCCTCAGGTCCCTGTCGCCGACGGCGCCTCTCTATGCCGCTCCGCGGGTCCCCGCAGTCGTATGGGCCGACCGCGATACGCCGGTGCTCGAGGCACTACTCGAGGCGGAATCTGATGTGCTCGGCACAACTGGCTGGAACCCCGGGCTCTTATCCCGCCGCGTGCTCGGACCACTCGCGGAATCGTACTCGAGTTCGTACGCCGGAGCCGATGGCAACCCGGCCACAGTTAGCGCCGACGACCGTGCGATGCTTCGTGAAACACTGCGCACGCTGTTCGCGGCCGACGGGCAGCGCGGGCCCACCGCGACTGAGCTCGGCATTCATCGCAATACACTGCGCGATCGGGTGACGCGGATTGAGCGGCTCACCGGCAGATCGCTCGCGGACCCTGACGATCGCGCTGAGTTGTGGATCGCGCTGCGCCTGGAGGAGTCCGGCGGGTAGCGCGGCTCAGCTCGCGGCTGGTGCGTCAGGCGCCGCGAGTTTCTCGACGTGCGGCTCATGCAGCGCGCGCAGGGCGCCGTTCATGTCGCCGTGGAGCACATCGTCGATGAGCTCATCGAGGGCCACAGCTTCGTTCGTGCCCTGGTTCAGCTCGACACGAAGCCCGTTGCTGGGGACATGGTTTTTCGTCATGCCGTCAGAGTACTCCCGCGAAGCTTAGAGCGAGACCACAATTGGGCATCACTTTGCCCACAGTTACGCCCACGCCCACGCCCGGAGGTGTCTGGGGCTAGCGCACAACGCACTCACGCCCGCTCAATTGCCTTCCGGCAACATAGTCTGCCAGCGCCCATCAGCATTGGGGCCAACTGAATCATCCTCGGCAAGCGAGACTTCCACTGGATAGGAGAGCAATGTTTCGATCGGCTCCCACGAAGCAAGACGAGCCTCCACAAGGTCGTCTAAGCCCTCGATTTGAGCCCCACCGATTTCTCCCAGCGTGTCGATGCTCAGAGGAGGTGGCCACGGCGCGCCATCAACATAGAGCGCGACGCGGCAGAAGATTGCGTCATTGATTACGGCGTAGCTCATGCCGAGATCATCACGCACATCTTCTACCGAGAGTCGAGCAACGTTCTCTACATCAACAGTGTGAGAACGACGCATTGTCGGGAGCTGTAGCTTGACGTCCCGGACCCCTGCCGGAATGGTCGCGTAAAAGATGACCATTCTGGTGGGCACAGGCGCGCGCATGTCGCCCGGCCACGCTGACCACCCTTTCGAGATCCGTTCAAGGGCATCACCTGACGGGCCGACCGAAAGCGGGTTCATTTCTTGTCCCGTCTCCATCACCTCCGCGAGAAGGTGTTCGTCACCGGGATGGCAGGTGAGCACCACGACGAACTCAACCTCTCCTGAGCGTCGAGTCTGCAGGAGAATCTCGTGCGCTACCGGCACCTCAATTTCGAGCCGCTGCTGGTAGTAGCGGGTGGGTGCCAGATCTCCAAGCGTGAGGCGCATGCGATCTTCACACCACCATCCGCTAGTACAGCAGGAACTGAGCGGTGCCCGTGCCCTGCACGCCAGCCGCGGTCGTGCGCAGGTGATAGGAGGCGCCGCCCGCCGCAACCGCGTCGCGAGTGATGTCGCAGGTCTCGGGGCTCGAGCGCGTGCGGTCCCACGTGATGGCATCGGTCTTGAGCGGCTTTTTCGGCTCCAAAATGACAGCCAGGTGCTCCGCATTCTTTTGGCAGTCGCCCGACCGCCACACTTCGTCATCACCACTCGCGACGACAAAAGTGAGGTTTGCACTGCCGAGATCTGCCGAGCACGCCTCGTCGCCCGTGTTTTCGACACTGAGCGAGAGCTTCGGGTTCTCCCCCGCCGCGTAATCGCCTTTGTCGGTTGCGGGCGTGACGGTGAACTGGCCCGCTGAACACTCCGGTACGTCACTGCCGTCGTCAGTTTCTTCACTGTCGGTAGTCGCGGTCGATCCCGCAATGTCCTTCGGAACCTCGACTGTGTCGGGGTTCGCCATATTGCTGTGCGACCCCGGGCGCAGAATGATCAGCACGATGGCCACGATCACCGCGAGCAGGCACAGCAGTACGATCAGCCGGCGCCGCACATACACGCTGCGATCTTTCGGTCCGACGGGATCCTTCAGGGTCGACATGGCGTCAGCGTATCCGCGTTCTCTGACTACAGGTGCTTCAGCATGCGCGTGTTGCCGAGCGTGTTCGGTTTCACGCGCGCCAGATCCAGGAACTCCGCAACGCCCTCGTCACTCGAGCGCAGCAGCTCGGCGTACACCTCGGCGGCGATCAGCTCGGTATCTTCGCTCATCTGCTCGAAGCCGTGCTTACCGAAGAACTCGGTTTCGAAGGTCAGGCAGAACAGTTGCTGCAGACCGAGCGCGCGCGCCCGGTCTTCAAGCGCGGTGAGTAGTTGATGCCCAACACCCCGGCCCAGCAATCGATCTGAGACGCCGAGCGTGCGCACCTCGCCGAGCTGCTCCCACATCACGTGCACGGCGCCGTACCCGACGACAGCATCCGTCGCATCGACCGCGACGAGAAACTCGGGCACGGCTGCGTACAGGTCGACGAGGTCTTTGCCGAGCAGAATGCGTCTCGCAACGAGGGGCTCCATCAGTGCAACCATCTGCGGCACATCTCCGGTGCGCGCGCTGCGAATACTGATCTCGGGGCCGGCGTTCATCAGCCCAGTCTAGGCCCCGCCGCGCATACAGAACGGGCCCGCTGCCGAAGCAGCGAGCCCGTTTACTGTTGCCGAGGGGCGGAGGTTACTCCGCGGTGCCCGGGGTGGCCGCCGTCGAGGCGACCGCGGCAGCGGCAGACGCCGAAGACGCGCTCGGATCGCGATCAGCGCGACGCTCGGTCTCGAACGTGAACTCGCCGTCCACGAAGTCGACCTTCACCAGATCGCCGGCCAGCAGTTCGGCGCTCAGGATGCGCTCGGACAGGCGATCCTCGATCTCTCGCTGCATCGCGCGGCGCAGCGGGCGAGCACCGAGTGTCGGATCGTACCCGACCTCGGAAAGACGCTCGCGCGCCGGCGCCGAGATCTCGATGTGCATGTCGCGATCGAGCAGGCGGTCTTTCAGCTGCTTGACGAACAGGTCGACGATCTGCAGCAGCTCCGGCTTGGTCAGCTGCGGGAAGACGATCGTGTCGTCGACGCGGTTCAGGAACTCGGGCTTGAAGTGCTTCTTGAGCTCCTCGTTGACCTTGCCCTTCATCATGTCGTAGCCAACCGAGGAGTCGCCCTCGAGCTGGAAGCCAACGGGGCCACCGGCGATCGCGGTCGAACCAAGGTTCGTCGTCATGATGATGACCGTGTTCTTGAAGTCGATCACTCGGCCCTGGCCGTCGGTGAGGCGACCCTCCTCGAGAATCTGCAACAGCGAGTTGAAGATGTCGGGGTGTGCCTTCTCGATCTCGTCGAAGAGCACGACGGAGAACGGCTTGCGGCGCACCTTCTCGGTGAGCTGGCCACCCTCTTCGAACCCGACGAACCCGGGAGGAGCGCCGAAGAGACGCGACACAGTGTGCTTCTCGCCGTACTCAGACATGTCGAGCGAGATCAGCGCGTTCTCGTCGTCGAACAGGAACTCGGCGAGTGCCTTTGCGAGCTCGGTCTTGCCGACGCCCGTGGGGCCGGCGAAGATGAACGAGCCAGAGGGGCGCTTCGGGTCTTTCAGGCCCGCGCGCTGACGGCGGATAGTCTTCGCGAGTGCCGAAATGGCCTCGTTCTGACCGATGACGCGCTGGTGCAGCGCCTCCTCCATGAAGCGAAGACGCGAGGTCTCCTCTTCGGTCAGCTTGAAGACCGGAATACCGGTCGCCTGTGCAAGCACCTCAGCGATCAGGCCCTCATCGACCTCTGCCTTGGTCGCAACGTCGCCCGCGCGCCACTGCTTCTCAAGGCGGAGTCGCTCAGCGATCAGCTTCTTCTCTTCGTCGCGCTTGTTCGCCGCCGCCTCGAAGTCTTGACCCTCGATCGCCTGCTCCTTCTCGGCGCGCACGATCGCGATCTTCTCATCGAATTCACGCAGCTCGGGCGGGCTCGACAGGATCGACAGCCGCAGGCGTGCGCCTGCTTCGTCAATGAGGTCGATTGCCTTGTCTGGCAGGAAGCGGTCTTGCACGTAGCGATCGGCCAGATTCACCGCGGCGACAATCGCGCCGTCGGTGATCGAAACCTTGTGGTGCGCCTCGTAGCGGTCGCGCAGGCCCTTCAAGATGTTGATCGAGTGCGGCAGCGATGGCTCCGCGACCTGGATCGACTGGAACCGACGCTCAAGCGCGGCGTCTTTCTCGAAGTGCTTGCGGTACTCATCGAGCGTGGTGGCACCGATGGTCTGCAGCTCACCGCGAGCAAGCATGGGCTTCAGGATGTTGGCCGCGTCGATCGCACCCTCGGCAGCACCCGCGCCGACGAGCGTGTGGATCTCGTCGATGAAGATGATGATGTCGCCGCGATTGCGAATCTCTTTGGTGACCTTCTTCAGGCGCTCCTCGAAATCACCGCGGTAACGGCTACCGGCGATCATCGAACCGAGGTCAAGCACGTAGACCTGCTTGTCCTTCAGCGTCTCGGGCACCTCGCCCTTGATGATTGCCTGCGCGAGCCCCTCGACGACGGCAGTCTTGCCGACGCCGGGCTCGCCGATCAGTACCGGGTTGTTCTTGGTGCGGCGCGAGAGGATCTGCATGACCCGCTCGACTTCCTTTTCACGACCGATGACCGGGTCGAGCTTGCCCTCGCGCGCGGCCTGCGTCAGGTTGCGGCCAAACTGGTCGAGCACCTGCGAGCCCTTCGACTCGCCGCCCGTCTCGGGCGCGCCCACCGTCGCACTCTCTTTGCCGGCCTGGTAGCCGGAGAGCAGCTGGATGACAGTCTGGCGCACACGGTTGAGGTCGGCGCCGAGCTTGACGAGCACCTGCGCCGCAACGCCCTCACCCTCGCGGATGAGGCCGAGCAGAATGTGCTCGGTGCCGATGTAGTTATGACCGAGCTGCAGCGCTTCGCGCAGACTCAGCTCGAGCACCTTCTTGGCACGGGGCGTGAACGGGATATGCCCCGCTGGCGGCTGCTGCCCGGTACCGATGATGTCGGTAACCTGCGCACGCACCGCGTCGAGCGAGATCTCGAGCTGCTCAAGCGCCTTCGCTGCAACGCCCTCGCCCTCGTGAATCAGGCCGAGCAGAATGTGCTCAGTACCGATGTAATTGTGGTTGAGCATCTTCGCCTCTTCTTGGGCGAGCACGACAACGCGGCGAGCACGATCAGTGAATCTCTCGAACATCTCCTACCTCCTTGCGACGCCTGGAGCACGGGAAAGGCGCCGCCGATGGACCCAGGTTACGTGGTGATTCGGGATCGCGGTGCCGTGTTCGCCGCAGGCGTGACAGGCGGTTCACACCGCGCGGCTACGGTGGAGGCATGAGTTCTTCCGGGATCCCCGCCGCCTCCCTGCTGATCGTGCGTCATGGAGAGACTGACTGGAACATCGGTCGTCGCATTCAGGGTCGCACCGACATTCCCTTAAATGAGACCGGCATCGCGCAGGCTGGCGAGGTCGCCGAGCTGCTCGGACGTGCTGGCGACTGGCAGCGCGTCGTGGTCTCGCCGCTTGACCGCGCGGCGACCACCGGCCGCATCATCGCTGAGCGACTCGGGCTCGCCGGGCCTGAGATCGCAGAAGACATCATCGAGCGCGACTTCGGATCGGCCGAGGGTGAACTGGTGCGCGACGCCGAGGCACAGTGGCCCGGCCTCGATGTGCCCGACGCCGAGCCGCCGGGCACTCTGGCTGAGCGCGGAGCTGCAGCATTCGAGCGCCTACTCCGGGAAGCGCCCGGGTCCGTTGTTGTGGCTCACGGCGCGCTCATTCGGGCCGCGCTGACGACGCTGAGCGGGGAGGAGGCACCGCGAATTCTCAACGGCGAGGCCTGGCTGCTGTCAGCACAGGAAGCGCCAAGCGCGACCGGGACTGCAGCCCCGGCGCCAACCCCGTCTGCCACCCCGGGCCGTATTACCGTCCGCCGCCTCGGCACCCCCGCACGCCAACACGCACTCTGACGCGAGAGCGCGGTCGCGCGAGCTAGCTCTGGGCCTGGGCCGGGTTCGCCGGAGTCTGGGGAGCGAGCGGCTCGATCACGACGGCTGTGCCGTAGGCGCAAAACTCCGTGAAGTTGCCAATCGATCCCGAATCGAAGCGCATGGCCACGACCGCGTTGGCGCCGCGTGACTGCGCCTCTGCCCACATGCGATTCATGACTTCCCAGCGTGACTCGTAAATCACCTTTGTGTACTCGGGCATCTCGCCGCCGCCGAGAGCGCGGAAGCCCGCGGTGAAGTTCTGGCCGAAGTTTGCCGACCGCACCGTCAGGCCCATCACTTCCCCGAGCACCTGCGTGATGCGGTAGCCGGGAACATCGTTGGTGGTAACTGCGAACATGTGTTGATCCTCTGTGTGTGACTGGTGCGACTAAGACACGGTGCGCTCGGCCGTCGCCTCCGAGAGCAGCATCATGAACCTACAGCTCGCCCTGGTGCAGCGCCAGCGAAGCGGTGTCGAATGCGCGCAGCGTCCAGAACAGCTTCTCCGCGTCTTGGGGCGTTGGCCAGCTCGACACCTTCACGCCGACGACGCCGGTGATCCGGTTCATATAGATCATCTGACCGTGGATTCCGAGGGCCAGCATCACGTCTCCGCTCTCGCCCGGGAACCAGAAACCGTTGCGGTACATCCCTCCCGGCATCAGCGTCGGCTCGCTCGCGTTTGCGAAAGCCTCGCGCGAATCCAGGCCGCCAGCGTAGGTGTCGTCGACCCACCAGGCCGGCACGACCGCGGCAGCATCGAGCGCGGCCCCACCGTTGACAAACAGGTGACCGAAGCGAGCGAGGTCGCGCAGTGCTGCCGAGACTCCCCCATCGAACATGCCGGCGCCGACCGAATCAACGCCAACGTGCGCCGAGAACTCGGCGCCCATCGGCTGCCAGAGCCGCTCCGACATGACATCTGCTGGGTGGCGGCCCGTGGCGCCCTGGATCACGAAACCGAGCGCGTCGGTCTCGCACGACTTGTAATCGAATGCGCCCCCGTGTGGACCATCTTGGCCGAGCGTCGCGAGGAAACCGAGCAGGGTGTTCGGCACCTCGGGGTGCTTCTTCGTCGCCCATCCGATCGCTTCCTCGAGCAGGCGCACCTCCGCGTCCTCGTTCAGGTACTCCTCTGAGAAGTGCACCCCGGTGCGCATGTCGACGAGGTGCCGCACGAGGGCACCGGCGTAGCCGGATCCCGCGAGCTCGGGCACGTAGTCCGTAACCGGTCGGTCGAGATCCAGCTCGCCGCTTCCCGCGAGTAGGCCAGCCGTTGTCGCCGTCAGCGACTTCGACACCGACATCAGCAGGTGCATCGTGCCGGGCGCCATCGTGCCGAGATACTGCTCGCCAACGATCGTGCCGCGGTGTGCCACGAGCCACCCATCGGTGTGGGTCGACTGCATCACCTCACCGAATGACGCCACGCGATCTTCCCAAGGGTGCGGAATGATCAGCGACTCGAGGTCCACCGGCCGACGCGCGAACTCTGTAATTCGCGCGCCGCTGGCAATCTGGTGAACTGGCAAGAAACTCTCGATATTCTGCATCGACCACTGCAGGTAGGGGGCGATTTGCCACTGGTCTAGTGTCGGCGCCCCGATTCCCGCGGTCGAACTCGTCCCGTAAATGGTCTCGGCACACATCCGCTCAGTATCCCACGAAACCTATTTGCCCTTGGCGGGGGCGGGCTTCAGCACGGGCGCTTCACCGTCGACGGACGACACCGAGTACATGCCACGGATCGCGTCGATCAGGTATTTCGCGTGCAACGTCAAGCCGCCGTGACTTGTCTCGAGCTGCGCCTTCGTGACGAGGATCCCGAGATCCGCGCCCTTCCAGCGGTAGTCGCCTTCGCGGTAGATTCGCATGAAGTACGCCTCCCCCTCGTTCGAGAGGAGATGCCAGTCGAGATCGCCGTGGCTGTAATTGAGATTGCCGAAGTGGTCGATCACGTAGCGTCCCGTGAGCGGGGCGGCGTCGATGTGCTCCACCGTGTCGGCGGTGTGCTTGATGACCATGTGGCTCCACTCATCTTCCGAGGCGAGCTCCTCCCAGCGACGGTTGATCTCGTCGATGTCGACTTCGAAATCGATACCCGAGTATTCCAGCAGGTGGAAGGCAAACAGCGGCACGTCGGCGTAGGCACCGGCGGTCACATTGGTGATCGCCGAGGCGCCACTCACGCGCGGGTTGAGTTCGCCGAGGTAGACGTCGCCGGTGTCGGTGTCGAGCAGTACGTCGACCTCGAAGAAGCCGCGATACCCCTCTTTGCCGAGCCGGTCACCGAGCTTGCGCACGAGTTGAACGGCAGCGTGGCGACTCTCGTCGTCGAGCACGGTGGGAAACATCTCGTTGCCCGCCCATCCGCCGCGGTACGGCGTGAGATCGGTGTGCCCGGTGAGCTCAGTCATGCACGGACCCACGATGGTGCCGTGCCGAGTCTGCACCGCCTCGATCGCGATCGGGCGATTGTTGATGCGCTTCATAACCTTGATCTCTTCACCGACCACCTCGTCGGCGACGGCCGCAAACTCGGCCTCGCTGGTCACGAAGTAGGTGGTCTTGCCAGAGTCGCCGTAGGCGGTCTGGATCACCAGATCTTGCCCCAGCTTCTCCTTATTGGTGACCTTCACCAGCTCATCCCAGTCGGCCACCCTCGTGAGCACGTTCGGCACACTGGGCACGCCGACCGAATCGGCAATCTGCGTCGTGACAATCTTTGAGTCCAGGCGCTCGCGGAGTGCGTTGCTGGGCATGATCAGGTCGTAGTCAAGCTCGTCACAGATTCGCTCGGTCTCTTCATTGAAGAACACCATCACGATCTGGGGGCGCTGGCCCTGGGGCGTGCGGCGCTCGATGTACGCGCGCACCTCGTGGTTGCGCAGCAGCCAGTTGTTGATGTCTTCGCCGCTCTCGAACTCGACGTATGGGCGCTCGGTCGGGCTAAACACGCGCGGGTGCGTGCCGTCCCAGCTGTCGTAGTACGAGATGTACGAGAAACCGCGCACCCAGCGGTCGAGGCCGAGCAGGTTGAACGCTGTCGCGCCGACGAAGAAGACCGGGGTGTCACTCGTGCGTAGGTAGTGCCGAATCTCCGACATGTTCTTGAGCTTCGTGAAGCCGCTGCGGCCGATCGTCACTGGGCCGGTGCTGGGCGCTTTGCGGGGGCGCTTGCCACGGAGCAGCGACTTGCGCGGGGCCGCGGGGGCGACTGCCGCCTGGGGCGACGCGGCGGCCGAAGTGGCCGCAGTCGCGGCCGACTTCGGTGCGGCTGCTGGTTTCGGCTTGGTCGCGGCTGTCGCAGTCGCCGACTTCGCGGACGTCGTCGACTTCACGGCGCTCGGCTTCGCGACCGGCTTCGCCACTGGCTTCTTGGCCGCCGCCCGTTTGGTGGCTGGCTTGCGCGAGACCGGCTGCTTGGCCGCGGCCGTCGGCGTCGGCGTCGGCGTCGCGGGAGCCGCCGCCGCAACGGTCTCCGACGCTACGGCAGCTGCCGAGGTCGCAGGAGTGGGGGCCTCCGAGACGGCGGTAGCCGGGGCATCGCTTTCGAGGTGACCGTGTGCTGAACCGGTGGAAGTCTGTGAATACTGTCGACGCGCCATTGCGTTTCCTTCCGAACGAATTTGGTAAGGGAATAGTGGCACGTTCCGCGCCGTATTCCAAAACCGCCGCTCGCACAGGCGCGGGCAGGCATCGCGCTGAGCGCAGGCGCCAAAATTGCGCCCCTCGTTTTCCTCAGATTGCGTGCCGAAGACCGACGATATCGCCACTGCGTGACGTCGTCTTCACACGAATACGTGTTACTGCAGCGCCGAGGTCAAACGGGCGATTCCATCGAGCAATTGGGCGGGCAGCGACTGCTTTTCCCACTCCTCGATCGTCAGTTCGCGTGAGTTCTCACGGTAGTAATCAGTGATCTCATCGAGGTCTTGCACGAAGCTCTCGCCGTGCACGACCATCGAGATTTCCATATTCAGACCGAACGATCGCTGGTCCATATTCGACGATCCGACCACAGCAACCTTGTCGTCGACGGTGAAGTGCTTGGAGTGCAAAATGTAGGGCGGCCTGAACATCCAGATACGCACGCCAGCGCGCAGCAGCTCCTCGTAGTACGAACGCTGCGCGTGGTACACGACCGCCTGATCGCCGGTTTCGGAGACGAACAGCTCGACTTCGACTCCGCGCGCCGTCGCCGCGCGGAGCGCGTTCATGATCGATCCGTCGGGAACGAAGTAGGGGCTTGTGATGCTGATGCGGCGCTGCGCGGCGTAGAGGAGCGCAACGAAGACCTGCAGGTTGTTCTCGCCCGCGTAGCCCGGGCCGCTCGGCACGATCTGGCAGTCGAGTTCGCCGGGCTGCTCAACCTCAAACGTGTCTTCGGTGAGGTTCGTCAGGTATTCGCCTGTTTCCAAGTACCAGTCGCCCTGGAACACCGCTTCGAGCCCGAGCACGATCGGCCCCTCGACCCGCACCATGAGGTCTTTCCAGTGCAACCCGCGCCGACGATTCGAACGCTTGTTATAGCTCGAATCGACCAGGTTCTGCGAGCCCATGAACCCGATCTCGCCGTCGATGACGATGAGCTTGCGGTGATTGCGCAGATCGGGGCGCTGGTACTCCCCGCGCCACGGGCGCACCGGCAGCATGTATGACCACTCCGCGCCGAGATCGGTCAAGCTCTGCCTCGTGCGCTTGGCGCCCGGATTGCGCACGGCAGAAATGTGGTCAAGCAGCACGCGCACCTTGACCCCGCGCGCGGCGACCTCCCGCATCGCAGCAAAGACGTCGTTCGTTGTCTCGTCGTGCACCAGGATGTAGAACTCCACGTGCACGTAATCTTTCGCGGTGCGGATGGCCGCAGCCATCCGTGCAAACGAATCGGTGTAGTCGATGCAGAGCGACGCAGTGTTCCCCTGCAACATCGGCTGCGCACCCAACTGCCTGCCGAGCCGGACAACGCTATTGAGGGCGGGGAAAAGTCGCTCGGACGGCGTCGTCAGGTCCGCTTCTTCTTCATCAGCGATCTGAGCAACGAACTGATTGATGGCTTCCTGTTTCTCCTCGCGAGAGCGCGGCAGCCGCTTGCTGCCGATCACGAGAAACAGGAGGAGCCCGGGCACAGGGAGCGCGAAAATCGCCATCAGCCAGGCCATACCAGAGGTCGGGCGGCGATTGCGTGGCACGACGAACACAGCCACGATCCGGATGACGTTGTCGACGACCAGTACAATCCAGGTCCAGACGAGCGGCCAGTTGACGCCGAGCCAATCGAAGGTCATCGAAGCCCCTCCCAGTTACTCAGCGTCGTGAGCACTCGCCCACGCCCACCTCAACTGTAGCGGGGATCAGGAAGCTCTCAGGATTCCTCGCGCGACGGCAGCCCGGCCTTCGCTCGCTCCTCGGCTTCGATCTGCTGATAGACACGGCGTTCCGTGCGATCGGCCCGCAGGATGAGCCGCAGCACCATCCAGAAAAAGAGCCCGATCAGCACGGTCGGAGTCAGCGACCAGAGCGCGTTCCACCACCAATTGTCCATAGTGCCCCCAGTGTATCGGCCGCGCCCCCAGCGAAGCTGAGCGGCCGGGCGTAGTTACTTGACGAGCGGGAAGAGAATCGTCTCGCGAATGCCGAGACCGGTGAGAGCCATCAGCAGGCGATCCATACCCATGCCCATGCCACCCGACGGCGGCATGCCGTGCTCGAGCGCGCGCAGGAAGTCCTCGTCGATCGGCATGGCCTCATCGTCGCCGCGGGCCGCCTCAGCCGCCTGCTGCGTGAAACGCTCACGCTGCACCACGGGGTCGACGAGCTCCGAGTACCCGGTCGCGAGCTCGAAGCCACGCACGTAGAGATCCCATTTCTCAACGACACCGGGGATCGTCCGGTGGTGCCGCGTGAGCGGACTCGTCTCGAGTGGGAAGTCCATGACGAAGGTCGGGCGCGTGAGCCCCTGCTTCACGAAGTGCTCCCACAGCTCTTCAACGAGCTTGCCGTGGTTGGGCAGGTGCACCTCGACGCCAGCAGCGTCGGCGAGCGCCTGCAGGTCGGCGACGCTCGTCTCGGGCGTGATCTCGCGGCCGACGGCCTCGGAGAGCGTGCCGTACATCGAGATCCGATCCCAGTCACCGCCGAGGTCGAAGAGCGTGCCATCTGCCCACTTGACGGTGTGCGTGCCCGCTCGCTCGGTGCCCGCGTTCGCCGCGAGCGCCGCATTCTGAATGAGCTGCTGGGTGAGGTCGGCGATTCCGTTGTAGTCGGAGTAGGCCTCATAGGCCTCGAGCATCGCGAACTCTGGGCTGTGGGTCGAGTCAGCGCCCTCGTTACGGAAGTTGCGGTTGATCTCGAACACGCGCTCGAGACCGCCAACTGCGGCGCGCTTCAGGTACAGCTCTGGCGCGATGCGCAGAAACAGCTCGGTATCGAACGCGTTCGAGAACGTCACGAACGGTCGCGCCGAAGCGCCGCCGTGCATCGTCTGCAGCATCGGGGTCTCAACCTCGATGAAGTCACGCTCTGCGAACGTCTGTCGCAGGCTCGCCATCGTGCGAGCGCGCGTGACGACGTTGACGCGGGCCTGTTCCCGCTGAATCAGGTCGAGATAGCGCTGACGAATCCGGGTCTCTTCGTTCAGCTCCGCGTACATATTCGGCAGTGGCGCGATGGCCTTCGCGGCAACCGCCCACTCGCGCACCATGATCGAGAGCTCTCCGCGACGGCTCGAGATGACCTCGCCACTCACGAACAGGTGATCGCCGAGATCAGTGAGTTCTTTGTACCGCGCAAGCGACTCCTCGCCGACCTCGGCAAGACTGACCATCGCTTGAATGCGCGTGCCGTCTCCCGACTGCAGCGATGCGAAGCAGAGCTTGCCGGTGTTGCGCTGAAAAACGATGCGGCCGGCAATGCCCACGACATCACCCGATGCAGTGTCGGGCGTGGCCTCAAGGTGTCCGTACTTCTCGCGGACCGCAGGAATCGTTGTGGTCACCGGGACCGCGACGGGGTAGGCGCCACCGGCGAGATCGGCGTCGGCGTTGAGCCGGTCGCGCTTCTCGAGGCGCACCCGCTTCTGCTCGAAGATCTCTTCGGCGGTCGCCTCGGGGGCGCTCTCGGCGGGTGCTGCGGTCTGCTCACTCATGGCGGCGGGATCCTCCGGATCGTATTGGCGTACCGATCCATCCTAGCTTCCGGCGGGCTGGCCTCCCCGACCGTCGCGCGCCGGGCCAACTACCCCTCCGAATCGAGGTCTCCGGCGATCAGCTCCTCTTCGATTGCCGCGCGCACGATGCCGCCGATCACCCGATCGGGACGTTCGATGCCGAGTCCGCTCAGCGCCGCAATGCCCTGCCGCACAATAGCGCGCGAGAACTCGCTCGCGGCGCCGACGGCTTCGGCGTACGCGGCACGATCTTGCTCGGCGACAATCACCGGCTCCGCGCCCATCTCGACCGCGAGCGCCTGCCCGATGGGCAGCACGGGTGCGGGGGCCGTGACCGCGACGGTCGCCTCGGCGAGCCGTGTCAGGTCGAGACTGGTTCCGGTGAACACCATCGCCGGGTGCAGCGCGAGCGGGATCACGCCGGCAGCGAGCGCGGGGGCGAAGACACCGATGCCGTGCTCGGGCGCGGTGTGAATCGCAAGCTGCCCGGGCTGCCACGCGCCGGTGGCCGCGAGCCCGGCAACGAGGCCGGGCAGTTCGCTCCCGGGAACGGCAAAGAGCACGAGTTCGGATCGCCTCACCACCTCGGCGACGTCGAGCACCGGCACACCGGGCAGCATTGTTTCGGCCCGTTCGCGGCTGTCTTCGCTGAGCGCCGTGATGCCGATGATCGCGTGCCCGGCCCCCGCGAGTGCGCGCGCGAGCACTGGGCCGACGCGGCCAGCCCCGACGATGCCGATTCCGAGGCGCGAAGCCTGTGCTGACGCGTTCACGCTTCGGCGCCCGTTGTATCGGCGCTGCCGTGACGCGGGATCCGGGGCTCTGGCGCGGCAGCCGGAGGCGTGACAGCGGGAGGCGTGACAGCGGGAGGCGTGACAGCGGGAGCCGATGGGGCGGCTGAGGCCGCCGGAGCTCCCCACGCGCCCTGGCGTCCCTCAGCAATGCGCAAAGCCTCGGCTCCTTGAACTCGCAGCACGAGTGCCGCGAGCGCATCAAAAATCTCGCGGGCCGTCCCGAGTTCAAGGCCGCGCATCTCCATCCGCACGGGTCCGAGCACGGTGTGCGCTTGCACCGACGCGAGCCCGAGCATGCGGTGCACGAGCGGGCGTCGCAGCTGCACCGACTGCGCACGCAACACGGGCATGATCGAGAGTGACCGGGTGAGCACACCGCGGCGCACGCGCAAGGTGGCGTCGTCTCCCCCGGTATCGACGAGGTGCAGACCAGCGCGGCGACGACCCCAGAGCAGCACGGCTCCGGCCCGTTTGCCCGGCCGAATGTAGTGAACAGCGTCCCCCGACAGCCCCTCACGAAGCGACTCGATCTCGTCTGCGTGACCGCCGACTCCGGGCAGCAGCGTGTCAATCACGCGCAGTACGTCGGCCTCGCGTCCCACGGGCAGCACCACGTTTTGAATCGTGTTCTGGCCTCCCTGGCCAACGGAGTGCCCGGCGGTCGTGACACGCACCCGCCACCAGCCCAGCGGCCGCCAGAGTAGCGGTTGTCTCGCCTCGACCGCGTGAATGCGGCCGAACGGAATGGTCTCGGTGATGGTCGACGTGAGGCCCGATCCGATGCGCGCAGCGTCGGGGGTTCGCGAGAGCGTGAAATTGAAACCCTTGTTGAACTGCCCGAACATCACGCTCGCCATCACGATGAGCAGCGGCACGATGCCGAAAATCAGGAAGGCTTCGAGCAGTGCGCCGCCCACGATGATGCCGACGACGAGCAGCACCAAGATGACGGACTCCCACCCGAGTGCGATGCTCGCGATCAGTCGCCCCACCGGCACCTTCACCAGTGTCTGAGCCTCGAGCGCCTGCGGGTCGATATCGGCGTCGATAAAATCGTGCGCCCGAGCGGTCAGCGCATCACTCGACTCGGTGTAGACGTAACCGTCGAGCCCGACCGGAGCGGGCGCAGCAACGTCCGCGACCGCCCGGGGCTCGGCCGCGCCGCGGCGGCGCGATCCGGACACCTGCAGGATTTGCTCGCGCACCGTCTTCGCGTCGCGGTGGCCCAGGTACGAGAGCTCAACCTTGCCGCCCTGGCCGGCCGTGACGACCTCGATCTTGGTGAGGCCGAGCGCGCGGGCGAGCATCGAACGCTGCAGATTCACGCTCTGAATGCGTTCGAGCGGCGCGCGGCGATGCGAGCGGAACAGCACTCCGCTGCGCACCTCGACCGCGGACTCCGTGATTCGGTACGACGAGAAGCGCCATGCCAACCACGAGAACAGCACGATCAACAGGATCACGAGGAGTATGCCGCCGAGCACGATCAGCAACAGCCCCTGTTCGACGAGATACTCGTAGAGATCAACGAGGTCTTTGTCATCGGCAACCTCGTTTGATGAGCCGCTCGTAAAGAAGAACTCAACGAGGTGATCGCGGAAGTTTGCGATGATGATGCCCGCGATCACGAGTAGCGCCAGACCCCCACGCAACAGCGGCGAGAGCGGGTGCATGCGCCGCCAGCCGTCGGCGTCCGACGAACCGGGCAGCTGCGCGTCAACGGCGAGATCGACGGGTCCGGTCACAGACCCGACCTCCGCGCCTCGGCGAGCGTCACCAGTCGATCACGCAGCGCCTCGGCGTCTTCGTGACGCAGTCCGGGCAGATTCACGCCCGTCGCTGCCGACGCGGTGACGAACTTGAGTGTCGCGAGTCCGAGCGCACGCAGCAGCGGCCCGCGGGTGACGTCAACAAGCTGCAGGCGACCGTACGGCACCGCGATCACACGCTCGAACATAATGCCGCGTCGGAAGAGCAGGTCGTCCTCACGCAGCACGTAGCCGATGGCACGGACGCGCCGGAAGGCAAGAATCGAATTCACGAGGAACAAGAAAATCACGATGGGAAGCCCGATGCGCACTAAAAGCGGGGCCTCTGACTCGGTCACGACGAGAATCACGACGTAGACAATAACCAGCACGACGTCAAACAGCACGTTCATCGTGAGATCGGCCCACGCGTATTTCGGCGAGACCCGATTCCATTCAACCTGCTCGGTCGGCCAGTTGGCTGCGCGCTGCGTCGTCTCGACGCGATCCGTAGTCATGCGACCAGCATAGGGCTAGCGACTCAGGCTGTCGGGGGCGATCGCGTTCGTGCCCGCGCTGAGCGTCGGTCGTGTGCCCGCTAGCGATCGCGGTAGACAGCCGAGTCGGCCGGTCCCTGCTGGGGGTCAGTATCAGTTTCGGCATCGCCGTCGTTGCCCGGAGGCACCTGACACCAGTGCTCGACAACCGCGGCGCACACGATGAGCGCTGCGCCCGCGACAACGGTGAGTGCCATCGGCAGCCACGTCGATGCCGTCGCGGGAACGCTGCGCCCCGCGAGCGAGAGCAGCAGGCCGCCCCCGAAGCCGCCGAACAGCGCGCCGACGAGTTGGCCGGCGCGCGCCGTGACGAGCAGGCGCACCGCCTGGAACGGGTTGATGGCGCCCGGCTGCTTCTGGATTTGGCGGCGTAACCGGATGCCAAATACGAGCAGCACGCCGGCGACCAGCACGAGCGACGCGGCGAGCGACAGCGGTGGCACGAGCGGCGGGGCGCCGCGACTCGACAGCGCGAACTGCACCACGAGGCCAACGGCCGCGCCCATCGCGGCCACGGCGAGGGTCACGAGCGGATTGCTGCGTTCAATCTTGCGCATCGCGGCCCCCGGGGTCGGTCGGAGCGGCACTGGCGTCGAGCAGCGGCGCGGTCGTGTCGCCGATCCGGCGCAGCAGCTCTGCGACCCGACCGTGACCCATCAGCACCGCATTGGGGTCGAGGTCAAGCCACGGCGCGAGCACGAAGTCGCGCTCGTGTGCCCGCGGGTGCGGCACCTGCAACCGTTCGTCACTGATAACGCGCCCACCGAAGAGCACGAGATCGATGTCGAGCGTGCGGTCGCCCCAGCGGGCATCGCGCACGCGGCCGTGCGACCTCTCGATGGCCTGCATCGCGTCAAGCAGGTCGTGGGGGCTGAGCGTCGTGAATGCCGTGGCGACGCCGTTGAGGTACCGGGGGGCTTCGGGATCGGGGCCCGACGTCGTGAGTGCGATCGTCTCACGCAGCGGCGAGGCTTCAAATCGGTCGATGCCGGGAGTCTGCGCGAGTTCGCCCTGCGCCGCTCGGATCGTTTCACCGCGGTCCCCCAGATTCGCGCCGAACGCAAAGAGCACCGGCACGAGCTGCGCGATCACAGTGCGGCCCCCCGATTCGCAACGCGTTCGACCGTCACTGAAACATCGGCGAACTGCAGGTCGATGGGCGCGTCGGGCTTGTGCACCGTGATGCGCGCGGAATGCACCCCGGCGAAGCCGAGGGCTACGGCAGCGACGCGTTCGGCGACAGTCTCGATGAGATCGACGGGGTCGCGCCCGACCGCGGCGGCGATGGCCTCAGCCAGCTCGCCGTAGTGAACGGTTCGCGCAAGCGCGTCTCCAGCTGCGGCCGGCGCGAGATCAACGGCAACTTCGGCGTCGATCACAAACCGCTGCCCCCGCTCACGCTCGAAGTCGAACACTCCGTGGTGCGCGTACACCTCAAGCCCGGTCAGGGTGATGCGATCCTGCGAGGTGTCGGCCGACGACGCGCGCGCTGCACGCCGCCCCGAGCTCCACGCGTGCTGCACGGCGAGCGCCTGGCGCGTGGCGGCGACGTCGTGCACGCGCACGCCCCACGCGCCGCGCTCAGCAACGAGCGCGCTCACCACCGCAGTCGCCAGATCGCGCTCGTGCACCTCTGTGACCAGCCCCTGCAGCGCCTCCCCCAGCATTCGCTTGCGTGAGGCGCCGACGAGCACCGGGTACCCGAGCGCACGCAGCTCATCGAGGCCCGCGAGCAGTTGCCAGCACTGGGCGCCGGTCTTGTCGAATCCGAGGCCCGGGTCGAGCACGATGTGGGCGGGGTCGACCCCGGCCGCGACCGCGGCGTTCGCGCGATCGTCAAGGGCCGCCACGACTTCGCGTACGACGTCGTCATAGTCGGAGCGCAGGTGCGCTGGGTCGGGAATGCCCCGCCAGTGCCCGATGATGAACCGGGTCGCACGGGTGCGGCTCGCATTGGCCGCGACTTCGAGCATGCCCGCATCGTGCAGCCCGCCCGACACGTCGTTGATGTAGCGCGCACCGGCCGCGACCGTCGCGGCCGCGGTGGCCGCGTGCAGCGTGTCAACGGAAACCGCTATGCCCTGCTCCGCGAGGGCCGTGACGACCGGTAGCACGCGCTGCAGCTCGTCGTCGCCCGGAACCGGCGTCGCTCCCGGTCGCGTCGATTCACCGCCGATGTCAACGATGTCGGCGCCACTCGCGACCAGTTCGAGGCCGCGCGCTATCGCCGCATCGTGCGACGCATAGTGGCCGCCGTCGCTGAAGGAGTCTGGGGTGACGTTGAGCACCCCCATGACGAGAGGGCTCGCACCGGGCGAGGTCACGCCGCGCCGCTCTCGGAGCGGCCGATGAGCGCGAAGATCGCCGCCTGTTCAGCGGCGTCAGCAAGCGTGCCGCGCGAGGCGACGGTGACCGTGGTCGATTCGCTCTGGCGGACGCCCCGGTCGGCGACGCAACCGTGGCTGGCCTCGAGCACGACGAGCACTCCGTGCGGGTTGAGGCCGTCATCGAGCGTCTGAGCAATCTGTTCGCCGAGCCGCTCCTGCATCTGCGGGCGGGCGGCGAGCACGTCGACCACGCGCGGAATCGCGCTCAGGCCAACGACTCGTGCGTTGGGGCGGTAGGCGATGTGCGCCCGGCCACGGAACGGCAGCAGGTGATGCTCACACATTGAACGCAGCGTGATGTCGCGCACCAGCACGAGCTCACCGGTGTCGTCGCCGACCGGCACCGAATCGGAGAGCAGCACGCTCGGGTCTTGCCCGACACCCGCGAAGAACTCGGCGTACGAGTCGGCGACGCGAAACGGGGTGCTCGCGAGCTCAGGGCTGTCGGGGTTCTCCCCGATCGCGCTGATGAGCTCGCGCACCGCCGAAGCGATTCGCTCCCGATCCACCGTGTCAGCCATCCCGTTACTTCGAGTCGTCGCTATCGTCGTCGCGCACCCCGAGGTTGCGCGGGGGCTGGCTCGACTCGCCCGGCGCGAGCGGCTCAGGGGTCGTCGGCGTGTGATCGATCGGGGCGATGCGATCGATCGG
Organism: Leucobacter sp. NPDC058333; assembly: GCF_042726155.1. Taxonomy (NCBI): domain Bacteria; kingdom Bacillati; phylum Actinomycetota; class Actinomycetes; order Micrococcales; family Microbacteriaceae; genus Leucobacter; species Leucobacter sp. NPDC058333. The sequence goes on from NZ_JBHXHV010000002.1 coordinate 429,623, forward strand.
CGCGGCGGGATCAACTGGCGCAGTCGGCTCAGCGGGTGCAGTCGGCGCAGCGGGTGTACCGGGCTCAGTTGGCACTGGCGGGTCGCTCGGTGCTGCGGCGTCGTTCTCACCCGCGGGCGCGGGATCGCCGACCGCGCGATTGTCCGTGCGCACAGCAGCGGGCACCTCGATCGGCGGGCGCGTCGAGACCGGGCGGTCGTCGTGCGACAGCCAGGTCTCGCGCGGCGGAAGCTTCTGCACGTCGCGGAAGATCTCGGCGATCTGCAGGTGGTCGAGCGTCTCTTTCTCGAGCAGCTCGCGGGCGAGCGAATCGAGGATGTCGCGGTTCTTGACGAGCATCTCGTACGCCTCGTTGTGCGCCTGCTCAAGCAGCTGACGCACCTCGGAGTCGATCGTCGTGGCGACGCCCTCCGAGTAGTCGCGGTTCTGACCGAACTCGCCCATGAACGCGCCGGGCTGCCCCTGACCGAGCTTCACGGGGCCGACGGTCGCCGACATACCGTACTCGGTGACCATCTTGCGGGCCGTGCTCGTGGCCTTCTCGATGTCGTTGCCCGCGCCCGTCGTCGGGTCGTGGAACACGAGTTCTTCGGCGACGCGGCCGCCGAGCGCGTACGCGAGCTGATCTTGCAACTCGTTGCGCGTGATGGAGTACTTGTCTTCGAGGGGAATCACCATCGTGTACCCGAGCGCGCGGCCGCGGGGCAAGATCGTGATCTTCGTCACCGGGTCGGTGTGGTTCATGCTCGCGGCCACGAGCGCGTGCCCACCCTCGTGGTACGCCGTGATGAGCTTCTCGTGGTCGCGCATGAGGCGCGTGCGGCGCTGCGGGCCGGCAATCGAGCGATCGATCGCCTCGTCGAGGGCCCGATTGTCGATGAGCTGCGCGTTCGAGCGGGCCGTGAGCAGCGCGGCCTCATTGAGCACGTTTGCGAGATCGGCGCCCGAGAACCCGGGGGTCTTACGCGCAACGATTTCGAGGTCGACGTTCTTCGAGAGCGGCTTCCCCTTCGCGTGCACCTGCAAGATCTTGAGGCGACCGGGCATGTCGGGTGCGTCGACGCCGACCTGTCGGTCAAAGCGCCCCGGGCGCAGCAGCGCCGGATCGAGCATGTCGGGGCGGTTCGTCGCCGCGATCATGATGACGTTCGTCTTCGGGTCGAAGCCGTCCATCTCAACCAGCAGCTGGTTCAGGGTCTGCTCTCGCTCGTCATGACCGCCGCCCATTCCCTGGCCGCGACGCTGGCCGACCGCGTCGATCTCGTCGACGAAGATGATGGCCGGGGCATTCGCCTTCGCTTCCTTGAAGAGGTCGCGCACGCGGCTTGCGCCGACGCCGACGAACATCTCGACGAAGTCAGAACCCGAGATCGAGTAGAACGGAACGCCAGCCTCACCGGCGACCGCGCGAGCGAGCAGCGTCTTGCCCGTTCCGGGCGGGCCGTAGAGCAGTACGCCCTTCGGAATGCGCGCGCCGACGGCCTGGAACCGCGTCGCGTCTTGCAGGAAGTCCTTGATCTCGTGCAGCTCTTCGACGGCCTCGTCCGCACCGGCGACATCATCGAACGTGACCTGCGGGGTCTCTTTCGACACCAGTTTGGCCTTCGACTTGCCGAACTGCATGACGCCGCGGCCGCCACCCTGCATCGAAGACAGCATCCACCAGATCAGCAGGCCGATCAGCAGCAGCGGCAGCATGAAGCTGAGCAGCGACCAGATCGGGTTCGGCTGCGGCACCTGATCGGAGTAGCCGTCCTTCAGGTCTGCCTTGTCGACGGCCTCGACGATGTCGGTGCCGCGCGGGGTGACGTAGTAGAAGTAGACCTCTTGCGAGCCGGTCTTTGAGTCGGCCTTCGCGAGCTTCAGATTGACGCGCTGATCGCCATCGACGATCTCAGCGTGCTGCGCTTTACCCGCCGACAACAGTTCGAGCCCGCGGTCGGTGGAGACCTCGCGGGTGCTTCCACCCGAGAGCAGGGACCAACCGAGCAGCACGATGATCGGCGCAAGGATCAAATAGAGCAGCGGCCCGCGCAGGAGCCGACGGCTCTTCGAGGGGCTCTTCGTCGAATTCTCTGCCAAGACCGGACCTTTCAACAGGGACGTGCCGGAAGATCCAGCATCGGTAAGCGTAGCCAATGCCACTGGCATCGGTCTGAGCCGGGGGCGCTTGTCCGCTCACGGCGCACTCGCGCCGTGAGCGTGCGTCGCGGGTTACTCGCCGCCGTAGACGTGAGGTGCAAGCACTGCGACATCGCGCAGGTTGCGGTAATTCTCTGCGTAGTCGAGCCCGTAGCCGACCATGAACTCAACCGGAATATCGAAGCCGACGTAGGCGACATCGACCTCGACCTTGAGCGCTTCTGGCTTTCGCAGCATCGTGCAGATGCGCACGGACTTCGCGCCGCGGCTTTCGAGGTTCTCCTTCAGCCACGACAGCGTGAGGCCCGAATCGATGATGTCTTCAACGATCAGCACATCGCGATCGGTGATGTCGGCGTCGAGATCCTTAAGAATCTTCACGACGCCACTCGACTTCGTGCCGGCGCCGTAAGACGACACCGCCATCCAATCCATCTGGGCGTGGAACCGCAGTTCGCGGGCGAGGTCGGCCATCACCATGACGGCACCCTTCAACACACCGACGAGCAGCGGGGGCTCCTCGGTGTAGTCAGCCTCGATCTCGCGGGCGAGTTCGGCGAGCCGCTGGTGCAGCTCCGCTTCGGTGTGCAGTACGACAGAGAGCTGGTCACCCAGATGTTTCGCATCCATGCGTCTATTCTTCCACTGCCGGCGGGGTCGCTGCGACACCGTCAGCAGTTGCGGGCTGCCCGGAGCGCGGCGATCCGAGCCTGCGGGTGAACGCAATGCGGGATCCGGCGCGCGAGACAGTGATTCCGGGCACCTCAATCGGGCCCTGCCCGCGCCAGTGGGTCACGAGGGACGCGATCGCAAGAGTGTGCTCTCGGCTCAGTTCGCTGCCGAACTCCGCCTCTGCGACCCGGCGAATAATGCGGTGGCGCAGCGCGGCCGGGTTTGCGGCGAGGGCGCCCACCGAGACCGCGATTCCCGCCTCAGCGTGTTCGACGATCTCTTCGATCTGCTCCTCGATAATTTCGTCGAACGCCTCGGCGTCCTCCCGGGCGAGGTCGGCGGTGCGGGCCAGCGCAGCCACGACACCGGGGCCGAGCTCACGTTCCAGGGTGGGCAGCACGGTCTCCCGCACGCGCACGCGGGCGTACGCGTGGTCGGCATTGTGCGGATCCTGCCACGGCTCGAGCCTCGCCTCCCCGCACGCGGCGACCGTGATCTCGCGGGTGATCGACGGATCGGGGCGCACGAACGGGCGCAGCACCACGAGGCCGTCGCCGAGCTCTCTGCGCGGCGGAATCCCGGCGATGCTGCGCGCGCCGGAACCACGGGCGATACCGAGCAACACCTGCTCCGCCTGATCGTCGCGGGTGTGGGCGGTCAGGATCGCGCGGGCGCCGAGCTGCCGCGCGACGTCCGCGAGCGCGGCGTAGCGCGCGTCCCGCGCGGCCGCCTCGGGGCCATCAGCTCGCTCCCCCGCGGCTGCGACGGCGACCCGGCGAATGACCACCGGTTCGAGGCCGAGCCCACGGGCCTGGTCAGCCGCCCGATCCGCCACCGCCGCCGATCCCAGTTGCAGCCCGTGATCCACGATCACGGCCCCCGCCGTGAACCCCTCGCGCGAAGCAACGAAGGCGACCGCCGCAGCGAGCGCGAGCGAATCGGCGCCGCCAGAGAGCGCGACGAGCACGCGGGGTTTTTCTATGCCGCCGGGCGCACCACCCGAGTCAGCCTTGCCTCCGAGCTCCGCCCGCAGGGCGTCGCGAACAGCGTGGCGAGTGGCGAGAAGCGCAGTCTGCAGCATGCTCCAACGCTACTGCCAAGTGGCTCGCACGCTCGCCGCAACCGGGGTCGGGTAGCCTGGGACCCGCATATGCTCACACGGCCGAATCGGCCGCACACAGGAAGCACGGAGGAGCGCGCATGGCCGCAGCATTCGACGCTGTTATCGAGATCCCCAAGGGGAGCCGCAACAAGTACGAGGTCGACCACGAGACCGGTCGGGTCTACCTCGACCGCGTGCTCTACACCGGGTTCGTCTACCCCACTGACTACGGGTTCTTCGAGGAGACCCTCGGCGAAGACGGCGATCCGCTCGACGTGCTCGTGCTGCTCGACTTCCCGGTCTTCCCGGGCGTCGGCATCAAGGTGCGCCCCGTCGGCGTGCTGAAGATGAGCGACGAGGCTGGCGGCGACGACAAGGTCATCGCCGTGCAGCACAAGGATCCGCGCTGGTCGCACATTCAGGATGTTGCAGACATTCCCGAGTACACCCGCAAGGAGATCGAGCACTTCTTCGAGCACTACAAGGATCTTGAGCCGAACAAGTGGGTCAAGGTCGACGCGTGGGGGTCGGCGGCTGACGCCGAGCAGCTCATCGTCGAAGCGCAGGAGCGCCTCAAGACCGAGGGTCACTGAGCCGAGGGCGCACACGCGCCAGACAACGAGCGAGGGGCTCGGGATCGCGATGATCCCGAGCCCCTCGCTCTGTCTGGGCGGTGCCCGGTTGGTGCGCTGGCCTAGTAGAAGGCGATCTGGCCCGCCGGGTCGACGAAGTCGTACCAGCCGTCATCTTGGTTGGGGCGCATCTCGAAGTGCAGGTGGCAGCCCGAGCTGGCACCGGTCGAACCAACGTAGCCGAGCACCTGTCCTGGCCCAACTGGCTGACCTGGTGCCACAACCGCCCACTCGATCATGTGGGCGTAACGCGTTTGCCAGCCGTTCGGGTGGTTTACGGTCACCATGTTGCCACCACCGCCGCCATCCCAGTAGGTCAGAGCGACCGTTCCGCCCATCGCCGCGACGATCGGGGTACCGCAGCCGGCAGCGAGGTCGATGCCGGTGTGGTCCGGGCGCCCCGGGGGCCGGAAGCCCTCGGAAACGTAGCTATACGCCGTCGGATACACCCAGCCGTTCGACGAGCCGGTGTTGCCACCGCCACCCGGCGGAAGGCCGCCGCCGGTGTCGCCGCCACCGCCCGGGGGCACTCCGCCGCCTCCGCCGCCGCCCTGATTCTGCTGCGCTTGCTGCTCGGCCCAGCGCCGCGCGGCCTCTTCAGCTTCCTTACGACGGCGCTCTTCTTCGGCCCGACGCTGCTCCTCTTCGATTCGGAGTCGCTCCTCATAACCGGCAACCGTCTTCGTCGTCTTGTCTTTCAGGGCCGCGAGCTGGGTCTTCAGCGTCTTCTGCTGTGCCTCCTGCTTCTGCACTTTCTCGCCCTGACCGGCAACGGCGACCGCGGCGGCCTGTTCCTTCTCCTGCTGCTTCTCCCGGAGCACCTCGCGCTCCGCCGCTGCCGCTTCGGCCTGCTTGCCGAGCGTATCCGCCGTGTTCGCTGCCTGCTCAGCCTCACCCGAGAGTGTCGTATTGCGCTCGGTCGCCTTCGACATCGAAGCCATCCGGTCGAGCAGCGCGTCAGCGGTGCTGCCATCGGAGTCGAGGAACAGTTCGACGCTGCGATCGACGCCGCCAGAACGGTACATCTGTGCGACGAGCACGCCGGCGCGATCGGCTGCCTCGTCGGCTTCCTTGCGGCTCGCCTCGGCCTGCGTCTCAAGATTCGCGGCCTTCTCAGAAGCAGCAGCGAGCGCGGCCTCTGCCTCGTGCAGATCGTCGATGGTGGTCGCGTGCAGGTTCCGCAGGCGGTCGAGTTCTTTCTCGCCGTCGGCGATCAGCTTCTCAATCTCGGCGACCTTGTCGTTCGCCGTCGACTGGTTCTGCTTCGCGGCCTGCACATCGTCCCAGGTCGGCAGGTCGAGGGCTTGCGCCGGAGTCGAACCGAGCTGGCTTCCCACCAGCATTCCGGCGCCGATTGCACACGCGGCAAGCGCTCCGAGCACACGTTTCATCGTGCTCTTCGTTCGTTTCCGCATCCTGCCCCCACATCGTGCTTATGACACTGGTCCACGAATACGGTAGCACTACGTCGAAAACGGCCACTCAGGCGGGCCGCGACCCGCGCTATTCGGCCGACATCCGAATCTGGGGCGACGCGGGCGAGCCTGTTAGTCGGTTTCGAGCGAGCGCTGGCTCGCCTCAATGAGTTGCACCATCGCACGGTGCAGGGCGCCGAGCTCCTCCGGCGTCATGCCGAGTCGCTTCGCCATCTCAACGGGAACCTGCTCGGCCTGCGTTCGCAGCGCTTCCCCCGCGGGGGTGAGCGTGATTTCGAGGCGGCGCTCGTCGGCTGAGCTGCGCACGCGGCTCGCGAGTCCCTGTGCTTCGAGCCGCTTGATCAGCGGCGAGAGCGTCGATGCCTCCTGGTGCAGCAGTTCGGCAAGCGTGCGGAGGTCGAGCGTGCGATGCTCCCAGAGCGCGAGCAACACCAGATACTGCGGGTGAGTAATTCCCATCGGGTCGAGCACGGGCTTGTACGCGGCGACAATGCCGCGTGACGCAACCGTGAGTGCGAAGCAGACCTGGCGCTCAAGCACCAGCGGATCATTCGAGGTCATGCCACCATGTTCGCAGATGCGAGCGGCCAACGCCCCACTACGCCTGATCGAGCAGCGCCGCCGCGAACATCGGGCGGGAGGCGTCGGTGCTCGGCGGGTGGAAGAGCCCTGCCGTGGCGTCACGGAACAGCCGGCTGGCCTCGCTCCCGTTATCGAACCCGGCTCCGCCGGTGCACGCGAGGGCGGTTTCGGCCGACCGTCTGGCGGCCTCTCCCGCTGCGATCCTCGCCGCCACCAGGCGCACGGGCCAACCGGCGCCGTGGTCCACAAGTTCGTCGAAGTCGCGTGCGTACGCGTCGATCTGCGCCGGAACGGCAAGGTATTTGCGGTGCGCATCGGCGAGCCGGGTGCGCCACTCAGGAACCTCGGCGAGCGAAGCGTCGCGCGATGCCGACCGGCGACGGTGCAGCGCGGCTGCGGCGACGTCGAGCGCGCGGCGCGCCACCCCGGCGTAAACGGACGCCACGAGCAGCTGAAAATTGCTCGTGATTGCGAACGTCAGCAGGTCGGGGGTGCGCCCCGGAGCAATGAGGCGCGCAACGCGGTCAGCGCGCATCACGGCGCCGTCGAGCCTCGTTGCACGGCTCTGTGAAGCGCGCATGCCGAGCACATCCCAGTGGTCAGAGACCGTGATGCCGGGCGAGCTGCGCTCGACGAACCCGAACACCAGCTCTGGGCCGCCCTCGGCATCGGCGTCGAGGCCGTGGGTGATGAGCCGCGTCCAGACGGGCGAGAGCGACGTGAAAATCTTGGTTCCAGTGAGCGCGTAGCTGCCGTCTAATTGCCTGACGGCGACGGTGTTCGACCCCTGCAGCACCCAATCATTCGCTGGCTCGCTGATGCCGAACGCAAAGATCTCGCCGGCGGCAGCCTCCTCGAAGACGTGCGCGAGCGAGCGGTCGCCGCGCGCAAACATCGCGGCCACGACGCCCGTGCACATCAGATGCATATTGACGCCGAGCGCGGTGCCGGGGGCTGCGCCCGCGAGCCGCTGCTGCAGGCGCGAGACCTCGTGCAGCGACAGCTCGGGCCCGCCGAACTCTGCCGGCACGAAGAGTTCCAGATAGCCGCGCTCGCGCAGCTCGACGAGATCTTCATCGAAAAAGCGATTCTCGCGGTCGACCACCGCTGCGCGCTCCCGAAAACGCTCGATCAACTCATCGGGCAGATACTGCTTCGCCAGTTCGGCGTGCCGCGTCTCGCGATCGGTCATGGGTGCTCCTTCGCTCACAGGTGTGGTTTCTTGGCCGCTCCAGGCAGCCCGCGCAGCACGATCGCGCCGTTGTGTCCGCCGAAACCGAACGACGTCGACAGCACGGTGCGCAGCGTCGCCGTCCGCGCGACCTCGGCCACCAGGTCGTATTCGGGAAACTCGGGATCGGCCAGATTCAGCGTGGGCGGCACCAGCTGCTCGCGCAGCGTCTGCACCGCGAGCACCGCTTCGACCACGCCCGACGCCCCGAGGAGGTGCCCGGTGCTCGATTTCGTCGCGGTCAGCGGGATCTCGCGGGCGCGTTCGCCGAGTGCCGCGTCGAGAGCCGCGATTTCTGCCGTGTCGCCGGCGGGCGTGCCCGTGCCGTGCAGGTTCACGTGGTCGATGTCGGCTGCCGAGACGCCCGCGTCTGCGAGGCTCTGCACGACCGCTCGGGCGGCGCCCCGCCCTTCGGGGTGCGGGGCGGTTGCGTGGTGCGCGTCGCTCGATGCCCCGAAACCGGCGAGTTCGGCGAGCGGTAGGGCGCCGCGGGCTGACGCGTGCGCCGCCGACTCCAGCAAGATCGCGGCCGCTCCCTGCGCCATCACGAACCCGGACCGCGCTCGGTCGAACGGGCGGCACGCCGCCCCGGGGTCGTTCTCGACACCGGCGGCGAGCGCGCGCAGATTCGCGTTCGAGGCGAGGTTCACCGCGCCGAGGCAGTCTTCCATGCCGACGACGAGTACCGCGTCGGCGTAGCCGTGACGAATGCGCCGGAGGGCCTCCCCCAGCGCGATCGCGCCGCTCGCGCACGTCGCCGAGACGCCCTGCGCCGGGCCGGTTACGCCGTATCGCTGTGACAGCAGTGCTGCAGCGGCATCGGGCGCGCCGTAGACGGCGAGTGAGAGCGGCACCGCGCGTGGGCCACGCGCGTCGAGTGCGCGGGTGGCAGCCTGCATCGCGTCGACTGGCCCAGATCCGGTCGCGGCGATAATGGCCACGCGATCCGGATCGCCGCCCGTCGCCCCAAATGCGCCCGGTTCGGCCGCCATGCCCGCGTGCCTCAGCGCCTCGTCGGCGGCTGCGATCGCCCACAGCTGCACCGGGCTGAGGCGCCGCGCGAGGCCGGTCGGAACGAGGCCGTCTGGGTCAAAACCGGTCACCTGGCCACCGATACGAACGGCGAGATCATCGAATTCAGGGCCCTCAAGGCGCCGGATCGCGCTGCGTCCATGCACCGCCGCGTCCCACAGCGCAGGGGCGCCGATGCCGCTCGGCGTCACGGCGCCCATGCCGGTGATGACAACGGTGTTCTCGGCGGCGGCGTGGCCGGGCAGGTCGCGGCCGTCCCGTCCGCCACTCACAGCCGCACCGCCGCTGGGCTCAGCGCCAGTTCAGCGGTCTCGCCGCGGCGCAGCTTGCCGCCGACGGTGCGGGGCAAGCGTTCCACCCGATACCAGCGGCGGGGCACGAACTGGGGTGCGAGGCGGGCGGCGGCCCAGGCGGCGAGCGCGGCGCGATCCGGGGTCTGCGGGTCTTGCGCGGTCTGCGGGTCTTGCGGGGTCTGCGGGTCTTGCGCATCGAGCGGCCCAGCCTCGATCACCAGCGCAACGACACTGCCGAGCGTCGCGTGCGGCAGCGCGACGGCGCACGCCGCTGCGACGCCGGGCATATCGACGAATGCGCGCTCCACCTCAGGGAGCGATACCTTGTGTCCGCCCGTGATCGCGATGTCGCCGGCGCGGCCGAGCAATTGGAGGCGGCCACCGACGATGCGTGCCTGGTCGTGGACGGTCGCCCAACCGTCGGCCCCGCGCAGCACCTCGTCGGTGGTGCCAGCGACGTAACCCGTCGAGCAGGCCTCCGCGCGGATGTAGAGGGTGCCAGGTTCCCCGGCGGGGACCGGCGATCCAGCGGCGTCGCGCACGCTGGCCTCGACGCCCGGATACACCGAGATGCCCGTACCGTCACCGTCCCGGCTGTCGCCAATGAAACCGATCTCGGCCGCGCCGTAATAACTGATGAGGCGCGCATCGGGCAGCACCCTCGCGAGCCCCTCCCGGATCGCAGCGGGGAGATTCGCCCCGCCCGTCACCACGAGCTCGATGCCGGCGCAGGCCGCGGGGTCTCTGCGGGCCGCGTCCGTCAGCGTTTGCACGACCGCGGGCACGGCGACGATGCGTGTGATGGCCTCGTCACGGATGCGCGCCGCTACCCCGAACGGATCGAACGCATCGGCCACGTGCACACTGCCGCCGGTTGCGAGACACTCGATCACGGCGTAGAGGGTGAGGCTGTACGACACAGGGCCGGGGGCGAAGGTCGCGACGCCCGGGAGCGGCTCCAGGTGTGCACTCGACACGGCCACGTTCGCCCGGTACTGGGCGCGCGTCTTCAGGAACGCCTTCGGACTACTCGTTGTACCCGACGAAAACAGCAATAGGAAGGCTTCGTCGCTCTCGGTCGCGCTGTCGCGCACCGCGGGCGGAGGCGCGGGGTGCACGGCGCGCTCGCGCTCCTCGAACTCGGCGAGAGACACGATGGTGCCGCCCCAGCCGCGCGCCGCGAGGGCGGATCCGAGGTCTGAATTTGTGGCTGGGTATGTGGCTGTGGCTGGGTCTGTGTCAGCGTCCGCGGCTGCGTCCGTGATGATGACACCGATGCCCGTCGCCAGCACGACGTGGACGCGGTGTTCGAGCGGCCAGCGCGGGTCAATCGTCGCAGAGACCGCGCGATATCCGGCGAGTGCAGCGACGAACCGTGCGGCGGCGAACGCCGATTCGACGCTGATCGCGCTGATCGGGATGCCGCCGGTCTCGGGGGCCGGTCGCGGCGGATTCGCCTGCGCTCCGTGCAGCTCGTCGATGACCGCGAAGGTGCGCCGCGAGCGTTCAACGAGCTCGCCGTAGGTCAGCCGCGACCGGTCTCCCACGATTGCGAGCTGCTCGGGATCGCGCTCCGCGACTTCCAAAATCGCCGAAGTGATGGGCATGCCGCCAGTCTACGTTCTCGACTGCGCTCGGCTGCCGCCCCCTCCCTCGACGACCCCCCGAGCGGGGTAACTCTTGAGGGGTGTTGCTCGTACGACACGCACCAGAAGTTACCCCGCTCGCGTCAGGCGTGGGAGGTGGGGCGGCCGGCGTCAGTCTGCGCGGAGCAGGCCCGTCACTCGGTACGGGATCACCTCGCGCAGGAAGAGGCTCGTCGACGTGCGGGTGATGCCCGGGCAGAGGCGAATCTCCTCGCTGACGCGGTACAGGTCGTCGGGGTTCCGCGCCACGACGCGCAGCAGCAGGTCGGTGCTGCCGGCAGGTGCGAAACACTCCAGCACCTCCGGGATGTCCGCGAGCGCCGCGACAGCGGCACCGATCTGGTGCTGGTCGAGTTCGACCTGCACACTCGCTCCCACCGGACGACCGAGCGCCGCGGGCGTCGCCCGGGAACTGTGGAGACGAAGCGATCCAGATTCGCGTAACTTCTCGAGCCGCGCCTGCACCGTGCCGCGCGCGAGACCGAGCGTGAGGGCGATCATCGCGGTCGGCATACGCGCATCTTGATCAAGCAGCAGCAAGATCCGTCGGTCTGTCGCGTCCAGTTCACTCATAATGCCCACTTTCTGCTCGCTTGATACGGTACCCATTGATCATATCGATCAATTTTAAGTTCGTCGCTTGCGCAGATCGGCGCGGTACGATGAACTCATTCACGTGCCGGTGGACACCCCCACCGCACACGGATCATCGCTCGCACACCCCGCGAGTACACCAACGGACGCGCCACCCCTGCGCCCGAAGAAGGAGCCCGTCATGCGCGCCACAGCGTCTGCGACTGCAATCGCATCAGCATCGCCCTCAGCGTCCACACCTGAAACGCCCCAGCTCGACACCCTGAGCGACACGATCCGAACCCCGCTACACCGCCCGCGAGCCCGAGTCGCACTCACTTCGCTCGCACTGTTCACGCTGCTGGTGAGCGCGAACCTCAGCACCCCGCTATTCCCACTGCTTGAGACTCAACTCGGTATTGGATCGCTGGGCATCTCCATCGCGTTCTCGAGCTATGTGCTCTCGCTGATCGTCGGGCTGTTGCTCTTCCGTCGCGTGGCCGATGTCGTGAACCGTCGATCGGTGCTCATCGCAGCGCTCGCGGCAGCCGCGCTCGCCACCGCGGCCCTCGCCTTCGCGCCGACGCTCGGCTGGTTCTGCGTCGCGCGCGCCGTGCAGGGCATCGCGGTGGCGTGCGCGACGGGAACCGGGGCCGGTGCGCTTCGCGCGCTGCTACCCGGGCGCCCGATGCTCGTCGGGCGCCTCACCCTGCTCGCGACGTCGGGTGGCGTCGCGGCCGGGCCCGTCGCGGGCGGACTCCTGTCATTCGTGGGCGCACCACTGCAGACCCCGTACCTCGCCGTCGCCCTCGCCCTCGCCGTGCTCGTGCCGGTGATCGTGGCCGTCGCGCCACACGATGAGTGCGCGCCCAGCTTCGGCGGGATCGCGCTCGCGGATGCACCCGACCCCAGGCCCGATGGGGTGGAGGCCCCCGATGCTCACGATGCCTCTCACGTCCCGAGCCGCGCGGGATCAAGGGACGCGTCAGCCGTTCGGGCGTTCCGCCTCGCCGCGGCGACGGGTTTCTTGAGTTTCATGGTTTTCGGATTCTGCCTGTCGCTTGCACCTTCGCACTTCGCGGCAATCGCTGGCACCGACTCTCGCGTGGTCATTGGCGCGCTCGCCGCAGTGACGCTCGCCGCGTCGGCACTCGTGCAGTTGGTGCCGCTATCGGGAACTTGGCGGCTGCCCGTCGGGCTCACGCTGCTCGCAATCGCGCTCGTTGGCATCGCCGCGTCGGGAGCGGTGGGAACGGTGTGGTTCCTCGTCGGCGCGAGCGCTCTGGCGGGCGTGGGTCAGGGCATCGCGTTCCAGGCGGCGTTCACGGCTGCGACGGCGGCGGTGCATCCGCTGCACCACGCATCGACGGTCAGCGCGGTGTACACGGTGACGTACCTCGGCAGCGCGGTGCCCGTGCTCGGACTCGGCGCTCTGGCCGCGAGCATCGGCCTGCCCGCCGCGGTAACGGCGTTCGCGCTGACCGCGGCGGCGCTCGCAGTAGTGCTCGCGTGCGTCGGCGTGCGGCGCTCGCGCACGGCGAGCCCCGCCCGCCCCGCCCCCGCCGCCCGCCCCGCCCCCGTTACGACCCGCTGACCACGAGCGTTTCGGTCGAGCGCGAGGGGTTTCTCCCCGCAAATTCCCTCGTGTTCGGCGTGAACCCTCGTGTTCGGCGGGCCGCGCGGCGCGCGCGGGGCCGCGCGGCGCGCGCGGTCGCCGCGCGGCGGGCGCTACTCCGCTAGGGCCTCTAGGGCGCGGCGGTCGAGGTCGGTTTCGACGAGCAGGCCGAAGCGGTCGGCGACCGCACGGCGCGCGATCCGGCTCGCGAGGGCGTCATCGCGCGCCTCGATCGCCGTGAACAAGCTGCGGTCGATCGCCGCCGACTCGAGCTTCAGCCGGTTGTCGTGGTGCTCGTTCTCGACGTCGCGCTGAATGATGGCGCGCAGCACCCCGGACACGGCCTCGCCGGTGAGGCGCAGTACCTCGTTTCCGCTGGCCTCCCAGATGGCCTCGTGAAACTCGATGTCGGTGGCGGCGAAGGTGTCAGAATTCGCCTCGGCGTCGCGCTCCATTTGCTCGATCGCCGTGCGCATCCGCTCGAGCTGCTCAGCGTTGTGCCGCACGGCCGCCAGCCGGCTCGTCGTCCCTTCAAGCACGACGCGGTATTCGACGAGCGCGGAGACATCGAGCGCGTCGGTACCGACAAGAGCGCGCAGCGAGCGCGACAGTGTTTTCGACGAGGGGGCGAGTACGACGGGGCCGCCGCGTGTTCCGGGGCGCGACTCGAGCAGACCCATGCTCTGCAGAATGCGCAGCGCTTCGCGCACGGTTGGGCGGCTCACGCCGAACTGCACCATGAGATCGCGTTCGCTGGCGAGTTGCGATCCGACCGGAATGTCACCCGAAACGATGGCGCGCTCGATCTGGTCGACGATGCGTTGATAGGTGTGCACCGGCACCGCGGGCTCGAAGCTGTGGGTCGTCGACACCTGAATCTCTTCCTGATTGCATACGGAGCGGCGTCCTCTGAAGCAACTCAGCGGGCGCGTGATCCGATGATAGCGCCCACTTAAGTGGCCTTACCATGTATCCTGGTTCGAAATCTCCCGGGATTTCACCGAACACCTCCCGCCGGTTTCGCGAATACGCTGTGCATTGCGGAACGGCGACGGGCATCGTCGCCCGATACCACCCCCACCACGGCCACGCTCGCGCGGCCTCAGCCACAGGAAAGCAATGATGCGACGTAAGAATGCGATTCTCACCACGGCCGCAATCGCGACCGCGGCCCTCCTCGGCCTCGCGGGTTGCTCCGCAGGATCAAGCAGCAGCTCGGGCGGCGATGGGAAAACTCCCACGACGGCGACTATTGCCCTCACCGGCACGCCGACCAACCTCGACTTCACGACGACGGCCGGATCCGCGATCCCGCAGGCCCTGATGTCGAACGTCTACGAGGGACTCGTTGAGCTCGACCAGGCCGGCGAAATTCAGCCGCTGCTCGCGACCGACTGGAAGGTCAGCGACGACCGCAGGACCTACACGTTCACGCTGCAAGACGGCGTCACCTTCTCGAACGGTGACGAATTCACGGCCGACGACGTAAAGTTCAGCTTCGACCGCGTCAAGACCGACTGGGTGTCGAGCCTGAAGGCGAAGATGGACGTCGTCGATGACGTCAAGGTCATCTCCCCCACCGAGGTCGCCGTTACGCTGAGCTCGCCGTCAAACGCGTGGCTCTTCAGCCTCGCGACGCCCGTCGGCGCGATTTTCTCGGAAGACGCGGTCGACGACCTGGCAAACACTCCGGTCGGCACCGGTCCGTACGAGGTCTCCAAGTGGACCCCGAACGAGAGCCTCGTTTTCGACACCCGCGACGACTACTGGGGCGACGCTCCCGGCGTCGAGCAGGTCACGCTGAAGTACTTCGCCGATGCGACCGCCACGACGAACGCGCTGCAGACGGGCGACGTCGATGCGATCGCCAACCTGCAGGCGCCAGAGCTGCTCTCGAGCTTCGAGTCCGACGACAAGTTCGTAGTGACCACCGGCACGTCGAGCGGCGAGGTCTCGCTCTCCCTGAACAACAAGGCGGCACCGTTTGATGACGTGCGCGTTCGCCAGGCAGTGCTGTACGCGCTCGACAAGCAGGCGATTCTCGACACCGCTTGGAACGGCTACGGCTCGCTCGTCGGCACGTTCGCAACGCCGACGGATCCGTACTACGAGGATCTGAACGACGCCTACCCCTACGATCCCGAGAAGGCGAAGGAACTGCTCAAGGAAGCAGGCCAGGAGAACCTGAGCATCGAGTACACCGTGCCGACGCGACCCTACGCCCAGGCGGTCTCCGAGATCGTGGTCTCGCAGCTCAAGGATGTCGGCATCAACGCAACCATCAAGTCCTCTGAGTTCCCCGCTGTCTGGCTCGACGAGGTCTTCACGAAGCACGACTACCAGATGACCACGGTGCTCGCAGTCGAGGCCCGCGACATGCTCACGGTGTTCAATGACCCGAACTACTACATCGGTTACGACAACTCGAAGATTGCCCCTATTGCCGCAAAGGCTGATGCAGCCGACGAGGCAGGGTACGTCGAGGGGATGAAGCAGGTCTCTGAACAGATCGTCGATGACGCGGCCTCGGGTGTGCTGTTCCTCTTCCCGAATATCACTGTCTCGAAGGCCGGCCTGCAGGGCATGCCCGAGAACGCGATCATTGAGGCACTTGACCTCACGAACCTGAGCTGGAAGTAATTCGTCCCGCTGACCCCCTCGCGGGTGAGTAATTTCTGACGCTCTGCAGCGCAGAAGCGTCAGAAATTACTCACCCGCGAGACCCACCACAACCCGAGGAACCCGCATGGCCATTCGGATCCTGATCAATCTCGCGAGATTCGCGGTGACGTATATCGTCGCCACGGTCGTCGTGTTCCTCTTCATGCGCCTGATCCCGGGCGACCCAGCCCAGATCGCGCTCGGCGTCAACGCCACCCCCGAGCTCCTTGAGCAGACGCGCGAGCAGTTCGGCACCGACCGACCGCTGATCGTGCAGTACTTCGAGTGGTTCGGCGGCCTCCTCACGGGCGATTTCGGCACGTCGTACGTGACGCGCACCGACATCAGTCCGATGGTGCTCGACCGGGTGCAGGTCAGCCTCATCCTCGTGCTCACCGCGATGGTCGTCGCCCTGCTCGTCGCTATCCCGCTCGGCACGTGGGCCGCCGTCAAGCACCGCAACTTCTCGGGCGTCGCGATCGGCCTCGGCTCGCAGATCGGTGTCGCGATCCCCGGCTTCCTCGCCGGCATCCTGCTCGTGATGGTCTTCGCCGTCGGGCTCGGCTGGCTGCCCGCGAACGGGTGGACGGCCCCAGCCGACGATTTCGGCGACTTCATTCGCCGGCTCATCTTGCCCGTCGTCGCCCTGGCTTCGGTGCAGGGCGCCATTCTCACGCGCTACGTCCGCTCCGCCGTGCTCGAGGTGATGAGCGAGGACTACCTCCGCACGGCTCGCGCCAAGGGTCTCAGCAAGAACGGCGCACTGCTCAAGCACGGGCTCCGCAACGCCGCGATCCCGGTCATCACCGTGACGGGCGTGCAGATCGCAGCGCTCATCATCGGCGCGGTCGTGATCGAGCGGGTGTTCGTGATCCCGGGCCTCGGTTCAATGCTGCTCGACGCCGTCGGCAACCGCGACATGCTCACGGTGCAGTCGGTCGTGATGGTGCTCGTCGCGATCACCCTGATTCTCAACCTCGTCGTCGATGTGCTCTACACGCTCATCGATCCGCGTCTGCGAAGGAGCGCCTAGCCATGAGCACGCAACAGGTTCCCACCCCGCCATCACAGGCGCCGCGCACGAGCGCCATCAGCGCGCCGGGCAACGCCAGTACGAGCGTCACGGCGAAAGCGCGCCGCGGCAAGCTGTCGGCGACGCTGCTGATCGGCCTCATTCTCATCGGGCTTGTCGCGGTCGCCGCGATCGTCTCTTTCTTCTGGACGCCCTACGACCCGACCCAGGCGATGCCGGCCGACCGCCTGCAGGGGTCGAGCCTCGCGCACCTCATGGGCACGGACAAGTACGGCCGCGACGTGTTCTCGGCGATGCTTTACGGCGCGCGCATCACGCTGTTCGTCGGCGTGATCTCGGTCGGAATCGCGATCTTGATCGGCACGCCGCTCGGCATCATCGCCGGCATCCGCGGCGGCTGGATCGAAGAGGTCATCATGCGCACCTCAGACATCGCGCTCGCGTTCCCCGCACTGCTGCTCGCGATCATGTTCAGCGCCGTCTTCGGCGCCTCGACGCTCACGGCGATGGTCGCGATCGGCATCGCGACCATCCCGGGCTTCGCGCGCGTCGCCCGCTCGGGCACCCTGCAGGTCATGACGACCGAGTACGTGCTCGCGGCGAGAGCGGCCAGTCAATCGCGGTTCCGGATCGCCATGCGTCACGTGCTCCCGAACATTATTGGCATGGTCGTCGTGCAGTCCTCCGTCTCGTTTGCCCTCGCGGTGCTCGCTGAGGCCGGCCTCAGCTTCCTGGGTCTCGGCACGCCGCCGCCCACGCCGTCGTGGGGCCGCATGCTGCAGGAGTCGCAGCAGTTCCTCGGCACCGAACCCATGCTCGCGGTCTGGCCCGGCATCGCCATCGCCATCGCCGTGATGGGCTTCAATCTGCTCGGTGACGGCCTCCGCGATCGCTTCGATCCGAAACTGAATGGGAGCCGCGGCTAATGCGCACTGACCCCTCCACCTCGCCCGCAGCCCGCGGCGACCTGCTGCTGCGCGTCGACGATCTCAACGTGCGCACGCCCTACCGCACGCTCGTATCGGATTTCTCGCTGCACATGGCGCACGGTGAGCGCATCGGATTGATCGGGGAATCCGGATCGGGCAAGTCGATGACCACCACCGCGCTGCTCGGCCTGCTTCCGAACGGCGTCTCGGCCGACGGTTCGGTCGAACTCGACGGCTACGCCGGAAACCTGCTGACCGCGCCAGAAAACGACCTCATGAAGCTGCGCGGCAATGACGTCGCGATGGTCTTCCAGGAGCCGCTGACCGCGCTGAATCCGCTGATGCGCGCGGGCGCGCAGGTCGCGGAGATCATGTTGCAGCACAAGCTCGCGCCGAACAAGGCAGAGGCGAATCGCCGCGCCATTGAGATGCTCGACGCCGTGAAGCTGCCCGACCCGGCTCAGGCGGCGCGAGCGTACCCGCACCAGCTCTCTGGCGGTCAGCGCCAGCGCGTGATGCTCGCGATGGCGCTCGCAAACGACCCCGCACTGCTGCTCTGCGACGAGCCGACAACCGCGCTTGACGTCACCGTGCAGCGCCAGGTACTCGACCTGATTCTCGAGCTCGTGCGCGCACGCGGCACCGGGCTGCTCTTCATCACCCACGACCTCGCCGTCGTTGCGAACATGTGCACGCGAGTGCTCGTGATGAACAATGGCGTGATCGTTGAGGAGGGCACAACAGAAGACGTCTTCACCCGCCCGACGCACCCGTACACGCGCGGCCTACTCGCCGCGTCCGATCTCGATGCGGTCGACGCGAACGGCCGGCTGTTCACGGTCGCGACGGCGCAGGAGTACGTGCCACCGGCGGTCGGCGAGGCCGAGGTGGTCGCTGCCCCCGCCGCCCACGCTGCTCCCGCCCACCCCGCCGCACCGGCCTCCCCCGCCTCCCCCGCAGCCGAACCCGTGATGCGCGTCGCCGACCTCGTGCGCACGTACACCCGCGGCCGCACAAGCCTGTTCGCCCCGCCTCCCGAGGTGCACGCGCTGAAGGGGATCTCGTTTGAGGTTCCCGAGGGCGGTCGCCTCGGAGTCGTAGGCGAGTCGGGATCCGGAAAATCGACCCTGCTGCGTATTCTCGCGGGACTCGACCAGCCAACCTCTGGCAGTGCGATCGTTGCGGGCAATGAGGTGAACGGCGCGAAGGAGGCCCAGCTGCGGGCGCTCCGCCAGAATTTACAGATCGTGTTCCAGGATCCGATGGGGTCGCTCGACCCCCGCATGACCGTCGAACAGATCATCTCGGAGCCGCTGCTCGTGCCCGGACGCGGCGAATCCGCCGCAGATCGACGACGCATGGTCGCTGAGATGCTCGAGGCTGTCGGGCTGCCCGCGTCCTCAGCCGAGCGCTTCCCTCACCAGTTCTCCGGCGGCCAGCGCCAGCGCATCTCGATCGCTCGCGCCCTGATCTGCCGGCCCCGCGTAGTTGTCGCCGACGAACCCGTGAGTGCGCTCGACGTGTCCGTGCGCGCGCAGGTGCTCAACCTGCTCGCCGACCTCGTCGACGAATACGGGCTGACGCTGGTCTTCGTCTCGCACGATTTGAACGTGGTGCGCCACCTCTGCGACTCGGTGATCGTGATGCAGTCGGGCGAAATCGTGGAGGCGGGCGACACGGAGACCGTGTACCGCGACCCGCAGCACCCGTACACGCGACGCCTCATTGAGTCGTCGCTCACCCTGCGTCAGGAGCTGACCCAGAGTGCCTGACGACTGGTCTCCGCTTCGGTGAGAGATTCGGCTTCGGTGAGACGTTGAGCACCTAAACGGTGTCACCGAAGCCGAATCTCTCACTGAAGCAGACTGACATCGTCACTGCCCACCTCTTCGAAAGGCAACAGGATGACCTCCTCTACACGCCCTGCGTCCCTCGACGCAGCAGCGCTCACAGCCGGCTTCGCCGACGGCTCGCTCACCCCGAGCGAGGTCGCCGAAGACGTCA
The DNA here is from genome assembly GCF_042726155.1 of Leucobacter sp. NPDC058333. Lineage (NCBI taxonomy): Bacteria > Bacillati > Actinomycetota > Actinomycetes > Micrococcales > Microbacteriaceae > Leucobacter > Leucobacter sp. NPDC058333. The sequence goes on from NZ_JBHXHV010000002.1 coordinate 449,206, forward strand.
TCGCGCGCGTCGAAGCGCGCGAACCAGAGCTCAACGCCCTGTACCTGTTCGACGCCGCACAGGTACGCGCTGACGCGACCGCATCGACCGAGCGCTGGCGCGTCGGCGCTCAGCTCAGCGCGTTCGACGGCGTGCCCACGACGGTGAAGGAGAACATCGCGCGGGCGGGCCAGCCAAAACCCGCGGGCACAGCGATCCCGAACCCTCCGATCGCACCTCGAAACGCCCCGACCACCGAGCGTCTGCTTGAAGCGGGTGCGGTGATCGTCGGATCGACCACGATGCCCGATTGGGGCATGCTCTCATCTGGCGTGTCGAGCCTGCACGGCATCACGCGCGGCGCGCTCAACCCCGCGCACACCTCCGGCGGATCGAGCGCGGGCGCTGGCACCGCGGCGGCGGCCGGGTACGGACCGTTCCACATCGGCACCGACATCGGCGGCTCGATACGGCTTCCGGGCTCCTGGCAGGGGCTCACCGCGCTGAAGCCGAGCGAGGGGCTCATTCCGCTCGACGTGCCCTACACCGGACGCGCGGCGGGACCGTTGACGCGCACGACAGCCGACGCGATCCGGCTGATGTCGATCGTCGCGCAACCCGATCCGCGCGACTATCTCACCCGCAGCTACCGCCCGATGGAATGGTCGACAGACCCGCTCGCGCCCGCGGGCATGCGCGTGGCGCTGCAGCTGGAGGCTGGATCGGGACTCGCCGTCGAACCCGAGACGCTCGCCATCGTTGAACGCGCCGCGGCGCTCTTCGCGGAGGCCGGCGCCGAAATCGTGCCGCTCGACCCGTTCATACCCGCGGCGGTGCTCGAGGGGCTCGTGAATTTCTGGCGCAGCCGATCCTTCGCAGATTTCGAGGCGCTGACCCCGGCAGAGCAGGCGCTCGTGCTGCCGTTCATTGCGGAGTGGTGCGGCGCCGGAGCCGACTTCTCGGCCGCGCAGACCGTGCGCAACCGAAACATGAGCGATGAGATGGCCCGACTCACCCGCGCGGCAACCGAACCGTTCGACCTCGTGCTCTCGCCGGTGACCCCCGTCGCGGCGTTCGCCGCCGAAGATCCGATGCCGATCACCGATCCGCTCGCGACGATGGGGCACATCTCGTTCACGGTGCCCTACAACATGTCGGGACAGCCCGCGGTGTCCATCGGAGCCGGCGTACAGGCCGACGGGCGCACCGTCGGCCTGCAGATCGCGTCGCGGATCGGCACAGACGACCGCCTGCTGCGCGTCGCCCACTGGTTCGAGCAGGCGCGCGGCTCTGAAGCCGAGGTGGACTGGTCACGAGTGGCGTGAGCCCGTGTGGCGTGAGCCCGATGTTCATCCGGCGGCTCTAGAACAGTCGCGAGCAGCGAGCTAGGCTGACGCTCACAACGGAGTGAAGCGGAGAACCACATGGGACTGTTCAACCGAGCGAAGAGTGCATTCAACGGAGACGGGGGCGACCTCGCGGCCCAAGCGCAGGCTGCCCAGCAGCTCGCCGCGCAGCACCTGCGGGACGCCGGATACACCGACGGTTCACCCGTCACCATGGCGAACGCCGGGCAGGTCGGTGAACAGATGTACGCCGATCGCGACGTACTCACCGCGTACGGGCAAGAACTTAACCGCATCATCGCGGTCGGCCATCCCGGCACCAGCGTCATCACAGCGGCAGCTGACACCGGCGAACGGACCGCGGGAAACCCGTGGTTTCAGCTCGAAGTCCAGGTGACGCTCCCCGGCCAGGCGCCGTACGTCGTGAGCAAGCGCGAGATGGTGGCGCCGCAGTTCATGGATCGCTACGGCGTCGGTGCGGCCCACGACGTGGCGGTCGACCCGGCCGACCCACAGAAGATCGCATTCACTAACTGAGCGAGCCATGGGCGTCTTTCGCGATATCGGCCGCCTCATGCGGGCGGGTGTCGAGCAGTCCGCGCGCACCGACTACGTCGAGAATCTCAAGCAGTCGGCTGATCTGGCCGAGCAGATGTCAGGCGTCGACCCGAATCGACCGCTCGGCACCCACGGCGCGGCGTCGGCGAACCCCTTCGTGAACATGGCCGCGTTCGCGAGCATGACGTCGGCGTCGGGGACGGTTGTGTCGCTCTCCCCCACTGGCCGGGATCTCGACGGGACCCCGATCTACGCAGTCGAGCTGAGTGTCGGCATCGACGGGCAGGATCCGTACCGCGCGACATACGAAACCGTCATCGCGGCTGGAGCGCTGCACAACTGGCAGCCGGGGCGCGTCCTCCCCTTCCGGGTCTCCCCGACAAACCCGCAGACCCTGATGCTCGGCTGACTCTCGCCCAGCTCTACTCGGGCGGCGTGAAGCGGCCATCAATGGCGGTCCAGCCGCCGTCGACCACGAGGGTTGATCCCGTTACAAACGATGACGCGTCCGACGCGAGGTACACGACCGCACCCGCCAGCTCGTCCGGTCGCGACCAGCGGCCGAGCGCCGATTTCTGCGCGTACGCGTCGTACCAGGCGTCATTGGCTTTGATCTGCGCCGTGAGCGGGGTTTCGACTACACCGGGCGCCACGACGTTGACCCGCACACCCTGAGCGCCGTACTCGGCGGCCGCGGTCTTCGCGAGTTGCACGAGCCCCGCCTTCGTCGCCGCGTACACGCCCTGCCCGGGCTCAACGACCTGCGCCCGGATCGACGCGAAACCGATGATCGAACCCCCGCCGTTGGCCGCGAAGCGCGTGCCGAAGTGGCGAATCAGCTGGAACGATGCGCGCAGATTCAGGTTCACCACGCGGTCGAACTCGTCGAGCGTGTAATCGGCCATGCGCTTGCGCACGTTGGTCGCGGCGGTGAACACGAGCGCGGAGGCCGTGCCGAAACGCTCCGCGGCGGCTACCACTGCGTCGTCGTCGAGCACGTTCAGTTCGAACGCCTCGGCAACGCCGCCGCGCTCTGTGATGAGCGCGACCGTCGCCTGAGCACCGTCAAGCGAGTAATCGGCGACGACGACGTGCGCCCCCTGAGCCGCGAGCGCCTGCGCTGACTCGCGGCCGATGCCGCTGCCAGCCCCGATCACGACGACGGTGCGCCCGTCGAGGCGGAAAAGCTGCGAGTAGTCGATCTGCGAGTGGCTCATGCGGTCGTCTCCTGGGCGGTGCCGGTGGGGCGGGTCGGACGGGCGGGGCGGATCATCGCCATGCGAGTCACGGTGAACTCCTCGATCGCGAAGCGCGGGCCCTCGCGTCCAATGCCGGAGTCTTTGACGCCGCCGTAGGGCATGATGTCTGAGCGGAATCCCGGGATCTCGTTCACGACCACGCCCCCGACCTCGAGACGCTCGATTGCGTCGAACGCGCTCGCGAGTGACGCCGTGTAGATCGCGGCCTGCAGTCCGTACCGCGAGGCGTTCACGAGGGTGATCGCCTCGTCGATCGAGTCGACGACCGTGAGGCAGACGACCGGCCCGAAGATCTCCTCGCACCACACGTCGACGTCGGCGGGCACATTACCGAGCACGACGGGGTTCACGTGGGCGGCGGCACCCTCCCCCGGGCCCTCGGTGAGTAACGTCGCACCGGCGGCGAGCGCGCGATCGATCATGGCGCGGATGCGCTCCCCCGAGGCCGCATTGATGACGGGCGCGACATTGGTCGCGAGATCACGAGGATCGCCCACAACCAGTTCGCGCATGCGTTCGACGAGGCGGGTGGAGAAGCGCTCGGCGATCCCGCGCTCGAGCACGACGCGCTGCACCGAGATGCACGCCTGCCCGTTCGCGTAGAAGCCGCCGCGCAGCACGGCATCGACAGCGGCTTCGAGGTCGGCGTCGGCGGCGACGATGAAGCCGGTGTTCGATCCAAGTTCAAGCACGACCTTGCGGGGTGCGGCCTGCTGGGCAATGAGATGGCCGATCTTCGCCGAGCCCGTGAACGACACAATCTGCGCGCGCGGGTCACGCACGAGCGTCTCCCCGACAACCGGGTCGCCGTTGACGAGCTGCGCCGCGGCCGCGGTGACGCCGTGCGCGGCGAGCACTTCCCGGGTCATGGCGAGCAACTCGATCGTGGCGAGCGGCGTGTTCGGCGCCGGCTTGATGATCACGGGGCAGCCGGCGGCGATCGCGGGGGCGAGCTTGTGCGTCGCGAGCAGCAGCGGGTAGTTGAAGCCGGCAATGCCGACCACGATGCCGGCGGGCTTGCGGGTGTAGTAGCCGATCATGCCGCGGCCGAGCTCCTGCAGGTCGAGCGGCACGGTCTCACCGTGGATGCGCGACACCTCCTCAGCGGTGGCCTCGAGCGTCACGAGGGTGCGGCTCACCTCGGTGCGGCAGTCGACGCGCGGCTTGCCCGTCTCAAGCACGAGTAAGTCTTCAAGGCGCCCGGCGGCCTCTCGCACACGGGCCGTCAGATCCGTCAGGATCGCCTTGCGCTGCGCCGTGGTCAGCGCCGCGACGGCCGCCCGCGCCGCATCGGCAGCGTCGAGCGCGTCTCGCGAATCGTCTGCGCCACTCACGGGCACCTGCGCGAAGACGCTGTCGTCGTAGGGGAACACGACGTCAGCGGTCGCGCCGGTGACGCGCCAGCCTTCCCCGATCGGCAGGGCTCCGGCGGGCGCGAGGAGATTCAGTGACTCACGCAAGGCGCTCTCGCCGCGCGTCACGGCGGGCATTCCTGTGACTGCGAGATCTGGTGCGTCTGACATTGCTGCTCCCTGCTGCTCCCTGTCGAGATGCGAAAGTGCTGGCGTTGCGCGCGGCAAAAGTGTGCAGCCATCGCGCCGAGTGGTCTTACCATTTAATATAGTTCACCACAGGCCCATCTCCAAGGCGCAGCGGCCGCGCGCCCCGAAAGGATCGACCATGACGAACAGCTACGCCATCGCGGTACTCCCAGGCGACGGCATTGGCCCCGAGGTCGTCGGGTGCGCGCTCGAGGTACTCGACGCCGCCGAACAGCGTTTCGGCTTCACCACCGAGCGCAGCACCTACGCGGCTGGCGCGAATCACTACCTCGAGACCGGTGAACTCTTCGACGCGGTCGAGGCGCAGCTGCGCGAGGCGGATGCGATCCTGTTCGGTTCTATGGGCGACCCTCGGGTCGCCCCGGGAATACTGGAGCGCGGCTTCATTCTTGAGATGCGCCAGCGATTTCAGCAGGCGGCGAACGTGCGGCCCGTGCGCCTCTACCCCGGGGTGCCGACACCGATCGCCGGCGTGACGCCCGAGCGGTGCGAGCTCGTGATCGTGCGCGAGAACACCGAGGGCGCGTACGTCGGCCGCGGATCGACCGTGCACGCAGGCACCACCAACGCCGTAGCGATGCAGGAATCGCTCAACACCTACGCGGGCATCGAGCGCGTCGTGGACTTCGCGTTTCGGTTGGCCGTCGGTCGCCGCAGGCGTCTGACGCTCTGCCACAAGACGAACATCCTCGTTGCAGCGGGGCAACTGTGGCAGCGTGTCGTGGCCGATGTGGGTGCGCGTTACCCCGAGGTTGCGGTCGACTATGTGCACGTCGACGCGATGTGCTTCCACCTGCCGCTGACCCCCGAGCGCTTCGACGTGGTCGTCACCGACAATCTGTTCGGCGACATCATCACTGACCTGGGCGCGGTCATTCAGGGCGGACTCGGGGTCGCGACCAGCGCGAACCTCAACCTCGACGGCAGTGCGCCGAGCATGTTCGAGGCGATTCACGGCTCCGCGCCCGACATCGCCGGGACGGGCTGGGCAAACCCGGCCGGCGCCATCCTGTCGCTCGCACTGATGCTTGGACACCTTGGCGAGGGTGAGGCCGCGCGCGCGGTCGAGGCCGCGACTGTTGAGGTGCTCGGAGGTTTGCCAGCGCTCGCAGGGGCGGAGATGGGCGCGACGACCGCCGAACTCGGGGCGCGGATCGCCGCGATCGTGCGCGAGGGGCGCGCCAATATGGCACTCGTGCCGGGGTCGTTGCTCGGAGTACTCGCGACAATTGAAGCTGCTCGGTAGGCGGGAGCGGCGCGAGCCGGAGGCGACAAGAACTCCGCTCATACGGCCGTTTTAAGCGGAGTTTCTGTCGCCTCCAGGAGTGGGGCGTAGTCTCGCGAGCATGACAGTGCAGCGGCTTGACCACACCAGCATTGTGGTGCGAGATCTCGAATCAGCAATCACGTTCTTCACCGAACTCGGGCTCGCGCTCGACGGCCGGGTACCCATAGCGGGCGATTGGGCCGACGCGGTGAACGGAATCGTCGGCCTACGCGTCGAGATCGCGATGATGCGCACGCCCGACGGACACGGCGCGCTCGAGCTCACCCGCTTCGACTCACCCGAACCAGTCGTTCAACAGCCCGACGCCGCAACGCCGCAGGCGCTCGGCCTGCGCAGCATCATGTTCGCCGTGACCGACATTGACGCGACGCTCGAACGACTGCGCGCGGTCGGCGGCGAACTCATCGGCGAAATCGCAAACTACGAGGGCATCTACCGACTCTGCTACGTCCGCGGCCCCGAACAGGTCATCGTGGCACTTGCGGAGGAGCAGCCGCGGTAGCTGGCCGGCTCCGCCGAGCCCACGGCCCTTCCACACCGCCGGCCCTGACCACACCGCGCCCGCCCCGCAAAGCCCCGCTACATCACCGAACCCCTTCCACGTCGCCGAGCCCCTTCCCGAAATGCGTGTTCGCGGGAGGGACTCGGCGAGACGGTAGGGACTCGGCGAGACGGGCGGGGCTCAGCGAGCGCAGCGGCACCGCCGCCCGCTGCGCTCAGAACAGCTGGCGCCAGTTCGCGCGGGCCAGGTCGAGCAGCTCGTCGCCGCGGCCCGACATCACGGTGCGGATCGCGTAGAGCGCGAACCCCTTCACCTGCTCCGCGTTGATCGCGGGCGGCATCGAGAGTTCTTGGCGCTCGGTCACCACGTCGAGCAGCGCCGGGCCGTCGTGGGCGAGCACCTCGGCAAGCGCCTGCGGCAGATCCTCCGAGCGCTCCACGCGCCGCGAGAAAATACCGAGCGCCGTCGCGACGTCGGCGAAGTTCGGGTTCGCGAGATCGGTGCCGTAGTTGACGAATCCCGCCGCCTTCATCTCGAGTTCGACGAAGTTCAGCGATGCGTTGTTCACCACAATGGTCTTCACCGGCAGCTGGTTCTGGGTCAGCGTGATGAGCTCGCCGAGCATCATCGCGAGCCCGCCGTCACCGGCGAGCGCGACGACCTGTCGGTCGGGCTGCGCGGCCTGCGCACCGATGCCGTGCAACAGCGCGTTCGCCATCGAGCCGTGGTTGAACGACCCGATCAGGCGGCGCTTCCCGTTCATCGTGAAGTAGCGGGCAGCCCACACTGTGGGCGATCCGACGTCCGCGGTGAACACCACGTCTTCGTCGGCCGCCTCGTCGAGCAGCTTGGCCAGGTATTGCGGGTGGATCGGCTGCTTGCGCTTCGACGGCACCGCCAGTTCGTCAAGCTTCGCGCGGGTCTTCGTGTAGTGCGCGCGGGCGTCGTCGAGGTGGCTCCGATCCCGACCCGGGGTGATGCGCTCGAGCAACGCATGCGCCGTGGCACCCGCGTCCCCCACGAGCCCGAGGTCCACCGGATGCCTGCGACCGATCTGCTCCCCCCGGATGTCGACCTGGATCGTCCGAGCTTTCTCCGGGTAGAACTGCGTGTACGGGAAGTCGGTGCCCAGCATCAGCAACGCATCGGCGCCATCCATCGCGCGGAAGCCGGAGGCGAACCCGAGCAGACCGGTCATACCCACATCGAACGGATTGTCGTACTCGATGAACTCCTTGCCGCGGAGGGCGTGCACGATGGGCGCGGCGAGGCGATCCGCCAGCGCTACTACCTGCTCGTGAGCACCCTCGACCCCCGCGCCCGCCAGGATGGTGACGCGCTTCGCACCGTTCAGCAGCTCGGCCGCGCGGTCCAGCTCTTCAGCGCTGGGCACGACCACGGGCCGTGCGCGCTCGATGAGATGCGTCGCCGTCGTCAGCGCGTCCGAGAGCGCCACGTCACCCGGAATCACCACGACCGCCACGCCACGGCGCTCAATCGCCGTGCGCATCGCGATCTCGAGCACGCGGGGCATCTGGCTCGGGCTCGCTACGTATTCGCTGTACACGCTCGCTTCGCGGAACAGGTCCTGCGGATGCGTTTCCTGGAAGTAGTTACTGCCGATCTCGCTCGTCGGAATGTGAGCGGCGATCGCGAGCACGGGAACGCGCGAGCGATTCGCATCGTAGAGTCCATTCACGAAGTGCAGGTTTCCGGGGCCGCAGGATCCGGCGACCACTGCCAACTCGCCCGTGACTGCCGCGTCGGCGGCCGCGGCAAACGCAGCCGATTCCTCGTGTCGTACGTGCACCCACCGGATCGAGCCGTCCTTGCGTAACGCATCGGTGAAGCCGTTCAGCGAGTCACCCGGCAGGCCGTACACGCGCTCCACGCCGTTGGTCTTGAGTGTTGCGACGATGTGTTCGGCGACAGTGGTCATGAATGCCTTGCCTTTCGTTTGGTGCGGTTGGTGCGGTTGGTGCGGCGGTCAATTGCGACCATACGCCGCTCCGGCGGGCTGCGCGAGGGGGCTGCGCTGGGTTCGCGAGGAGCGTATGGCGACGGGTCGAATGGGGAGGTGCGGAGAAAAACGACGCTGGATCCCGGATCGCCAACCGACTTTTCGCTAGCCTGAAGATATGAGTTTCCCGGATCCTGGCCAGCAGCCGCCCGTTCCCAGCCAATATGCACCCCCGGCGGATGCGAACGCGGTGGCTCCGGTGGACGCACCTGCTGCTCCGACAGCTGGGTCCGTGCAGCCGCAATACGCCCAGCCACAGTATGCGCAACCGCAGTACGCCCAGCCGCAGTACGCGCAACCGCAGTATGCCCAGCCACAGTACGCGCAACCCGCGCAGTATCCCCACTACGTGCGTCCCGTCACCGGGGCTGCTGCGTGGGCGCTCGGACTGATCGCCCTCGCGTTCATCCCGTTTCTCGCGGCCATCGCATCGTGTATCGCGATGTTGCTCGGCGGCGCCTCTGCCCGCAAGCGTGGCGGAATTGCCGAGATCAACGGGCGCAACGCTATGAACTGGGCCCTGACCTATCTCATCGCCACGATCCTGCTCGTCGGCGGCCACTTCGTGTTGCTCTTCACTGCAGCACGGAACGGGTTGGTCTCAGGGTTTTATCCGCTCGGCATTCCCATCACCCTGTGGGCGATCATGACACTCGCGCACCTCGTGTTCTCGATTGTGGGGTTGTCGCGCGCCAACTCGGGCAAGACATTTTGGGCGCCCGCACTCCCCTTGATCCGCTAGCGGCAACGCAGGCGTTGAGTGCGCCGCGCCGAAGGGAATGGCGACGGGTCCGAGTCAGTTGCACCCCGTGTGACTGAATCCCGCACCTTCGACAGCGTTGTGATCGGCGCGGGCCAGGCCGGGTTGTCGAGCTCCTTTCACCTGCAGCGACTCGACATCTCGCACGTCGTGCTCGACGCTGACGAGTCGGCGGGCGGCGCGTGGCAGCATCGCTGGGACGCGCTCACGATGAGAGACGTGCACGGCGTCGCCGAGTTGCCGGGTTCGCTCCCGCCAGCCCGCACCGTGCAGCGCGCGAACCAGGCGATTCCCGCCTACTTCACCAAATACGAGCGGGAGCACGCACTTCCGGTGATCCGGCCCGTCCGTGTCGATCGCGTGGAGAACGACCCTGATCAGCAGCGCCTACTCACCGTCACAGCGGGCGATCGAGTATGGCGCACGCGCACCATCGTGAACGCGACGGGCACGTGGTCGCAGCCATTCATCCCCCGCTACCCCGGCATGGCCCAGTTCGCGGGTGAGCAATTTCATACGGTCGCGTACCCCGGGCCAGAGCACTTCATCGGCAAGCGCACGCTCGTGGTCGGCGGCGGAGCATCAGCGGTGCAGTTCTTAGGCGCGCTCGCGCCGATCACCGACACGATCTGGGTCACCCGCAGCGAGCCGATCTGGCGCACCGACGACTTCACGCCAGAGGCGGGCGCGGCGTCAGTCGCCCTCGTCGAGCAACGCGTTGCGGCCGGGCTCCCGCCGCAGAGCGTCGTCAGCGTGACCGGACTCATGCTGCGGGAGCAGGAGCGCGAAGCGGAGCGGCTCGGCGCCTACGCGCGCAGACGGCCGATGTTCGCCAGCATCGAACCCGACGGCGTGCGCTGGGCGGACGGCACGTTCGAGCGGGTCGACGCGATTCTGTGGGCGACGGGTTTTCGACCCGCGATCGCGCACCTCGCACCACTGCACCTGCGCAGCCGCGCCGGAGGAATCCAGCTTGACCGCGCCGGGCGCGGCACGACGGCGGTCGTCGACCCGAGAGTGCAGCTCGTCGGGTATGGCCCCTCGGCGAGCACCATCGGTGCAAACCGCGCGGGGCGCGCCGCCGCGACGGGGGTGCGGCGGTACCTGGCGAGGTGACGGGTGCGGGCGGGGTGCGGGCGGCTCGCGTTGCGCAAGCTATCTGCGTTCGGCAAGCCCGGATCGGGGTGGTTCGGCTTGCCGAACGCAGATCGCTTGCCGAACGCGACGCGCGGGCGCCGTGCGCGCCGTGCGGGCGGGAGCGCCGTGCGCGTTGCGCGGGCGCCAAGCGCGACGCGCGGCTCACTCAGACTGGTCGCGGAGGCGCACCAGGCGCTCGTGCCCCGTCTCTTCAAGTTCTGCGACGTCGGCGCGCGACTTCAGGAAGTCCGAGAATGAGCGGAAGCCGAGCGCCTTCTCATTGAACGACGGGTCCATGCGGCGCATCTGCTGCTTCACGGCCGAACTGTAGAGCCAGCCAGAGTCGTCTTTGTCTTGGCTCAGCCAGAGGGCGCGGATCAGCAGCCCCGTGACCGCGATCTCCGAGTCTTCGCCGTCGATCGAGTCGCCGGGTTCAATGTCGATGGCAGCTTCTTCGGCCGCTTCGAGGGCGCTCTCGAGGCCCTGCTCGAAGGAGTCGGTGGACGCTCCCCCCGACGATGATTCAGCGCTCGAATCCGAGTTCGCGCCCGACGCGGATCCCGCACCGGGGGCCGACGCCGTTTCTGTCGCTGAGTTGCCTCGACCGCCGCGGCGGGATCGCTTGGGCTGATCCTCGCGTGGTGTGTGCGGCGAGACTGCGCGTGACAGCGTCTCAATGCCCGGGAGTGCGTCGTACGAGGCGAACTCGTCGCAGGCGGCGGTGAGCGCTTTCGCAGTCGAGCCCGCGACGCCGATGCCCACGACGTAGCGACCAAGACGCTTGCAGCGCTGTGCGAGCGGCACGTAATCAGAATCGCCCGCGACAATCACGACGTGCGTGAGGTCGTCGAGTCGGAACATGTCTTCTACGGCATCAACCGCGAGGCGAATGTCAGCGCCGTTCTTCGCGTACGCGGCGGCGGGAAACAGCTGCACGAGGTCAATCGCGCGGGCGACGAGCTGCGAGCGATACTCAGCGTTCATCGGCGCTGACCAGTCGGCGTAGGCACGCGTGAGCACGAGGGTACCGAACGACGACGCGTAGTCGATAATCGCGCCGACGTCGACAACCGCAGCGCGGAGGCGCTCGGCGATGCCCGCCTCAGTGGGGTCCTCGGCAATGCGCTGGCGATCCCGGGCGAACGAATTGCGCCCGTGCACGCGGTCGTACCACGAGAGCACGATGTTGTCGAAGTCGAGGTAGACCGCAACGCGGCCGTTCTGAGTGTCTGCCACGCGCCCAGTCTCTCACCGATCCGCGGAGACACCAGCGGCGACGGGCCGGGAACCCCCGATCCCGCCGCCGCGAGTGACTGCGCAGTGGCTCGCGCCGCCGTTACGCCTCGAGCGCAGCTTCTGCGGCCGCTTCTTCGGCCGCCGCCGAGTCGGCAGCCGCCTTGCGCTTCAGGCGCGAGCGCCGCACGAAGGGCCAGCACACGACCAGCACACCGGTGGCGATGAGGCTCGTCCAGACCTGGTCGCGGCCCGACTCAGACGAGAGCATGACGATGAGCACACCGATGATGGCGGCGATCAGCACGATGTTCAGCCACGGGTGCAACCACACCTTGAGCTTGAGGTTCGCGACCTCCTCAGGCGTCATCTTCTGACGCAGGCGCATCTGAGTGAGTGCAATGAAGACGTAGACGAAGAGCGCGACGAGGCCGGCCGAGTTCATGATGAACGAGAAGACACCTGAATCAGGGGCCGCGTAATTCACGATCGTCGCGATAACGCCGCCGCTCGTCGAGGCGATCAGCGCCGCAACCGGTACGCCGTTCTTCGCCTTCTTTGCGACGAACTTCGGCGCGAAGCCCTGTTCGGCGAGCGACGAGAACATCCGCGACGCCGAATACAGGCCAGAGTTCAGCACGGAGATCACCGCGGTGAAGATGACGAGCTGCATCACGATCGCCGCACCCGGGAGGCCGAAGAGTTCAAACACGTAGGTGAACGGCGCGGTCGCGACGTTGATCGGCTCGGGCAGTTCGTCCCAGGGCACAATCGTCGTGATCACGAGCACTGCGCCCACGAAGAAGAGCAGGATGCGCCAGATGACGGTGCTGGTCGCCTGGCGGATCCCGCGTGCGGGATCTTCAGATTCGGCCGCTGCCATCACGGCGATCTCGGTACCGAAGTACGAGAAGATCACGAGCGCAACGCCGGTGAACGCAACACCGAAGCCGTTGGGGGCGAAACCGCCGTGCTCCCAGAGGTTCGGTACCGAGAAGCTCGAGTTGGGCCACAGGCCGAGCGCGAAGAGCACGCCAGCGCCGAGGAAGACGACGATCGCGAGCACCTTGACGCTCGCGAGCCAGAACTCGACCTCACCGAAGGTGCGCACGGAGATCAGGTTCGTGCCCACGAAGATGAGGAGCAGGATCAACGAGCCCGCCCACGACGGCAGCGCCGGGAACCAACCCTGCAGCGTTTCACCGCCGAGCACCGCCTCGTACGCGAGCACGCCCACCCAGAAGTACCAGTAGAGCCAGCCGACGAGGTACGCTGCCCAGTCGCCGAGTCCGACGCGGGCGTATTCCATGAACGAGCCAATAGCGGGCCGCGCAGCGGCCATCTCGCCGAGCATGCGCATGGCGAGGAAGACGAGGAGGCCGCCGATCAAGTACGAGAGAATTGCTGCGGGGCCAACCTCGCGGATGACGTTGCCGGAGCCGACGAAGAGGCTTGCGCCGATAATTCCGCCGAGCGTGATCATTGTTACGTGACGCGGGCGGAGCTTCTTATGTGCGATTTGCACTGTCCCCACAGACGTCTCGGGCGATACCGGCTTTGAGTAAGCAGATTTCGGGTCATTTGATTCGAAATTCATTGCGGGGGGAAGTGCCTCACTCGTTTGGGTACGGCCCGCGTTCGGGGCCTGGGAATAACCCGAGAATAATAAGACATTCTGCGTCCCATAGGAAATCGAGTGGCTAGATCCGTACTCGTGGGCATTTCCGGCCAGTAAGTGCACGCACCGTCGCGAAACCCGAGGAAACTGCCCCGACACCTTGCGGCAACGTATTTGAAATCGTATATTATTACTGATCGGCAGCCGCCGAACCCTCGTCACAAAGGAGTGTCCGTATGTCATCAGTACCCCCGCGGGGATCACTGACCCCGACAGGTACCATCGCCACCACCGGCGATCGCCGCCGCGTCGCGATTGCCACAGTGGTTGGCACGACAGTCGAATGGTACGACTACTTCATCTACGCCTCAGCGGCTGGTCTCGTATTCAGCCAGCTCTTCTTTGAACCGGCAGGCAAGGGTGTCGGCACGATTCTCTCGTTCCTCACTGTCGGCATTAGCTTCCTGTTCCGCCCGCTCGGCGCCTTCCTTGCCGGTCACTTCGGCGACCGCTTCGGTCGCCGCATCATCCTGGTCGTGACGCTGATCCTGATGGGCGCTTCGACCGTGCTCATCGGTCTCTTGCCGACCTACGGTCAGATCGGCATCGCGGCGCCGATTCTGCTCATCCTGCTGCGCATTTTGCAGGGTGTTTCAGCGGGCGGCGAGTGGGGCGGTGCCGTGCTCATGGCCGTCGAGCACGCGCCGCGCGATCGCCGCGGTCTGTTCGGCGCGATGCCGCAGATCGGCGTGCCGATCGGCCTGCTGCTCGCGAGCGCGATGCTCGCCATCATGAACATGATCTTCCCCGGCGATGCCTTCCTCGTGTGGGGCTGGCGCATCCCGTTCCTGTTCTCAATCGTGCTAATTCTCATCGGCTACTGGGTGCGCCGCCGCGTCGAGGAGAGCCCGGTCTTTACCGAAATCGCTGAGCGCAAGGAGCAGACCGGTGCCCCGATCGTGCGCCTGTTCGCTCGCTTCACCCCGCTCGTGATTCTCGCCGCGCTCGTCTTCGCCGGCAACAACGCGGTCGGATACATGACGACCGGCGGATACGTGCAGAACTACGCCACGAACCCCGACGGCCCCGTGGGCCTCGACCGAGGCGAGGTGCTGTGGGCCGTCACCGCGTCGTCCGTCACTTGGCTGCTCTCAACGTTTATCGCGGGCTGGATCTGTGACCGTATCGGACGCCGCACGACCTACATCATCGGCTGGATCTTGCAGGGCGCTGCGCTCTTCGCGCTATTCCCACTCGTCAATACCGGTAACCCCGTATTGCTGGCGGTCGGCCTCATGCTGCTGACCCTCGGGCTCGGATTCACGTATGGACCGCAATCCGCCTGGTACTCCGAGCTGTTCCCCGCCTCCGTGCGCTTCTCGGGAGTCTCGATCTCGTACGCGATCGGAGCCATTCTCGGTGGAGCGTTCGCGCCGGCAATCGCGTCGTGGCTGCAGCAGACGACGGGAACCTCCACGTCTGTCACCTTCTATCTCGTAGGCATGACCGTGGTCGGCCTCATCGCGACCCTGCTGCTGCGTGATCGCAAGGGCATCTCACTCCGCCCCGGCGACGAGGAAGAACAGCGGCGCGGCATCTACATCTGGGAGACGGCAAGCGCCCCGAAGCGCTAGCCGGCCGGGGCACGGCGCCCCCGGTGCCCCCGGTGCCCGCGCCCCCGGCCCCTGGAGGCGGCGGTAAGTAGCCGTAAAAAGCCGTTTTTATGGGGCGTTTTTTGGGCCCGTGGCT
>NZ_JBHXHV010000002.1:464226-569749 GCF_042726155.1 Leucobacter sp. NPDC058333
CCGGGCACCCCCCCCCCAGCCACCCTCGCCCCACACCTTGCCCCCATATACATCTTTTCTCCCGCCGTTTTTCCCCCGCCCCCGGGGTTCGGCCGGGGGGCCGGGGGGGGCGGGGCGCCGGGGCCGGGCCCCGGGTCACTACCCCCGGCGTCTCGCCATCAGGATCGCGCCGCCCGCGGCGAGCGCCAGGATGCCGACCAGCCAGGCCAGCGCCACCCAGATCTCGTTGCCGACCGGTTCACCCTCGAAGAGGGCGCGGATCGTGTCGACCACCGCCGTCACCGGCTGATGCTCGGCGAACCACTTCACCGGTCCCGGCATCGAATCCGTTGGCACGAACGCCGAACTGATAAACGGGAGAAAGATGAGCGGGTAGCTGAACGCGCTCGCTCCGTCGACGGTCTTGGCTGCGAGCCCGGCAACGACTGCGATCCACGTCAGGGAGAGCGTGAAGAGCGCGATGATGCCAACGACGGCGAGCCACGCCCCCACCGAAGCGTCCGTGCGGAATCCCATGATCAGGCCAACGCCAACAACCACGGCGACCGAAACGAGATTCGCTACGAGCGACGTCAACACGTGTGCCCAGAGCGCGCTGGCGCGAGCGATCGGCATCGACCGGAATCTCTCGTAGATGCCACTCTGCCGATCGAGGAAGAGACGGTACGCGGTGTATGCGACGCCAGACGCGACGGTGATCAACAGGATCCCGGGCAGCAGGTAATTGATATATGCACCGTCGCTCCCAGTACGAATTGCCCCACCGAGCACGTATACGAACAGCAGCATGAGCGCCACCGGCGTGACCACCGTGGTGATGATCGTGTCGGGGCTGCGCAGGATGTGCCGCAGTGAGCGGCCAGTCAGCACACCAGTGTCGGGGATGAACAGCGCGGTCATCGGAGTGCCTCTCTCTCGGCGGCGGCCGCCGCAGCGGCGGCCGTAGCAGCAGCGGCGGAACCTTCCTCGTGCCCGATGAGCGTCAGGAAGATGTCTTCGAGCGTGGGCTGCGGTTCAACCAGCACGGGTTCACGCCGCGGCAGCAGACGTTGCAGTTCGGACAGAGTGCCCTCCTGGACGATGCGCCCCTCGTGCAGGATTGCGATGCGATCAGCGAGGTGTTCGGCCTCGTCGAGATACTGGGTCGTCAGCAGCACAGTGGTGCCGCCCGCAGCGAGCGAGCGCACGAGATTCCACACTTCGATGCGTGATTGCGGATCGAGTCCGGTCGTCGGCTCGTCGAGAAAGAGGATCGGCGGATCCCCCACAAGGCTCATCGCGATGTCGAGCCGTCGGCGCATGCCTCCCGAGTACTCCCCCGCGCGCCGGTCGCCCGCTTCGCTGAGTGAGAAGCGGTCGAGCATTGCGTCAGCGACGTCTCCCGGTCGGTCGACGTGGCGCAGTCGCGCGACGAGACGAAGATTCTCGCGGCCGGTCAGCACCTCATCGACAGCGGCAAACTGACCGGTGAGACTGATAACTCCGCGCACCGTGGCCGGGTTCGCGACGACATCGTGGTCAAGCACGGTCGCCTTGCCTTCATCCGGGGGCAACAGCGTCGAGAGGATCCGGATCAGCGTGGTCTTGCCCGCCCCGTTCGATCCCAGCAGCGCGAAGATCGTGCCGGACGTCACGTCGAAGTCGACTCCGCGGAGGACGGCGGTGTCGCCAAAGGACTTCGCGATCCCGCGCACTTTGAGTGCCGGGGGCTGCGAGCTCATGATGCGCCACCGCCCGTCGATTGCGCCTCGGCCTCGGAGATCGCCTTGATGAGACGGGCGCGCTCCTTATCGATCCATTGACGGCCTGCGTAGGCGGCGACGAAGGTCTCGGCGAACTCGACCGGGTCTTCGCCGATGATGTCGCGCACCGGTGTGCCGTCGACGGCCGCGCGTTCCCAGAGGTCGGCGTGGTCGACGAGCATCTGCACGAGCGTGGCACCGTCGGTGACGAAGCCGTAGTAGGTGAAGTAGCGGCTGAGCGCCTTCGCAGCGGTCGCGTAGGGCTCGGGCAGCGCGTCGATGCGAGCGGTCGCGGCCTTGTACTGCTTCTTTTCGTCGAGCGATCCGGTGATGGTTTCGATCCATTTGGCGGTCATGATTCGGTTCCTTCGTTCGTGTGGGGTGCGGGCGCTGCGCCGGGGCGCAGCCCCTCGATGTGTGTGGCGAGAAAGTTCCAGGACTCCCAGAACTCTGCGAGGCGTTCGCGGCCGGCCGCATTGAGCGAGTAGACCTTTCGCGGCGGGCCCTTTTCAGACGGGACCTTTTCAACGGTGACAAGCCCCCGCTGCTCAATACGCACGAGCAGCGCGTAGATCGTGCCCTCCGCGAGGTCGGCGAAGCCGCGATCCCGAAGCGACGTCGTGATCTCATATCCGTATGCCGACTGTTCGGCGAGGATCGCGAGCACAATGCCCTCGAGCGTGCCCTTCAGCATCTCGGTCATCTGTGTGGCCATGGACGGCCTCCAAGCTTCTCAGTGTTACTAGCTACCGGTACAAGGTAACACTAAGTACCGCTACTTGGCAAAACTTACTACTGGCGGGGTTAGGACGGCCGCTGGCGCTGGCGTTCGCGCCCACGTCGGCGCGCACCGCCGAGCGGGGCAACTTGTCGGGGGTGTCGCGACCACAACACCCCCTAATAGTTACCTCGCTCGAGAGGGCGCGCGAGCGCTCGGGAGGGCGCGCGGGCGCTCAGGAGGGCGCTCAGCGCCCCGCCCCGCCGGGCGCGCGGCTACGCCGTGACGCGCTCCAGGCGGTAGCCCATGCCGGCCTCGGTGATGAGATGGACGGGGTTGGCCGGATCCCGCTCGATCTTTTTGCGCAGCTGCGACAGGTAGAGGCGCAGGTATCCGGTGTCTTCGATGTGCTCCGAGCCCCAGATCGTGGTCAGCAACATCTGGCGTGTCACGAGCCGGCCGGGGTTGCGAATCAACAAGTCCATCACCTGCCACTCGGTCGGCGTGAGGCGAATCTGCTGCTCCCCCTCTGGCGTCGCCCGCACCACGCTGCGCGCCGCAAGATCAATCGTCACGTCGCCGAGTCGCACGACAGGCTCCGCCTCGCCGCGCACCACCCGCCGAGCGAGGGCGCGAATGCGCGCGAGCAACTCGTCGATCGCGAACGGCTTCGTCACGTAGTCGTCGGCACCCGCGTCGAGCGCATCGACCTTGTCGGCGGCACCCGTTCTCCCCGACACGACGAGAATCGGCGCCTGCGACCAGCCACGCACCGCCTCGATCACCTCGAGCCCGTTGAGCGCCGGCATGCCGAGGTCGAGCACGAACAGATCGGGCCGATGATCGATCGCCGCGGCAATCGCCTGCGCGCCGTCGCCAGCCACGATCACGTCGTACCCCTTCGCGGTGAGCGTGATGCGCAGCGCGCGCAAGATCTGGGGATCGTCGTCGGCGATGAGGATCTTCATCAGTGTGCCTCTCTGGCAATCGTCACGGACGGCCCAAGGTCGGGGTGGTGATCCAGCGCCGGATCACCCGCCGCGGTCGGCAGCGACACCACCATGGTGAGCCCGCCGCCGGGGGTGTCTTCGGGTCGCAGCGTACCGTGCATCGTCTCGACGAAGCCGCGCGAGAGCGCGAGGCCGAGCCCGAGCCCCGTCGTGTTGTCGGTGTCGCCGAGCCTTTGGAAGGGTACGAAGATGTCGTCATACTTTTCGGCGGGGATGCCGGGGCCGTGATCCACGATGCGCACCTCAAGCCGGTCGGCGAAGGTGCTCGTGGTCACGAGCACGCGGGCTCCTGCGGGGGTGAATCGCGAGGCGTTCGCGAGCAAATTGACGATGACGCGCTGCAGCAGCACCGGATCCGCCTGCACCAGCGCGTCCCCGTGCTGCAGGGCGAGAGACACGTCGGTGGGGCCGAGCGCGAGCTCATCAAGTGCGGCGGCGATGACCGCCTCGGGGTCGGTCGGCGTCACGCGGATCGACAGCGCTCCAGCCTGAATGCGAGTGACGTCGAGCAGGTCGGTCACGAGCGTTGCGAGCGCCTCAAGGCTCTCTGACGCGGTGTCGAGCAGTTCCCCCCGATCATCCGCGCTCATCGTGATGCCCGCGGCGCGCAATCCGCCCACTGCTGCGGTCGCGGCGGCGAGCGGGCGACGCAGATCGTGACTCAGCGCCGAGAGCAGCGCTCCGCGCACGCGGTCGGACGCGGCGATCGGCTCGATTTCACGGGCCGTGAGTTCGAGCCGCCGGTGCTCAAGCACGGCCGCCAGCTGAGACGCGACCACGGTGAGGAGCCGCCGCTCGGATACCGCGAGCTCAGCCCCGGTAAGTTCGAGCGTGACGCCGTCGCCGACGTCGATAACGGTGCCAGTGCCGTCGCCGGTGCCAGTGCCAGCGCCAGTGCCAGCACCAGCAGCCGCTCCCGGCACCGCCTCCCCCGCCGCAGCCAGCACCGTCCCGCCCGCGTCCACGAGCCGTGCACCCCGCAGCCCGAACGCCTCACGGGTGCGTTCCACGAGCGCCTGCAGCGCGTCATCGCCGCGCAGCACGCTCCCGGCGATGGTCTGGATCAGCTCGGACTCTGCCGCCGACCTCCGCGCCGCGCGCGTGTATCGCGCCGCGCGGTCAACGATCAGGCTTACAAGCACCGCGATCACCACGTAGAGCGCGACGGCAACCAAGTGGAGGGGCTCGCTGACGTGGACAGTGTGCAGCGGCTCTATGAAGAAGAAGTCCAGCGTGAGCCCCGAGAGCACGGCAGCAAACAGGGCGGGCCAGACTCCGCCGACGAGGGCGACCAGCACGACGAGCAACTGATAGCTCAATACATCGCTCGTGATTGAGTCATCGCTGCGGAATGTCGAGAGCAACCACGTCACCAGCGGACCGCCGACGAGCGCGAGTGCGAAGCCGAGCAGACGCCGCTTGACCGTGAGCGCGCCCGTTCGCCGCGGCAACGCGAAGTGACGCGCACCCTCGGCATGATTGACCATGTGCACGTCGATGTCGCCAGACTCGCGCACCACGGTCGCGCCGATCCCGGGGCCCGTGAGGGCGGCGACTAGGCGCCCACGTCTGCTGGCCCCCAGCACGAGTTGAGTCGCATTTGCCGACCGCGCGAACTCGACGAGCGCCGCGGGCACGTCGTCGCCGATCACCTGGTGATAACTCCCGCCGAGCTTCTCGACGAGCGCGCGCTGCTGGGTGAGGGCCGCCGGATGATCGCTGCGGACACCGTCGGAACTCGATACGTGCACCGCCAAGAGCTCGCCGCCGGCAGAGCGCGCCGCGATCCTCGCCCCGCGTCGGAGCAGCGTCTCACCCTCCGCCCCACCCGTGAGCGCGACGACCACGCGCTCCCGAGCCTCCCAGGTGCGGCGAATGCCGTGCTCGGCACGGTAGCCCTTGAGTGCCTGGTCAACCTCATCGGCGAGCCACAGCAGCGCAAGTTCGCGGAGCGCCGTGAGATTGCCGATGCGGAAGTAGTTTGAGAGCGCCGCGTCAACGCGCTCGGCGGGGTAGACGGCCCCTCCGGCGAGGCGGTCCCGGAGGGCCTGCGGCGTGAGGTCGATGACCTCGATTTGGTCGGCGCGACGCAAGAACTGGTCGGGCACGGTCTCGTGCTGGGGCACGCCGGTAATCTGCTCGACGACATCGTTTAGCGACTCGATGTGCTGAATGTTCAGCGTTGAAATGACGTCGATGCCAGCGGCGAGCAGTTCCTCAACGTCTTGCCAGCGCTGTTCGTGCGCGCTGCCCGGCGCGTTCGTGTGGGCAAGTTCGTCGACGAGCGCGACTGCGGGGTGACGCGCGAGCACGGCGGCCACGTCGAGGGTGCCGGTGCCGGTGGCACGGTCAGGGTCTCGCGTGCGCGCGGCCCGATCCGGATCGATCCTCGGCAACCCCGCCGCCATCGCCGCGGTCGCGGTGCGGCCGTGGGTGTCGAGATGCGCGATGACGATGTCTGCGCCCTCGGCGCGCATGCGGCGCGCTTCCTCGAGCATGGCGAACGTCTTGCCGACTCCCGGGGCGGCGCCGAGCAGCACGCGCAATCGCCCCCGTCTCGACATCCCCGGCTCCTGTTCTCGCTCGTACTCTGACTCGTGCTGGCGCCCCGCCCGCCCTCGCCCGCTGGCTCCAGGATATTCACTCCCCACCCGTCGCCGGGGTTCCCGCCCGCGCTCCCCCTGCGTTCGCTTCTGGAGGCGACAGAAACTCCGCCTAAAACGGGCTGAGAAGCGGAGTTTCTGTCGCTTCCAGAGGGCCGGGGGGCCGGGGGGCCGGGGGGGGCCTAGGTGATTCCGGTGAGGAGGAGGGTGACCGTCGCTCGGATGCGGGACTCCGTTTGCGGGGCGCCCGTGAGCGCGGCGTAGGCGGTGAACGCGATGAGGTGATCGGCGAGCAGGATCGCGTCGACCCCCTCCCGCACCTCGCCGCGCGCGGTCGCGAGTTCGACGCGCTGCTGCACCCATTCGCGGACCGGTGCCGCAAGCCGCTCGTTGAGCGCGGCGCCGACCTCCGGATCCGAGGCCGTCACCGCGATGAGCGCGCGCGCCACTCCGAGCCCCTCGGCGCGACCGAGCTGCTGCGCTGACCCGGTGAGCCAGTTGACGAGTTCGGTTGCGAGGTCGGGAGCAGGCTGATCGGCGGCAGGTTGCTCGGCGGTGGGCGGATCCGGAATCGCCTGCGGCAGCGCGCCCTCGACCAGCGCCTCGCCCAAGATCGCGGCCTTCGTCGGCCACCAGCGGTAAATCGTCTGTTTCGATACGCCAGCCTCGGCCGCGAGCCCCTCGATAGTGAGCGCTTCGTAGCCCTCGCCGACGACAGCACTGCGCATCGCGGCGAGCACTGCCTGGCGGGCGGATTCACTGCGAGGTCTCGGCACGGATTCAGGGTACCCGGGTGTACTGTAAATCATAAGTGGACGCACCGTTGCGAAATACGGTTCGCTCGGCTTTCCGCCGACTCCCCGCGCCCGCTCCGAACCAAGGAGACACCATGGCACTCACAGCACAATCCACCATTGGCGATTGGCTCGCCGACGAAACCGGCGGAGACCTCGTGCGCGGGCTACTCGCGCAGTCGGGCGCCGATCCCGAATCACTCACTCCCGTCCTCGGCCTCCCCCTGCAACAGCTCGTGACCCTGAGTCAGGGCGCGATGCCGCAGTCGGTCGTCGACGATCTCGTGCGCGCGGCAAACGGTGGCGAGATCCCCGACGAGGCGCCGGCAACCGGCTGGACCGAGCGCATCACCGCCGGACGCTTCTCGGGCAAGACGATCATCGTGACGGGCGCAGCATCGGGTATCGGCAAGGCCACCGCGTCGCGCATTGCGCGCGAGGGCGGGCGCGTCATCGCGTGCGACATCGCCGCCGAAAAACTCGAGGCCATGCGCGCCGAGTTGCCCGACACCGACATCGTCACCGTCGCCGGAAACCTCACCGAGCAGGCAGCGATCGACAAGGTTGTCGCAGCAGCGGGCGACACGATCGACGGCCTGGCGAACGTCGCCGGCATCAACGACGACTTCTCCCCCGCCGGAGAAACCCCCGACGCCGTCTGGGATCGCGTCATCGCGATCAACCTCACGGCACCGTTCAAGCTGATGCGCGCGGTACTCCCGGCGATGGAAGCGGCCGGTCGAGGTGCGATCCTAAACGTCGCAAGCGAGGCCGCTCTCCGCGGCAACGCGTCTGGCAATGCCTACACGGCGAGCAAGCACGGCATCGTCGGCGTCACGAAGTCGGCTGCGTTCATGTACGGCCAGAAGGGTATCCGAGTAAACGCGGTGGCTCCGGGCGGGGTGGCGACCGGGATCCCGATGCCCCCGAACATGTCGGAATCCGGATCCGCTCGCCTCACTCCGTTCCAGATGGCCATCCCGTCGCTCGCGACTGCCGAGCACCTCGCCGCATCGATCACGTTCCTGCTATCGGACGACGCGGTGAACATCAACGGCGCGATCCTCGCCTCGGACGGCGGCTGGTCGGTGCAGTAGGGCGCGCGGGCGCCAGCCAGATCCGCGCTGGCCAGATCCGCGCTGGCCAGATCCGCGCTGGCCAAACCATGCTGGCCAAACCATGCTGGAGGCGACAGAAACTCCGCCTAAAACGGCTTCTTAGGCGGAGTTTTTGTCGCCTCCAGGGACGGGTCGGTGAGTGAGCCGGGCGACCAGCTGCGCTGCGCGCTTGGCTCGGGTTTCTGGTTTCACAGCGGAGATGATCGGGTGCAGCGCGCTGTATCGCGCCGTGCGGTTGAGGCCCTCGAAGGCTGCGAGCGCCGCGGGGGCCGCCGCAAACGCCTCTGCAAGCTCGGCAGGAACCTCGGCTCCCGCGGGCCCCGCGTACGCCCGGTCCCACCGACCATCAGCCTTGGCGCGATTCACCTCGCTGAGGCCGCGCTCGCGCAGTAGACCGTCCGCCTCGAGCCGCGCGATGATCTCGACGTTGCGCTGCGACCAGATCGAGCGGGCGCGGCGCGGCGTGTACCGTTGCCGAAATGTGCCGGCGTCATACGACTTGCGCTGACCGTCGATCCACCCGCTGCAGAGCGCGATCTCGAGCGCCTCCTGGTACATCAGCGAGGTCGGCTGCGAGGTCCCCTTCTTCGCGAGCATCAGCCACACGCCGTCAGACGTGTGCTCGTTCGCCTCAAGCCACTCGCGCCACGCCGCGGCGTCAGCGAACACGATCGGCTCATCAGCGGCCACATTCACGGGCGTGCCAGCGGCGTCAACGCCGGCACCGCCGGCAATGCCGCCAACCGATTCGACGGAGTCATTCGCAGCCATCGACCAGCACCTCGACTCGCCACTCAGGGGTGATGATATTCGCGCACATGCCCCCACGCTAGCCCCATCCGGGCGATCGATCACCGGGCGCCGGATCGCAATGCCCCAGATAGACTCCGAGCCATTGGCGGTTTCACGATGTGCACCCCACGCTGCCGCCGCATCGAACCGCCGCGTCGAGCGAACACATCGAGCAGACTCATTGAACAGAGGAGCACCATGCCAACGGAGTACGACGTCATCGTGATCGGGGCCGGGCCCGTCGGCGAGAATGTCGCGGATCGCGCCGTTCAGGGCGGACTTTCTGTCGCCCTCGTGGAGGCGGAGCTCGTCGGCGGCGAGTGCTCGTACTGGGCGTGCATGCCCTCGAAGGCGCTCCTGCGGTCGGGCGAGGCGGTGCGCGCAGCGCAGCGTCTCGATGGCGCGAAACAGGCCGTCTCGGGCAGCGTCGACGCCGCCGCCGTGCTTCGTCGCCGCGACTCATTCACCCACAACTGGGACGATTCGGGCCAGGCCGAGTGGGTCGCGAGCGCCGGCATCGATCTCGTGCGCGGACACGGCGTCATCTCGGGCGAACGCGAGGTCACTGTCCATTCGAGCACGGAGAGCGCGGAGAGCGCGAACAGCACGGACAGCGCGGCCAACACGGACAGCGCAAGCAGCGCGACCGACTCCCCCGCCGTATTCCGCGCCCGCCACGCGGTCGTCGTAGCGACCGGCTCGGCCGCCCTGCTCCCCGACATTCCGGGTCTCGCCGAGTCGCGCCCGTGGACAAACCGCGAGGCGACGAGCGTGACCGAGATCCCGAAGCGTCTCGCCATCATCGGCGGAGGCGTCATCGCGGCAGAACTCGCCACCGCGTTCGCCACGCTCGGTTCGGCCGTGACCGTGCTCGTGCGCCACGAACTCCTCGCGGGCCAGGAACCATTCGCGGGCGAAATCGTCGGCGACTCACTCCGTGAACTCGGGGTCGATCTGCGCCTCAATACCTCCCCCACACGGGTCGAACGAGCCAGCGAGAGCAACGACACAGACACAGACACAGACACAGACACGAACACCAACACGACCACTCCCACCCCCGTCCGCATCACGACGGACACGGGCGACATCTTTGAGGCAGACGAGATCCTCGTCGCGACCGGTCGAGTTCCCCGCACGGCAGATCTCGGGCTCGAGAGTATCGGCCTCGACCCCGGGGCATGGCTGACCACCGACGACACGCTGCTTGTGCTGGGCGCCAATGGCAAGCCGCTCGCCGGCGACTGGCTGTACGCGGTCGGTGACGCGAACCATCGCGCACTCCTCACGCACCAGGGCAAGTACCAGGCCCGCGCGGCGGGCGACGCGATCGCCGCCAGGGCAAACGGCACTCCACTGCGCGACGCTCCCTGGGGCCGCCACGTCGCGACGGCGGATCACGCGGCCGTGCCGCAGGTCACGTTCACCGATCCACCGGTCGCCTCGGTCGGCCTCACTGCCGCCGCCGCGGAACAAGCAGGTCTCACCACCCGCGTGGTCGATTACGCCATTGGCGACGTCGCGGGTGCGAGCCTCCACGCCGACGGGTACCGGGGCACAGCGCGCATGGTCGTTGACGAGGATCGCGGCGTGCTCGTCGGCGTTACGTTCGTGGGCCCCGACGTGCACGAGCTCATCCACTCCGCCACCGTCGCGATCGTCGGCGAGGTGCCGCTCGAGCGTCTCTGGCACGCGGTGCCGTCGTATCCGACGATCAGTGAGGTCTGGCTGCGGCTGCTCGAAACCTACGGCCGCTCAAACCAGGACGCCTGAACGACCCGGGCGAAGGACGCCCGCTCACACCTCGACGGCTGGCGGGTTCCCGTCGACTCCCGCCTCGGCGCGCTCGCCGGGCGGCAATTTCTTGAGATCCTGCGCCGGGAACACCACCTTCTGCACAATGATGATGACGCTCGCGGCGACCGGGATCGCGACGAGCGCGCCCAAAATACCGCCGAGCGCGCCACCACCGACAGCCGCGATGACCACGAGCGACCCCGGCACCGCGACCGCCTTGCTCATGATGCGCGGGCTCAGCACGTACGCCTCGATCTGCATGTAGACGAGGTAGTAAATGCCCGCGATGAGCGCGGTCGTGGGCGAATTCACGAGGCAGACGGCCGTGATAATGATCGACGCGGACAGCGTGCCAACGAGCGGAATCAGTGAGCCGACGAACGCGATGAGCGCGAGCAGCGCCGGCAGCGGCGCACCGATGATGCTGAGGAAGATCAGGCTCAGCACAGCATTGCAGAGCGCGAGACTCACCTGCCCGATGACGTAGCGGCCGACCGCACCCGAGACGTCCTCGAGCAGTTCGCGGAATCGCGGGCGGTGGTAGGCAGGCACGAACCGCACCGCGAGCCGCTTCATCGCGCGCATCGAGGCCATGAAATACAGGGTCAGGATCAGCACAATGATGACCCCCGTCACGCCGCCCGCGATACCGGCGCCGACCGCGACGATGCCGCCACCGATCTCGCCGAGGTTCGTTGGATCCTGCAGGAAATCGAGCACCCCAGAGACGGCGCTATCGAAGTTGGTACCGAACTGGTCGGTCAGCCAGCCGTACCAATCGCTGTGCGTGATGTCGTCGACCATGTCGGGCGCGGTGTCAATGAGGTTCGTGATTTGCTTGACGAGTACGGGCACGATGGCGAGCAAGATCCCTGCGAAAGCGAGGATCACCCCGCCGACGACCACCGCAACCGCTGCAGGTCGCGGCAGCTTCCGTTCAATCCGCGAAACGATCGGGTCAAGCCCGAGCGACAGGAAGAGCGCAACTCCGACGTACACGAATACCGTGCCAAGCTGCCCGACGATGGAACCGATGAGCAGTGCCACGAGCACGCCGAGCGCGCCGAGCAGGCCGAACGTGAACGGGTTGATGCGCGCGCCATTGCCCCAGGGGATATACCCCGGGGTCGACACCGTCGCACTCGGCGCCTCGTCCGCGTCATCTTTCGCGGTCCACCAACGCATGTCGTTCCCCTTTGTTGCGGTGGCACGGTCGTCGTGCCGTCTCTGGCCAGTCGACCACTTGGCTGGGGCCGGGTCAAGCTCATTGCATTCTCGGTCGGGGCGTGTCGCTTTTTCGCCCGCACGGTGGCTACTCGGTGATGTTCGTGCTCGTCGCGCGCCAGAACAGGTCCGCGACGTCGTCGGAGCTCACGCGGAACTCGCCACCACCGTCAGCGGAGTTACCGGGGCCCCACGGGTTGCGCATCCACACGTCACCGTTTGCATCGATGCGGGTCACGACGTAGGAGTGCCCAGTCACGACCTCCACCTCGCGCGACGTGCCGTCAGCGTCGGTGACCGTGATGTGATGGTCGCCGCTCCGAGGTGACGACAGCACGACCTGACCGCCGTCGGTGATGACCTCGCGTAAATCGTCGACCTGATCGCTGTCGAGGCCGCTGTAGTCATTGTTTGCAACGACCTCGGTGTCGTGGCCAGTAATGATCTCCATTGCCTCATACGGCTGGCCACCGTCGAGAAAGTCGTAGCCGTATTCTTGCCGCATCGCAGCCTCGTACAGGGCCGCAATGGAGGGCTTGTCGCCACTGAAAATGAACCAGTCCCAGTCGCTCTGCTTTGCGCCATTGTCGAACACGTACTCGACAAACACCTCCTCTGGTTCGCCGTTGGAGTACAGCGTCACCCAGTAGCCCTGCTTGTCGGCGTCCCAGCGCACATGGTCGCGAATAAACTCATCGCCCTCGTCGGAGTTCAACAGCGACACGATCGAGCTCAGCATGAAGCAGTCGCCAATGCTGCCCTGCGCGACGTCGTCCGGGTCGAACGAATCGTCGTCGAGAATGTTGTCGGAGACGTGCTCATCAGGGTCTTCTTCGTCGTTGAACCAGCCGAAGGGGTCCCACCAGGGGCGCGCGTCACCGTCTTCGCCGAGCGCCGAACGCAACTCTTCGGCGGCGGTTGCCGCGGCCTGCTGCAGTTTGCCCTGCGCTCCGAGCGCCGCGAATCCCGCCTTCGCAACGGTCAGTGCCGCCGGAACATCGAGCGGGTTGGCGCGCAGCGCCTTCGTCGCGTGGTCGAAGTCGGCCTGAGCTCCCGCGAAACTCGATTGCGCCTCGCGCTGCACGACCGCATAGCGACTCAGCGTGCCAGACGCAGCGTCGAGCGCATCGGCAATGCTCAGAGTCTCGGGCAGCGTCTTGTCGACAGCCGCCGAGTACGCCTCGGCGGCTGCGCCCTGCCACAGCTCGGGCCGAGCTTTCGCGGCCTGCGCTCGCGCATTTTCAGCGGCGCGAGCACCTTGACGCAGCGCCGTCGCGGCCCCGTCGACCGCCGTCGGATCTCCGAATTCGCTCACCACAGTCGCCACCTCAGTTCCACTCGACCGCCCGCACCGTCAGCGGGGGCGCCGGCGTCGCTTGCCGCGGATGCAATATTTGCAGACGCATCAGCCTCCGATGCGTCAACCTCCGGAGCATCAATGCTGACGACCTCGACGACGCAGAGCGGGTGCACCCTGACGCGGTCGCCGGGCGTGAGCGCCGTATCAGCCACGCCAAGCAATTTGACCGACTTGCCCGATTCGACCGCTGATACGCCGACCTTCGCGCCGCATATCTGCGTCTGCCCACCAACAGCTACGACGCGCGTGACTCCCGCGAAGCCGAGCACGCCAACGGTCGCCACGGCCGCCAACGCAACAACCCCGCACACGACCGCGGCGATCCGGCGCCCGCGCGTCATGCTCCCGGCTCCGTAACCTCGATCGCGGCGGCTGTCTGCGTGCCGTCGGGGTTCACGAAAATGTCGATCACGCGAAGTTCGCCGCCGCCCGGCAGCGCCACGCCCTCACCCGATCCGAGCTCCACGATGGTGCGGCCGTCGGCCCACACGACACCCAGGCGCGCTGCAAGACCACCGCCCGCGTCGGAGGGTCGCAGCTTCGCCGCAATGAACCCGATCGAATAGCTGCCGCCGCGGCGCTGCGCGCCCTGCCGCAGCAGCTCCGGCCGACCGGTCACTGGAGCGGTCCGCTCGCCCGGATGGACCCTCCGGGACCACCGGCCCTGCCGGTGTCGCCTGAGCCCAGGTTGCCGCCGAATTTGCCGAGTCCCGCGACGATCTCGTCTTCGACCGTGCCCATGTCTTTGAGGGTGTCTTGCACTCCCGTGTCGAGTTCGCTCCATCGGGTGCCGAGTTGCTCAGCTCGGCGGCGCAGCGCCGATTCGAAGGACGCGACCGCGCTTCCCAGCACCGCGGGCCCGTAGGCGGCCGCACCCGGAAGCTGCGGCACGGCTTCGCCGAGGTCTTCCGAAGCTACGCGCAAGCGCTGCCGAATGGCCGACACGTCGTCGGCATCCATTGCAATCATCGTCGTCTCCCCTGTGCCACCCTGCGCCGAGTTCCCCTACTCGACAGCCGCCGACGCGATCTCCTGGAGCCGTTCGAGCAGCCGTTCTCGCGAACGCTGGTGCGGGAATGAAGCGTCCCGCACGTATTCGAGCAGCCCCCGGCCATCTCGCAGCACGGGTGCAGAAACATCGTAGCCTGCGCGCAGCAGCAGCGCCTCATAGAGCGGTTCGATCACCGATCCGTCGAGATCGCGATTGGCGAGCTGCACGATCGGGTGGCCACCGAGTTCCGAATCGACCAGACCTGTGCCGGGTTCGCTCCCGCGCTCAGCAGCCGAATGAGCACAGGGGGCCGGTTACGCTCTATGCAAGACCTCCGCCAAAGCAGCCCACCGAAGGAGCCCAGTGATTTCGCTCTCCGCCGCCCTCGGTATCGCGCTCGTCGAGCTCGGGCTGGCGCTCACGCCGGGTCCGAACATGATCTATCTCGTGTCACGAAGCATCAGCCAGGGGTGGCGAGCAGGCATGATGTCGCTGGCGGGCACAGCTGTGGGGTTTGTGGTGTACATGACGATGGCGAACGTCGGCCTGGCGGCCGTGTTTATCGTCGTGCCGTGGCTCTTCATCGCGCTCAAGGTGCTCGGCGCCGTCTATCTCCTGTGGCTGGCGTACAAGACGCTGCGCCCCGGTGGCACGTCGATGTTCGAGACGAATGAGCTGCCCCGCGATTCCTTTGGAAAGCTCTTTCGAATGGGTCTCGTGACAAATCTGCTCAATCCGAAGGTCGCGATTCTGTACCTCGCGATTATTCCGCAGTTCATCAACCCGGCCGCGGGCAGCGTCGTCGCCCAGGGCTTCCAGCTCGGCGCGATCCAGATCGCTGTGGGTGTCGCCGTCAACGGTGCCATCATCATCGCTGCCGGGTCAATTGCGGCGTTCCTGCAACGGAGGCCCCGCTGGACCCGGTGGCAGAAATGGGTGACCGGCTCACTGCTCGGCGCAATCGGAGTGAAGCTCGCGCTCGACGCCCCGGCGCCGGCGACGGGGTAGTTCCATGAGCACGCTTGCTACGCTGAGCACGTGAGTTCTCCCGAATCAGACAGAGCGGGGCTACCGGCCTTCCGGTAGCCCAGATACCCGCACTCACGACTGACGGCCTACGCCGCGCCGATCCGGCACGAAGCGAGACCGAGCAGCGAGACCGAGCACGCGTATTCGAAGCACCGGTTGTGCCACGCGCACCCCCGACCTGTCGTATCTACTTCGGAAGGCACTTCCATGCCCGTATTGCTCTATCTTCTTGCCCTCGCGGTCTTCGCGCAGGGCACCTCTGAATTCGTGTTGGCCGGCATTCTCCCCGGAATTGCGGCTGACCTGGACGTTCCGCTCGGCCAAGCGGGCCTGCTCACCTCGGGTTTCGCGCTCGGCATGGTCATCGGCGCTCCGCTCATGGCCGCGGCTGCCCGCCGCGCGTCACCGCGCTGGAGCCTGACCGCGTTTCTCGCGCTGTTCATCGTCGCGCACGTGGTGGGTTCGGTCACCGACAGCTTCGCCGTGCTGCTCGCCACTCGCATCGCCGCGGCGCTCGCGCACGCTGGATTCCTCGCCGTCACCCTCGCGACCGTCACGAGGCTCGTCCCCGCCGCACAGCACACCCGCGCACTCGCCGTCATTTTGGGCGGCACGACGCTCGCCCTCGTCGCAGGTGTGCCCGCGGGCGGGCTCGTGGGCGAAACGCTGGGTTGGCGATCCACGATCGGGGCGATCGCACTGCTCTGTGTGCCAGCCCTGGTTGCGGTGTTTCTGGCGGCCCCCAGCGACCCAGCGCCTGCGGACGCAACGCGCGCGGTCGGCAGCGTGCGCCGCGAGCTTGCGACGCTACGGGAACCAAGCCTGCGCGGTTTCCTGCTGCTGGCGGTGCTGGTCAACGCGGCCACGTTCTGCACGTTCACCTATCTTGCGGTGATTGCGGCGGGCCCGGCCGGGGTTCCGGATCGCCTGGTGCCCGCGCTGCTCGCCGTTTTCGGCGCGGGCGCGTTCGTCGGGGTAGCGGTCGCCGGCAGACTTGGCGACGCGCACTGGCGACGCCTGCTGGGGGTGACCTCGCCCGTGTTGCTCGCCGGGTGGGCGACGCTGGCGCTGGCTGTCGATGTCGAATGGCTCGTGTGGGCGCTCGTGTTCGTGCAGGGCGCACTGTCGTTCGCGCTCGGCAGCACGCTCATCGCGCGCCTGCTGGCCGCCGCTCGTGCGGCGCCGACGTTGGGCGGCTCGTTCGCGACGGTCGCGCTGAACATCGGCGCAGTGCTCGGGCCGCTAATCGGAGGCCTCGCACTCGACACCCGCGGCGAGCGCGCCCCGATCTGGGCGAGCGCATTACTCGTCGCGGTCGCGGCCATAACGTGGTTCCTCTGGCGCGAAGGGTCGCGTCGCGCCCGCCACTAACCACCCGCCCCCTCTCCCCTCTACCCCTCACCCCCTCACCCCCCTCACCCCCTCACCCAACTTCGCCGAGCGAACGCATATGGCCGTTATACGGGCTCATAACGCACATTTGCGTACGTTCGGACGGGGCACTCTGCGGGGCGGTGGGCAGGGGCGGGCGGGGCGGGTAGGGTGGGGGTGTGCATTTGTTGTTTCTGTAGCGGTGAGTTGGCCTACCGCGCCCGTTGAGTCAATCCGGGTGTGCGGTGGCCGATTGTTCTGACCTCTCATGGTCACCGCTATTTCGCGCGCCCAAACGTCGCACGACTTCGACGGCGCGCCCTGCCAAAGGAATCTCATGCCTTCCCAGACCGCTCATATTCACGCGCGCCATCGGGCGCAACTCACCGTTTCAGAGGTCTCCGTCGTTCGCGGCGCGAACCCCGTACTTACCGGCGTCAGTCTCGTCATCAATCCGCAATCACGCCTGGCTATCGTTGGCGAAAACGGGCGCGGCAAATCGACCCTGCTCCACGTGCTCGCCGGCACACTTGCCCCCACCACTGGAACCGTGCACGGGATCGGGACCGTTGGCGTCGCCGAGCAAGAAATGTCTGCTTCCGAAGGCCGGACGGTCGGGCACGCGATCGCAGAGTCGATCGCCCAGCCTCTCGCCGCATTGGCGACGCTCGATCGAGCCGCCGAAGCCCTCGCTGACCGCCTCGACAACGCCGATGATCACTATGCCCGAGCACTGGAGCACGCCGAAGCACTCGGCGCCTGGGACGCGGGGCGTCGCGTACAGATCGCACTCGAATCACTGCACGCCGAGACCGAGCCGACGCGATTGCTCGCGGATCTCTCGGTCGGGCAGCGCTACCGAGTGCGACTCGCGTGCCTGCTGGGGGCCGACGACGATTTCCTTCTGCTTGACGAACCGACCAATCACCTGGATCGCAGTGGACTCGACTTTCTGGCAGCGCAGCTCCGCGCTCGATCGGGCGGCGTCGTCGTTGTCAGCCATGATCGCGCGCTGCTTGCCGATGTCGCGGAAACGATCGTGGACCTCGACCCGACACACGATGGTCTCCCGAGAATCTACGGTGATGGCTACTCCGGGTACCGCGCCGGTCGCGTGGCCGAATACGAGCGCTGGCAGCGCGACTACGACCAACAGCGGGCGGAGCAGTCCCGCTTACAGGAGAGTCTCAGCGCGGCACAAAACCGGCTGGTTTCAGGCTGGCGCCCCGAGAAGGGCTCGAACAAACACGGTCGGGCCACCCGCGCCGGTGGCCTCGTGCAGAACGTGCATCGGCGACAAGAAGCGCTCGACGCGCACGCCGTCAGCGTGCCCGAACCTCCCCAGGCGTTCCGCTTTCCGGACCTCGCCACTCGCACGGGAGCGGACCTGCTCTCCGTCGACAACGTGATAGTCGACGGACGGTTGCGCACCCCGGTGTCTTTCGTGCTCTCGCACCGCGGTCGACTCGTGATTACGGGCCTCAATGGTGCAGGAAAGTCGACGCTGCTGAACGTTGCTGCTCGTGCACTCAAACCCGACACGGGCTCAGTGAGCAGCGCCCGCGGCACCCGGATCGGGTTGTTACAGCAGGAGAGCGCTTTGCCGGTCGAGCAGCGCGCGATCGAGATGTTCACCGCGCACGTCAACACTCTTCTTGCAGCGGGCACACTCCGGGAATCGGAGGCGATCGGGCTCTCTCAGCTCGGCCTACTGAGGCCGCGAGAGATGAGTAAGCGTTTCGGCGAGCTGTCAATGGGACAACAACGCAGGCTCGACCTGGCATTGCTGCTCGCCGCAAGACCTCACGTGTTGCTGCTCGACGAACTGACGAACCACCTATCGGTCGCTCTCGTCGACGAACTCACCGAGGCGCTCGGTGCGACGAACGCCTCGGTAGTGGTGTCCACGCACGACCGGCAACTCCTGAAAGACACGGAAAACTGGCCCCGCGTCGAGCTCGGGCCCCCCGCGCCCATCACTTGAGCGAACGCATATGGCCCGTATACGGGCTCATAACGCACATATGCGTACGTTCAACGGGGGCGCTAGCAGGGCGAGCGGGCGGGCGGGGGGCGGGGCGGGGTTAGCGCGAGGTGCGGCGCGCGACCACCACGTTGATGCCCTTGTCGCGCAGACGCTTCAGGTGTTCGGGGTCGATGCCGGTGTCGACGATCACCGCGTCGAACTGCGAGAGGGGCAGCATCGCGTGCAGCGCGCGGCGCTCAAACTTCGTGTGATCCGCCAGCAGAATGCGGCGGCTCGACGACTCGAACATCGCGCGCTTCACGTCGACGGTCTCTTGCGTCTGGTGGAAAGCCACATCGTCGGAGATCGCCGACGTCGACATCACGAGCAGGTCGGCGCGCAGGTTCTCGATCGTCGTCGTCGTAATGCGACCCATGTAGGCGCTGCACCAGTTGTAGTACTGGCCGCCGAGCCCGAGCATCGTGATGCCGTTCGCCGAACGCAGCTCCTCCATAATCGTGAGGGTGTTAGTGATCACCGTGAGCGGCTTCTTCGCCGAGAGGTGCGGCAGCAGGTGCAGCGTTGTCGTGGAATCGTCGAGCATGATTGCCTGCCCCGGCTCGATGAAGTCGAGCGCGGCGTGGGCAATGGCTTCTTTTTCGGCGAGCTGCCGCGACGCACGATAGACGTCGCTCGACTCGACCAGCGCCGACGACAGCGCGGTCGCCACGCCTCGACTCTTGCGTAGCAGCCCACGCCCCTCGAGCTCGTCGAGGTCGCGGTGAACCGTCATCACGCTGATGTCGAAGCGGGTCGCGAGTTCTTCGATGCGCACCGCTCCGGCCGCCATCACGGCCTCGGTGATGGCGCTCTGTCGTTGAGCCTGTCGCCCCTGGCGGGCATCACCAACGACGCCGCTGTCGTCGCGCATCGCCGTCATCTCAGGTCCTCCGTAGTCACGTGATTAGCTGCGCGGCCTCGTCGACGATGCGCGCGAAGTCGGCCGGGTCGTGCGCGAAGCGCCCCATAAACAATCCGTCCACACTGGCACCCAATTCACTCAGCGAACCCGGCTGCGCGCTCCCCCCGTAGATTACCCACGAGGAGGCGACTCGGTGATCGTTTTCGAGTATCTCACGAAGCGCAGCGACCACCCGCCCAACATGCGCCGCGGCGGCCGGGCGCGGGCCGCCGATGGCCCAGACCGGTTCGTATGCGACGACCACGTCGCCGAGTACTGCATCGCCAACGCCCGCCAGCGCCGATCTGAGCTGCGCGCTGCTCGCGGCAATGGCGTCGGCGACCGGGCCTTCCGTGGCCTCTCCGATGCAGAGGATCGGCGTCAGACTCGCGCGCATCGCCGCCGCGAGTTTTCGGGCAACGATCTCTTCGGTCTCGTGAAACAGCCCGCGACGTTCAGCGTGCCCCACCTCGACGGCGGTGCAGCCGACGTCCCGCAGGTCAACACCGCTGACCGCGCCGGTGTAGGCACCCCGATCCGCCCAGTGCAGGTCTTGCGCTCCGACCTCGATAGGAGTTCCCGCGATGGCGGCGCTCACCGCGGGGAGGGCCGGCAAGGACGGCAGCGCGATAACGCGAATGCTGCCGTCGAGAACGGCGGGGTGCTCCCCCACCATCGCCGCGACTCCTCTGGCCCACTCCGCACTCGCAGCGACGTCGAGGTAGAGCTTGAGACTGACGCCGAGCACCAGCGGCGGGCGACGCCCGGTAGGCCCGGCCTCCACCTCACCCACAGCTGCCCGTCTGTTCGTAGGCGGTGAGCTCCGCGACCTTCTCGGCCGACGCCGATGACTCGTCGAACTCGTAGCTCAGCCACTCGCGGGCGAGGCGACGCGCAAGCTCAAGGCCGACGACGCGCTGACCGAACGTGAGCACCTGCGCATTGTTGCTGAGCACGCTGCGCTCGACGCTGAAGCTGTCGTGCGCGGTGACGGCCCGAATGCCGGTGACCTTGTTTGCTGCGATGGCGACGCCGAGGCCGGTGCCGCAGACGAGTAGCGCGCGGTCGGCTAGCCCGTCGCGCACGCGCTCGGCGGCGGTCACCGCGACCCGCGGATACGGGGTGTGCCCGTCCGCATCGACGCCAACGTCGACGACCTCGGAGACTCGCGGGTCGCTCAGCAGGTCGGCTTTCAACGCCTCTTTATAGGCAAATCCGGCGTCGTCCGATCCGACGACGATCCTCCATGTGCGGGTCATGACCGCTCCTCTCGTAGTGCCGCGAGCACCCGGCCCGCGGCGGTCATCGCGCGGGCAAACGACACGGCCCCCGGATCGGGCGTGCCCAGACTCTTCTGCACGTGCGGCCGTGCGCGACCGAGCTTCGGTTCGAGCTCGCTCGTCGCGGCAGCGGCGGCGGTGGCGTCAGCCGCCGCCGCGATCCACGTCTCGACCGTCCCTTGCCCGTCCGCGACACCGCGTCGGAGGCCGTCGACGAACGGTACGAGGGCGTCAACGAGCGTCTTGTCGCCGACTTCGGCCTTGCCGTATCCCTGCACCGTGGCGCGCGCGGCGTCGACGGCGTCGGCGAGCGCTCGCGCGTCGGGGGCGAGCGCGTCACCTATGCGTTCACCGGCGGCGCGCAGGCCCGCACCCCAGAGCGCTCCCGACGTGCCGCCGGCCCGCAGAGCCCAAGCGTCTCCGGCGAGCGCGAGCACGGTGCCAGCGCCCGCCCCGGCGAGCTGCGCGCGTGTTGCGGCGGTCGCCGCCGCTCGGGCGCCGCGCTGCATGCCGATGCCGTGGTCGCCATCGCCGGCGATCGCGTCGAGTCTCCCGAGCTCATCGGCGTCGCGGTCGATCACGTCGCGGATCGCATGCATCACCTCGACCACCACGACCGCGGCCGCAACAGACTCATCGCTCGCTTCAGAAATGCTGAATTCGGAATCCAGATCAGGATCGGCGCCAGCCGTCGCCACGCTAGCAGTTTCGGGCGCGGGTACCGCGTCTGCTTGGTCGCCGCCAGCCCCGTGAAGCTCTGATGCACCGGCAACAGCGCCCTTCCGGTACGCGGGGGTGTAGGCGGGAGACGCCCACGCCGCTTCGAGTTCTTCATCGAGCCAGAACAGCGTCAGCGAAACGCCCGCCATCTCGAAGCTCGTCGCGTATTCGCCGACCTCAGGCTCCACGACAACGACCCCGGCTGCCTCGAGCAGCTGCGCGACGGTCGCATAGATCACGAACAGTTCCTCAGATTTCACGGCGCCGAGCCCGTTCAAGATCACGGCAGCCCGAGCGCCGCGCAGTGTCTCGATGTCGTCGGGCAGCTCGCCCAGCAGCCCGTCAACGAACAGCTGGCCCAACTCGTCCGCCCGAGCGAGCGGACGCACGTCGATCCCGGGCTCGCCGTGAATCCCCATGCCGACGCCCATCTGTCCCGCGGGAATCGTGAACAGGGGCTCGGTCGCGCCGGGGAGCGTGCAGCCGGTGAAGGCGACGCCGAGCGAGCGCGTGCGAGCGTTGGCGCGCTCCGCGATTGCGGCGACGGCGGCGAGGTCGAGCCCCCGCTCGGCCGCCCACGCGGCGGCGCGGAACACGGCGAGGTCGCCGGCAACGCCGCGACGCTTCTCGCGCTCGTGCGGCGCTGCGCTATAAATATCGTCGGTGACCCGCACCGTGCGGCAGGGAATACCCTCGGCGATGAGCCGCGCCTCGGCCTGGTCGAAGTTCAGTACGTCGCCCGCGTAGTTGCCGTAGCTGAGCAGCACCCCTGCGTCGGTCGCGACTGACTTGGCGACCGCGTAGACCTGCTGCGCGCTCGGGGATGCGAAAACGTTGCCCATGGCTGCGGCGTGCGCGAGTCCGGCGCCGACGAGCCCGCCAAAGGCCGGATAGTGCCCCGATCCACCGCCAATCACAATCGCGACCTGACCGGCGGGAGTCGCCGCTGCGCGCGCGACACCGCCGGGCACGCGGCGCACGAGTGAGCGGTGTGCCGCCACGAATCCGGCGGCCGATTCGTCGGCGAAGTCGGCCGGGTCGTTGAGTACATAGCTCATGGAGGATCTCCGAAGTTTGGGTCGGGAGGTGTGGGGCGTGAGGTGTGGGCCGGGCAGCTTGGCCTGGTCGGGAAGTGTGTGCCAGGGGCGGGCGCCACTCGGCACCCGCCCCTGTCATGGCGGCACGAGGGCCGCCGGTGGTTACTCCGTGTAGGTGAAGGGGCCCGTCATTTTGTCGACGTTGTCCTTCGTGATGAGGATGCAGTCAAACGACTGCTTCTCGGTCTTCGGCGACTCGCCCGTGCGCACGAATTCGTCGGCGAGAGTCACCGCTTCCTTCGAGAACACCGCGACGGGCTGCAAGACGGTGTAGGCCATCTCGCCCGAGGTCACCGCGTCGACCGCGTCGGGGTTGCCGTCGAAACCGCCCACGACGACTCCGTCGAGCTTGCCCGACTCTTTCAGCGCCGCGATTGCGCCGAGCGCCATTTCGTCGTTGCCCGATATGACCCCCTTGATGTCGGGGTTCGCCTGCATCAGCGCCTGCGTCTTGTTGCGGCCCTCGGTGCGATCCCAGTTCGCCACCTCTTGACCGGCCTCAACGAGGTCGGGGTACTGGCTGATCACGGTCTCGAACCCGTTGGATCGGGTCTGCGCGTTGTTGTCGGACGGGGCGCCGAACAGCTCGATGTAGTTGCCGGCCTCCTTCATCTGCGTGACCCACTCCTGGGCGCCGACCGCCGCGCCCTGCGCGTTGTTCGACACGAGCTGCGCCTTCGCAAGGCCAGACTCATTGATCTCGGCGTTCACCAAAAAGACCGGAATGTCGGCCGCGTTCGCTTTCTTTACAGCCGCAACCGATCCGTCAGCGTTGGCGGGGTCGAGGATGATCGCGACCGAGTTGTTCGAGATCGCCGTGTCGATCAGGGTGTTTTCTGTGTTCGTGTCGCCCTTGTGAGCGCCGACTACCGCGTCGTAGCCGAGCTCCTTCGCTGTGGCCTCGGCAACATCGCCTTCGGTCTTCCAATAGGGGTTCGCGGGGTCGTTGACGATGATCGTGATGAGGCCGCCGGCCTTGCCGCTGCCACCGCCGTCTCCGGAGCCAGAGCCCGACCCGCCGTCTGCGCCGCCAGCGCAGGCCGAGAGAGTGAGCACCAGCGCGCCTGCCGCCGCGAGGGCGGCTAGAGCCTTCTTGCGCACCATGTGAGTGTGTCCTTTCTAGAGGTGTCGGCAGCGATCTTCGATGCCGACGAGAGCGGTTAGGAGGTGGCGGCGGGAGCCGCGGTCTCCCGATCCGACGTTGGGTTGGGGTTCGCGGCATCGGGGCCAGCGGTGCCGGGGCCAGCGGTGCCGGGGCCTGCCGGCGTCCCGGATCCGGGCGCCGGCGCCTTGCGCCGCCGCCCGTACTGCAGGGTGTTCAGCAGCACGGCCAAGACAATCACCGCGCCGATCAGCACCATCTGCCAGTAGGCGGAGACGCCAACGATCACGAGCCCGTCGCCGAGGAAGCCGATGACGAACGCACCGAGCAGCGTGCCGCGCACGTTGCCGCGGCCGCCAGTGAGCGCCGCGCCGCCAATCACCACGGTGGCGATCGCGGTCAGCTCATAGGTGTTGCCCGCGGTCGGGCTCGCGCTCGTGAGCGTCGAGGCCAGAATGAGCCCGGCGATCGAGGCGCAGACGCCCGAGATCACGTAGACCCAGACCTTGACCTTGCGCACCGGCACGCCCGATAGCTCGGCCGCGCGCTCGTTGCCGCCAGAGGCGTAGAGCCAGCGCCCGAACTTGGTGCGCCCGAGCACGAAGCCGAGAATCAGCGCGACGATCCCCATGATGATGACGCCGATCGGAATGCCAAGAATGCGGTTGAAGCCGAGCCAGTCGAAGCCCGTGTTGCCGAGCCCCTCGTCGCCAGCCAGGTCATTGATCGTGAGCCCGTTGGTCATCAGCAGCGCGAGACCGCGCACGACATAGAGCATGCCGAGCGTCGCGACGAACGGCGCGACCTTAAACCTTGCGACCAGAATGCCGTTCACGAACCCCACCGCCGCGCCCACGCCACACGACAGCAGCACCACGACGGGGACACTCGGCACGAGTGTGAAACCTAAGAAATTGATCGGCACGCCCTGCAGCAGAAACCCGGCGATGACCGCCGAAAAACCGAGCGTCGATCCGACAGACAGGTCGATGCCGCCGTTCAGGATCACCATCAGCATGCCAAGCCCGAGCATTGCGTAGATCGCGACGTGCGACGCCATGATGAGCAGATTCTCGACCGTCAGATAGTTGGGGCTGAGCAGCGAAAACACGACGATGATGAGAATGAGCGCGACGAACGCGCGGCCCTCGAGCAGCAACTTCGCCGGGGAGAAGCGCTGCTTGTTCTGAATGATGGTGGTGGTGGTCGTCGTCATTGTCCGATCCGTTCTGAGGTCAGGCGGCCACGGCCTCGCCGGAGGCGGCCATGATCATGTCTTTGGTGGCGTCGGGAGTGAACTCGGCCGAGATTCTGCCGCGACGCATCACGATGATTCGGTGGGCGATGCTCAGGCACTCGCCGACCTCTGAGGTGGAAAAGACGACCGCGAGCCCCTGCCTCGCGCGATCTGCGAGCAGCCGAAACACCTCGCCCTTCGCGCCGACGTCGATGCCGCGGCTGGGCTCGTCGAGCAGCATGACGCGCGGGTTCGTCGCGACGATCTTGCCGATCACGACCTTCTGCTGATTGCCTCCGGAGAGCGACCCGATGGGCAGCTCGGGCCCCGGCGTCTTTACGGTCACGGCCGAGATGAGATCCTTCGACCGAACTTTCTCAACGCTGCGCGAGATGACGCCGCGCACGAGGCTGTCGTCGATGCTCGCGAGCGTCAGGTTCGTGCCAACGTCGAACGTCTGCACCAGGCCGTCGCGCTGCCGATCCTCGGGCACGAGACCAACGCCTGCCGCGATCCGCTCGGCGATCGAATCCCCGAGGATCGACCGACCCTCGAGCAGAATCTCGCCGGCCGCGACCGCTTCCCTGCCCGCCACGGCCTCGAGCAGTTCGGTGCGACCCGCGCCCATCAGCCCATAGATGCAGACGATCTCGCCCGCACGCACATCGAGACTCAGCCCGCTCACGATGGCGCGCTCAGGATTCTCGGGGTCGAGCACGCTCAGCCCCTGCACGCTGAGAGCAACCTCGCCGAACTCGTAGCCCTTGGGAGGGGTGCCGAGATCAAAGTGCTCGCCGACCATGTTGCGCACGATCCACTCGAGATCGATGTCTTCGCGCGCTCCGCGAGCGGTCATGGTGCCGTCGCGCAATACGACGGCGTGGTCGGTCACCTCGAGCGCCTCTTCCAGGTGGTGGGAGATGTAGACGATGGCGACGCCGCGGGCAAGCAGGTCACGGATGA
Organism: Leucobacter sp. NPDC058333; assembly: GCF_042726155.1. Classification (NCBI taxonomy): domain Bacteria; kingdom Bacillati; phylum Actinomycetota; class Actinomycetes; order Micrococcales; family Microbacteriaceae; genus Leucobacter; species Leucobacter sp. NPDC058333. Next base: position 490,102 of record NZ_JBHXHV010000002.1, read on the forward strand.
CACCGAAGAGCACCTCGACCTCGGCGGCCGCGAGCGCCGACGTGGGCTCGTCCATGATCAGGATGCGCGAGTTAGCCGACAGCGCGCGAGCAATCTCGACGATCTGCTGTTGGCCGACGCGCAGGTCTGCCACGAGGGTGTCCGGATCAATGGGGAGCTGCAGTTCGTCGAGGAGCGATCGCGCCTGCCGTGTCTCCTCGGCGTAGTCGACCCCGAAGGGGCCCGAGAGTTCGCGACCCATGAAGATGTTGTCGCGCACCGACAGATTCGGCGCGAGGCTGAGCTCTTGATGGATGATCGAGATCCCGCGCTCTCGCGCCTCGTTCGTGGATGCGAAGACGACGGGCTCGCCGTCGAGCACAATCTCGCCCGCCGTGGGCTGCTCGACGCCCGAGAGGATCTTCATGAGCGTGGACTTGCCCGCGCCGTTCTCGCCGAACAGCGTCGTGACGGTGCCTCGGCGTATCTCGAAGTTCACGCCTTTGAGCGCGCGCGTGCCGCCGTAGGTCTTGACGATGTTGCGCGCTTCGAGCACGACCTCGGTGTGGGTGGCGTCGCTCATTTGACCGTCAACTCCACGGGCGTGACGAGCCAGCCCGTCGGATTTACCAGCGTGAACGCGCCGGTGACCTCGATCTGCTTGCCGGTGAGGGACGCGGTGTCGACGCCGGCGAGCACCTGCGTCTTGAGTTCCTCGTTGAGCGCGGCAGCGGCGTTTTGATAGTCGATCTGGTTCTTGAACTGCCCGAATGTGATGTCGCCGGTCGCGTCGCGCAGCTCGGTGCCGTTGATCGCGGGGCCTGTCTGCACGCGAATGAGGAGGTCGTCAGGCACGCCCTCGACCTGCACCTCGTACATGCCCGACTTGCCCTCGCCGACGATGCCGGTGAGTGTGACGCTGTAGACGGGGCCGCCGGAGCTCTCCGACGCGTATTTCTTGGCGGCGGCGTCGGGATCGGCCGCGATCGCCGTAGCGAGGGTCGAGGCATCGACGGCGCGTTCCGCGACTCCGTCTTGCACCTTCGTGAAGTTGTCGGCGCCGAACGTCGTCGGATCGAACTCGACGTTGCTCTGCGCGAGCGGATCATCGTTGGGAACTACGCGCGTGCCGAGCACGACGCCCAGCACAACGAGCACGATCACGCCGATCCACACCCCACGCTTCGCTCGCGGGGTGAGCAATTTTTGACGCCGCGCGGGCGCGGTCGCCGCGGTCGCCGCGGGCTGAGCGAGCTTGGCGGCCGCTGGCTCGGCGGCCGAAGCGGTCGTCGCCTCGCTCACCGGAGCACCTTCGATTCCGTGTCGTTCGGGCGGATCTGCAGTTTGCGGCCGTCGCCCTTGCGGAACAGCTCGAGCGCCTGCTCGTAGTCATCGAGCGTGAAGGAGTGGCTGATCATCGCGGTCGCGTTGATCGCTCCGCCCTCGAAGAGTTCGACCGCGCGGCCGAACGAGTTCAGCACGGCCATCGTGCCGACGATCGAGATCTCGTCGCGGTACACGCGGAACGGCGAAAACTGTGCGGTGCGATCCGCCGGAGCCACCCCGAAGTCCTGAAAGAATCCGGCCGGCTTGACCCGGGTCAGTCCGTCTTCAATGGCGCGGATATTGCCGGTGCAGTCGATCACAACATCCCACTTTTCGCGGGTGGCGTCGTCTGCCGAGGTGTAACGCAGCTCGATGCCGCACTCCGCGGCCGTCTGCAGCCGGTCCGGGTTCAGGTCGACGATGGTCACCGTCGATGCGCCAGCCCGCGAGGCGAGCTGCGCCATAAGCAGGCCCATCGTGCCAGCTCCGTAGACGAGCACGTGGTCGCCGAGGCGACGCGGCAGCACGTCCCAACCGCGAATTGCACACGCGAGGGGCTCGATCAGTGCTGCCTCATAGAGGTCCGTTTCAGGCTTGAGCTTGAAGACGTTCGCCGCCGGGGCGGTGAAGAACTGTTGCGAGGCGCCGTCGGAGGCGACGACGCCGAGTCCGTTCCAAAAGCGACAGAGGTTTGCGTGCCCATTGAGGCAGAACTCACACTCCCCACACGTCGTGCTCGGGTTCACGGCGACGTGGTCGCCGATCGCGAAGTCGAAGACTCCGCTGTTCACGTCTTCGCCGAGCGCGACGATCGTGCCCGTTGCCTCGTGCCCGGGCACCAGCGGAAAGACGGTGCCCTCGAACTCGCCGTCGAAGACGTGGGTGTCGGTGCCGCAGATGCCGACGGCCGCGGTCTCGATCAAGATTTCCTTGTAGCCGGGAACCGGCATCGGCCGCTCCTCCAGAGCAAGCTTGCCCTCCGACGTGAACACCACTGCGCGCATCGTTGCATCCCTTCGCACCGCCTTCATTGGCGGCCTCGATCACAGACCATGGCGGTCGAGTCACGCGTGCGCTTCGCGTCAGCGCGAGCGCCCGGCGACCCGGCCGAAGTGTCCCCATGTTAGCTTTATGTGATCTTGTAAGTCAATAACGTTAGATTCACCATAAGGATCGAAGTGCGCCGCGCGGGCTCGCCGCAATACGCAAGCGATCCGCGTTCGGCAAGTTCATTCCCGATCAATCGGGCTTGCAGAACGCGGATCGCTTGCCGAACGCGGCGCCTCAGCGCAGGCAGCGCGGGCGCAGGCGCGGGCGCCTGCGCCTCAGAACGCCGACGGGTAGAGCTCAGCCGCTATGGCCTCGACCGCGTCGATGTTGCCGACCGTGCCCGGGTAGAAATCGCTGTGCGGGACGCTGATGAGCCGGTCTTCTTTCACCGCGGTGACGTCAGGGAAGGTCGCGCGGAGGTACTTCAGCACCTGCTCACGCTTGGTGTTGTTCGTGGTTCCGAAGACGATCGCGTCGGGGTTTCTGCTGATGATCTCTTCGGGGTTGATCTCGGCCGAGAAGAAGTCAGCGAATTCCGGCGCGTCGGGGTCGAACACGTTTTCGCCGCCAGCCTCGCGGATGATGTCGTACTCGATGCCCGCCCCGATTGCACCGAACAGATTGCCGTCGACCCACACCTCTGCAACGGTCAGGCGATCCTCGTCTGCGATTGCTTTCTCGACCGCGTCGAGTCGCTTCTGGGCGTCTGCCGCGAGCGCCTCGGCTTCGTCGCTGGCCTGAAGGATCTTTCCGAGATTTTCGATGTCGACGAACAGGTCGGCGACCTCCGCGCTCGACCGACGATCGGAGCATCCGCCAGTCGACACATACGCCTGCGCCCCGTTTTCGGCGAGCTGCTCGATGCTGGCGTAGCCCTGCTCAGCGGTGAACTCGTACTCGGTGGGTGACACGACGAGATCGGGCGACACGGCCAGCGTCTCCTCCCGCGCGGGCGGCGCGTCGGTGCTGATCACGGGCACGTCGGCGGCGAGCTCGGCGACGTCCTCCGGCAGATCCGAGGTGTCGACCTGCGCCTGCCCGGCGAGCCGGTCTTGCGCACCGAGCCGCAGCAGCAGGTCCGTCTGGGACGGCATCAGGCTCACGACGCTTTTCGGAGTCTGTTCGAACACGAGCTCACGCCCGCAGTTCGTGATCGTGACGGTCTCGGTCGCTGCGTCGGCATCTGTGTCGCTCGCTGACACACCCGTGCCGCATCCGGCGAGCAGGAGTGAAGCGCCGGTCATCAGGCTCGCGCTGGCAAGGAGGCGGCGTCGCGCCGAGCGCTGGGCGTAATTCAAAGTGTTCATGTGGTGGGTACTGCCTTTCTGCGGGTGAATTTCGGGCCGACAGCTTCGGCGCCGTCGGCACCGACGTGTTCGTCGAAGAGGAAGTGGCGATGGCCGGTGTGCGGATGAGTGATGCTGGTCGCGTCCACGCTGAATACCGAGCGGATGATGTCGGTGTCAAGCACTTCGCTCGGGCTGCCGTGGGCGATCAGCGATCCGCCCGCCAGCACGCCGATGGCGTCGCAGTTGCGCGCGGCGAGGTTGAGGTCGTGCAGCGCCACGAGCACCGTGCGATCGGTGGTGCGCACGAGTTCGAGCATTTCGAGCTGGTGAGCGATATCGAGGTGATTGGTGGGTTCATCGAGCACGAGCACCGGGGTTTCTTGCGCAATGGCGCGCGCAAACAGCACTCGCTGCCGTTCGCCGCCTGAGAGCATCGAGAAGGATCGGGCGACGAGATGTTCTGCTCGCACCTGCTGGAGGGCTTCGAGAGCGATCGCGATGTCAGCCTCCGAATCACGCCCGAATCCCTTGCTGTGCGGCACGCGCCCCAGCAGCACAAGGTCAAGCACCGGTATCTCGAACTCCTCGCTGTGCTCCTGGGTCATCACGGCCACCCGCTGCGCGAGTTGACGCCGGGAGAGACCCGCAAGCGAATCTTCGCCGTAGTGCACCGATCCGGCCGTCGCTCTGTCGATGCCAGAGAGCGCACGCAGCAGCGTCGATTTTCCGCTGCCGTTGGCGCCGATCAGCCCCAGCACCGTACCCGGAGCGACCGTGAAGCTGACGTCTCGCAGAATTTGCCTGTCGCCGCGGTGAGCGCTGAGCCCCTCGACCGTGACCCTCATCGCCCCATCCCCAATCGGTCGCTGCGATCGCGACGAAGCAGCCACAGGAAGAACGGGGCGCCGACGAGTGCGGTGAGCACGCCGAGTGGGATCTCGGCCGGCGCTGCGACGGTGCGCGCGAGCAGGTCGCAGGTGGTGAGGAAGACGGCCCCGGACAGCATTGCGACCGGGAGCATTCTGCGATGGTCGGAGCCGACGATGATGCGCGCGACGTGGGGCACGACGAGCCCGACGAACCCGATCCCACCCGACACGGCAACCACCGCGCCTGTGAGCAGTGCTGCGGCGACGAGAATCGTGGCGCGCAACCGGTTCACGTTGATGCCGAGCGTGCTCGCTGCGTCGTCTCCGACGAGCAGGGCGTTGAGGGATCGCGAGCGCAGCACGGCGAATACGCCGACCAGCGTCAGCGCGATCGCGGGCAGGATCAGTTGCGGCATCGTCGCGGCCGAGACGGAGCCGAGCAGAAAGAACATGATGCTGTAGACGTTCTGCGCGTCGGTCGAGATAGTGAGGTAGCTCGTGATTGCGCTGAACAGGGACCCCAGGGCGACACCGGCCAAGATCAGCCGCTGCGGGGCGATGCGACCGCCCTTCCGCGCGAGCAGGTACACGGCTCCCGTCGCGAGCACGGCTCCGGCAAACGCGGACGCCCCGATCCCGAGCGAGCTGAGCCCGATTCCGAGCACGATGTACGAGACGGCCCCGACGCCCGCTCCCGCCGAGACTCCCAGGATGTACGGCTCCGCGAGCGCGTTGTGCACGACGGCCTGAATCAGCGCTCCCGCCAGGGCGAGGGATGCTCCGGTGAGCGCGGCCAGCGCGCTCCGCGGCAGTCGGAACTGCCACACCGCGTTGTCTTGCATGGTGGTGAGCGATCCGTCGGTCATCCACGGCATCCCCTGAACGAAATGCCCGATCAGGATCTTGACGGCGTCTACCGGGGGCACGACGATCTTTCCCACACTCACCGAGAGGATCAGCATCACGAGCAGTAACACCGCGAGCACCGGCACCAGAATGCGCGCGGCCCGCGCGCCTCGGCGTTTCAGCATGGGCGCTTCACGGGGCGTTGAGCGGCGAGGCGTAGCGAGGCCTTTCGGGACAGGAGCGTCAGGGGCACGGGCGCTCCGCGAGTCGAGCACGGGTGCGGTGGTGTCAGGCGTCATGGGTGGCGTCTTTCTCGTTTGTGAGGGGCGTTGTGTGGGGTGTTGTGCCTGCAGGTGTGCGGGCAGATGTGCCGTGAAACGTGGTCGCCGCGGCGAATTTCAGCACGACAGCGCCGAGCTCGTGCAGGCTGTCGAGGTCGTTAGCGCCGTGCCCGGCCCCGGGCGCCTCCCAGAGCGTTACTTCTCCCCCAGCGACTCCGAGGGCCGCCGCGAACGCGTGCGTGTCGTCGGGTGCCACTCGGGAATCCTCGGCGAGCACGATTCCGAGGAAGCGCGGGGGCGCTGTGTCACCGCCGAGGCTCTGCGCGCGACTCAGGGGTGAAATTTCGCTGAGCTCGCGCTGCCCCGCCGCGTCACTGCCCGCGCCGAACTCGTCTCGCCACAGTCGTCCGAGCGGATGCTGATCGAGCGCGAGAAGATCGAGGGGCGCCGCGGTCACGACGAAGCCCGCGCAGATAGCGGGGTGGCCGAGCACGCAACTCGCGACGACGGTGCCACCGTGCGAGGCGCCGACGAGCACGAGCGAATCCGCGCGGGCCAGCTGTGCAGCCACGAGCCACCGCGCTGCAGACGCGAGGTCGTCGATCCCGCGGCGTTTGCGCGCTCCGTAGCCACCCGCACGCCACTGCGCGCCGTGTTCTCCCCCACCCCGAATGTGCGCCGTCGCGTATCGACCACCGGATTCAATCCACGCGGGGATCGTGGGCTCGAAGACGGGGAGCGATGCCACCCCGAATCCGCCATAGCAGGTCAGGATCGTGGGTGCGGGGCCGACGAGTCCTCGCGGTGATGTCACTACGAGCGACAGGATGCAGCCGTCGTCGGCACGAAATTCGTGCCACGTCGTTTCGGCCGCCCGGTCGTCTCCATCTCTCGGCGGCAATTGGTCACCGATTCCTTGGCGGCTGCTGAGCGTTACGACTTTCGGTGGGCTCGACGGCGCCTCGATCACCGCGGATATCCCGCCCACGTCAACGCTCACGTCAGAGAACGCGGCGACGGACTCTCCGAGGCGCGCCGTCCAGTCCTGCTGCACGACGCCGTCAGCAATATTCAGGAGCACGCTTTTCCCGGCGCGCACAGCGATTGCGTACACCTCGTTCTCCCAGACGCGGACGGTTGTCAGGCTCGTGGTGCAATCGCTCCAGCGCCACCGTTCGGCGCCCGAATACACATCGACGGCGTGGAGCGAGTTTCCGCTCTGCACCACCACTGCGTCGTTGCCGATCACGTGTGCACTCGAAATCGTCGGGAACGACACAAGGTGCGTGCCGGTGTCGAGGCGAACGAGACGAGTGGGCATGCCCGCGCGACTCTCTGCGGCTAGCCAGTGCGGCGCCGGCGCGAACAGGCGGCACCGCGCGTCACTCGCAACCGGGCTCTCCGCGACCCATTCGCGGGCGACGTCGATTTGCACGAGACGCTGCGGATCCCGCGCGATCAGCGAGAGCGTTCGCGAATCCATCGCCCACTGCATCGGGTCGTATCGGCAGTGAATGTCGGCATAGCGCCGCAACGCCCCCGACGAGACGTTGAGCACGGCCAGGTGCCCCGCTTCGTCTGCGCGTCCCGCAAGTTGCAGTGCAATGTGCTGTTCGTCTGGGGCGGGAACCATCAAGAGAATGTGCTCGTCACTCTCGAAGACTGCCTGGCCCGTGCCCGCCCGGTACACGCCCCGGGAACGCCTGCCCGGCAAGCGGCTGAGCGCGAAGCCAGCGGAGGGCGCACCTGGGCGACCGCAGTGTTCCCACCGGGTGAGCGCACGCTCGAGCGCACTCTCAATCGCAGCCATACTCGGCGTCACCGCTCAGCGCCCCACACCGTCGTAAGCGCCGCCGCACCACAGCAGCAGGCCGCCCTCGTCCACGGACGTCGGCACTGCGACAGTCTCAAAGGCGTCATCGGTGATGAGGTGCAGCTCACCGTCGCCGCCCCGCGTCACCGCGATCATTGCGCCCGTCGGGTCAATCGCAACTGAACGACGCTGCGCTGGCGCGTCTCCGACCGGATCCCAGGGGAGGTGACCCGGAGTGGGCGGAGCGCTCAGCGCGGGGAGCGACACTCTGCGAATGACGTCCAGGGTGCTCTTCGATCCGTCGCCCGATTCGCTTGAGCCGCGCTCGATGACCGTCAGCTCGTCGCCGTCCGGGTGGATAGTCACCACGGCAACGCGGCTGCGTGAGAGGGCAAAGCGAAACGCCAGCCCATCGGGGAGTCGCACGTGGCTCGTCGCGCCGGTGACGAGGTCTACCTCGACAAGGTGATTCGTCCAGTCAGCCCAGGCAGTCGGGTCTGCCGGGCCGCCACGCACGACACCGAGCGCCGCGCCTGCCCGTTCGTCGAAGCGCAGATAGAACGCGCGGCCTACGACCGGCCACGGAACAACACCGATTGGCTGCGGGACTCCCCCGGTGACAACAAACCGCTCAAGCCCCCGACTCGTCGACGTCGCAAACACGCCGCGTTTCGCGTCCGCTACGTCGCCGTGCCCATCGTCAGCGACCTGATCGCGCTCCTCCCCGCGCAGCACCGGCACGTGCGGGCCGACGGCGAGGGCACTCTGCAGCGGCACCGCTTCGATCGATCCGGGCTCACGGTGCCTGAATACGATGTGCGGTTCGCCCGTCTCCCGGTCGCGCACAATGCCGACTCCCGGTTCACCCACGCGGGAGCGGAAGCGACGGGCACTGCCTAAGTCAATATCAGCAACCGTGACGACGTCGCTCCACGCCTCCGCGTTGGCGCCGAGCCCCGTCGTGATCGCGACGTATCTGCCACTTTCGTCACCGGCGATGTGTTCGGCGGGGGTCGCGATCGGGATGCGGGAACCGCGTTCGTCGCCGTTTTCATCGCAGAGAACCAGCTCACCGCGCAGATCGTCGGCAAATGCGAATCGGCCCCGCTCCCCAGCAAGCGTCAAGACGCCCGCGTGTTCCGCCGCGAATCCGTGCCCGCGCGCCGTCGCCTCCGCGCCACGAATGTCGTACACGCGGTCCGAGCGATAGTCGATCAGCACCAGTCCGGGTTTCATGAGTCACACCTTATTGCGAACTAGAATCATTATCAACTACGGTGAAGGCGTTCGCCCCGCGAACACGGTTGCACTCACCGGTGTGACCGGCATGAAGACACGAACGGAGACACCATGGACAAGCAGATCCTTGCTGAGGTCGAAGAAACCGAGCAGCTGGCGCACCTGTCGGCGACGCACTCGAACGCACTCGTCGAGAATCCCTTCGACTGAGACCACTTCCCTCAGGCACCAACGGCCCGGTCGGTCAGCCCGCGACGCTGACCGACCGGGCACTTTCGAAAGCGCATTGATGCCCATTCCCAGTCACGCACTCACCCTCCCCGGCAATGTCGGGCACGTGTATTCGATCGCCGACGGCTCGTTCGTGCTCCGAACGGCCGCGGGGCAATTCCTGACGATCGACGACCCGGCTCCCGGCTTCGTCGACGCGCTGCGCGCGCCCGCTCTCGGGATCGCAGCCGAGATTGCAGCCGAGTCCGCGCGCGAGATCACGCCCGAGACAGACTTTGCGCAGCGCCTCATTTTGGAGGCGAGGGCGCGCCACGACACAGCCGCAGAGGCCCGATGGCCGGCCTCGCGTCGCGGCGTCATTCTCGTCGGTGAGGGCCTCATCGTCGACGCTGTGGCGCAGGCGCTTCGCGACTGGGGGTGCGAGTTGACGCTGCTTCCCAAGGCAGACGCGCTCGATGATGATCCCGCGTTCCGTGATGCACCCGATAAGGCCCACGACACACTGCTCATCAGCTACGCAGATTCGGCAGTTGAGCGTCGGGCTTGGAGCACCAGGGGCCAGGGCTTCACTGACCGACTGGCCTGGCTTCGCGCATACCGCGAGGGCGAGGTGTGCTTCGTCGATCCCCTCACCGTGGGCGCACACGACGCCGATGCCCATCAAGTGCTCCGCCGGCGCGTGGCGGCGAGTCTCTCGCCGACTGCGCTGACCCGGTGGGCAGAAATCGGGCCCCGATCCCCCGTGCCTGATACGTATAGTCGAGCGATGGTTGTGAGCCGCATCCTCACCGTGGCGCTCGCCTGGGCCCAGCAGCGCGACGACGTCACCGTGTTCCGGCGCACGCTCTGGAAGCTCGTGCCGCTCACGGGACGAGCGACGGAACACCCGGTTCTCGGTTACCCGCAACCGTACGGGCCGCCGCGAGGCACGGTCTGACATGGTCGAGACAGTGGAACCAGAGACGCACCGGGCACGAACATCAGGCGGCGTACAGCTGGGTGGGCTGCTGTGGCACGTCGCCGACGCGGCGGGGATCGTAATCCTCCGCACCCCCTACGACGCGCAGCAGCACACGGCGATTGGTACCTCTTGGGCGACCCGCGGATACCACTGCCTCATCCAAGACGTGCGTGGTCGCTATCGCTCCGCAGGAGATTGGCATCCGTATCAACACGAGGCTGTTGACGGAGCGAGCACGATTGCAGACCTCCGGGCGCGCTTCCCTGCGCTCCCGATCGTCATGTTCGGAGCCTCCTACGCCGCGGACGCCGCACTGGAGGCTGCCCGCGGCACCGTGCTCGGCGGGCACGATGCCCCCGACGCGATCATCGCGCTCGTGCCCGCACTCGGACTCGCCGAGACCGCTTGGGCAGCCGACGGGAGCCCACTCCTCGAGCACCGAATCGCGTGGTGGCACGAACACGGCAGCGCACGGCGTTCACGCTCGCCGCTGCCGCCCGAAGAGCTCGCCTGCCGAGTGAAACAGGCCACACAGCTCGGGGTCACGGCCGCCGCGCGCACCTGGGATTGGCCCGTCCCCGTGATCGAGCGCTGGAATCAGCTGTGGTCCGCGGCGCACATCGACGTGCGCTCACACTATTGTTCAGTAACGTCGCCGCTCCTCGTGATCACGGGCGCCGACGACCACTTCGACGCTGACGCCCACCGACTCGCGGGCGATTGGTCGGGCCCGAGCCAGCTCGTCACCGGGCCGTGGGGGCATCGCCTCGCGGCCGATCTGCAGAGTGAGGCGGCGCGCAATCGGCTGCGAGCGACCGGCGGCATCGGCAGCATCATCGACGAGTGGCTGAGACGCCGAAACGACGCGCACGCTCACAGACGACGCACGGTCTACGATCCGCGCCGGGGCGTTTGGCACCGAGAGGAACACGCAGCATGACCCCAGAGAGCAAGCTAGCTATCGACACGCTTGTTGATTCCGAGTGCGGCATCATCCGCGCGGTCGGCGAGGTTCCACACCCGGCCGGCACCCCAAGCGCCTACACCGCGCTCACCGCCTCCGTCTCGGATGCGCGACAGCTCGGCGAATGGCCCGCGGATCGAGTATCGCTCGGCACCTCCTTCAACGCGCCCGATGTGGCGCGCATCGCCGCGATCGCTGAGGGCGTCGAGCGGTACTGCGGCAACTGGTTGCCGCACGACCTTCCCGACGACCAGTTCAGGATCGCGAGCTACGCAGATCTGCTGTCCGATGAGGTCTCGCCGATCCCGCTCGCCGATCTCCCCGCATTCGCCGCGTGGCAGTATGAACGCCCCCATTTTCCCTATTTTCCGCTGACGGAAACCACTCCGACGCTGTGGACCAGGTGCGAACGGCTCGACGGCGCAGACGCATGGATCCCGGCGTCGCTCGTCTATCTCAACTGGCGCCAGTCGCGGTTTCGGGAGCTGCCGAGAACGCACCACCTGAACTACGCGGGGATTGCGACGGGCCAGGGCGCGAGCGATGCCAGAGACCGAGGCGTGCTCGAGGTGATCGAGCGTGACGCGCTCGAGGTGTGGTGGCACCTCGACGGCCCGACGTTCGGCATCGATCCCGACAGCGTTCCCGGCCTGCGTGACGATCTCGACGGCGCAAATTTCGAAGTATCACTGGTCGCGATGCCCTCAGAGTTCGCCCCGGCAGTCGCCGCATTGATTTACGACGCACACCGGAATCTCTACGCTGCCGGGTTTTCTGCCGCGTGCGATCCCGCGCATGCCGCGCGCAAGGCCGTACTCGAGGCCGTGCACACCTGGGTCTTCACGCAGGGGTGCACCGAGGCTGACGGCTGGGTGTTTCGGGCCGTCGAACAGGGCATGATGGCACGCGGTCTGTACCTCGATTACCGCAGCGATGCGAGCTACCTCGACGCGGCTGGCCCGCAATCCGAGCACGTCGTGGATCTCGGCGCGCACGTGCAGGTCTGGCTCGATCCCCGCGTGCACACCGAGGCCCGCCGGTTCACAGCGCCCGCGCTGGGCGTGCGCTCGATCGCAGAAGTGCCGTCAGTCACGATCACCGAGGTCTACGAGCGACTCGCGTCTCACGGTCATCAAGTGTTCACCCGGGACCTGACAACCGACGACGTGCGGCACACCCCACTGCGGGTCGTGCGAACGCTCGTTACCGGGCTCGTGCCCAACGCGCCCGCGGCGTTCACCTACTTCGGCATGCCACGTTTCGGGGCCGCGGCGCTCGACCGCGGCTGGCGCACGAGCTGGGAAGGCGAACCCGGTGAAGTCTCCTGTGTCCCGCCGCCGCACATGTGATCCGCCGATGAACACGACAATTGACGCTGGCCGGCAGCGCAGCGTCGGCGGCACCGCCGTTTCCGACAACACCGGCTCCCCCGCCAGTGCCTGCGATCGCACGCCGCTCCCGGCGCTGCCCCTGGCGCCGCTCCCGGCGCTGCTCGCGAGCGCGCTCACCGACACCAATCCGGGATCAGCGCGTCCGCCCGGCCCTCGCATGAACGCGTGGCTCGAATCCGGTGCGACACCGGTGGCCGACGCGGGCGTGCTGGGCTCCCTACTCGGTGCCCTCTGGCGGGCCGGTGCGCCCCACCGCACCCCTGACGGCGCCGAGAGTTCCATTCTGCGTCGACCCATCCCCTCCGCGGGGGCGACGTACGCGGTGCACACCCACGTGGTCGTCGGCGGCGACCGCGTCGCCGGTCTCGAACCCGGCCGCTACGTGTTCGATCACGAGCGGTCGCAACTGCTCCGCCGCGGCGACGACGCCGAATGTGCGACGCACACGAGCGACTCTCGCGGGAGCGAAGCATCCTCGCGCGTGATCTTCAGCGTGCAACCCGGCCGCAGCTTCGGCCGGTACCGCCATCGCGCGTGGCCGTTGTGGATCGCCGACACCGCCTACGCCCACGAAGCGCTCGCGTTCACACTCGACCGTCGGCTGCGCAGCCGTCTGGGACCGAGCGCTGAATTGCGGTCGGAGCTCGGGGTGCCGCGCGGCTCAGAGACAGCCGCGTGGCTCGATCGCGGGCTCGTGCCCGAGATTCCGCTGGTCTCGATTGAGCTCCCCGAGCGGCTGCACCCCGATCCGATTCGAGAGCGGGCGCTTGCTCGTCGACGCTCACCGGCCATCGCCGAATACCTGCGGAATCCAGTGACCTCGGGCGAAGCCGTTCGCGTCGCGAGGCTGTCGGCGCAGCCGTGGGTCGCACACGCCGATCACGTCCACGGGTGGAGCATCAGCCCACGCGCGACGGCATCTCAGATGTACGCGGCACTGTGGCACGCGCATCGCGCGGCCGCCCGCATGTGCTACCTCTCCGCACGCTCCGGCCGCCGCCGATGCCGCCCGGTGTCGGGGTTCGCAGCCCAATCCGACACCTGGATGATGCACGCCGTGGCCATTCTCGAGGGCGCCACCGAAGCCGAGGAGCCTGCCGCATGATGATCGTTCGTGAGCTGTGGCGGGAGGCGTCGCGGTTTCCCGCGCTGCTCCTCGGAAGCATCGTTCTCGCCGTGCTGGTGTTCGCCTGCCACGTCGCGCAGGCGGTCGCGATCGCTGCTGCGCTGAGCGCGATGGTCACGGGAAACGGAGCCGCGGTCATCACGACGCTCGTCTGGGTCGCTGGCATCGCCGCAATTCGGGTCGGGATCGGAACAGCGCAGTCCGCCGTCGCGGCTCTCCTCGGCGGAAAAGTTCGTCGCGAGTTACGCGGTCGCGCTGTGCGATCCACACTCGTTGCGCGACGACTGCGCGACGTCGATGCGCGAGACGGGGCACTGCGGGTCGCACTCACCGACGGCATCGACGGCACGGACACCTACGTTTCGAAGTACATCCCGGCCGTTGCCCAGCTCGCTATCACGTGCCCGGGCGTCGTCATCGCACTCGCGGTCGTGAATCTGTGGGCGGGCGTCTGGATCGCGATCGCACTCCTCCTCGCACTTCTCGGCCCGCTCGCCTGGAAGCGGTTGATGTCGCGTCGCGGGCTCGATCACTGGGACTCCTACGAGGCGCTGAGCGCCGATCTGCTCGACGCGCTTCGCGGCATGGCGACGCTCCGCACACTCGGCGATGTGCCCGGCACGCGCCGCCGCATACACGCCAGATCAGAGGCGCTGCGCACCGCGACAGAACGGGTGATGCGCGTATCACTCGCCGAAACGGGAATCATCGACTTCGCGATTCAAGCCGGAGTCGTCGTGGCTGCCCTGGTCGCAATCGTGGACGCCGCGACCGGGCGACCACCAGCACTCGAGACCTACCTGATCCTGCTGCTCGCCTCCGAGGCGTTCCGACCGATCCGGGAGCTCTCCCGCCACTGGCACGCTGGATTTCTGGGGCTCACAGCGGTTCCAGGGCTGCGTGGCCTCGGGGCGTTCGAAACCGGTGCGGGCGAGCGGGACGCGGGTGGCGGCTGCGCGAGCGGCGCTGCCCCCGCAGCCGATCCGAATCCCGTCAGCTCCTCCAGCAATTCTTTGCGCGTCAATCAGCTGCGCTTCCGGTACGACAGTGCGACAGAACCGGTGCTCGACGGTCTTGATCTGACGGCCCACCGGGGCGAGCTCACCGCGATCGTGGGCTCGTCGGGGGCGGGCAAGTCGACCCTGTTCGACGTGCTCCTCGGGTTTCTGACGCCCGAGGCTGGCTCCGCGGAGCTCGACGGGGCGCCGCTCCGCCCGAGCGACATCGCTGTGGTGTCTCAGCGACCGGTGCTGTTCGCCGGAACCGTTCGCGACAACGTCGACATCTGGGGTTCAGCGAGCGATCCCGAGCTCGTCAACGCGTGCCGCGCGGCGGGCATTCTCGACGAGGTGCTGCGCCTGCCGAACGGGATGGACAGCGCGGTCTCGGAAGCGGGCCTCAGCCTGTCGGGCGGCCAACGGCAGCGGCTCGCACTCGCGCGTGCATTGCTGACGCGGCGTCCGGTGCTCCTCGTCGACGAGCCGACGAGCGCGCTCGACACGGACCGCGCTGCCGAGGTGATGGCGACACTGAGAGCTGCAGCGGCAGATCGAATCGTCGTCATGATCACGCATCGCCCCGAGAGTCTGCACGGCGTAGATCGCCTGTTGCGGCTCAACAACGGTCGGTTAGACCGGGTGCCGGCATGGTGATCCGCCGATCCGGCGACGCGTTTCGCGCCCTCATCCCCGCGCTGCGGCCCGAGTACCGCGGGATGCTCATCAGTTACCTCACCGGCACGGCGAGCGCCTTGGCTCTCGCCGCGCTCACGGTGATGAGCGCCTGGGGCGTCGGGCACGCCGTCGTTGCGCGCGAGGCCCCCGGCCCGCTGTGGTGGGTCGTCGTGATCGCGCTCGTTTTCGCACGCGCGGTGCTCACCTGGCAGGAGATGGATGTCTCACACGCGATCGCCTACCGGGTGCTCGCTCGACTGCGCATGGCCCTGTTCGATTCGTACGCGCGTAGCGTTCCGGGTAAACGCCACGAGCACTCGGGTCGCGCCGCCGCGGTCGCGATGGACGATATCGAAAAGCTCGAGTTCTTCTACGCGCACACGATCGCACAGATCGGCACTTCGGTCACGGTTTTTCTGGCGTCCTTGATCACGGCGACGGTGCTGCTGCCGGGCGCGGCGCTCGTCATGGCCGCGGGGTGCGCCCTCATCGCAACGACCACCCTGTACTTTCGGCGACGGATTCGGCGGCTTGGCGAAGCGGAGCAGCGGCTGCGGTCGGAGCTGTCGACGCAGGTCGTCGACGCCCTCGGATCGCTCCGCGAGACGCTCTCGTACGGGCTCGCCGGAGCCGTCGAGCGCGATGTGCTCGACACCACCGATCGGGCGACCGCGATCGCGCAGCGGCGAGAACGACTCGCGCAGCTCGTCACCGGCGCTCAGGAGGTCTTCGTGAGCGCGACCGTTGTCGGGGTGGTGATTGCGAGCGCGTTTGCTGCCGGGGTAATCGGGGCGGGGGCGACTGGCGGATCCTCGCCAGTCACCCCCCTCTCTCCCTCCCTTCCCTTCTCACCCTTCTCTCCCGCGATGTTGCCCGCGATGATCGCGCTCGCGCTTGTCGGAGTCTCGGCCGTGTCTGAGGTCGCGACGACGCTGACCCAGCTTCATCCGCTGGCGGCGAGCGCGGACCGGGTGCACCGGGCGCTGACGCGGGAGCCGGTCGTGGCCGATCACGGCGACGCCCAGCCGTTGCCCGACGGCGCGCTCGGGCTTCGCTTTGAGGCCGTGTCGTTCTCGTACGACGACCACACCAGCGCCGTCTCCGCGTGGTCTGCCGAGGTGCTCCCCGGTGAGCACGTCGGCCTCGCTGGCCCCTCTGGCTCTGGAAAGAGCACGCTCGTCGCACTGGCGGCTCGACTGTGGGATCCCGACGCGGGAGCGATAGAGCTGTTCAACGCCGCGGGCGCGCGGGTTGCGCTGCAACGCGTCGACGATGTTGCGCTGCGCCGGGCCGTCGCCGTGGTCGATCAGCAGGCGACCCTGTTTCACGGCACGGTGCGCGAGAACCTGTTTCGCGGTGCCGATTCGCTGCCCGACGAGGATCTTCTCGCTGCGCTCGAATGCGTCGGCGCAATCTCGTGGGCGCCGCTCGACGGCGAGATCGGGCAGGGCGGGCTGGCGCTATCGGGCGGTCAACAGGCGCGTCTCGCCCTCGCGCGGGCGCTGGTGCGACAACCCCGAGTGCTGCTCGTAGACGAGGTCACCGCAAGCCTCGACCCCGAGACCGAGCGCGCGATCTCGAACGCGCTCGCGACGTTCCCCGGCACCGTGCTGATGGCCTCCCACAGGCCCGAGTCCCTAGCCCGCATGCCCCGCGTGCTCAAGATCTAGCCCCTGCCCCTGCCCCCTCCCTGGGTTCGCCCCTCCCGGTTCGCCCCTCCGCGGGTGAGCAATTTTTGCCACTTTCAGCCCGCGAAGTGTCGAAAATTGCTCACCCTCGGGGCGCGCGGGGCGTGGAGGGGGGCGGGGGCGCGGAGAGCGGGCGATGCGCTCGTGATCTGCGTTGGGCAAGCTCTGAGCGGGTTAGTTTGGCTTGCCGAACGCGGATCGCTTGCGCAACGCCGCGCGCCGCAGCTCAACATGCACACCCTCCCGCACCCCTGGTTCAATAGTTCTATGGGAAAGCGAGTCGGCGCCGAGATCTGGCCTGCGGTACACCTCGAGCGTCGGGCACTCATCGAAGACCTTGCCCACCTCGATCCCGCCCAGTGGCGTACCCCATCGCTCTGCGCCGGATGGAGTGTGCACGACGTACTCGCGCACCTCGTCGACTCTGCGAAAACGACGCGACTCGGGTTCGTGCGCCGCATGCTCGCATCGCGCTTCGACTTTGACCGCGACAACGCTGTCGGGGTGGCACGCGAGCGGGCAGCCGATCCTGCGCTCACGCTCGCCTCGTTCCGAGCCGTCAGCGACAGCACCGCGACTCCACCTGCCGCGCTCGCGACGCGACTCGTCGAGGCGTTCGTGCACGGTGAAGACATTCGCCAGCCACTCGGCATCGTCCGCAACTACCCGCCCGCGCACGTCGCGACAGCACTGCGATACCAAGTCGCCACGAGCATCAAAGTAGGCGGCGGCAGAGAGCTGGCTCGCGGCTCGCGGCTGATCGCAACAGACGCCGACTTCCAGCACGGCGAAGGCCCCGAGGTACGCGCGACCGCCATCTCTCTGCTGCTTGCGGTGTCTGGGCGGCCTATTGCGGCGGATCGCGTCGCGGGATCAGGGGCCTCAGCGTTCGTCGCGCGGGTAAACCGCGACTAGCCCACACCCACAATCGCAACCCAAGGGTTGCAAGATAGTCGTCGACCTGCAACACTTGGGTTGCACACCGATCTGAGGAGTCATCATGCAAGATTCAATCGAACGCACCATCGACATCGACGCGCCGCTCGAGCGGGTATGGAGCCTCGTCACTGACGCCGGGTGGTGGATACCGGTCGCCGCTCCGACTGAGCCAGTGCGCGCCGTCGGCGGCGTCGCGATTCGCGATTCGGAATGGGGGCGCTTTCCCGTCGAGGTCGTCGAATTGCGGCCCATGACCTACGCGTCGTTTCGGTGGGCAAGCCTCTTTCCGGGCGAGGACCTCACTCGCCATAACACCACTCTGATCGAGTTCACTCTTGAAGCATCAGGCGACGGGGTCCGCGTTTCAGTGCTTGAGACCGGCTTCTCACAGCTGGACGCTCCCGACGAGCTCAAGGCAAGGGAAATCGAGGCGAACTCCGGCGGCTGGACAGCTCAGCTCGACGTGCTGCGCGGCCTCGCCGAATCCTGAGTTCAGGTCATACAGTGAGCGTCGAATCCGTGCTCGTCGCACTCGCCGACCCGACGCGCCGCAGCGTGCTCGAAGCCCTCGCGACGCGCCCTGCGGCGAGCGCATCGGCGCTCGCGCGAGAGCTGCCGATCAGTCGACAGATGGTGCTCAAGCACCTGTCGGTGCTCGCTGAATCCGGGCTTGTCCAGTCGGCGCGCGTCGGCCGCGAGGTTCTGTTCCAGGTGCGCAGCGCCCCCCTCACCGAGGCCGCCAACTGGATGTCGTCACTCGCAACACAGTGGGACGCCCGCCTGCTTGACCTGAAACTGCGGGCCGAGCAGAGCGAATAGTGCACGTCCGCGCCTAACGCGCGAGTTCCGCTGGGCCCGCGTTGCTCGCCGAGCCCCTCCCTTCTCACCGAACCCCTACCGATATACACACAATCCGCGAGGGGCTCGGCGGTACCTAAGGGGCTCGACGACGTTGGAGCGGGTCGGCGACATGAGCTGCGCACCGCGCGTAACCGAACCGCCCCACAACCCTGCTAACGTCACCCGTGCGAACAAAACCTCGCACAAACCACACGCGCACAAACGCGCACACGCCCACACCGCAGGCAGGAGCCCCCTCGATGACTGACGTGCACATCAGGGCCGCCGAGAGCGCCGACCTCGAGATGATCACGGCGATCCACAATGATGCCGTGGCCCACACCACCGCGATCTGGAATGAAGAGACCGTCGACCTCGCTGACCGCAAGCGCTGGTTCGCAGACCGCGCGACGGCCGGAACCCCCGTGCTCGTCGCCGTCGACGACAGCGGCGTGCTGGGCTACGCGACGTACGCACAGTGGCGCCCGCACAGCGGCTACCGCCACACGGTGGAGCACTCCGTGTATGTGCGCTCGGGCGAGCGGGGCAGAGGGGTGGGCCGATCCTTACTTGAATCTCTGATCGAGCACGCGCGAGCCGCGGGAGTGCACGTGATGGTCGCGGCGGTCGAGAGCAGCAATCTCGGTTCGATCGTGTTGCACAAGCGCCTCGATTTCTTGCAGGTGGGGCGCATGCCGCAGGTCGGCGCGAAGTTCGGGCGGTGGCTCGATCTCACGCTGCTGCAGCTCATCCTCGACGATCGCCCGATGCCCGACGTGGTCGCCTGATCATGGCGGTGCTGCACTGGCTCGTTGAGCTCTTCAACTCGCAGTGGACGCTTCCCGGCGGCCAGACGCTGCTGGTGCGCGAGGTCGTCGGCAACGTGTTCGGTCTCGCGAGCGCGCTCGGCGGCATGCGCCGCAAGATCTGGGCGTGGCCGGTCGGAATCGTCGGGAATCTGCTGCTGCTCACGGTGTTTCTGGGGTCGATTCTCAATCCGGATCACACGCTCCCCCACCTGCTCGGCCAGGCCGGCCGCCAGGTGATGTTCATCGCTGTGGCGGTCTACGGCTGGGTGCGCTGGCGGCAGGCATCGTCGACCGGCGGCCGCATCACCCCACATTGGGCACCCACGGGCGCGCGGATCGGCCTGGTGCTCGTGCTGGTGGTCGGCACCGTCGCACTGACTCCCCTCTTCCGCGCACTCGGATCGTGGGAACCGGTCTGGGCCGACGCGTGGACGTTCGTCGGCTCGCTGCTCGCGACCTACGGTATGGCGAAGGGGTGGACTGAATTCTGGCTGATCTGGATCGCCGTCGACGTCGTCGGCGTGCCCCTACTTTTCAGCTCTGGCTTCTACGCGACCGGCCTGATGTACGTGTTCTACGGCGTCTTCACAGCGATCGGGTTTGTGGTCTGGTGCCGGGCCCAGGCGAGCGCGAAACCGCAGGTCGACACGATAGTTCCGGATCCGCGTCCGCACTCCGAGTAGACGCCGTGCCGAGGCACTGGCCCGGAACCGCTCACGTCGAATGTGTCGGTGAGTGTCGACGATGTTTGCCAGGGTGCGCCGCGTCGTCTTTCATGGGGGCATGACCCGCCAAATCCGCTTCAATGCGTTCGATATGAACTGCGTCGCCCACCAGTCGTCTGGACTGTGGCGGCACCCAGAGGATCGCTCGCGCCAGTACAACACGCTCGGCTACTGGACTGAACTCGCGAAGCTGCTGGAGAGCGCAACGTTCGACGGGATCTTCATCGCCGACGTGCTGGGAACCTACGACGTGTACGGGGGCACGAACGAGGCGGCGATCCGAAACGGCGCGCAGGTGCCGGTGAACGATCCGATCCTGCTCGTGAGCGCTATGGCCGCGGTCACCGAGCACCTGGGATTCGGCATCACCGCGGGAACCGCCTACGAACACCCGTACCCGTTCGCACGCCGCATCAGCACCCTCGATCATTTGACGCAGGG
Source organism: Leucobacter sp. NPDC058333 (assembly GCF_042726155.1). Taxonomy (NCBI): domain Bacteria; kingdom Bacillati; phylum Actinomycetota; class Actinomycetes; order Micrococcales; family Microbacteriaceae; genus Leucobacter; species Leucobacter sp. NPDC058333. Next base: position 510,582 of record NZ_JBHXHV010000002.1, read on the forward strand.
GCGGATCGGCTGGAACGTCGTGACCGGCTACCTGCCGAGCGCGGCTCGCAATCTCGGGCAGGAGGATCAGCTCGCGCACGACGACCGCTACGACTACGCCGACGAGTACGTCGAGGTGCTGTACAAGCTGTGGGAGGGGTCGTGGGAGGACGACGCGGTCGTGGAGGATCGAGAACGCGGCATCTTTACCGACCCGGCGAAGGTGCACCCGATCGAACACCGGGGCACACACTTCAGCGTGCCCGGCATTCACATCTCGGAGCCGTCGCCGCAACGCACCCCGGTGATTTACCAGGCCGGCGCGAGCCCGCGCGGGGTGCGCTTTGCGTCGGAGAACGCAGAGGCGATTTTCGTCGCGGCGCCGTCGAAGGAGGTGCTCGCGGGCACGGTGAAGCGCATCCGCGACGCGCTCGAAGATGCCGGACGCGGACGCTACGACGCCCGCATCTACACGCTGCTCACCGTGATCACGGCCGAGACCTCGGAGGAGGCCGCGGCGAAGCACGCCGACTACCTGTCGTACGCGAGCTCGGAGGGCGCGCTGACGTTCATGTCGGGCTGGATGGGCGTCGACCTCTCGCAGTACGCCGACGATGACCTCGTCGCCGGCGTCGAATCGAACGCGATTCAGTCGGTACTGCAGCATCTTAAAGAGGAGGCGGATCTCGGCCGCGAGTGGACCGTCGGAGACCTCGGCCGCCGCAACGCGATCGGCGGGCTCGGCCCCACTGTCGTCGGCTCGGGCGAGGAGATCGCAGACGAGCTGCAGGCGTGGGTCGAAGTGGCCGACGTCGACGGCTTCAACCTTGCGTACGCGGTGACGCCGGGAACGTGGCAAGACGTGATTGACCACGTGATTCCGGTGCTGCGGGAGCGCGGCGCCTACCCCTCCGAATACACCCCGGGAACGCTCCGCAACAAGCTCCAGGGCAAGGGCGACCGAGTCCCGGACACGGTGAAGGCGGCGAGGTACCGCGTGGGGGCTGGGGTTGGAGTTGGAGCTGGAGCTGGAACTGGAACTGGAGGCGACAGAAACTCCGCCTAAAACGCCCGTATGCACGGACTTATTGTCGCCTCGAGGTTGGCTGGGTTGCGCTTACCCCGGAGAGGCGACAGAAACTCCGCTTCTGAGGCCGTTTTAGGCGGAGTTTCTGTCGCCGCTAGGAGCGCCACCCCGGGGCCTCGAGTACCGGCCGGACACCGCATAAAATAAGCGCACCGCCGACAAGGAGGAGCCATGACCGAACCAGGCACACCCGAGCTCACCGCGTTGCAACAACGGGTGGGGCGACTCGAGCGCCTGCTCGAGAACGCGTACGCGGCCGTTGTTACGGTGATCTTGATGGCGGGCCTGATCGTGCCATTTTTCACCGAGCACGACACGACGGGTGATTCCTTCGTGGACACCCCGTGGTCGATTGCCCGCATGGTGTTTGCACCGCCGTCCCCAAACGATGGATCGGCCGGGGACGCCCCGGTGGTGGTCGCAATCATCATCGGGTTCATTGGTCTTGCGATAGTGGCGATCGCCGTCATCGCGATGGCCTGGAGCTTGGCGAATCGTGACGCGAGCACGCAGCGGCAGCTGGCGTTTGGCCGGGTGCTCCTCACACTCGGAATAATTGGATCCTTGGTTCCCGTGATCTTCTCCGCCATGGCTGCCAGCGGCGAGAGCAACGATTCTCCGGGATGGGGCGGGGTGGTTCTGCTCATCGGTATGCTCGGCGCGATCCCCCTGTTTCGACAGCGAAGCCGCGTCGGGCCCGGGTTCTCGCTCACCGGCTGACGGGTCTCGACCGTCGGCCACTGCCCCGCTACGCTTCCCCTATGGGTGTTTCTGGAGCAGGCAATTTCGAAGACGACTCGGCGCTCGATCAGCTCGGGCACTTCGTGCAGGGCATCGTCGACGAGATCGAGTCAGCGATCGAAAATGAGTCTCTCGAACCCGACGAAGACGCCGGTGCGTGGCTGCCATGCCAGGTCGAGATTCTGACACTCTTGGCGAAGAATTTTGGCGCGACGCTTCCGCCAGCGGCCACGATCGAACACTGGCGCGACGAATACATCTGCGTGTGGGAAGAGTACATTGACGAACTCGAACCCGATGACGACTACCGTGCCGACCGTCGCAGCACACTCGACCGCACCTTCGCCGAGGCCATCGCCGCCACCCGATAGCACTCGCGAGATTCGCTACTTATATCACTCTTGACTTATATAAGCCAAGAGTGAACAATGGTGGCATGCACGCACTCGATGTTCTCGGAGACCCCGTGCGGCGACGCATCCTCGAGTTGGTCGCCGAGGGTGAGACCCCTGCTGGCGCGGTCGCTGAGGTGATCCGCCAAGAATTTGGCATCAGCCAGCCCGCGGTGTCGCAGCATCTGCGCGTGCTGCGAGAGAACGGCTTTTTGACCGTGCGCCCCGAGGGCGCCCGTCGCCTGTATGCGGTCGACGCACGAGGTCCGCACGAGGCGGCCGATTGGCTTACGCCGTTCGAGCAATTCTGGCGTGGGCCGCTCGCAGCCCTCGACACCGAACTCGCCCGCGGCAGGCGACAGCGCCGGCTCGCGGGCGACCCTGAAGCATCTCCGCTCCCCGACCGCACCCCACGAAAGCGAGACACCCATGGTTGACGTATCACAACAGACTGCCGGCGTAACACGCACGCTGCGCGACAATGAGATCGACGGCGAACCCGCTCACGTGCAGACGCTCGTGCAGCACTACGGTGCCGGCATCGATGACGTGTGGAACGCGGTAACGACGGCGGATCGCATCACGCGCTGGTTCCTCCCCGTTTCAGGCGAGCTGCAGCTTGGCGGCCGCTATCAGTTCGAGGGCAATGCGGGCGGCGAGATCCTCGAGTGCAGCCCGCCCGCCGACGGTGCCGCGAGCTATCGCGTGACCTGGGAGATGGGTGGCGGGGTGACCTGGCTGACCATTCGGTGCACCGCCGACGGTCCCGACCACACGACCGTCGAGCTTGAGCACACTGCGCGCGCCGGCGACATTCCGGCGGGCATGTGGGAGACCTTCGGGCCGGGCGCGACTGGTGTCGGCTGGGATGGCGGCATGCTCGGCCTGGCCCTGCACCTCGGCGAGGTCGAGGGATCGCTCGCGCCCGACGAGGCGGCCGCGTGGGCGCTCACCGACGAGGGAAAGTCGTTCTATCGAGCAGCCGCCGATGGTTGGGCATTGGCGCACGTCGCCGCAGGCGCCGATCCCGAAACGGCCCAGCGCGCGGCAAACGCAACGTACGGCTTCTACACCGGCACCGCGGCGGGCGAGGGGTAGGGGTAGGGGCCGAGACCGCCCCCCACCCCTCGGAGCTCCGTGCATACGGCCGTTTTAGGCGGAGTTTCTGTCGCCTCCAGGTCGAACCAGCAGACGCGCCCACCACGCCGGAGGCTCAGGCGCGCCCGTCACCACCCCGGCCAGCCGACCCCACCCCACACGGCTCGCGGTCACCGACGCGCGAGTTCCTCGCCTCACGCTTCTCACTCACCAGAACAACCGCCACCCCAGCTCCGCACAGCGCGAACCCCGCCAGGGTAACCAGCGTCAGCGGCTCGCCGAGCAGGAGCGCTCCGGCCGCCGCGGTCGTCGGGGCGACGAGAAAGAGCAGGGCGTTCAGCGCGGTGATGCCCACGCGGCGCAGCAGCCACCAGTACAGGCCGTAGGCGCCGAGCGTCGGAAATACAGACGCGAACACAACAGCCAGCCAGAACGAACCGGACGCGGGAGGCGCGAGCGCGCCGAACACCGCCGCAACCGGCACGAGAACAACCGCCGTCACCGCGACGTGAATCGTCAGTGTCACGAGCACGGTCACGTGCATCCCGGTATGCGAAGCGGATCGGCGCTGCATAAACGTACCGATGACCAGGCAGGCCATCGCGACCGCGGGCCAGACATACGCCAGCGGGTCGGCGACTGAACCGTCGAGTTGCGAACGCACCACCAGCAGCACCCCGACCGCCCCGGCAATGAGCCCCATCCACTGCGCCCCGCGCACCCGCAACCCCAGCAGCGGACCCACGAGCATCGCCACCACGAGCGGCTGCACGGCATCGATCAGCGCCGTGGTGCCGGTAGCGACCCCACCCGCGATCGCCGCGTACACCGCGGTGCAATACCCGAACTGCGCGAAGAGCCCGATCGCTGACTGCCGCCGCACTTCCGCCCACGTCACCTCTCGCAACGCACCGGTGAACGCCGTCACAGCGAGTAGCAGCACCGCGAGCGGCACGAAGCGCCAGACGAGCAGCGTCAGCGGCGAAACGTCCACCGTCGCGATAGCGGGGACCACGAATCCCGAGCTCCAGCTCAGAACAAACGCCGCTGCGGCGACCACCGTCACCGCCACCCGAGGTATACCGATCTGTTTACTCATGGGCGCAACTATACAGATAGGTATACTTGGCGCCATGACCGAGGAATCCCTCACACACGCTCCCGTCCCCGAGCTCGCGCCACTCACGCCGGGCGCGACTCGCGTGCTCGACGCCGCATCGAAGCTCTTCTACGAGCGTGGCATTCACGCCGTCGGTGTCGACACGATCGCCGAGGCAGCCGGGGTCACGAAGAAGACGCTCTATGACCGGTTCGGCTCGAAGGAGGCGCTGCTCGTCTCGTACCTACAGCACCGCGACGCCCGCTGGCGCGTGCACGTCGCCGAGCACCTCGCGCGCGTTCCAGAGCCCGGCACGGAACGAGTGCTGGCCGTGTTCGACGCGGCAATCAGCTGGTCTGACGAGAACAGCCCCAAGGGGTGCAGCGCGATCAATGCCCGCGCCGAGATCGGCGACGGCCACGACGGCCACCCAGTGTTTCCCGAGGTTGCCCGCCAGAAGGCCTGGCTATTCACCCTGTTCGCCGAGCTCTGCACCGAGGCGAGCATCACCGACGCACGGTCGATGGCGCAGACCATGATGCTGCTCTACGAGGGCGCAATCGTGACCGTCGGCATGGAGACGTTCGCCCATCCGTTCGAGGTCGCACGGGGCGTTGCGCGCGAAATACTGCGGGGCGCTCGAGGCTAGGCGCGATCCGGAACTCGGTTAGCGATCCGTCGCCCGCTGCGGCCCATCACCCCAGCGCAGGATCGGTGCCTCGCGCACCTCGATTCGCTCGCGGGCCTCGGGTTCTGCGTTGCACACGCGTGCCTGGCCGATCCCGCCGCCCTACTCAGCGGTCGGTCGCCGCCGCGCCTGCTTCGTCGCCGAGCGTTGCCCCTTGGCCGCGAGTCGCCGATGGTTCGAACCCTTCGTCCGCTTCGTCGCGCGCCGGGGCGCCGGTTCGGGGGCGAGCCCCTCCGCGATTAGTGCGGCGAGTTTGGCGGCGGCGAGTTCTCGGTTGCGCAGCTGTGAGCGGCGTTCGGACGCGTCGACGGTGACCGCACCGGCGACGAGCCGACGCCCGAGTCGCGCCCGCAACCGATCCCTCTGCTCATCGCTGAGCACGGCCGACCGCTCAAGATTCCACACGAGCTCGGCGCGGCTGTCTGAAGTATTGACGTGCTGACCGCCCGGACCCGACGACCGCGAGAACCGCCAGCCGAGTTCGGCGGCGGGAATCGTCAGCTCGTCCGACACCACCAGGTCCATGCCAATAGCATGACACGCGCGTCGGCGCGGCCCACGTCTAACGCCCCGCGAACGATCCTGGTCACCACTGCCCGGTGGGGCCCGGGTGGGATCGTAGTCAGACGGACCGTAGATCGCACGAAACGTTTCGCGGAGAGTCGGCCAATAAGCCAAACTGCATGATGCGGCGAAGGAGCAAGACATTGCTCGGCGTAAAGCAGCGAGACCAGATGGACTTCATTTCCGGATCAATGTCACGGTGACACTCATGCGGGTGAGTCCAGCACTAGCGGCTTCCGCAATGCCTCCATCGGATCTTCGAGCAAGGTTCGTTCCTCCGGATGACGCAGGTAATAGGTGAGAAGTTCCGCCACAAAGTAAGGGTTCGAGCCGAGGTAGATAGCGGGAATTGAAACGACAGAATCGTCAACTAGGTGAAGTTCAAGCCTTGTCAGTTTTCCCGACACCCGTATCGAAGCCGCTTCCAGTTCACCCCATTTCATTCGGTGGATTGAGAGACCTTTCCGGGCCGAGATGCCGTCAACTTCGATGCGGAGACCGGATGGACGGTAAGCCTTCAACATTGCGCCGACGATACAACCGACGCCGATCGCAAAGAGCACGACTAACCCGCCGAGTTTTCCGGCGGGGCCAGTGAGCGGACTGACGCCGGGTGCAATTCGAGACCACACTGACACGCCGCACGCTGCCAGAAAGGAGAGTCCTGCAAGTAGCGGCACTGCTCCAGAGAATCCGGCTCCTACGATCCATAGCCCTTCACCCGACCTCATTCGGATGCCGTGCCAAACAATATGGCGGCTCATATTGACGGCCATCAGCAAAATGAAGTTCACTCCGGCAGATAGGAAGGTCAACAACAGCGCGACAGGCCTCGCCTGGTCATCGCCAACGACAAGGAACACGACGCAGAAAACCGTGGCAAGAAAAAATAGCGATAACACTCCAACCGCGCCCCTCAAATGCGGCCGGGCCTGCTCAAATCTGGCCGGCATCGTCACAGCCGGGTTTCGGACGCCTGCGACCGAAACCACGGTTTCATTTGAAGACATAACCATAGTCTCTGGCATCGAGAGCTTCCCGGATATCCAGAGGCACGTTGGATTCGTATATCCAAGTCGACAGTTCACCTGCACCGACCGCCAGTGCTGCGAAAACAGCATCAACCCGCTTCGCAAGTAACGCCCCGCGAACGATCCTGGTCACCACTGCCGGCGCACGCCCGCCTTCGGGCCGGTGACGAGGCTCGCGGCTGGAACATCCTCGGCGACGATCGCGCCAGCGGCAATCACCGCGTCGCGGCCGATGCTCACGCCGGGCAGGATCATGGCGCCCGCGCCGATCCACACATTCTCGGCGACATCGATGGGCGCGCCGGTCAGCCACCCCCGCCGCTCCCCCGGGTCGACCGGATGCCCCATCGTGATCAGCGTGGCCTTCGGCCCGATCATCACGCCCGCTCCGAGCCGAATGCCCGCATAGTCGAGAAACGTGCAGTTCTGATTGATGAACACGCGCTCCGACAGCTCGAGGTTCCGCCCGTGGTCCGTGAAGAACGGAGGATAGATCGTCACCCCAGGCGGAAGCCGCCGCCCCAGAATCAGCTCAAACAACTGAGCCTTGCCCGCCTCATCGTCGAACGGCAGCACATTCAACCGCGACGTCAGCGCCGTCACCTCGAGCACCCGAGCCGACATCGCCCGAAACTCCTCACTGTCGATGCGCATGATGCGATTCGGGGGCATGTGGGGGCTCCTTAGCTGCTTACATTCTGGAGAAAAGCGGCGTGGGATCGTGGCCTTGCGGACCTTACGGGCCTTGCAGGCCTGGCGTTACTCAGCCACTCCGGGCGTCTTCGCTTCTCGTGAGTAAGCGTATGCCTCACGACGTGCAGGAGCGATTCGGAGGTCACTGAGGCCGAATCGGCCGTCCGGCATCGCCGCACGGATACTAGCTTCATCGAACGGACGCGACGGTTTCAGACCCTCGGGAAGCTCTGGGGTTGGCGGCGCTGCTTCGTTCACGCCTTCGGCGAGCATTTGAGCTTGCGCCTTGGCAAGGAGCGGCGTGACCATCAGCCACTCGGTGATCTGCGCGAGAGCGCGGATGGTCCACACGGGTACGCGAACGTAGAGCGGGTGACGGCCCGCAACGCCCGCAATCCGACGTACGGCCACGCCGAGCGCCATTTCCTCAGCACCCATGACAGCGACGGTCGGATCGGTGATCCGTCCTTCTAGCGCCGCGACCAGCACATCAACGGCGTCCGCAATGGGGACCGGCCGCACCTTCCGATCACGGAGGCCGACAGTGGCGAAGACGGGAAACGTGCGCACGGCGCGGGTGACGTGATCCACCATGTGATCGCCGGGGCCGTAGATCATCCCGGATTTGAGGATCGTGTGGTCGAGGCCGGAGGCGCGCAGCAGTTCCTCGGCGGCCCACTTCGTGTCGTGGTAGCCGGATCCGCTGTCGGGCCGGGCGCGGAGAAAGCTGAGCATCACGATCCGCTTCACGCCCGCACGACGGGCAGCCTCGATGACGGCTTGCGTGCCCTCCACGTGGACCCGCTCAAAGGTTTGATCGCCGACCTCACGGTTGATGCCCGCGCAGTGAGCGACGGCGTCGCATCCGGCGAAGTCCGCTGCAAGGGCTTCGACATCCCAGATGGAGGTACCGGTGCGCCGCGACACGATCACGGTCTCCGCCAAATTCAGCCGTTCCGCCAGGTGCCGACCAACGAAACCAGTCCCGCCAGTAATGGCTACTCGCATGGTGTATCTCCTTCGCTTATTAGCTATTAAGCTACCCACTATTTCGCAAAGGTGCTATATTGCAAACATGACAGATACTGGGTCAGACATCTTCGCCGCTCTTGCACATCCGACCCGGCGGCAGATTCTGCAGGACCTCAAGGATGGCGAACTTGCCGCTGGCGAAATCGCTGCGCGCTTCAATGCCACCGGTCCCACAATCTCTCGCCACTTGGGCGTGCTGAGGCAGGCGGGACTGGTGACCGAGAGACGCGATGCGAACCGCATCCTGTACTCCCTCGTCGGCGAACGACTCGCCCTGTCGGTGGGCGACTTCCTCTCCACGGTGTGCCCGGAGCAGATCGTGCTGCGCGAGGTCCGTAAGCGGAGCACGGGCCCCGCAACAGAGGCGCGCGCGTAGGTATCACCACGCCCACTCGCCGGTGAGGCGACGCGGATTCGGGGCCGACTCAGCGCCGGGTTAGCAGGTGCAACTGCGGCGCAGACGCACCGGCTCGGAGCCCTCGGGAAAGCGGCCCGAACTAGGCGCCCGCACGAATCTGATCAGCGAGCTTCTTTGCTGCTTTCTTGTTTTTGGCACCGTCCAGTAGCGCAGTCGGGCGGCCCGGCATGTTTGCCATGTAGATGACCACGTGCGAACCCTGCGCAGCGGGAGTGATTTCGATCCCGGTCGCGATTTCCCAACTGACCAGGGTCTTCTTTGTGATCACAGCCAGTCCAAGACCGTCTTCGCTCTCACCCGCAATCTTGTGGCCCAGTTCGGTAATCAGCTTGCGAATGCCTACGACCACCGATTCGGGCGAACCCGGCAGATCGACCTCTGCCGTCGCATTGGTGTTTACGAAGTCAAACGACGGCAGAAGCGAAGGTCCATACTGATCCACAAACTTCGAGTTGAGGATCCTGTCAAACGCAGCCATGCAGCGAAAGCTACCACAGCCTGCCGAACTTCAACAGCAAGATTCAGGCGGCCTCTTATGGCCCCAGCTTTTCGCGATGTCAGTTCCCGGGCCGCCGATATCCACGGTGATGCTCGACCACTCGCTGCAGCAGCCATGGACCACTCAGGCAGGTTGACGTCGACATTTTCGATCCGGACTTGCATTGCACCCGCTACCCGCCCACGATCCCCGCAATACCGAGACTCGCGACGAGCGGCGCGAGGGTGACCACGAGGATGAAGACGCGCTCACTGACTCCGAAGGTGCGGGATTTCAAGGGTCGCACGATCAACGAGACGACGAGCGCGATGAGGGCGATCATGGCGATCACGTTGAGGACGGAGAGCAGATCCGCGGGGCCGGATATTCCAGCCGCTCCCAACAGCCGTCCGAGCGGACCGATCGTGGAATAGGCGATGGTGAACCAGGCGACGGCGAGGAGCAGATGCACTCGACCACGAACTGTCGTGCGCTGACCTGGACCGTCAGTCGGCACCCACGGCATGATCATGAGCACGGCGGCCAGCACGATCAACCAGATCCCGACCCCCTCCCGCGATGCTCCGAACTCCGGCTCGGTGAGCACACTCACCCCAAGGGCGGCCCAGCCGGCCGCAGCCGCCCACGACGAACACGTCGAGAGCACCCGCGTCACCGGCGAAGTGGATGCGGCGTAGTCACTCACGGTGTCCCGAACCGGATGGATGCCGCCGGGTATCAGGTGGAGGATCACGAACAGCACCAGACGGATCACAAACAGCACAGCGGCGACCTGCGCAAACAGCACGAACATACGGCTCCCTTAACAACGTGACACGACGCGATTGCGGCGCTGGTCCGATGCTAAAGTCTCAAGTAACTTGAAGGTCAAGAGGAGAATGATGAGGATCGGCGAGCTCTCCAGACTGACCGGGATCGCCCCGTCGGCCATCCGGTACTACGAAGAGCGAGACATGTTCAGCCCGGGCCAGATCCTGCGCTCACCCAGCGGCTACCGGGACTACACGCCGGCCGCACGACAACGCCTCGAGCTGATCCTCGCCGGACGCGAGGCCGGCCTCTCGCTCAGTCGCATGCGAACCCAGATGACGAACTGGAACACGATGGACGACAGCACACGCGCCGATCTTATGGAGGACCAGCGGCAAAGGCTCGACGATCAGATCGCTGCGCTTACCCGTAGCCGGGATATTGTTGCGGCGGTTGCGGCTGAGCTGCGCAGGAGGGGGTGAACGGTCTGCGGGCAGAAGCCCGGCAGGGCGTTGCCGAGTTGGGAAACCTCGGAGCTTCGATGAATCAAGCGTCACGTTGAGGTTATCCTGTCGGACTGACCCGATTTGGACCTGCGACCCCTTGACCCCCAGGTAGACGGTTGAGGCCAGATCCTTGATTTTCCGGGCATCGCTGCCCCTCAAACGGCCCTGTTTCACGTCATGGATTGCATGGTTTGCATGCATCAGGTCCCGGCCAGGTCCCGGCTCTTGGTAGATCCCCATATCTTCGTCATGGGTTTACGTGGGATTTATTGAAGGGTCGCGCACGATCTTCTCTTGGATCAGGTACGCAGCGAAAGCTCTAATCTCTACACGAGATCCCGCCTGCTATGCACGCTCGCGAGGGCATTATCCAGCGAAATCAGCTCTCCGTAAACGAGTTGTCGTGCCGCGACGTACCCGGCTTCGATGGCAGCGCGAGCGGGATGATCTGGATCGAACGCAGGACTGGACGCGTAACCGTCTGCGGGGCGGCTCGTCGAAGAGAAGCGACCTGTAGAGGGTTGGGCGGACACCGGTACTCCGCTCGTGCTCTCTACTCAAACCCCTCAGGGACTTGAAAGCTCTGGCAGGGCAAGATGCACGCGGATCAGCTCAGTTCACGGGCCCCCGCCAACGCAAGAAGCTCAGGATCTGAGACGGATCCCAGCAAGAGCACCTTCACTCCAGCCAATGGGTCGCAGGGACGAGCCACCGCCGCACTGGATTGCATGGTTTGCATGCCTCAGGTCTGAGCCAGGTTCCTACTCTTGGTAGATCTCTGCAGGTTAGTTAGGGGTTCACGTGGGGTTTTCGAAAGAAGCTCTCGGACGATGCTCGACGATCAGGTACGGTCAGTCAGCTGAGATCGAGTAGCTGCGTGCCCGCCTGCATCAGTATGAGTTCATTGCCGTGACGTTCAAGTATCCAAGCCGCGAGGATCGGTTGAGACTCGGAGACCGCGATAATCAATGCCAGAAACCGGTCAAATCCCAGGTCACGATCGGCCATGTGCTTCGCGTAGGTGTGAAGATCGAGGTCACTTGGTCTCGGTGGCACGTCGACGTGTGTGTGCCATTCGCCGATCCAGTGCGAGCCATCAGCTTGATAAAGGCGTCCGGCTTCGTGCTGGGTGAAAGCGAGGTCGCGGAGGAAGAAATACGGGCCATGTTCTGCCTTCGGACCAGGCCCGGCGGCGTGCAATACTTTGCTCCCATCCGATGGACCGAACAGCGCTCCACCTGTTTCCAGTCGAGGATCGCCTGAACGGATTGTTAAGGCCATGGATTCGAGCGCCGCAGCGTGGATCGGAAGTTTCATACCGAGTTGCATGCCGGGCAATCGTCGTAGGGGCGACCGGCTCGGTACCATTTCTGATCGAGCACTCTGGTGGTGTCAAATGGATCGGAGTAACCGGGAGTTGGGCGCAGTGCGATCACCAGGTTGTCGTCGACAAGGGTCTGATCGAGTTCTCCTTGGGCACGTAGAAGAGTGGCGACAGCGATCTTGGCTGTGAGCTGCCCCATGAGATGGAGGTCGCCGCCGACGGCGGTCATAGGGTTATGACGGGTGCCGGTGCCGTATCCACGGTCGAGCGTCGGCTCAAGATCGATGCGCCCCTCCTCTTGCAGACGGCGGCGTTGGCATTCGAGGCATCCGACTTCAGGTAGTGGCCTGATCCGCAGGATCTCACCGTAACGCCCGTCGCCGAGAACGCAGGCGAAAACGATCGGTTTGCGGGCACGCCGCGCGAGATAGTTCGCCACGCGCCTAGCTTCAACTCCATCAACGGTACAAACGACAATGTCGGCTTTGTCGAGCAACGGCCTGATCAGATTGGCATGCGTGACGAGGTCGGTTCCCCACGGTGTGACTTGACACTCTGGCCACGCGTCCCCGAGCGTCAGCGTGAGAGCGTCGACTTTCGTCATACCCACGTACTTAGTAGTCAGAACGTGACGGGGGATGTTGTGGAAAAGTAGCCGGTCGGGATCGACGACGTCGATCTTTCCCGTACCGTAGCTGGCCAGTGACTCGGCGGCTGCACCGCCAATGCTACCCGAGCCGAACAGGAGGACCCGCTTAGTGGAGAGCGCGCGCGCTGGCCAGAGACCATCAAGTGCGTCGACCAGTTCCTTCCCATCCCGCATGTCAAAGTGGATGGGGCGCACAGCGGAGTCGGTGACGCTCCACGCGGACCAGGCAGGCAGCGTTTCGTCGTCCGAGATTGCAGGAGGCTCAGCACAATATGTCACCGCGATCGACCACTTCCCCACGGCCGGGCGCTCCGCTTTCGGGACGAACTTCTGGAACTCATCAAACGACAACTCCCTCGACTGGCGGACCAGGAAGTACTCCTCAAGAGCGAGCTCGCCCGGGGCGGCGTACCAATGGCCAACCGGCTGGAAGTCAGCGGTCATCAAGAAGTGACCTGGGTCCGTGGCGACAGGCACTCGATCGGAGTCCTCGTTGGAGAGGGCGACGACCAGCGCCGCACGGTCAGGACTGGAAATTCGGCAGGTCAAGTGTCCCCAGCCGTCGCCCCTTTCGACAAGCTCCTTCGCCTCCCGTGGGAGCAGGACAATCCAGTCCTCACCGATCATGAGCTCAGCGCCTCGATCTGCTCCACGATGAGCTCATCGTAGGAGGTGTCGATGACGATGCCGCTCGTTGACATCTGCGTGATCGCTCTGGCGTTGAGAAGCGCGAGTTCGATCGCCCATCCAGCTGCCTTCAACAGCAGCTCGCTGGTCTTGGACCATGGGTACCACTGGTCTGCATCGCGCAGCAGGCAAAGGCGTCCGCTGGGCAGAACGTGGAACTGTGTGAAGCCCCGAATCGTGGGAACCGGCTGCGGGAGGAGCGGGAGTATTTGTGGGGGCGCGGCGGGGAACGCATGGTTGTACTCAACGCGGACAACAAACGGGTCCAACAGATCGCTGATGTTCGTCGGGGCGGATCGTGCAAACGGCCATAGCGGCAACGGCCCTTCGAACCGTCCCGCTCCCTCCGCTGTCCATGCAAGCAGCGGAGCGACCGCCTGCACGTCGGCGATCTCCTGCTCGAGCCTCACCGGGTCGTCCTCCCACCAGGTGCGCGAGTCGACGCTCATCCTTGGGGCGAATCCCGAATAGGCCTAGGCCCCGGGTCGGCTTCCCCGGTCGGCGCAAGTACGAGCGGGAACGCATCTCCGAAGACGTCCTGCCAGTGTTGGGTTGCACCCGGCTGGTCGTTGTTCGCCACCGATCGGAGAGCGGCGGTAGCGGCGAGGGCCGAATCTTCCAGTGCGCGGCGCAACCCGGCAATATCCAGATCCGGCTGGATCACGCCAGAGAGCCCGGCCGGATCCTCGATCTGGAGACTGTGGCTGGAGGCTTCAACGAAGAATGTCTTCAGTGCCTCAGGGCGGTTCCCTGCGTGGAGGCAATCGAGGGCAAGCACCTCCATTACGAGCGACTTCACCCTCCCTGTGTCGGCTGTGTGCTGCCGCGCCCAGTACTTCAGCATGCGCACCAGGGGCCGGAACTGTGCCCACTCCCGCTGGCGCTCCGCGACCTGACTGATCAGGTACTCAGGATCAGCGAGTGTCCACCGGCGCTCACTCTTGAACGGAATGAGGATGCCATCCGTGCGTCGAAGGGCAGGCATGACGTCAACTGTGAACGCATCATCCGAGCCTGGCGGGTCAATGAAGCACTTCGCCGCCCGGTTCCGTTCCGCAGTGTTTACCTGCCGCACCAGCTGCGCGTACGTTCCGCTCTCTACGGAGAGCAAATCGTGTACGAGATCACGGCACCGCTCGATCGCCTCTTCCGCTGTGTCGCCGTCGCTTCCCCATTCGGGGTACTCATCAGCGTCGAACTCTACGACCAGGTCGACATCGTGCACCGGCTGCAGTTGCGTACTTCGCGCGAGCGACCCTGACCCCCACACGACTTTCACATCCGTCGCGGTGGCAAGAGCTGCCTTGAACGTATCGCGCCTTTGCCGAGCAAGCCGCACAACTTCGGGGTCGGCGTCCACCTCTTGCTGGAGCGAATCGAACGAATCCAGAACTGTCATGAAGGCCTCCTAGCCGCACTCGGGCAGTGCGACGGACCTTGTCCGGACTGCTTATCACCAAGGATAGACACCACCACCGACATTCCATCGAAACAGCCCATTTGTCAGCCCATCGCGTCATACTCATATAGCAGAGCACCCAATCACAGAGGAGTCCCAGGTGAGTACAGGTATTGATGTCTTCGGGCCGTTGTTCCTCTCGTACCGCCAGAGTGATGGGTCGGAAATCGTCGCGCAGCTGGCTTGGACGCTGCGTGCCGCGGGGATACCTGTCTGGCGCGACAAGGACGATCTTCCTCCCGGCGACACCGCGAACAGGCTCGAGGAGGCGATCGATGGCGGATTGTCTGGAGCCACCTTTGTGATCACCGTGGACATCATCAACAGCTCAATCGTGCGCAGCATCGAAGCGCCCAAGTTGATCGATCTGCATCACAATGACTCTCGATTCCAGCTACTAATCGCCAATGACGTCGCTAAAGGTAGCGGTTCCCTTGACTACTCTGCCCCTGACAAGTTGCTCGGACGCGTTAAGGACGATCTCAAGGGAGTTGATCAGTCGGCAACGAGCATGGAAGGCTTGCTTACGATCACGCGGAAGGCGCTAACGCATCGGATGGTTCAGCACCGTGCAACGGTAGAGAATAACGGAGCGTTCAAGCTTACGATCCAGACCCGCAACATCGGCCAGGTCTACGACCGCACAGGTGCTCAGCTCGACATCCGCGTGCGTCGGTCTCATCATGAAAAGTTGCCTGACCCAGCCGGACTCGAGGATCTCCGTCGTACGTTGGGTTTGTTACCGGACGCAGTCACGAGCACCGGAGCGAGGGTAGTTCAAGTCGGCGGTGGTGCGCATTTGTCAGTCGCCTTCGCACTTGGCGCTGCGCTTCCGTCATCAAGGATCGGGACGATCGAGGTCTTCGACCAACGATCTGATGTCTGGACGAGTGGGCCTGAATCTTCTATTCCGGAGACTCCCACGTTACTTTTCGATGTAACCGAGCATTCGAAAGCGATCTCCTCGGACGACCGGCCACGCGTTGCCGTATACGTCGACTTACTGTCGACAAGGAGCGACGCGGCTTTTGAGCGCTACCTCGAAGAATACGGTGACAGTCTGGCTTCACACGGAGTCATCCGTTCTCCGCGGCGGGGTCTGCTTGATCCCGCGCACGCCGGTAAGATCGCCTCTGAAGTTGCGGGGCTCATTCGTCAAATTAGTGGCGATCATGCCAACGCACGAGTCGACTTGCTCCTCGCTGTACCTTTCGGACTCGCTATCCTCATTGGACGGCTCAGCAATACGCTTCGAGTGCGTCTATTCGAATGGGACGACTCTGATGCGTCTACCGAACATAGCGGCGATCCGCGGCCCCGATACGTACCCTGCCTCGAAGTCAGAGCAGGAAGCACAGCGGGTCCGATCACCTCAGTGTTACTCCAGTCCTGCAACGACTGAGAGAGTGAGACGCCTCAATAGGGAGCAAACGATGCCATCTGCGGGCGCCACTACTCATGCACTGAGGCAGTGTTGTCAAGAAGACATAATTCTGTAGGTCGTTGATAAGGAGTGAAGACCGATGAAACCGAACCCCGTAAACACTCGATGTTACATCGAGGAATATGCAAATGATCAGGGTCGTCTCAGCGCACGCCTGCGTCAGAAAACCACAGGGAAGAAGGTTGACCTTGGATTCACGGATGCAGGGTCGCGCCACGCATTCCTCTCGTTCCTAAGCGGATCCAAAAGACACCAGAAAGATATTCCAGGTGTGTTCGATAAGGACGATGAGGGTGACTGCATTATCGTCTCGGGCGACCTTGACTTCGACGCGCCCGACGAGATTCGATATGTCCCGAACGAACAGCTCTCGTATTACATCGCCTGATACCCAGTTGCAGTCCGCCCGAAGGAATCCCCCAAAAACTTGGCAGTGATGGGGTTAACGGTTTCGTTGCGGCGGATGTAGTGCTCTCGAGTGATCGAGGGGTCGCTGTGGCCGAGTAGCTCGGAGGCGAGCTGCAGTCCTCCAACCTCGTTGATCGCGGTTGCTGCGGTTCGACGGAACCGGTGCGGAGTGACGTCAGGCACTCCTGCCTGCTCCATCACGTCGCGAAGCTGTCTGCGGATGTTGTTCGTCGTGTGCGGTGTCCCGACGCGAGTGGAGAACAGCAGCGTGTCCGGATGCGTGAATCGAATCCTCTCGATCCTCGCGCGCATGGCACGGAGCGCAAACCCGGGAAGCGCGACCCGGCGAACGGAGCGGGCAGTCGCGGGGTGATCTTGGCGGTGGGTGGGTTCTCCCCTACGGCTCACAATCGTTCCAGAGATCCGCACCGACGGTATCGGCGCGTCCAGGTCGAGGTCGCCAAGGCGGATTGCGAGGACTTCGCCGATGCGTGCTGAGGTGCCGAGCATGACCTCCACGACCTGCCCGAGCTGTCCATCCGGTCTCGGTCCCGCCTTGATCGGTCGATGCTCCCACGCGCTGATACCTACACGGATGGTTTTGAGCTCGTCCCAGGAGAAGATATCCGGAGTGCAGACTGGGCGGCGGAGCCTGGAGACACGGTCCATCGGGTTACGCGGAAGGACCTCGTGGCGCACTGCGAGTCCGAGGGCGAGACGGAGGACGACGCGTGCTTGGCGTGCCCGGTTGTAGCTCTGTTTTGCGAGCTGTTTGAGGAAGTAGTCGCAGCGAGCGACGCCAATCTCGCGGAGGGTGACGTCTTTGAAGAACGGCAGCACGAGAGTGCGCATGTTGCGTTCATAGAGCAGCCTCGTCGTTCTTGAGAGTCGGTCTTCGAGGTTCATGTCTTCCAGCCAGTACGACTCCAGCGCCGGGAAGGGGCTATCGGCAGTCATCCCAGTGAAGCCAGGCTGGAATAGGTCGCGTTCGGCGAGCTTTTTCTTCAGCAAGCGTTCAGCTGAGGGCCTTGTCGCGCCAGTGGCTTGTACGTGCCCTTCCCGTCCCAATCGCGGTATCGGGTGCGAGCAAGGTAGCGTCCGCCTGGCGTGCGCGTAGTGGTGATACTGCCGAAGGTGCCGATCGGTGTGCGAGGTCTAGCCACGAACGCACACCTCCGAAATCTCGTGCGGGGCGGAGCTCTGTGAGGGCCTTGCGCTGTGGAGTTGTTGTTGCATCATTCAAGTCTGGGATGCGGTCTATCCTCCTCGTGCATACCCCGTCACGGAGACGGTCGTCCATGGTTGGAATCTCCTTTGACGATCTAAATAAGCGCACGGCGAGGGTGATGCTCCCGAAGTCAGCCCTGGGTCACAACAACACTCATTGAGTGCCCCAACCGGGAAAAGTCTGTATCCTCGCCCATCACCTTGAAATCGTTGATTCCACGAGGGTCTTCCGACGGTCCGTGCGTATCGGTTTCCAATCTAGCTGTGCCTCGAAGTGATGTTCGTGGGCCGGTGGTGACGCCACTTGAGACGGCTGGAACCCCGGTCGCCCACATGCGTTGCGGCGGGCAGGTGTCGAGTCCAGGCCCAGTTGTTGTCGCGTCGGGCGTAAGCTCGCACGAGGCTAAACACCAGCGACGTCCGATGCGCCAAGGATCTCGGCGGCGTTGAGATCGAGGGCCGCGCACATTTCGTCGAAGTGATCGGAGTCGACTGCGTTAATGAACTCGAATGCTGCACGCAAGACGGTGATTGCTTCACCGATCCTGACGGGTTTGCCGATGTCGGCTTCTTCGTTGTGTGATTGGCGATGAACGAATCGAGTGACTCGTTGGCGCAGGGGGTCTGCGACGGCCTTGGCTTCAAAGGCTCTGCGCATAGATCCTTCGAAGTCGCCGATCTTGCTGGGGTACTTGAAAGCAAGAAATGCCTCAAGCATCTGCCGCGCTGCATTGGGAATGATTGCGCTTGCCTCGAGCTCTGTGGCGAGGTCTCCTTCGGTGGCGTCGACTCGGAGAACGTCAGCGACACGCCAGAAGAGGTAGTGATACTGGGAACGCAGCTTCTTCCGCAGTTTCTCGTCTGTCCACGAGATCATCGTTGGACGGCGGCGCGTGGTCCCGTCGGGGTGGTTCTGGTAGCGGGCTCGGAGCTCATAGATCGAGTACTTGCAGTCCTTCTTGACGCTCGGAGGCAACCGGTCGAGTTGGTTACTCCACAGACGGAAGAGCTCAAAACTGTGGGTGAGCAGGATAACCTGATGTTGAGAGCTATTGCCGACCAACGTGCTCCAGAGGTGACTGGACGCGCCAACCAAGATCTCTTGGTCGAGGCTCGAAACGGGATCGTCAATGACGACGGTCGCGTTGATGTTGCGGGTCTTTTCATCGCGCAGGCTGCACAGGAAGTAGAGCAGGGAAATGGCTGTCTGTTCGCCTTCACTGAGTGCCGTTGCAGGCTTACCGTTGCGTTGGATCGAGTATCTGTCGTCTTGTTTGGCGAAGACGAGTTCGTCGCGACCGAGGAGGCTTGCCACATCTCGCGTCAGCTCCTCCGCCAATGGTGAGGGGTCAAGGTCCGTTACGTTGATGCGTTCGCGTTCTGCGGAGAGGGCTGTTTGTTCCTTTTGGAGCTCATCTGCGGACTCAGACTGCTCTTTAGCCTCCGCGAGGCGCGCGCGGTAGTCGGCAACGATCGATGCCAGGCGTGCTTGTTCGACCCTGCGTGCAGCATCGTTCACGGCTTCTTGGTACGAGGCAGACCGGGTGTTGTGCAGCTTGAGGACGTCATTGAGCGGCTCAAGGCTAATGGAGACCGCACCCGGGAGCTGGTCAATTTCAAGGACACCGAAGGGCGAAGCATGCTTCTGGGCGATCTGTGAACGCAGCGCGGCAATGCGTTCGCGGTACGCTTCAGCAGCGTTGCTTAGCTGCCGCACGCATGCCTGGTACTGATCCAGGAGATCTGTGTAGAGATGCCCCGGTTCTCGGACCGAAGTTAGCGTGTCTCCGAGCGTTTGCTCTTCTCGCTCAAGACGCTGATCGAGTGTCTGGAGCCGTTCCTGCAATCGCTTGAAGCTCTCGTCAAAATGGTTCTCAAGTGCCTGGCGACGCTCTTCGGTGATCGTGCTCGCGCAAAACAGACATTGGTCGCGATGATCGTGAAGCCGAAGACCTTGCTGCACCCAGGACTCGTTGACCGGGTTCCCGGACAGCCCTTCCAAGGCAGCGTTCGTGATCGTCTGCCGGAGCACGGACGAAACATCATCTTGAATCGCTTGCAGGTTGAAAGTGACCTGCGCGATCGGGTCAATCGGGTCGAGTCGCTGACCTTGTACGACGCGAAGGTCGGCTGCCATCTCCTCGTCAGAGCGTTGATGGACCACCTCGTCGATTCCCGGGAGCGCTTCGGAGACCCGTCGTGCGTCGTAACCGCGTGCGGAATAGCGACCGCCGGCAGCCTGCAATTCTTGGCCAATCGTTCGTGCAGTATCGGTTGTAAGCTTCCTCGCAGCCTTGCTCGCTGAGTCTGCGGCCTTACGTGTGCCGGGCAGAGTGGAAGAGAGTTCTTCGAGTCGGGCATCGATCTCAGCGATTCGCTGGTCTCTCTGAACGTTAGGTTCGCCGAGCACGAGCAACGGGAGGGCGTCGCTGCGACCGTTGAGATCGAAAAGCAAGTTCTTGCTGACGAACTGCTTGTCGAAAACCCTCAGCCGAGACCAGAAGGGATCTGACCGGTCAGACACTTGCCGCTTCGTCGCCGCAGCATCATGGACATCGATGTGGAGGACGGTATCGCTCGGCTCCTCGGTCGTCATTTGAGACAAAACGCGCGCCAGTGTGCTCTTGCCGCTGCCATTGCCTCCGTAGATGACATTGATCCGGGCAAGATCTTCCACAGAGCTGGGCATAGACCAGCCGTCCAGGATGCCCGCGTGTTGGGAACCCTGAACCCTAGTGACTTTCCTCATCATCACCACCACCCGTCGGTGGTTGTCATGGTGCTGGCGCGGGATTGAGAGCGGGAGGGACGGTGCCGGTGCATTGAGGTTCCTGACCGACGGGAACCTGTGGTCGGCCGTCTATCGTCGCGAGATCAACATCGTGACTCTAGAATCTCCGAAACCAGGCGGGAACACCACGCGACACGCTGATCACTCCCGCGCACTTGCGCCGCGGTGCCGACGTGCCTCCTGAATCCGCGCCCGCGCAGGGAGAACGAGGCTCCAAGGACCGAAGAAGAGGAACTTCAGCCCGTTCCACAGTGCCCAGAAAAAGGCCAGGTAGAGCCATTTGCTCCAACCGTGCTCGATGAGACAGGTGCAGGTGGCTGCAATCAGCAGGTATGCGAAGCCGAGGAGCATCGCGGGGATTCCCCATTTGAGGCCGGGCAGGGTGCGCAGCTTGTCAAGGAGGATGTTGGTGGGCATCCATGTGCGAAGGAAGATGCAGGTGTGGATGCTGGCGTTCCAGAGCCGGTTCAGGAGCATGATGTGGGCCTCGCTTTCGCACGCAGGACTATCGCGGTGTGGCTGGTCCTGAGTGGTTGAGTGCCCGAGATACTTCTCGAACGGTCTGCCTCACCCAGCGTGCGGGGATCGGCGCGTGGTTGCTCCTGCCCCCATCAGGATACCCACCGCTCCAGCAAGAAGGAAGACCTCAAGATCCGAGGCATTTCTGTCTCGGAGTATCTAAAGCCTGCGCTCGTCCCGTCGCTGCGCGACCTCTCGGGTGTGGTCGTCGGGAGCTTGGCTCAAGCGTGTGAGCGTGTCGCGGGTATGTTCGTAATCGATCCGTTGCGCGTCATCGGCGGGCACCGCCCCGAGAGCACTTGTCGAGGTAATGCCCCACCGGTCACGGTACGCGGCTACCGCGCGAACCATCTGTTTCCGGCTCTCGTGGTCGAGGTTTCCGAGCATGGGTAGCCACGGTGCGGGCTGCTCGATCGCGGCCTGGGTGAGCGCGTCGAGGCGTTCGCCCATGAGTTGTTCCCGCTCGTTCAGCGCTGCGCGCATGGCGGGGTCGGTGACGCCGGTCGCTCGTGGAACAAGGCCTGCAATAAGCCCGGCTGCACGTCGCGGGCTGGGCGGGTAGGTGCTGGTGATCTTCTGGATTAGGTACCGAAGCAGCGACCCCAGATCATCGACGCCCTCGAGATTCCCTGCCTGCACCACCCGCGGGAGCAACTGCTCGATACCGTGGCCGGCCGCTTCCAGGCGACGCAGCTCGGTGGTGAGGATTCCGAAGGACTCTGTCTCAACGAGCTCACCAACCACTTCGGTGGTGAGCTCGCCATGCTCGAGGAGGCTGGCCCAGCGGTGTTGCTGGGCTTCTTGGACGATGGTCTCGCACTCCGCCGCAAGCTGCGCCAGCGATCCCCACGTTTCTTGTTCGGCGGTGATGGTGTCGTGCGCGGATAGTTCAGCGCCGACGTGTTGCAAGATGCCGTAGAGGATGCTCTGGACCGTAATGTGCAGGTCATCGCGGTGCTGGTGTCCTTCGAGGTGGTGTTGGCCTGTGGCGATGTAGGCGCAGTTGGATTCCCGTCCGCGAGTCATCGCGACGTAGAACGATTCGCGAGTCATTTCCGGCGAAGACACGATCGCGTGCGCCGTCGTCACAGTCGAGCCTTGAGCACGATGTGCGGTGATCGCGTACCCGATTTCCACGTTCTTGGCGACATACGCGGCGGGCAAGGTGATCGTGGTGCGCCATTTCGAGTGGACTCGGCGGACAGTGAGGGTCCGTCATCGTGTGCTCGGGTCACGGTCCAGCGGTCGCCGTTCTTCACCCAGCCCCGCCCGAGCGACAACCTCCGGTCGTTTTTTCCGCGTGATGACTAGGTCACCGCGGGAGGCCTCGTTCCCGTCATGGAGCCGGACACCGTCGAGTGCGACCTCGCCTTCGAGGATCCGGTCGGTCCGGGCACGGGTGTTGAGTTGGGAGACAGTGTCGAGTGTCTCAGCGATCAACACCGATGTCTTTCCGGTGGCTTGGTCGTGTTGCCAGGCTTGGTAGGCCTGCTCGAGGATCGCCTCATACCCGCCAGGGGTGAGGCGATCTTGGGCGAGATAGGTATCGATGACGTCGGTGTCGCCGATCCGTTGGCCGGGGGAAGCGTGTTTCTCCAAGCCGTTTCGGAATCTCCGCACATCCAACAGTTCCGGTGCATCGTCCCGTTCACGCACCAGCATCCCGAACGCCCCACCCGCATCGACCGCAGCGAGTTGCGCCCAGTCACGCACGAGCAGCACCTTCGCGCTCACCACTTTCGCATGGGCGGTGATGGTGTCGAGGGCGAGGGTTCCTGCAAGGGACGCTTCGTCGATAATGACGAGCTGACCCGTAGTGAGGTTCCAGTTGCCGTGGTGGTGCTCTTGGAGCCACTTCGCGGTGTTTTCGGCGGTCGCGGATCGGAGCACGAACAGGCTCCTGACCCCGGCCCGTCGCCACGGCCACAATCGGAGAGCTTCAGAAGGCGTAAGCGCCCGCGGTCGGGTGCTCCCATAAACCCCGTCGAAAAGGACAACAGAAACGACGAAACCCTGGTGAAAGTTACCTCTCACCAGGGCAATCCGTCGGGCTGACAGGATTTGAACCTGCGACCCCTTGACCCCCAGTCAAGTGCGCTACCAAGCTGCGCCACAGCCCGTTGTTCTCCGCCATCGCCTGCCCGCGTGGGGCGTGCGCTGCCGAGGCAACCCCTCTATATTACCCACATCCTGGGGTGCGTTCGAACCACGGGGCCGGAATCTTGGCAGTCCCGCAGAATCATCGGCGTGGCGGCACACAACGCGGCCTGGCACGCGGCCCAGAACGACCGGCCACGAAC
Organism: Leucobacter sp. NPDC058333; assembly: GCF_042726155.1. Classification (NCBI taxonomy): domain Bacteria; kingdom Bacillati; phylum Actinomycetota; class Actinomycetes; order Micrococcales; family Microbacteriaceae; genus Leucobacter; species Leucobacter sp. NPDC058333. Next base: position 533,967 of record NZ_JBHXHV010000002.1, read on the forward strand.
GTTCAGACGGCGAGATCCAGAACTTCCGCCGCGTACGCCCGCACGAGCTCATCGGCCGATACCAGCGCGCCAAACCCGGGCGCCCCTGATCCGATCGCGATCCGGCGACCACTCAAACTCGAATCCACCAAGACCGGCCACGACCCCGCTGCTCCCAGCGGTGAAATCGTGCCGCGCACGTATCCCGTGGCCGCGAACGCTCCATCGGCGTCGGGCAGCGACAGCCGGTTCACTCCGAGAAATGCGCGCAGCTTGGGCCACGAGAACTGCGCATCGACGGGGGTCAGCACGAGTACAAAGCGATCCTTCGCCTGCACCACGACCGTCTTCACGAGATCCACACCCTCGATCACTGGGGGCCGCTCCCCCGGCGTGCGTTCGATGAACTCGACCGCCAGCCCGCGCGCCGCAGCATCCTCGGCCGCAGTGGCATACGGCAACACATCGCCAACGGCCGTATCTACATTCGTCATCTGCACTTCTCCCCCACCTACAACGCCCATACACCCCCGACCCATTCCCCCGCCACCTCCCGCCATTTTCGAGCAAACAAAAGCGAACCGTGCGGGGCGGCGAGTACGCTGAGACCATGAGCGACCTCCGAGACTCCGGCGACGCGTGGGTCACGGCCGACGACGGCGGGCGCTACTGGGGCCGCTTCGGGGCCGCCGGGCTGCTGGCCTACGACCACGCCCGCGACGCCATTCTCATGCAGCACCGCGTCACCTGGAGCGACCACGGCGACACCTGGGGCATCCCCGGCGGGGCCCGCCACGAGGGCGAATCCGCGAACGACGGCGCAATCCGCGAGTCACAGGAGGAGGCCGGCGTGCCCGACGATTCCGTGCGGCCGCGCTTCACCCACGTGCTCGATCACGGCGGCTGGACGTACACGACCCTCGTCGCCGACGTCACCACGCAGTTCGAGCCCGAGATCACTGACCCCGAAAGCCACGCCCTCGCCTGGGTGCCGCTCGACCAGGTCGAAGACCTCCCGCTGCACCCCGCCTTCGCCGAGAGCTGGCAGCTGCTGCGGCCCCTGCTCGGGCCGCCGCCCACGGTGATCATCGACGCCGCGAACCTCATCGGCAGCGTGCCGAACGGGTGGTGGAAAGATCGCCGCGGCGCCGCCGTGCGCCTGCGCGATCGCCTGGACGCGCTCGTCGCGACCGGTGAGGGCGTTCGCGCCGGGTTCCTCGATCTCGCCGAGCCGCGCGTGCCCGGTCTCGAGCGCGTCTACCCCGACTGGCTGCTCGTCGTCGAGGGCAACGCCCGCGGCATCGACAGCACCGACGGCGTACACGTTCTCAGCGCCACAGAGGTTGGCGACGACGCCATCGTGAGCGCCGTCGAAGCCCTGAGCGCCAGCGGATCGATCACCACCGTCGTCACGAGCGACGCCGAGCTGCGCGTGCGCGTCGGCGCGGCGGGCGCCACGACCGTGCGGGGCGTCAAGAAGTTGCTGCGGATTCTTCCCGAGGAATAACCGGCGCCGGATCGCCAGCCGCCTCGGCGGGCTCAGCCCGTCTCCGCAGTGCGGCGACGATGCCGAACGCGAGCAGGCCCTGGCCGAGCGTGTACGTCAGCATCACGACGCCGCTCGTCCACACCGTCGTCCCCGGCACAAACAATCGGAACGCCAGGATCGCGTCCGACAGCAGGAAGAACGCGCCGCCCCACGCGATCACCCGGCCGCACCGCGTCGCCATGCCGGCCGTCGCCACAAGCACGATGCCGTACGCCATCACGGCCAGCGACAGCGACTTCGTGTGCGGCAGCAGCAGGGCGACGAGCACGAGGTACGCGAGCACGTAGATCAGGCTCCACGCGGGTAGCCGTCGCTTCGAGATGCCGCGCCCCCACCACATCAGCGCCACATACGCGATGTGGGCGACGCCGAAGCAGGCGAGCATCATCGGCAGCTCGCTCTCGAACATCGGGAAGAACGTCGCCGCCCCGTCGCCCAGCCACGAGAACACAATCGCGCCGAGCAGCAGTGCGAGCGCCGCCGTCGGCACGGGCCGAATGCGCAGCCCGGGCACGAACAGCACCGACGCGACGACCGCGGCGGCGAGCAGCGGCATCAGCAGCAGCTTTGTCCACCCCTCGAAGGCGTACTGCCCGAAGCACGCGATCACGTGCACCACTGAGACGACCGCGTACGGTACGAACGGCAGCAGCGCGCGGGATCGCTCGGTCATGATCGAAATCCTACGGCTCGACCAGGATGCCGTCGTCGTCGCACCACACGTGCGCGCCTGGCCGGAAGGTCACGCCGCCAATCACGACCGGCACGTCAACCTCGCCGGCCCCGGTCTTCGACGACTTCGCGGGGTTCGAGCCGAGCGCCTTGACGCCGAACGGCAGCGTACCGATCGCAACGCGGTCGCGAATCGCGCCGTGCACGATCAGCCCGGCCCAGCCGTTGTCGCAGGCGAGCTCGGCGATCAAGTCTCCGACGAGGGCGGTCTCGAGCGACCCACCGCCGTCGATCACGAGCACCGCGCCATTGCCCTCACCCGAGAGCACCTGCTTCAGCAGCGCGTTGTCTTGGAAGCACGAAACGGTGCGCACCGGCCCAGAGAACCCGGTCATACCGCCGATGTTCTGAAACTGCAGCGACACCGAGTGCACGTCAGTGCCCCGCTCGTCAACCAGGTCGGCTGTGCTGATCTGCGCCATATTGGACCCCCCTCGTGCCCGTCGCCGGGCCGCCGACACAGTGTCGGCGTCAGGAATTACGTTACCGACATCCTCCGACATCGTCTGGGATGTCAGCAATGCCTTGCAATACGAGCCGCCATCAGTTCTGTACAAAAGTACATGTACAGATGTACAGTAATACGAACATCACTTCGACGACTCGCGAAAGGAGCACCCGTGTCAGGATCACCCGCAGCCGAAACCGCGGCCGAAACCGCGGCTGAAATCGCAGCCCAGCCCACCTCGCGGCGTCGCGACCCCGCGGGTCGCCGCCGCGCGATCCTCACCGCCGCCACGGCCGTGATCGTCGAGCAGGGGGCCGCCGCCCTCACGCACCGGGCCGTCGCGAAGCGCGCGGACGTGCCGCTCGGCTCGACCACCCAGTACTTCAGCTCGATCGACGACCTGCGCGAGTGCGCGCTGCAACAGCTCGCCGACGAGATCGACGAGGCGATTGCCCGGCTCGAACCGTTCATCCCTACGATGGTGGAGCGCCCCGAGCCGATCATCGACGAGATGCTCGCCTACCTCGACGATCCCCGCACGGTGCGCGCCGACATCGCGCTCATGACGAGCGGCATGACCGACGACCGCCTGCGCGACCTCGCGCTGCGCTGGCCCGTGCGCCTCGTCGAGCTGCTCGCCACGCAGGTCGGCGTCGAACGCGCCACCGCCATCGCGGTGTTCATCGACGGAGCGACCCTGCACGCTGGCCTCAACGGCGCCGCGCTCGGCAGAGACGAGATCACCCGCGTGATGCGCGCACTCGTCTCCATGCCGGTTCCCGACCTCTCGAAATAGTGGGGGCATCGGCACCGAACCCCACCACTCCGACCCTGGGAAATGCACCACCATGTTGAATCCGAACACTGCACACACGACCGTCGCACCGCCGCTCAGCCGAGCGCGCCGCTGGGCCGCGCTCAGCGTGCTCACCGCGAGCCTGCTCGTCATCACGATGGACATGACGATCTTGAACATTGCGCTGCCCGAGATGGCGGCCGAGCTGCACCCGACCTCCGACCAGCAGCTCTGGATCATTGACGTCTACTCCCTCGTGCTCGCGGGCCTGCTCGTTTCATTCGCCGCGATCGCCGATCGCTGGGGGCGCAAGCGGATGCTGCTGCTCGGCTACACGATTTTCGGGGCAGCCTCGCTGCTCGTGCTGTTCGCCACGAACGCCGAGTCGGTGATCGCGATTCGCGCGATCCTCGGCGTCGGCGGTGCCATGATCATGCCGATCACACTCTCGCTCATTCGCGTCATCTTCACCGACGCCCGCGAGCGCGCCACGGCCCTCGCGATCTGGGCGGCCGTATCGGGCCTCGGCGCGGCGTTCGGCCCGCTCATCGGCGGGGTGCTGCTCGAGCACTTCTCATGGCACGCGGCGTTCCTCGTCAACGTGCCGCTGATGCTGGTCGGCGTGGTGGCGGGCATCCTGATCCTGCCCGAATCGCGCGTTGCGCACACCGGCCGCTGGGATTTCATCGCGGCTGCACTCTCGCTCGTCGGCATGACGCTGCTCGTCTGGGCGATCAAGACGTTCGGCAAGGAGGCGAGCCTGCTCGTACCCGAGGCGATCGTCGCGTTCGTCGCCGGCGCGGCACTGCTGGCGTGGTTCGTCGCGCGCTGCCTGCGCAGTGCGTCGCCGCTGCTCGATCTCAGTCTCTTCCGCAACCGCGTGTTTTCGGCCGGCGCGATCGCGGCGCTCGGCTCGACGTTCTCGATGATCGCCGCGCTGCTGCTCATCGCGCAGTGGCTGCAGCTGGTCGACGGGGCATCACCGGTTGAGGCGGGCATCCGCCTGTTCCCGCTCGCTATCACGGGCGCGATCGCGTCCCTCGTGGCACCGTCGCTCGCGCGGCGCATCGGGGCACGCGCGGTGCTCGCTGGCGGCCTCGGATTCGCGGGCGTCGGCATGCTCATCATCGGGCTGCAGCCGGGCACCGTCACAACGCTCACCGTGATCGTCGCGCTGTGCTTCGTGGGCGCGGGCACCGGCTCGCTAGCGATTGCCTCCGCGATGATCATGCACGGCTCCCCCGAGGAGAAGGCTGGCAACGCCGGCGCCATCGAGGAGACCTCGTACGAGCTCGGTGCCGTGCTCGGCGTCGCGATTCTGGGCAGCGTCTCGGCGCTGCTCTACCGCGCCGAGTTCATTGCCTCTGGTGCGCTGCAGGGCCTCGATCGCACGCTCGCGCATCAGGCCGAGGAGTCGCTCGGCGCCGCCGTCTCGATCGCCGGCGAGCTGCGACTGCCCGAACTCGCTGAGCAGGCGGGCATCGCGTTCACGCACTCAATGCAGGCGACCGGGATCGCCGGAGGCATCGTGATGTTCGCCGTTGCCGTGGCCGTATTCGTCATGACGCCCCGGGGCACCGACGTATCGGCCGCGTCGCACTAGTGGGCACGGTACCGGGGTCTGACCCCGGCGATACAGGGGGCGGATGCGGGGGCACCGCCCCTCGGAATACCGTTGAGGTATCACGGGCAAGCAGTCAGTTCGCCCCGCACGAGAGGAGCCGCACATGAGCGCCACCATCACCCACGAATCCACCGCCTCAGCCACCAGCCAGGGCACCGTCCCGGCAGCCCCGCGCGCCCGCGGCTTCGCGATCACGAGCCTCGTGCTCGGCATTGCCTCCGTGGTCAGCGGCTGGACATTCTTCGCCCCGATCGCCGGCATCATCTTCGGCGTCTCGGCGCTCCGCCGCGACACGACCGAGCGCGCCGTCGCCCTCTGGGGCGTCTGGCTGAACGTCGTGATGCTCGCGCTCTGGGCGATCACCGCTGTCGTGCTGGTCGCCGTGTTCGGCATCGGTTTCGGCGCCCTCGCGGTCTTCTCCACGGCGGGCTAGCGGCGTCAGCGCGCCGCGGCGACCAGCGCCACAGCGTCCGGGCGCCGCGGCCGGTACACCCAGGTGACCATCACCACCGAGATGATCATCAGCAGCAACCACGAAATGATCTTCTGACCGGAGACCGGCTCCCAGCCATCGTTCTGACTGGGATACAGCCAGGCTCCCGAGAGGGTCGCGATGTTCTCAGCGATCCAGATGAACAGCGACACCCCCAAGAACACGGGCAGCAGCGGCACTTTCAGCGTCGCCCGCCACACCCGGAAGTACATCATCGTCGGCGCCCAGAGCAGCACCACGAGAGCGAGCAAGATCCACCGCAGATCGAACATGTAGTGGTGCGAGAAGAAGTTCACATAGATCGCGGCGGCCACCACGGTGGTCGCCCAGATCGGCGGATACCGCGTGAAGCGTAGATCGTGCAACCGATAGACGCGCACCATGTACGACCCGACCGCCGCGTACATGAAGCCGCTGAAGAGCGGCACGGCGCCGATCCGTAGCACTCCGTCGGCGGCGTACGCCCACGATCCGACATCGGTTTTGAAGAGCTCCATCGCCGTTCCCGTGATGTGGAACAGCACAATCACCCAGAGCTCGCGCCCGCTCTCCAGGCGAAAGGCGAGCATGCCGATTTGGATCAGCACGGCCGCTATCGTCATTGCGTCGTTGCGGGCGAGGCCCGCGTCGTCGGGGTACCACAGCCGCGCCGCGACGATGACGACGAGCATCAGCGCACCGAAGATACACGCCCACGCCTGCTTCAGCAGGAAGACCGCGGCCTCGATGAGCACGCCGCGCGCACCCGTAGCCGGCTTGCCAGCGAGCAGCCGATGCGCGGTCCGATCGATCGACGCCTCGAGCCTCGTCAGCTGGCGAGCCGGCTGGCCGGGAGTCTCAGTTGGCGCCATACTCCGAGGCTAGCGCGGGCTGGCTGAGCGCCCCGCAAATGGCGCTGCGGCACGCACAACAGCTGCGCCCACTACCGCGGCACCCGTACACACAGCAGGGCCCGGGATCGAAACCGATCCCGGGCCCTGCCGCATACCCACCCCTTACGGGCGCGGGCGACGCTCGCGAATGCGCATGTTGATCACGATCGGGCTGCCCTCGAAGCCGTAGCGCTCGCGCAGGCGGCGCTGAATGAAGCGGCGGTACTGCGGGTCGAGGAACCCCGAGGTGAAGAGCACGAATGTCGGCGGCCTGTTCTGCACCTGGGTGCCGAACAGGATGCGCGGCTGCTTGCCGCTGCGCAGCGGGTGCGGGTGCTCCTGCACGAGCTCGGCGACGAACGCGTTGAACTTGCCGGTCGGAATACGCATGTCCCACGACTCGAGCGCGGTCTCGAGCGCCGGAACGAGCTTCTCGAGGTGTCGCCCGGTGCGGGCCGAGATGTTGACGCGGGGCGCCCAGTCGACGTGCGCGAGATCTTGCTCGATCTCGCGTTCGAGGTAGCGACGCCGGTCGTCGTCGAGCATGTCCCACTTATTGAAGGCCAGCACGAGCGCGCGCCCGGATTCGAGCACGAGGTCGATGATGCGCAGATCCTGATCCGAAATCTCCTGCGTCACGTCGATCAGCACGACGGCGACCTCGGCCTTTTCGAGCGCGGCCGAGGTGCGCAGCGAGGCGTAGAAATCGGCGCCCTTCTGCAGGTGCACGCGGCGCCGGATGCCGGCGGTGTCGACGAAGGTCCAGACGCGGCCCGCGATCTCGACCTGCTCGTCGACCGGGTCGCGAGTGGTGCCAGCGATGTCGCTGACGACCGCGCGCTCTTCGCCCGCGGCCTTGTTCAGCAGGCTCGACTTGCCGACGTTCGGGCGGCCGAGCAGCGCGACGCGACGCGGCCCGAGCAGCTTGGGCTGCGCGACTGCCGACTCTTCTGGCAGCGCTTCAAGGACGTCATCGAGCAGGTCGGCGACGCCGCGGCCGTGCAGCGCCGAGACGGCGCGGGGCTCGCCGAGGCCGAGCGACCACAGCTGCGCGGCCTCACCCTCGAGCGCCACGTCGTCAACCTTGTTGGCGACCAGGAAGACCGGCTTGTGCGTGCGACGCAGCAGCTGCACGACGCGCTCGTCGGTGGCCGTCGGGCCGACGCGGGAGTCGACCACAAACATGACGACGTCGCAGAGTTCGATCGCGACCTCAGCCTGCAGGGCGACCGACGCGTCGATGCCCTTCGCGTCCGGCTCCCAGCCGCCGGTGTCGACGAGGCTGAAGCGCGTGCCGTTCCACTCCGCCTGGTACGTGACGCGGTCACGGGTGACGCCGGGCACGTTCTCGACGACTGCCTCGCGGCGGCCGATGATGCGGTTCACGAGCGCAGACTTGCCGACGTTCGGGCGGCCGACGATCGCAACGACGGGCAGCGCCTCGGAGACGGGCTCGCGGAAGCCGAGGAACTCGCCCTCGTCGCTGATGATCGCGTTGTCGTCTTCGTCGAGGTCGAAGCCGTCGAGGTTCGAGCGCATGGCGCGCAGTCGCTCCTCGTCGGTGACGCTCGCGTCAAAACCCTCGCCGACGATTACTTCGCCGTCGCCATCGTCCGTGGTGTAGTCGGCAGCGTTGAACTCGTCGGAGTTCGACTGTGCGCCCGCAGACACGGTCGCCTCGTAGGTGTCGGCCTCACTGTACTCGGGTGCCGCGGCAACCTGGCTGCCGTCGGGGTTCACCTGCATCACCTGGGGGCCGTCGAACTCGGATCCGTCGGACTCGGGTCCGTTGTGGTCGGGCTCGGCGTGCCGACCTCGTCGCGTCACTGGGGCATCGTTCTCGGCGCCCGAACCGGGGTTCTGCTCGCTCATTATTCGCTCTCTTCCGCGACGCCCTGCGCCACTCGTACGATATCGACCACAGCCTGCACCGACTGCTCGAAGTTCAAGTTGCTCGTGTCCACGAGCGTCACGCCGGGGGCCGGGGTGAAAAAGTCGACGACCTGCGCGTCTTTGGCGTCGCGGGCCTCAATGTCTGCGAGCACCTGCTCGTGGGTCAGCCCCGCGAGTTCGCCCGCTCGGCGCTGCGCGCGCACCTCGGCCGAGGCCGTCATGAGGATGCGCACCGGCGCGTCTGGGGCGACCACAGTGGTGATGTCGCGCCCCTCGATGACGACGCCGTCGAGACCGGATTCGGCCACGATCTCGCGGAACATCGCGTTCAGCCGTTCGCGCACCTCGGGGTGCTTCGACACCCGGCTGACCAGCCCGCTCACCGCGTGCTCGCGAATCGCCGCGGTGACGTCGTGGGTCTCGCCGCCAATATCGACGGTGACGCGCTGCTCACCGCGCAGCGTGATGGCGTACGTCCAGGAGTCGAGGATCGCGACAACCGCCGCGGAGTCGTCAAGATCTGCCGCCGTGGCAACCGCCGCCCACGCGAGCGAGCGATACGCCGCGCCGGTGTCGAGAATGCCGAAACCGAGCTGCTCGGCCGCCGCGCGAGACACGCTCGACTTGCCGCTGCCCGCCGGCCCGTCAATCGCGACGAGGAGGGGTGCGGCGTGCGGTGCATCATTCAGTGCAGCCTCAGTCACAGCGTCCTCCATCCACGATCGACGAGATCGGCGACGGCGCGCTCTGCTACCTCTGGCAGCACTGAGATCTCCGCGAAACCGATCTGGGCGCCCGGCGAATGCTCAAGGCGCAAGTCTTCCATATTAATACCCAGTTCTCCGAGTTCGGTGAGCAACTTCGCGAGCTGCCCGGGAGAATCGTCGATCAGCACCGTAATGTGGGCAAATCGCTCGGACGATCCGTGCTTGCCCGGGATGCGCGACACCCCGCTGTTGCCCGCCGAGAGCAGGTCGGCGATGCGGCGCTTCGAACCCACGCGGGCCGGATCGCGCAGCGCGTCGGCGAACGCGGCGACATCCGCGGCGAACGCGTCGAGCAGCTCGACGACGGGCGCGCTGTTGGCACCCAAGATCTGCACCCACAGTTCGGGATCGCTCGACGCGACGCGCGTGGTGTCGCGCAGCCCGCCACCGGCGAGCCCGATCGCCTGCTCCGTCGCGGGCACGAGACGGGCGGCGAGCAGGCTCGATACGACCTGCGGCAGGTGCGAGACGAGACCGACGGAGCGATCGTGCTCCTCCGGAGTCATCTCGATGAGCACTCCCCCGAGGTCGAGCGCCACGGCCTCGACGAGCGCGAGTGCCTCGGCGGGGGTGTCGCCGTCGCGGCAGATCACCCAGGGCCGACCCACGAAGAGATCGGCGCGCGCCATGATCGCACCGCCGCGCTCGCGGCCAGCCATCGGGTGCGAACCGACGTAATTGGCGAGGTCGATGCCGCGCCGCTGTAGTTCGAGGAACGGCGCGAGCTTCACGCTCGCGACATCGGTGACGACCGCGTCGGGGTACGTCGTGAGCGCGCGCTCGACGACGTTCGCGACGACATCGGGCGGCGTCGCGACGATCACGAGCGAGGGCGCGGCGTCGTCGCTGGAGCGCAGCCGACCGGCGCCGTAATCAGCGGCGAGGGCGACGGTCGTCGGCGACAGGTCTTCGAGCGTCACGTCGACGCCGCGCTCGCGGAGGCCGAGCCCGAGGCTCGCGCCGAGAAGCCCCGCGCCGATGATGTGCACGGTGCCGCGGGTGCGCGAGGCGAGCGCCTGCTCGCCGGCAGCCCGCAGGTGGGGGCCGGCTGTGCCGGGCGCTGTGTTCACGTCGGTCATCGCCCGCCCTGTCGTCGGCCGCCCGGGTTGCGGTTGCCGCCGCCGTGACCGTTGCCACCACCATTGCCGCCGCCGTACTGGCCCTTCGGGCCGCCGCGGCCGTGCGGGTTGCCGCGCGCTGCCATGCCCCGCATGCCGCGGGCGCCCTTGCCGTCACCGGGTCGGCCGGCCGTGATCTCGCCACGGCGGCCGGGCTGCTGAGCGCCGCCGGATCCGGAACCATCGCTTGTACCGCCGTCTTCGACCGCCGACAGCAGCGCGCCGCGCTCTGCGGAGGACAACTCGCGCAGTTCGCCGACGCGCAGCGTGCCGAGGTTCAGCGGGCCAAACTGGCGACGCACGAGCTCGACGACGGGGTGCCCGACCTCGGCGAGGAAGCGTCGCACGATGCGGTTGCGGCCCGAGTGGAGCGTGACCTCGACGAGTGAGTGGGAGTCGCCGGAGCCGCCCGGCAGCAGCTTCGCGCGATCCGCGTGGATCGGGCCGTCTGAGAGTTCGACACCGTCTTTCAACTGCTGGATCACGGCGGCCGTGACCCGGCCGCGCACCTTGGCGATGTACGTCTTCTGCACGCCGAAACTCGGGTGCGCGAGGCGGTGCGCGAGCTCGCCGTCGTTCGTCAGGATGAGCAGACCGCTCGTGTCGGTATCGAGGCGGCCGACGTTGTAGAGCCGATCTTCGACCTCATCGGTGAACTCGCGGAGGTCGGGGCGGCCATTCTCGTCGCTCATCGTGGAGACGACGCCGCGGGGCTTGTTCAACACGAAGTATCGCTTCGAGACGTCGAGCTGCACGACGACGCCGTCGACGCGCACGTCATCGGTTTCGGGATTGATGCGCGAACCCATCTCGCGCTGGATCTCGCCGTTCACGGTAACGCGTCCGCTCGTGATCAGCGATTCACAGGCGCGACGCGAGGCGACACCGGCGTGGGCGAGCGCCTTCTGCAGGCGAATGCGGCCGTCGTCGTCGTGCTCGGTGGTGGTGGTGTCGGTGTCACCGTTGTCATTGTCACCGTTGCCGGCGCCGCTTCCGGGTGCGCCGGTGACCGGACGGTCCCAGCCGAATGCTGCGAGGTCGACCTCGACGTTGTCACCGTCGACGGAAAATGATCCGCCGAGACTCTCTTCCGAGTTCTTCATTCGTCGAATCCTTCTGTTGGTTCATCAAGCAGGGGTGAAATGGGCGGCAGCTCGGAGATGTCACCGATACCGAGGTAGCCGAGCAGCGCGTCGGAGGTGCCATAGAGAATCGCGCCGGTCTCCGAGTCTTGCCCTGCCTCGGTGATGAGGCCGCGGCCGAGCAGCGTGCGCACGACCGAATCGACGTTGACGGCGCGGATGGACGCGATCGCGCCGCGCGAGATCGGCTGCCGGTACGCGATCACCGAGAGGGTCTCGAGCGCCGCCTGCGACAGCCGCGTGGGTGACTGCTGCTGCACGAAGTCGGCGACGAGCGGGTCGAGGCTTTCGCGCACGTAGAAGCGGTACCCGCCGGCGACCTCGCGCAGCTCGAAGCCGCGCGGGCTGGGTGCTCCGCCGCTTGCGGGGTCAGCATCGCTGGCGGAATCAGTGCCGCCCGCAGAGGCAGCGCCGCCTGCGGAATCCACACCGTTGAACTCGGCGACGAGCGCGGTCAGCGCTGCGCGCACCTCCCGCACGGGGCGGTCGGTTGCCGTGGCCAGAGCGACCGCGCTGAGCGGCTCGTCGGCGACGATCAGCAACGCCTCCAACTGCTGCGCCAGCGTGTGCGCTGCCCGCACCCGCGCCAGCTCGGCCGCTTCCGCGAGCGGGGTAACTTCTCCGGGGTGTCGCTCGGCGACACCCACCAATAGTTGCCCCGCTTCGGGAGCGCTGGCGGCGCCGGCGGCGCCATCAGCGGCCGGCGCAGCGGCACCCTCAGTCTGCGTATCAGTCATAGTCGTTTCCCAAGGTAGCAAGTTCGTCGTCCGACCAGCTCTCGCCGTTCCACTGCACGTGCAGCTCACCGAGGGGTTCGGCCTGTTCAAACGTGACCGCGGCCCGGCGATGCAGTTCGAGGATCGCGAGGAACCGCGCCACGACCACCCCGCGCTCGCTCACACCAGCGACGAGCTCCCGGAAGCTGCGGGCACCCCCGCGACCGTCGCCCCGACCATCGCCAACCCCGCCGCTTCGCAGCAGCGCCACCACAATCGCCGCCTGCTCGCGAATGGAAACGAGCGGAGCGTGCAGGTGGTCGAGGCCGACGGTGGGGATCTCACGGGGCGCGAACGCCAGCATCGCGATTGCGGCAAAGTCGGCGGCGTTCAGCGTCCACACCAGCTCGGGCCCGCGCGAGCGATACTTCGCATCGAGCGGCACGAGCCGCGGGTGCCGCGCGCCCTCGGCCTCGAGTCGCTCCCGAAACCAGGCGCTCGCCTGTTTGAAGGCGCGGTACTGCAGCAGCCGCGCGAACAGTAAATCGCGAGCTTCGAGCAGCGCGATGTCTTCGGCGTCGACGACCTCGCCCTGCGGCAGCAGACTCGCGATCTTCATGTCGAGGAGCGTCGCCGCCACCACGAGAAACTCCGAGGCACGATCGAGCTCGATGACCCCCTGGCCCTCGATCGTCGCGAGATAGGCGATGAACTCGTCGGTGACGAGGCTGAGCGAGACCTCGGTGATGTCGAGTTCGTGCTTGCCGATCAGGTTCAGCAGCAGGTCGAACGGCCCGTCAAACACGGCGAGACTCACGCGGAAGCCGTCATCCGCGCCCGAATCCGTGCCGGCCTGCGCGGCGCCCGGATCCGTGTCGACCGCCATGATCCTAGGCGACTGCGCCGCGTTGCACGAGCTCGCGGGCCAGCTTCAAATAGGCCTCCGAGGCCGCATTCGACGGTGCGTAGTCGAGGATCGGCTTTGCCGCGATCTGCGCGTCGGGCAGCTTCACCGTGCGACCGATGACCGTATCGAACACCTTGTCGTCGAACGTATCGACGACGCGTTCGAGCACCTCGCGCGCGTGCAGCGTGCGCGCGTCGTACATGGTCGCGAGAATGCCGTCGAGTTCGAGCGCCGGGTTGAGCCGGTCGCGCACCTTGTCGACGGTTTCGACGAGCAGGGCCACACCGCGCAGCGCGAAGTACTCGCAGGCGAGCGGAATCAGCACACCGTGGCTGGCCGTGAGCGCGTTCACCGTGAGCAGGCCGAGCGACGGCTGGCAGTCGATCAAGATCACGTCGTAGTCGTCGACGACCTTGCGCAGCACACTGCCCAAGATCTGCTCGCGGGCGACCTCGGTGACGAGGTGCACCTCGGCCGCTGACAGGTCAATGTTTGCGGGGATAACGTCGAGCCCGGGGGTGCCGGTGGTCTGAATCGCGTCGCGCGGATCTTTCACCTTGCCGAGCATCAGGTCGTAGATCGTGGGCACGTCGTGCGCCGGTACACCGAGCCCGGCTGAGAGCGCGCCCTGCGGGTCGAAGTCGACTGCGAGCACGCGACGGCCGTAGCGCGCGAGCGCTGCGGCCAGGTTGATCGTGCTGGTGGTCTTGCCGACGCCGCCCTTCTGGTTGCACATCGCGATGATGCGCGCGGGCCCGTGGCGGTCGAGCTTCTTGGGAGGCGGAATGATGCGATCGGGTCGCCCGGTCGGCCCCAGTTCGACCTGTTTCGCCATACCCGGTCTCCTCCCGCTCATTGACGTTCCATCCTATCGTGCCGCGACTTCCCCAGAACTGCGCTGCGCGATCTCGATGATCCGCGCCACGATGGTGCGCACAGCCTCTCGCGTCATCGCCTCCGGCCGCGCCAAGACATCGATGTGACGCATCACGGTCACGTCGCGGATCGGGCGCAGCACCACCTCGTCCCGAAACGCCCGCGCTAGGCCGGTGTGCAGCGGCAGCAGCCCGACGGCGCCCGTGCGAGCGATAACCGCGGCGACGACGTTGAACTCGTTCACGCGGTGGGTGATCTCGATCCGGCGCCCCTCGCTCGCGGCGAGCGCCTGCACGATCAGGGGTTCGAGCGCGAATCCCTCGTGCGCGGCGACCCACGTCTCGCCGGTGAGTTCGGCGAGACCGACGGTGTCGCGTTCAGCGAGGGGGTGGTCGCGGCGCAGGGCGATCGCGATGGGTTCCTCGAGCACGGGGATGGCGACGACCCTGTTTGCTGGCCAGGGCTCGGATGCTGGCGGGCGGTGCGCGATCACGATGTCGTGGTCGGCCGCGAGCCCGACGAACTCTGAGATGGAGACGTCTTCGTCGCGGCACCGCACGCTCGGCCCGTCTGGGTCGGCGATGCTCGTCGCGATCAGCTCGGGGAACCAGGCGAGCGCGGCGCTGTGAAACGCCGTGACCGAGACCCGCTCCCCCGGCTCGGCGCGGAACCCGGTGACGGCCTGCTCGGCGCGCGACATCGCTTCGATGACGTCGTCGCTCGCGGCGGCGAGACGTTCACCCGCCGGGGTGAGCCCGAGCATGCGCCCTCGGGGCTCGGTGAGTGGCACCTCGAAGCCACGCTGCAGCGCGGCGAGCTGCTGCGAGACCGCCGACGCCGAGAGGTGCAGCGCCGCGGCAACCGCGGTGACGGAACCCCGATCCCGCAGCTCTCGGAGTGTGCGCAGATGACGAATCTCCATGAAGCAGATCTTACTGACCCTTGAAGACAGTGCCCGTAGTTCTTCACGGTGAACTGCGGCATCGTCGGTGTGTGCCCGTTCCTGCCAGCCGCCGCCACCTGCTCCCCGATCTCGCCCTGCTCGGCATCGCCGCGGTGTGGGGCGGCAGTTATCTCGCGACGCAGCAGCTCGCGACAACGCTCGGCGTCACCGCCGTGCTGTGCGCGCGCTTTCTGCCCGCGGCACTCGTGCTCGGCGCCATCGTGCTCGGCCGCCGAGGCCCGAACCTGCGGCGCTCGCTGCGGGCCGGTTCGGTGCTCGGTGGCTTGCGCGCCGCGACGATCGTGCTTGAGACCGTCGGTGTGACGATGACGAGCGCCACGAACGCGGGGCTCATCATCGGCCTGTCGATACTGCTCACGCCGGTGCTCGAATCGTGGGCGACCGGGCGCCGCCTCACTCCGGGCCTGATTGGCAGCGTACTGCTGGCCCTCGGCGGCATCGCGCTGCTGGTCGGCGGAGACGGATTCGCGAGCGTGAACCCGGGCGACGCGTTGATCTTGGTCGCAGCGATCACCCGGGCAACGCTCGGGGTCGCCGAGGCGAAGGCTGCGCGCGCCCCGGGCGCCGACCTGCTCGGGCTGACGACAGTCGAGATCGCGCTCGGGGCCGCGCTGTTTACCGCGGTGGGCGGTGCGCCGCTGCTCGCTCGGCTGCCCGAGTTCACGGCCGCAATGTGGGTTCTGGTGGCGTTTCTCGCGCTCGGCTGCACCGTGTTCGCGTTCGTGGGCCAGCTCTGGGCAACGAGCCGCACCTCGGCTTCGCGGGCGGGCCTGATGCTCGGCTCGGAGCCGGGATGGGTGCTGATCATCGGCGTCGTCATCGGCGGCGAGCGCATCGGCCCGCTGGGCTGGATCGGTGCCGCCGTTCTGCTCGTCGCGATGGTGTGGGGCCGCCGCGCCGAGCTGCACTGGCGGTTGCCCGACCCAGCCGAGAGTACGCAAAAGGACCCTTCAGCAGCTCGGAAACGACCATTCGGGTACTCTCGGCGGGCTTGAAAGAGGGGGGCGGGTGTGTGTGGGTGGGGTGTGGGCGGGATTGGGTTGGGCTTGGGCGGGCAGGCAGTAGCCTGGGTCGCGTGACGCAGAACCTCGACACTCGCTCGACGCCCGATCGAGCGCTCGTGGACTCAGTGATCGGGGCAGCGTCAGCGCGAGGGTTCACGCTCGATACCGCCCAGCGCGCGCTGCTCGATGACGTGGCAGCGATCATGAATGCAGTCGCGAAACCGCAGTCGCCAAGCACACCGAACTCGCCGGCCGCGCCGCACCTCATCGGGTGCTTTGTGCACGGCCCGGCAGGGCGAGGCAAGACCTGGCTCATGTCCGAGGTGTTCGACGCGATCGACGTGCCGGAGTCTGCGAAGCGACGGGTACACTTCCACACCTTCTTCCAGGAGCTGCAGCGCAGGTTCGGTGCGCGCATGAGTGCCCGCGATGCTATCGAGCAGACCGTGGCCGAACTGCTCGCCGGCGCTCGGGTGTTCTTCTTCGACGAACTGCACGTGCACGACCCGGGCGGGGCCAGCCTGCTGAATCGCTTGATCGCCGAGCTCGTCGAGCGCCGCATCCCGACACTGCTGACCTCGAACTATGAGCCCGAGGGGCTGCTCGAAAACCCCGTCTTTCACCACGTCGTGGAACCCAGCGTCCGGCTGATCAGGCAGCATTTCGGGGTGCGCAGCCTCGACGGCGGCACCGATTACCGCACGACGGCGAGCGTCACACGCGCGGGCTTCGCCTCGGGGCGCTGGATCACCTACGGCCCGACCGGCTCGGCGGCGAGCGCCGCCCGCGCCGCAGGGTTGACGCCCCCGGACCCCGCCGAATCGGCCACCGTGCTCGACGGGCACCGCGCGCTGCGAGCGCTCGCGATTCGCCGCGGAACCGGCACGACCGGCGGGCCGGCCGACAGCGCAATCTACAGCCCCGCCGAAAGCACAACCACAAGCACAGCCGAGGTCTGGTTCGACTTCGCAGACCTGCTCGAGGCTTCGTCGATCGCCGACGACTTTCTCGAACTCGCCGCCGACTACGATCGCTGGGTCCTCACCGATGTGCCCCCTCTCTCGGCCGCGAGCCGCGAGGCTCGGCAGCGCTTCGTGTCACTGCTCGACGTGCTCGTGCACGCCAACCTGCCGCTCACGGTGCTCGCCCGCACCGACCGGGCGGGCCTCGTCGATATCGCGGATCCGCCTCCGGATCTCTTCCGCACCGTCAGCCGCCTCGCGCTCCTCCAGGACGGCGCCGTGGACTTCCCCGACGGTACGGAGCTCCCCGACAGCACGGAGCTCCCCGATAGCACGGTGCTCACCGACAGCACAGATCGCCCCACCGCGGGTACAGCGGCCTGATGCCCGGCCACGGCGGCGAGCAGCCCGGACCGCTCGGCACGCGACTGGCGTGGCGGGCGACGACCCCTGACGAGGATCGGCGAGCAGCCGCCCACGCCCTCCTTCTCGACCTGCTCGCGACAGCAGGCTCGCACGAGTCTCACGACTCGCACGAATCTCGCGAATCGCTGCGCATCGTGCGGCAGTGCCCGGCCTGCGGCAGCGACGCCCACGGCGTGCCACTGGCGCGCGCCACGGGCACGGTGCGCGTCGCAGGCGCGACGGGCGCGGCGCGCACGACCCACGCGGCGCGCCTGCCCCTCGTGAGCATCAGTTACGCGGAGGGGCTCGTGGCGGTCGGGGTCGCGCCGCCGTCCGCCACCGCGTTCGGCATCGATCTTGAGCTCGACTCCCCCGAGACCCGCATGCGAGTGGCCGAGGCGCTCGGGGACGAGACGGCCGACGTGGCCACCTGGACCCGCATCGAGGCCGCGGCAAAAGCACGCGGCACGGGGCTGCGCGGCACGAACCTGAGCGGCACAGACCTCAGCGGCACAGACCCGAGCGGCACAGACCCGAGCGAAACAGACCCGCACGGCGCGACACACCCCAACGCCGAGCTAGCATTCGCCGAACTGCGCCTCGACCTCACCCCGGGCGGCCACGCCGCGATCCTGACGGTCGCTCTCGCCACCGCGCTCGCCAGCCAGCGCACCCAGCCTGCCACACCCGCTCAGCTCGCGGCGGCAACCGGCAGCTCGGGCAGCGCCGTCGCGTAGAGCCACGCCTCAACCAGCGCGTCGAGACGCACCGGGCTCAGCGACTGCGCGAGGGCAACGAAATCGGCCGTCGCGACGAGCCGGTGCCGGTGCGTGCCCGCCCAGGCCAGCAGCAGCGCGCGGAATGCCGGCTCGCCCATGACGCGGCGCAGCGCTTCAAGCGTGAGCGCGCCGCGCTTGTACACGCGGTCGTCGAACATGTCGTCGGGGCCGGGGTCGGCGAGCAGTAGATCCTGCGGCAGGGCGGCCAGTCGCGCGTGGTGCTGAGCGGCGAGCGCGGCGATGGTCGGCCCGCCCGATGCCTCAGACCAGATCCACTCGGAGTAGCACGCGAAGCCCTCGTTCAGCCAGATGTCGTGCCAGCGGGCGATGCCGAGGCTGTTGCCGAACCACTGGTGCGCGAGCTCGTGCGCGATCAGCCGCTGCTCAGCGGGGGCCTCGTGATTGCGCCCGAACGTCGCCATGCCCTGCGCTTCGAGGGGAATCTCGAGTTCCTCCTCGGTCACGACAATGGTGAGGTCCTCCTGCGGGTACGGCCCGAACCACTCTTCGAACGTCTCGATCATGCGCGGCACGGGCGCGAACGCGCGCTGCGCGGCTCTGGCGCGGACGGGCGGCGCGATGAGCCGCGCGCGCTCGCCGAGGCGATACTCGGCGTACTCGCCGATGTGGGCGGCGAGCAGGTAGGTCGCGGTCGGCACGGAACTCGCGAACCGCCGCGTGGTCTTGCCGGATCGGCCCGTCACCGTTCCGGGCACACCGGTCACGGCGACGAAGAAGCCGCGGTCGGTGGTGAACGCGATGTCGTAGGTGGCGCGGTCGTCGACGCGGTCGTTGCACGGAAACCAGGTCGGCGCACCCGTGGGCTGCGACGCGACGAGAGCGCCGTGTTCAAGTTCTTCCCAGCCGAGCTGCCCCCAGCGCGACCGTCTGGGCGCCGGTCGCCCCGAGTAGTCGATGTCGAGCTGCAGTTCGCTCCCCGCGACGACGGTCTCGTCGAGCCGAATCGTCAGGGCGTGCGCCGTCTGCTTCGCCTGGCGCTGCAGGGCACCGTCGACGCGCACCTTGCCCGCTGTGAGGCCGATCAGGTCGACGCGCAGCTGATCGGTGTCGGTGAGCACGCGCACGCTGAGGCGCGCGTGCCCGTCGAGCCGGTTCGTGCGCGGCGTGTACTGCAGGTCGAGGTCGTAGTGGGCGACGGCGTACCGCGGGTCGCCGCTGGTCGGCGTGTAGGGGTCGCTCACCATCGCCTTTCGCGCCCGCACGGTCACTTCGTCGACTGGTAGGCGCGCAACTTGAGCGCGCGCCAGGGGCCGATGGGGTTGCCGCTCCAGCGCGATCCGACGGGCACGCTCTCGCCGCGCATCACGAGGGAGGCGGGGCCGACCGTCGCGTGCGCGCCGATCACGGCCGCGGGCAAAATAACGCTGTGGGGGCCGAGTGTGGCCCCGGCAGCGAGTTCGACGGTATCCATGCTCATGATTCGATCATGAAACAGGTGGGTCTGCACGACGCAGCCCCGGTTCACCGTGGATCCGTCGCCCAGCGTGACCAAATCTGGCTCGGGAAGCCAGTACGACTCGCACCACACACCCGAGCCGATCGTCGCGCCGAGCGACCGCAGCCACACCGCGAGCGCGGGGGTGCCGGCCGCCGCCCGCGCAAACCAGGGCGCGGCGAGCATCTCGGTGAACGTGTCACTGACCTCGGTGCGCCACACAAAGCTCGACCAGAGCGGCGCCTCGCCAGCGCGAATCGGCCCCACGATCGCCCACTTCGCGGCCGTCGTCACGCCAGCCGCGACCGCGCCCGCCGCGAGCATCACGACGCCCGAGAGCAGCGCCGTGGTGACCGGACCGACCGTCGTCCACAGCCAGGCGAACGCGCCGAGTACACCGAGGCCGAGCGCCGTCGTAGTGAACACGGCGACGATGCGCCCGAGTTCCCAGAGCGCGCGAGCGATGCGCAGGCCCGCGCCCGGGTGGTACGTGCGGCTGTCGTCGCCGCCCTGAGCGAGCCGTCGCAGGCGCACCGGCGGTGAGCCGAGCCACGATGAGCCGGCCTTCGCCTTGTTCGGCGCGACCGACAGCACCGCGACGAGCGAGTCCTTGGGCACTCGGTGCCCTGGCCCGGCCATGCCAGAGTTCCCCAGGAAGGCGCGCTTACCAATGCGCACCCGTCCGATGCGCAGCCAGCCGCGGTGCAGTTGGTATGACGCGACCATCGTGTCGTCGGCGAGAAACGCGCCGTCGTCGATGCGCGTCATCGCCGGCAACAGCAGCACGGTCGAGGCCTCGACGTTGCGCCCCACGCGGGCGCCGAGCATGCGCAGCCAGACGGGCGTAAACAGGCTCGAGTAGATCGGAAACAGAAAGGCGCGCGCCGCATCGAGCAGGCGCTCGGTCGTCCAGCTCTGCCATCCGACACGGCTGTGCACCGGGAAGGTGCCCTCCGTCAGCCCGATCGCCAGCAGTCGCACGAGCACCAACACCGAGCCAGCGTAGACGACGCCGGTCAGCAGCGTCGCGGGTACGAGCCAGGCGAGCGCCGCGAGCAGCGCCCCGCCGAGCGTGTCTGCCCCGCGCACCCCAGCCGCGATCACGAGCCCGCCGACGGCGAACGAGACGAACGGCAGCAGCGCGAGCACGACCGACGACAGCCCGAACGCGATTCGCCACGCGGGCTGATGCGGCGGCCGACCGGCCGGCCACTCGTCTGCGCGGCTCGCCCCGACGCGCACCGCGGGCGAACCCGCCCAGGTCTGTTCGGCTTTCACTCGGCCGAAGACGGCGGATCCGGGAGCGATCTCGGCACCGTCATCGATGCGCGTGCCGGGTGCGAGCGTACTGCGCGCTCCCACGGTGACGTCGCTGCCGATCCTGACCGCCCCAACCCGCAGCAGGTCGCCGTCGATCCAGTATCCGGTCAGATCAACCTCGGGTTCGATCGCGGATCGCGCGCCGACCGCCAGTTTCCCGGTGATCGGCGGCAGCGTGTGCAGGCTCACGTCGGCACCGATCTTCGCGCCGAGCGCTCGGGCGTAGAGGGTGATCCACGGTGCGCCCGCCAGGCCGACGGCGTCGATCTGCTGCGCGAATTGCTCGGCCAGCCACAGCTTCATGTGCGTGGCGCCGCCGCGCGGGTAGTCGCCGGGGCG
Organism: Leucobacter sp. NPDC058333; assembly: GCF_042726155.1. Classification (NCBI taxonomy): domain Bacteria; kingdom Bacillati; phylum Actinomycetota; class Actinomycetes; order Micrococcales; family Microbacteriaceae; genus Leucobacter; species Leucobacter sp. NPDC058333. Next base: position 555,108 of record NZ_JBHXHV010000002.1, read on the forward strand.
CAGGCCAGCGAGCAGCAAGCGGGCGACAGCCGCCGCAATCGCCATCTTGCCGAACGGCGTCGCGAGCACGAGGAGCGCGATCAGCAGCGCCCAGATCGGTACGCTCGGCAACACCTCGAACCCCGTGGTGAGGTTCAGCACCGTGCCAGCGGTCAGCAGGTACACGAGCCAGCGCAAACCGCTCGCGATGAACAGCGGCACACCCGCGAGCGTCTGCGCCCACTGGGTGCGCCGCGGCGTCGGCGCTGGCTCGTGAAAGTCACCGTCGTCGTGCGCCTCCGCGACCGCCGAGATCGCCTTCGCCATCGCGCCGAGTCGGGGCACGTCGTAGATGTCGGCGACCGTGAACTCGGACACGCGGGCCCTGATGCGGGAGACGAGTTGCGCCGCGGGCAGCGATCCGCCGCCCAGGTCGAAGAAGTCGGCCTGCGATCCGGGCACCGGCACCCCGAGCACCGACTGCCACTGCGCGGCCAGCCACTGCTCGCTCTCGCTCAGCCCCTCGGCCAGCGGAGCGTCGACGCCGGGCAGCGGCCACGGTAGTGCCGCGCGGTCGACCTTGCCCGAGGTGCGAATTGGCAGCTCGTCCACGATCGCGAGCAGCGGCATCACACCCGCGGCGAGCCGACCAGAGAGGTGCTCGCGCGCGAGGGCGCGATCGAGGGGCTCCTCACCCTCCACGACGAGGTACCCGACGAGCACCGGCACCCCCGCCTCGCTCGCGCGCACGGCGGCCGCGGCGGCGGTGACGCCCGGCAACTCCTGCAGCGCGTTTTCGACCTCGCCCAACTCAATGCGGCGCCCACCGACCTTGACCTGATCGTCGGCGCGGCCGAGAAATATCAGCCCGGTCGTCTCGTAGCGCACGAGATCGCCCGAGCGGTACGCGCGCCCCCACCCGAGTTCGGGCATCGGCGCGTACTTTTCCGCGTCTTTCGCGGGGTCGAGATAGCGGGCGAGGCCGACCCCGCCAATGATGAGTTCGCCCGACTCCCCCGGTGCTACGCGACGCCCGGCCGGGTCGACGACGGCGAGATCCCAGCCGTCGAGCGGCAAGCCAATGCTGATCGACGAGACCCCGTCGAGTTGGCAGCCGCACGCCACGACTGTGGCCTCGGTGGGGCCGTAGGTGTTCCAGACCTCGCGTCCGTCCTCGACGAGCCGGGCGGCCAGCTCGGGCGGGCACGCCTCGCCGCCGAAGATCAGCAGTCGCACGTGCTCGATCGCCTCGCGCGGCCACATCGCGGCGAGCGTCGGCACGGTCGAGACGACGCTGATGCCCTGGCGCACGAGCCACTGAGCCAGGTCTTCGCCCGCGCGCACGATCGCGCGCGGAGCCGGAACGAGGCACGCGCCGTGCCGCCACGCGAGCCACATCTCCTCGCACGATGCGTCGAACGCGACCGACAGCCCCGCGAGCACGCGATCGCCCGGGCCGAGCGGTTCTCGCTGCACAAACATGCGCGCCTCGGCGTCCACGAACGCCGCCGCCGAGCGGTGGCTGACGGCGACGCCCTTCGGCACGCCGGTCGACCCGGAGGTGAAGATGATCCACGCGTCATCATCGGGGGTCGGGGCCGCACTCGGGGTCGGGGCGGCACTCGGGCCCGGGGCGCTGTCGACTTCCCCCGCAACCTGGCGGCGCACAAAGCCGTTGTTGCCGACGACACCGATCACTCGCGCCTCGCCGAACACGAGACGCGCCCGCTCGTCGGTGTCGTCGGCGTCGACGGGCACGTAGGCGGCCCCGGCGCGCAAAATGGCGAGGATCGAGATGTACAGGTCTTGTGATCCCGAATCGATGCGCACCCCGACCCGGTCGCCTCGCCGCACACCCACGGCGCGCAACTCTGCGGCGAGCGCGTCGACCGCCGAAACGAGTTCGCGGTAGCTCAGCGCCCCGGCACCGGCGTCGATCGCGGACGCGTCGGGGTGGGCTTCGGCGGTTGCCAGCAAGATATCGATGAGTGTGCTCTCGGGCGCTGCGAGCGCTCCGCGGGTGAGCGGCAGCTGCGGATCGTCAGTCTGGGCGTCGTCAATCTGAGTGGCGTTCACTGCGCGGTGTCTTCTCGTTGTTCGGCTTCGGGTCGCGCGCCCAGTGCGGGCAGCGCAGACATTCTGCTTCGAACTATGCCATCTGGGCGCCACTCACGGCGCCTGAGTCGCCGAAGTTTCCCCTCCCGTCATCTCCCGTTCATGCCGGGGCGGCTCGCGGCTCTCGGCTCTCGGCTCGCGGCTCGCGGGGCGACGCGCCTACTTGGCGCGCGGGTGCGCGAGCAGGTAGTGCTCGCGCAGGGTATCGGCCGTGACCTGCGTGTAGATCTGGGTGGTCGTCACGGAGGCGTGGCCGAGCAGTTCCTGCACGGTGCGCACGTCAGCGCCACCGGCGAGCAGGTGCGTCGCGAACGAGTGGCGCAGTGTGTGCGGTGACACCTCGCGCGTGAGTTCGGCCCGCTCGGCTGCCGCGCGGATCACGAGCCACGCGCTCTGACGCGAGAGTCGCGCGCCGCGGGGGCCTACGAACAGCGCTGGCGTGCCTGATCCTCGTGTGACCATCTCTGGCCTCGCCCGCACCAGGTAGGCGGCGAGCGCGCGGCCCGCGTAGCTGCCGTAGGGCACGATGCGCTGTTTGGAACCCTTGCCTGTCACCTGAACGAACCCGCCCGCGCCGAGCGCCGCCTCAGGGTCGCTCACCGCATCGACCTGCCCGGGCGCGCCGATCAGGTCGTCGACGTCGAGCGCCGTGACCTCGCTAACGCGGGCACCGCTCGCGTAGAGCAGTTCGAGCAGCGCGCGATCCCTGAGCCCCACGGGGTCATCGCCACCGGCGGCGTTCAGCAGTGCTTCGACGTCTTCGAGCGGCAGCGCCTTCGGGAGGCGCTGGGCGCGCTTCGGGGTGCGCACGCCGCTGCCAGCGTGCGCGTCGAGGAGGCCCTCCTCGAATAGAAACCGGTGCATGCCGCGCACGGTCGACAGTCGGCGCGTAATCGAGGCCACGGCGAGCGGTGGCTTCGGGTCGGCGCCCGGCACCTCCTGCGGGCTCGCGAGATCAGCGACGTATTCCGCGAGGGTCTCGGGAACCACTGCGCCGAGGTCGGTGATGCCGCGCTGCTCAAGCCAGGTGGCGTAGGCGGCGAGATCGCGCCGGTAGGCCGCCTGGCTGTTCGCGGAGAGGCCGAGTTCAAGGGCGACGTGACGCAGGTATCGCTCCACGCCCTGGTGCACGCTGACGGGCATTAGCGCGAACGGAACCCCGGCACGGCCGCGCGCGCCGACCAGGGCAGCTCGGCCGAGCGCAGCGTCGACCAGCCCCGGCTGCGAGCTGCGACGGCGGCGAGCACGGCGTTCGCGGTCACCGTGTTCTGCACGCGTCCGTCGAGCACGGCGTCGACGACCTCCTCGAGCGGCACCCACACGGGCTCGAGCTCGGTCTCCTCCTCCGCGCGCACGTACGAGTGCGTCGCGGGCGAGAGCCCTCGAGCGAGAAACACGCGCATGGCCTCCGACGAGCTGCCGGGGGCCAGAAAGAGATCGAGCAGCAGGTGCCAAGAGTCGGCCTGCGTGTCGGCTTCTTCGGCGAGTTCGCGCTGCGCCCCCGCGAGACCCGATTCGCCCGGCACGTCCATGAGCCCGGCCGGAATCTCCCACAGCCTATGGCCGGTGGAGTGCCGGTACTGCTTGATGAGCAGCACGCGATCATCCTCGTCGAGCGCGAGCACGGCGACGGCGCCCGTGTGATCGACGTAGTCGCGCGCCAGCACCGTGCCAGCGAACTCGAAGCTGTCACGCCGCATGTCCCACACCTGGCCGGTCGCGATCAGCTCGCTCTCGACGACGCGCACATCGTCGGCGCGTTCGTCAGAAAGCGGGCCGAATACCTCGGCCTCGCCGCCCGCGAGCGCGCCGACGCGGTCACTCACCGTTGTCGACCTCGAACAGCTGCGCTGCATCGCGGCGATCGATCGCGGCACCCACGAGCCCCGCGAACAGCGGGTGCGGGGTGCCCGGGCGCGAGCGCAACTCGGGGTGCGCCTGCGTGGCGATGTAGTACGGGTGCACGTCCGTGGGCAGCTCAACGTACTCGACGAGCGCGCCATCGGGGCTGGTGCCCGAGAACGAGAGGCCCGAGGCCGCAATCTCGTCGCGGTAACGGTTGTTGACCTCGTAGCGGTGACGGTGACGCTCGGTCGCTGTCGGCGCACCGTACACGGCGGCCGCGAGCGAGCCTTCAGCCAGCGCGGCCTCGTACAGGCCCAGGCGCATCGTGCCGCCGAGGTCGCCGCCATCGATGATGTCGACCTGCTCGGCCATCGTCGCGATGACCGGCACGGAGGTCTCGGGGTCGAACTCGGTCGACGATGCGCCGTCGAGCCCGGTGACGTGGCGGGCGTATTCGATCACCATGCACTGCAGGCCCAGGCACAGGCCGAGCGTCGGAATGTGGTTTTCGCGGGCGAAGCGCAGCGCACCGAGCTTGCCCTCGATGCCGCGAATGCCGAAGCCGCCGGGGACGCAGATGCCGTCGACATCGCCGAGCGCCTCGCGCGCGCCCTCTGGCGTCTGACAGGTGTCTGACGGCACCCAGCGAATGTTGACCTTCGTCGAGTGCGCGAAGCCGCCGGCGCGCAGCGCCTCGGTGACAGAGAGGTAAGCGTCGGGCAGGTCGATGTACTTACCGACGAGCGCGAGGGTGACCTCGCCCTTCGGGTGGTGCACCGCGTCGAGCACCGGCTGCCAGCCGGTCCAGTCGACGTCGCTCGAGCGGTCGGAGAGGCCGAGGTTCTCGACGATGATGCTGTCGAGGCTCTGGTCGTTCAGCAGGCGAGGCAGGTCGTAGATGCTGGGCACGTCGATCGCGTTCACGACGGCGTCTTCGTCAACGTCGCACATGAGTGCGATCTTGCGCAGGTTGTCGTCGGTGACCGGGCGGTCGCTGCGCAGCACGAGCGCGTCGGGCTGAATGCCGATGGAGCGCAGCGCGGCAACGGAGTGCTGCGTCGGCTTCGTCTTCTGCTCGCCCGAGGCGCCCATGAACGGCACCAGGGAGACGTGCACGAAGAACACGTTCTTGCGGCCGAGCTCGTGGCGCACCTGGCGTGCCGACTCGAGGAACGGCTGCGACTCGATATCGCCGACGGTGCCGCCGACCTCGGTGATGATGACGTCGGGGCGCGGGGTCTCTGAGGCCTGCAGGCGCATGCGGCGCTTGATCTCGTTCGTGATGTGCGGGATCACCTGAACGGTGTCACCGAGATACTCGCCGCGACGCTCCTTGGCGATCACCGTCGAATAGATCTGCCCGGTCGTCACGTTCGCCGCCTGCGACAGATGAATTCCCAGGAATCGCTCGTAGTGACCGATGTCGAGGTCGGTCTCAGCGCCGTCGTCGGTCACGAAGACCTCGCCGTGCTGGAAGGGATTCATCGTGCCCGGATCCACATTCAAATACGGATCGAGCTTCTGCATAACGACGTGCAACCCACGCGCTGTCAGCAGATTTCCGAGACTCGCGGCGGTGAGGCCCTTCCCCAGCGAGGAGACGACACCCCCGGTCACGAAGATGTGTTTGGTGACTCCGGCCTGGTCCGCGTTCTGCTCTGTTCCCACGGGCTTTAATCCTATCAGTTCATCTCGGACTTGTTCATCACGCATTTGCTCTGTGCTGCTTGAGTGCTGCTGCTTGAGCGCTGCTCATCTGGCTACCGCAGCTCTTGCCGCGGCACCCACACTTGTTTAATGATCATCAGCATCATCGCCGTAACCGGGATCGAGATCAGCGCACCGAGCAGCCCCAGCAGCGTGCCGCCGGCGAGCGCGCCGATCACGACGAGCGCGCCGGGCACCGACACCACGCGATTCATCACGCGGGGCGTCAGCAGGTACGACTCGATCTGCATGTAGATCAGGTAGTAGACCGCAGCGATGATGGCGGTCGTCGGCGAATCGAACAGCGCGACGATGGTTACCAGCACGGTCGCGACGACCGAACCGATCAGAGGAATCAGCGCGAGGAAGAACACGCCCACCGCCACGAGGCCGGCGAACGGCACCCCCACAATCGTCATCATGATGAAGCCGAGCACCGCGTTGATGAACGCGAGGATCACCATGCCGTTGACGTAGCCACCGACCGACTTGGTGACTTGCTCGGTGATGTCCATCACCTTCGCGCGACCCGACCGCGGCACGAGCGAGTAGAACGCGCGCTTGATCGACTGCAGTGAGGCGAGAAAGTACAGGGTGAGAATCAGCACGATGAGGCCGGCCGTGAGACCGTTCGCGATGCCGATACCCGCTTGCCACACTCCCCCGGCGACCTGCGCCCAGTTTTCTGGCTTGCTGACGATCTCTTGCCCGATCTTCAGCAGGCCGTCGAAGTCGATGAACTTGCCGAAACGCTCGTTCACGTCGGCGAACCACTGCTGCTGGGTGATGTCGCGGAACAGGAACGGCGCACTGCGCACGAGCTGCGAGATCTGATTCGCGATCATCGGGATGATGATCGCGAGCAGACCAGCGATCACCAGCACGAAGCCGCCGAACACGACCGCGATGCCGAGCGGGCGGTTCAGGCCGCGCCGGTTGAGCGCGCGCACCACCGGGTCGAGCCCGAGCGCCACGAACAGCGCCGCCGCCACGTACATAATGATCGTGGTGAGCTGCTCGACCATGCCGCCGAACAGCATCGCGACGAGCACGCCCAGCGTGATCGTGAAGCCCAACTGGAACGGGCCACGAATGACGAACTCGCGCGTGCGTGCGTTTGCGCGCTCCTCGACCGCGTCTACCGCGGCCTCGCGCGCGTCGCGATACATCTCGCGGGTGTCAGCGTCCATCTGCTCGATGTCGGCGTGCTTCACCGCGGGATGCGAGTCGAGGTATTTCGCCTTTGTCGCCGCATCATCATTGAGATCGGGCTTCTTCATGCCCGCGGAGCGCAACCGCCCCAACAACTTCACCATGTGGGGAGCGTAGCAGCCACTCGCGACATTGCTGGTGCGCCCGCGGCCTAGGCCGCGTCGCGCAGCGCAAGCAGTTCGGCGGCGTGCTCGAGCGCACTCCCCGAATCGCTGAGCCCTGAAAGCAGTCGCGCCATTTCGGCGAGCCGCGCATCGCCCTCAAGCCGCCTGCAGCTGCTCTCGGTGAAACCACCGGCCGAGTCCTTCACGACCTGCAGGTGGTTCGACGCGAACGCCGCGACCTGCGCGAGGTGCGTGACCACGATGACCTGTGACGTGTGCGAGAGCCGCGCGAGGCGGCGACCGATCTCAATCGCGGCGGCGCCACCCACGCCCGCGTCGACCTCGTCAAACACAAACGTCGGTACGGGGTCGACCGCGGCGACCACGACCTCGAGGGCGAGCATGACGCGCGACAGTTCGCCACCAGAGGCCGATTTGGCGACCGGCCGCGGCGGCGCACCGGGGTGCGGGCTCAGCAGCAGCTGCACGTCGTCGCCGCCAGATGCGCCGAGCGCGGGTGACGGCGACACCTCGACCACGAACGTCGCGTCGGGCAGTGCCAACTGCCGCAGCTCGATCGAGACGAGTTCGGAGAGCTTCGCCGCCGCAGCCGTGCGCTGATCGGTCAGGCGTGCGGCGAGCTCGCGCTCGCGCGCCGTCTCGGCCTCCAGTCGCTCGGCGAGCTCGTCGACGAGGTCGCCGTCGCCGTCGAGTTCGGCGAGACGCACCGCTGACGCCTCCGCGGTTGCAATGACAGCAGCGCTGTTTGCGCCGTACAGCCGGAAGAGTCCGTTCAGTGCCGCGAGTCGATCGTTAGCGCGCGCAAGTTCGCCCGGCCCCTCGTCGTCGAGGTCGCCCGCGTACGCCGCGAGCTCCGTCGCCGCGTCGGCGATCTGAAAGCTCACGCCGCGCAGCGTTTCAAGCACGGACGCGAGCCTCGGATCGAACGCCGCGACGCGCTCAAGCTCACGCACCGCCTCGTCAACGAGCCCCCCGGCGTCGCGCACGAGCGGTTCGTCAGAGTCGCTCGCGAGCGCCTCGTGGGCGGTTGCACTCGCTGAGTGCAGGGCCTCGACGTTGCTCAGCAACTCGATGCGCCCGGCCAGCTCGACCTCTTCGCCGACCTGCGGATCCACCGCCGCGATCTCGTCCAGCTCCTCGCGCAACCGCGCGGCCTCGGCGGCCCGATCGTCGCGCGCCTCGGTCAGTTCGTGCACCCGCGCGCTGAGCTGCTGCCGCTCGCGATGTGAATCGCGATACTCGGCGAGCGTCTGCGTCAGCTGCTCCCCACCGAAGCGGTCGAGCGTCTCGCGCTGCGCCGCGGCTGATTTCAGCCGCAGCTGCTCGGACTGGCCGTGCACCGCGAACAGGCGGTCGGCAAGCCGGCTGAGGCTACCGACGGGAGCACTCGCCCCGCCCACGCCAGCGCGGCTGCGCCCTTCAGCGCTGACCGTGCGGCTGAGTACGAGTTCGCCGTCTTCGACCTCACCGCCGAGCTCATCGACGATCTCTTCGACCGCCGGATCAACCGTGCGCACGATGCCGTGTACCCGGGCCTGCGCGGCGCCGACTCGCACGGCACCGGCGTCGCTGCGTTCGCCCATGAGCAGGCCAAGCGCGCTCACGACCATCGTCTTACCCGCGCCGGTTTCGCCAGTGATCGCGGTGAAACCGGGCCCGAGTGGCACCGTCGAATCGACGATGACGCCGAGATCTCTGATCCGAAGCTCTTCGATCATGCGGCCTCACCCCCGCGCCGGCCGCCGCGCCAGCCCGATGTGGGCAGGTGGAACTTGCGCACGAGTCGATCACTGAACACGCCGGCGTTCAAACGCGCCAGGCGTACCGACTGCGCCGAACGGCTTACCGTCACCACTGACCCGGCGGGCAGCTCGGTGCGCCGGCGTCCGTCGCACCACAGCACGCCTGGCCCAATGTTCTCGGGCAGAATGCGCACGCGCAGCTCGGAGTCGGTGCCGGTCACGAGCGGACGGTTGAAGAGCGCGTGAGCCGCGATCGGCACGATCAGCATCGCCTGCACGGTCGGCCACACGATCGGCCCACCGGCGGAAAACGCGTAAGCGGTCGAGCCGGTCGGTGTCGCGAGCACGACGCCGTCGCACGCAAACGTCGAGATCGGTCTGCCGTCGACCCCGATCTCGACCTCGAGCATGCGGCGCTGCTTCTCGACACTCGCCTCATTGAGCGCCCAAGTGTCTGCAATGAGCACGCCGTCGTGGCTCGCGCGCACGTCGACGGTCAACCGCTCCTCGACCGTGTAGTCGCGGCGCAGCACCCGATCGATGGTCGTCGAGAGGTCGAAACTCTCCATCTCGGCGAGGAACCCGACGTGGCCCAGGTTCACGCCAACGATCGGACAGCCCGATCCGCGCAGCAATTCGGCAGCGCGCAAAATGGTGCCGTCGCCGCCGAGCACGATGGCGGCTTCGAGGTCGGAGACGTCGACGTCTTCGCCCAGACGGGCGATGCGCTCGACTTCAAGGTGCGGTGAAAAGTCGTCGCGATCTTGCTCGTCGAGCACCGGTACGACGTCTGCGGCGAGCAAGGCGGTCACGGCCTCGACGGTCGCTGCGACGGCCTCGTCGCGGTGCGTGTGCGACACGATCAGGATCCGCCGTGCATTGTCGATCTGCGTGCTCATCGCGCCTCCTCCGCTCGTGCCGGGTCGCCGTGCAGTGTCGCATCGGGAGACCCGGTGAGCTCCGCGATACGCGACTCCCATTCTGTCGGACCAGCGTCTACGGCGCGCACAAAATGGCCGAGGAACTCGCGATTGCCAGTCGCCCCGATCACCGGCGACGACGCGAGCCCCCGAGCGGCGAACCCGTGGTCGGCCGCCGCGCGCAGCACGATGCGCATCGCGTCGGCCCACTGCGCCGGCGACGTTACGACGCCGTCTTTCACGCGCCCGACCTCGAACTGCGGCTTGATCAGCAGCACGACATCGGCGTGCTCGGCGGCGCAGGCCGCGATCGCCGCGAACACCAGTCTGAGCGAGATGAACGACAGGTCAGCCACGACCAGCGCGGGCTGATCACGCACTCCGGTGTCGGCCGCAAGGTTCTCGGGGGTGAGGTCGCGCGCGTTGCGCCCCTCCACGAGTCGAACGCGAGGATCGTCGCGCAGCCGTTGCGCGAGCTGATCATGCCCAACGTCGATGGCCAGCACGGTCGCGGCACCGCGTTCGAGCAGTACCTGGGTGAAGCCGCCGGTGGACGCGCCGAGGTCGAGGGCGATTCGGCCGTCAGGATCGATGCCGAACGTGTCGAGCGCCGCGAGCAGTTTGTGGGCGGCGCGGCCGACGTAGTGGTCTTCCCCGCGCACCGAGACGTGATCGCCCGCAGTGACCTTCGCCCCGGCCTTCGTCGCGACGACGCCGTTGACCAGGGCGTTGCCCTCAGCGATCAGCTCGGTCGCGCGACTGCGCGACCGCACCAGCCCGAGTTCTGGCAGTACGCGGTCGAGGCGCACGGTGTCGCCCGCCCAGGTTGCACCCCGGGGGTCAGGCGCCATGGTCGCCCCGCTGCAGTTCAGCCAACAGTTCATCGTGCAGCTGTTCGAAACCGAGCGCCCGCTGCTGCAGCGGCTGGGATTCGATGACTTCAATGCGGCTCATCAGGCCGGTGTCGTCGCTGTGCTCGGTCGAGGTCATGCGTCCAGCCTAGCGACGACCTCCGACGTGCGGCTGAGGCTCAGCGCCAGTGATCCTCGTAGAGAATCTCTGGCACCTTCAGGCCGTAGATTGCGAGCCCGGAGGCCCAGATCGCAGCGCAGCCCGCGCGCAGCAGATTGATCTGCGAATCGCCCTCGGCAACTACTGAGGCCACGTGCCCGTCCATGCGTACCTTCGCCGTTCCCACCTGCATCGTGCCGTCTTTCAGGCGCTCAGTGCTGGGGTACGGCTCGTGCAGTTCGGCGAGCGTAGCAACAATGAATTCGGGGCGCATGTCTTGGGACGCTGCGACGAGCTGCTTCGGCCGGTCGACGCCCGTGAGCACGTGCAGCGAGGGGATGCCCGCAGCGAGCGCGCCCTTGATGTCGGTGTCGAGTCGATCGCCGATCATCAGTGCGTTGCGTGTGCCGAAGCGTTCGAACGCCGCCTCGAAGATCGGTGTCTCGGGCTTGCCCGCGAACACTGGCAGCCGCTGCACCGCCGTGTGTACGGCAGACACCAGAGTGCCGTTGCCCGGGGCCAAACCGCGGGCGACCGGAATGGTCCAGTCGGTGTTCGTCGCGATCCACGGCAGCGGTTCGCGGCCCGGCTGCTCCGCGAGCGCGAATGCGGCCTCTGCCAGGTGCACCCAGCCAACCTCCGGCGCAAACCCCTGCACAACGGCCGCGGGATCGTCATCAGCGCTCCGCGTGACCTCGAATCCGGCCTTGCCCAGCTCGTCGACGAGCCCATCGCCGCCGATGACCAGCACGCGTGAGCCCGCGGGTACGGTGCGCGCGAGCAGCGACACAGCCGCCTGCGGCGAGGTGACGATGTCGGCGGCAACGGCGCGCAGACCGAGCTCGCGCAGGTGCGTCGCGACGGTCTCGTCGGTGCGAGACGCGTTGTTCGTGACGTATGCCACGCGCACCGCCTCTGCTGCACGGTTCAAGTGATCGACCGCCTGCGGGATCGCGTCAGGACCGCGGTAGATCACCCCGTCGAGGTCCGCGAGCACGAGCTCGCGACCCTCGATCGGGGCTGCGCCGAGCGCGGTCGCACGCTTGCCGAACAGTGCCATCAGTCCTGCTTGTCCGTGGTGGGCTCGGTGTCGGCGTCAGCATCTTCAGCGCTCGCGTCTTCAGCGTTCGCGTCAGTAGCCTCGGCCGGAACGGCGGCACCGGTGATGCCGGCGGCCGCGAGCAACTCGTCGACCTCGTCTTCGATGGACATTTCTTCATCGCCGCGCTCAGCAGCATCGAAGTCATCGGTTTCGACGTCGTCGGTCGCGACATCATCTGTGGCGACGTCTTCGGTTTCGACGTCTTCGGTCTCGACCTCGTCAGCCTCTGCTGCCACCGGCGCCTCGGCCACGTGCTCGTCGCCGAAGTCGTCGGCCGGATCCACCATCGCTTCTTCGTCTTCTTCAGTGGACACCTCGGGCTCAGCCGCGGGCTCCTCCTCGTAGATCTCGAACACCTCGAGCTCGTCGAGCGAGCCGTGGTGCGCCTGCAGGGCGCGCGCCGCGTGCTCTGCGTGCTCGAGCCACTGCGCGGCGTCGGCGGGGCGCTCGAGATCTTCGAGCACTGCGGAGTACGCAGCGAACAAATCGGGGCTCCACGAGAACGCCTTCGCCGGGTTCAACTCGGGGATCTCGAGCTCAAACAGGGCCTGCTGGGTCTGACCGAGGTCCAGGCGGGCGCCCGACATCGCGATCGCAAGGTGCACGCGCTGCTCGGTGTCGAGCTTGCTGGCGTCCACATCGAGTCCGGTCTCGATCGCCTTCTCAGGGCGTCCGAGCCCGCGCTCGCAATCAACCATGAGCGAGACGTGACCGTCTTGACCGCTCAGGCGACGGTGCGTGCGAAACTCGCGAAGCGCGAGGGCAAAATCGCCCGTGCGGTATGCGGTGATCGCGAGCGTCTCGCGGGCGACGGGAATGCGGCCCGCACGTCGGCTCGCCGACAGCGCGTGCTGATGCGCAAGCTCGGGCTCATCGTCAATCAGGAACGCGACCATCGCGAGATGACGCGCAACGCGCTCTTGCACGTCTGCCTGCAGCGTCTTCAGTTCGTTGCGCGCTGCCGGGTGCAGGTCTCTCGGCTCGACCTCGTCCGGGAGCACCGGGTCACGATGATCCGAGCGGACCGGACGAAGCTCGTGCTGCAGGCGCTCGGCTTCGGTGAACACGCGCTCGCGGCCACCGCGGTCGCTGCGTCCGGCGCCACGCGTGCCACCGCGGCCGTAGCCGGGTGCGTCGTCGCGCTGCGGGCGACCGTTGCGGTCCCCGAAGTCGCGGCGCGGGGCGCGGTCGTTGCGGTCCCCAAAGTCACGACGCGGCGCGCGGTCATTGCGGTCCCCGAAGTCACGACGGGGTGCGCGATCATTGCGGTCGTTGCGGTCCCCGAAGTCGCGGCGCGGAGCGCGGTCATTGCGGTCGCCAAAATCACGACGGGGTGCGCGATCGTTGCGATCACCGAAGTCACGACGGGGTGCGCGATCGTTGCGGTCACCGCGGTCACCGCGGTCGTCGCGCTGCGGGCGACGGTCGTTGCCGCCGAAGTCGCGACGCGGTGCACGATCGTCGCGGTTACCGAAGTCGCGACGCGGCGCACGCTCGCCACCTCCATCGCGCTGCGGGCGACGATCATCACGATCACCAAAATCACGACGGGGTGCACGATCGTTGCGTTCGCCAAAGTCGCGACGCGGAGCACGATCGTTACGATCGCCGAAGTCACGACGGGGAGCGCGATCATTACGGTCGCCGCGATCATCACGCTGTGGACGACGATCATTGCCGCCGAAATCACGACGGGGCGCACGATCGCTACCGTCTTCACGCTGGGGACGACGATCGTCACGATCGCCAAAATCACGACGGGGACCGCGATCGTCACGGTTACCGAAATCACGACGCGGCGCACGATCGTTGCGGTCGCCCCGATCGCCCCGGTCATCACGCTGCGGACGACGGTCGTTGCCGCCGAAATCACGACGCGGAGCCCGATCGTCCCGTGCACCGAAGTCGCGGCGCGGAGCACGATCACTGCCACCGTCGCGCTGAGGACGGCGATCATCACGATCACCAAAGTCACGACGCGGAGCACGATCGTCCCGCTGCGGGCGACGATCATCGCGGTCGCCGAAATCACGGCGGGGCGCACGATCATCGCGCTGCGGGCGAGCACCATCACGGTTGCCAAACTGTGGACGCTGCGAACCGCGGTCGTCGCGGTTACCGTACTGCGGACGCTGCGAACCACGATCGTCGCGGTTTCCGTATTCGCGACGCGGGGCGTCACGGTCCCGCTGCGGGCGACGATCATCGCGGTCGCCGAAATCACGGCGGGGGGCACGATCATCGCGCTGCGGGCGGCCGCCGTCGCGGTTGCCATACTGTGGACGCTGCGAACCGCGGTCGTCGCGGTTACCGTATTGCGGACGCCGACGATCGCCGTCGCGCTGCGGGCGGCCTGAGCCGCCGTTCCGCGCGTCGTCGCCGCGCTGGTTCCGGGGGCCGCGATCCGAGGAGTCGTACCGATCGGGTCGTTCATTCATGGGGTGCCTCCGAAAATCAGCGCTGTTGAAATGTCTATACAAAGCGAAAGGGCCGCACAGTGTGAGCCAGCATTGGCTCCCACTGTACGACCCTTTCTGTAAAAGGTGTCCGGCGGTGTCCTACTCTCCCACAAGGTCCCCCTTGCAGTACCATCGGCGCAATCAGTCTTAGCTTCCGGGTTCGGAATGTGACCGGGCGTTTCCCTGACGCTATGGCCGCCGTAACTCTATTCACATATGACCACACCACCCCCAACAAGGGGCCGTGTGTGGCCGTACGTCTAGAACCACAAAGTGGACGCGAAACAATCGTTACAAAAAAGACTTATGCAACACCCCACCAGGGGGTGTAAAGAAATCAAGTCATCGGCTTATTAGTACCAGTCAGCTCCACACTTTACAGTGCTTCCACATCTGGCCTATCAACCCAGTAATCTACTGGGAGC